>NZ_CP016808.1:4959500-5648000 GCF_002741035.1 Paenibacillus sp. BIHB 4019 | reverse complement strand
TAAGCCTCTATCTTTCGATGGCTTAGCGTTTTTATTTTCAGATTGACCATTTTCCTGTTTGAGCCTTAATACGTCGCGCCTTGCAAAAACTTCACTCGTTCGCCCATTGGCGGAATTTCATTGCCATCCACAATAATTTCTACGACGATAGGTCCACTTTTGCCTTCAGCAAACCACTGCTGCACGTGCTCGGCTTGAAGCTGCACCGTGGATTCGACTTGCACATAGCGGATGCCAAGCGACTGTGCGACTGCTGCAATGCTGACGCGCTGCTGCGAGAAATCGCTGAGACAGCGCTCGTATTGCAGCATATGACCATGGTACACCATGCCCAATCGAGCATTGTTAATGACTACGAAAACGATTGGCAAACCGTATTCTTTCGCCGTCATTACTTCAAGGCCATGCATAAAAAAGCAGCCGTCCCCCGTTATGCAAAGCACGGGACGATCAGGCTCTGCAAGCTTCGCGCCCAGCGAGCCCGCTATGCCAGAGCCCATGCCGCCAAAATTAATATTAATATCGAATTGCTGCTGCTCACGAATAAGCAAATTTTGAATCGAATAGGTCATAAATTCGCCGATATCGATGTAAAAGCGGGTCTGTTCTGGAGCGTTTGCCCCAAGCAAACGGATCGCTGTACGTGTATTCCACGTCTCCATTGCCGAAGCATCTGCCGCCGCCTCTAACCGTGCAAGATGCAGCTGCTCCAGCAGCATTTTTCGCTCCGCAGTCAAGCCGCTTCCTGCCTTAGCAAGCCCTGCGCTAAGTTCGCGCAGTACATGCGCAATTTCACCATGCAGCGCAATGTCCGCTGCATAGCAGCGTCCAAGCTCCCGCTCATCATAATCGACATGAATAAGCTGCTTGCCTGCGGTCAGCCGTGCTTCCCAATTGCAGGTTGCAAGCTCGCCGAGGCTTGACCCCAGCACTAATAGAAGCTTATGTCCATCGCTGTTTAGAAATTCAACCGCTTTATCATTGCCCGCCAGTCCGTACACACCAAGCGATTGCGGATGGTTCTCAGGGAACGCTCCTTTGCCCCGCGGCGTCGTGGCGACCATCCAGCCTGTCCGCTCCGCAAATGCGAGCACTTCCGCCGGGGCGCTTTTCGCCCCATGTCCGAGCAAGATTGCTCCTCGCTCGCCAACTTGCAGCACAGCTTGCAAGGCCGCATCGATGAGCACTTTATTTACAGGTACCATCTGCTCCTGTATCAATGGCAGCTCAGGCAGCTCCATTTCGCCTATATCAGCCATTTGCAGGTCGATAGGGATTGACAGGTGCACCGGTCCCGGAACCCCGCTAATCGCCGTCCAGTAGGCCTCGGCAATAGCTGCCGGCAGCTCCTCCGCATTCATTACCATCCGGCTGAGCTTTGTGACAGGCGAAAAAATCGGATCAGCTCCGAGCTCCTGCGCGCCCCCTTTGCCAAGCTTCGGCGATGGTACCGAGCCAGTGATGAAGATAACGGGCAGCTTCTCTTTCCATGCGTTAGCGGCTGGAGTCACCAAATTAGTCGCTCCCGGGCCGCTGGAGCCCACGCAAACTGCCGGGATGCCGGTGATTCGCGTATAAGCTGCCGCCATATAGCCAGAGCTTGTCTCATGCTTGGCGACTACCGCCTGCAGCTCGGGCAAATCATATAAACAATCGTAAAGGGCATTAATCGAACCTGCAGGAATGCCAAATATATATTTAACCCCCTGCTTGATCAAAAAACGCAGACCCGCTTCGATAGCACGCATTATCTCCGCCCCCTTTTTGGCAGCATAAACGTAAATATGGAGCCTGCTCCTTCATTACTTTCAAACCAGATTTGACCGCCATGCAGTTCGATCAGCTGCTTGGAGATAGCAAGCCCCAGCCCCGTGCCATTAATTTGATTGTTAACCTGGTAAAATTTCGTGAAAATATTTTTTTGCTTCTCAAGCGGAATGCCGATGCCATTGTCGCATACTTCCAGCTTCAAATGTTCATCGTCAGAAGAAGCACGGATCGTAATTTGGCCTTGCTGCGGCGTGAATTTCACCGAATTGGACAACAAATTCAGCAATATTTGCAAAATGCGTTCCCGATCGGCCTGAATAATCATGTCGGCCGTCTCTTCGATTTCTATTTCCAGGTTGATTTTCTTCTTATTGACCAGCGACTGGACGATGCGTGCTGCCTCATGAATTAAATCATTAAAATCGACAACCTTGTAGCTGAGCTCAAATTTCCCATTTTCCATCTTGGCAAAATCAAGCAGCTCGTTTACCTGATTTAATAAACGTTCAATGGATCTGCCCGCCGTATCAAGCAAATCATGCTGTGCATCGTTTAATTGACCAAGCAGCCCTTTGCCCAAAATATCGACGGTGCCCTTGATTGCAGTGATTGGCGTTCTCAGTTCATGCGACAGCGTCGCAATGAAATCATTTTTCAGCTCGTTTAAATATTCGAGTTCCTTCACAAGCCCCTCCAGCTTGAAGTTCGCCTGCTGCAGCTCCATCGAGCGCTCGCTTACCGCCTGATCCAAATGCTCGGTATGCAAAGCATTAGACAAAGCCGTTGCCGTTACATCAGCAATGGAATGGCAAAACTCAATTTTGCCTTCCTCATACGCTGTAGGTTTATGAATCGAAGGAATAGCAATAATGCCGAATACGCTGCCCTTGGCAACAAGCGGTATCGCAAGCAAGCTTTTAATACCAAACATTTCGCACGCTTTATGATTAGGGCGCTCGTCCGCAAAAACATCCGGTATGAAAATCGCCTTCTTGTGCATAATGACTTCGTAAAACAGCTTGTCGCTGTCGATATTCAGCTTGATTACATCACGATGCTTCCCGCGCCAGTCCTCCTCCTTCACATTCAGAGAAGAGAGATGGAAAGGCTCGACTGTCCGATCCTTCTCATTGAACAGATGAATGGCAACATCATCGGAGCCGCTGGCACGCTGCATATAATAAAAGCAGGTTTTCAAAACTTCGCGCACGGACAGCGATTTGGACAGCGACTTCGTTGCATCAAGCAGCAATTGCTGCTTCTCCAGCAGCTCCTGCGACTGCTCGAACATTTGCAAATTGCGGATCGCCACGCTGGCCATATTGACGAACGCTTCCGTTACGTCCATTTGCTCCTGCGTTAAATTCATAGGCTTGCCAAAGTCATGAACGAACACAAGGCCGAATATTTTATCATCGACAATAACCGGAATCCCGAGAATCGACTTGATGCTCAGCAGATTTTTTTTCGTATCGTCAATGCGATTGTCTTTGCTCGTATCGGGAATGTAGCCAATCGTGCGATTCTCCATAATATCGTGAACGAAAGCGTCCTTCAATGGATCAATGATAAGCTCTGTTATATCGACAGGCATTTTATTTCCTTTGTAGCCCTTGTACGTCCCATCCGGCTGCTTGAGAAAAAAGCCAACAAGGTCGGCCTGGGTAATCTCACTCGCTATTGCATCAACAAACACTTGTAAAATTTCGGACTGCTCATATTGCGAGTTAATAATCTTGGTCATATGAAAAAGCTTCTTGAAGCTCTTTAATTCCATCACTTCACATCATCCATTCATCGTAGATTACTTCACCGTTATTTGGTGCCTGCCGCCTCGTTTTGAGCCTAACAATGCAGAGTCCGCTTGCGATATCATCTGATGAAGGGTATTGCAGTCTAAGCTGTGAGACACTCCGATGCTAACGGAAACTTGAATCTGCTTTTGAGAAGGATGGCCGACCTGTATTTGATCAACAGCCGCAATAATGGCTTCCGCCGCCGCGAGCGCTGCTCCGCTATCCTGTAATATAACGAGAAACTCGTCTCCCCCATAGCGGAAAGTCACATGCACATAAGGAGACAGCACCTGGTACAGGATGTTTCCAATGTCGCGAAGCGTCTGGTCGCCGATCATATGGCCGAAGGTGTCGTTAATCGTTTTAAAATTATCCATGTCAATCATCAGAACGGACTCATAATGCTTATCTCCGTCTTTAATTTGCTGAGCGACCACTTCCAAATATGTACGATTGTAAAGCCCCGTTAGTGCGTCCACATAAGCCAGCTCTGCAAGCTGCTCATTATCCTTCTTCAAATTGAACAGCTTCATTTTTTGCTGCAAGGCAATCGACACCTTCATCTCCAGCAAATCGAGATCATAAGGCTTGGTTAAATAATCGAATGCGCCAAGCTGAAGGCCTTCCAGCATCGCCTTCTTCTGCACATTGGCAGACAAAAAAATGATCGGCACATCAAAATCATCTTTGTCCAGCCAGCGTTTATAAACCTCAAATCCCGACAAATCCGGCATCATAACATCCAGTAAAATCAAGTCCGGCGCAACAGCGTCAATCATTTCCACCGCCTGCCTGCCGTTCTCGGCTACATAAATGTCATAATTCAGCGATGTCAAGAAAACACGGAGTATATGGATGTTGTGAGGCTCATCGTCGACAATAAAAATCCTCTTGCGCATATATGTCCCCAACCTTCTTCACTATAAAATCACTCATCCCAAACCAATCTGTCCATAATCATATGATCATCAAGCATTTGCAGAAATGCCTGCACGAGCAGCCCGTCAAACTGCTTGCCTACGTTGATTTCCAGCTGCCTGCGAACCTCGAAAACAGGCAGGGAGTGCCTGTACACTCTTGTGGAAGTCATGGCGTCAAAGGCGTCTGCCAGGCTGACAATCCGCACAAGCAAAGGAATATCATCCCCGCTGAGTCCGTCCGGATAGCCACTGCCATCAATACGCTCATGATGCCATCGTACGACAGGCAATATTTTCTGAACATCAGGCAAATCCTTGAGCAGTTCGTAACCGATTGCAGGATGCTGTTTGATGACCGAAAATTCTTCATCCGTCAGTCGATCAGGCTTGAGCAGTATCGAATCCGGTATGGCAATTTTCCCAATGTCATGCAGCAGTGCCGAGATTTTGAGCTGCTCCAGCTGCTCAGCATCAACCCCTACTTTGGCGCCTAACAAAGAAGCGTAGAAGGCCACATTATAACAGTGATTAAGCGTAAAGCCATCCTTCATCCGCAATGTGTTGACCAAATTCTCGTAGGATTGCTGCTTCAACACCTGTTTGCGAAAATAAATTTTCTCGATTAACTGTTCCATTTGCATTGTAACCATCTGGCAGATATGAAGCTGCTCGTCTGTCAACTGAACTGGGGAACGGAAGCACAATAAAATTGCGCCATAGACAGAACGGTTTAGGTGAAAGGTATATAGCGATTGGAAAGTTGTCATGGACAGGAGTTTAATCGCAGGTTTGGCGCTGCTCATCGTTATACAGAGGTGCATGCCCGAGGACATGTCTGAAAATAAATCGGTGTCTATCGCCATTTGCTGCAGCAGCTTCAGATCCGTTTGATTGATTTTGAAAGAATATGGTATAAGCTTATTTCGCCCATTATCGTGCGGCAGCAATAAACAAATATGCTGGCAACCGATCAATGTCTCCAGGTATTGCCCTAACAACCCAATAGAATCCAAGATCGAATCAGAGTTTATCACACTTTTGAAAAATACTGAATTTTGCATTCATTTACCTCGGATTCTTATTCGTCATGTCTCAAATACTGGTTAAGTAAGTTTCCACACGATTTGGCGAAATCCTCTTCTTTTGGATGGATTTCCAAAAAATACTTCTTCGTTCTCTATTGGGAGTTGGATGAATCATAGAAATAACATAGCATATCTCGGTTTAATCGTACTAGTGCTTAAGACACCGTTTTTCAAAAAAATTTTACTGAAAGTGCACGGAATATAAGAAAAAGTCTGGCTCCCCGAGTACGGGGCACCAGACTGCATGTACAATTGAGACATTTATCGCATTTACCTCTATTAACGCAGCTTGCGATCCAGTAGAAATGGGCCAAATGGTACAAAGGCAGCAACAACTGCCAAAAAAGAATGAAAGAAGGATAATTGCTTAACGAAAAAAGCGTTGGCAATGCCGATTAGATAAATGACAAACAGCCAGCCATGCAGCATCCCTGTAATGGCAACCGCTTCGTCAATGCCTGCACCGTACTTTAGCGGCATGGCAATAAAGAGCAGCACCAAGAACGAAATCCCTTCCGTAATGCCGAACAGGCGCAGCCGGCCGATCGCTGTTTTCATCGTATGGGTTGACATCTGTGTTACCTCCTGGCGAAATGATCTTCAAGCACATCCTAATCATACCAGCAAGGCGGGAGAAATACGCATTCATACTTTGAACAAGTTGTGAATCTACTCCCTGCGCTCCTCGCGCAGAGGCTTCGCATCAAGCGGAATCGGCTGCTTGCCGGTATCGATGAAATAAGCCTGAAAGGAACCCGTATAACGAAAAATCGTACCCAGCAGCGGATTGTCCACCTGCACCGAAATTCGAAATTTCTTCTGCTCATCATCATACCACTCCGTTACATTGGCTTCGCCAGTAAACAGGCGCGGAAAACGAAACTGCAGATATCGCTCATAGAAGCGCTGCTCGCCTGAACGGATGCGAATGCCTCCTCCCGGTACGGCAGAAATATCGAGGTCTACTGCGAGATGCTGTTTCGTTCCTAAATAATCGACAATTTTATTGCTTTTTCGACTATAAATCATCGTAGCGTCGAATCTTCGTATTTTTTGTGGAAATTTAAACGTTCTATTCCATGTTACCGTTTCCCGGCCGAATCGGTCGGCATAGGCATAATTCCCAATCGTGAACGGAATTTGTCTGCCTCCCTGCGGAAACATAATATGGCGCGAGCTGCCAATATAAAGCGGGATGGCTACCCGCTTGCTGTACCAAATTTCCTCCATGACGCCTTCGCCAATCGAAGCTATGCCTTCCGTGCTGCTGAAGCCGAACCGCTCTTGAATGCGGGGATGCAGCTTTGCAAAATCCGCTCCTAATACTTGCTCATAAATCGAACCCATCGTTAATGTCCCCCTTCTAGTATTTAGCTTTCGCCTTAGGTTTGCGTAAACAGCGCGACGCATTGGGCAGATCCTTGCATGTCCGCCACGCCACAAAGCATAGGCCAATCATCGGAATCGTTATGGTTGCCGGATTATAGGAGGCTTGCAGCAGTTCTGGATTGTTCGCCAGAGCAACGGCCGGCAAGAGCAGAAGCAGGACTAGCTGCAAGCTATACAGGATCGGGAAACGATGAAATATAACGAAAATAATGGCCAGCGCCGCTTCCCCGAGCCCAAGAAGGACGAGTGCCTGCTGCTCCCAGCCTGAAAATAGCCCCGAGGCTTGTATCTGTGCAAGCTCTCCCGTCTCCGGGTAAAGCAGCTTGGGCACAATGCCCTGATAAAGCCACAAGACAGCGAGCAGCGCCAGGCTTGCGTAATGAATGAATGCGCGCTGAATCGTTGCCACAGGCGGAATGTGCTGCTCCAGCCATATTTTGAGCACATCGAAGCTCCATGCGGTTGCCCAGCCGAATAACGGGCGAAATAGAAGGCGATCAAACACTTTACCGGCAGCTCCAAAGCGCGTTTGATAATCGTAGCGGGTGAGAAAAATGACGTCGTCTCCTTGCTCGGTATACTGCCAGTAGCCTCTTCCCTTGCTAATCAGCGACAGCTTCTGCTCCGAGCTGAAGGAAAGGGTAGACAGGCGGGACTGAATTTCTTCTTTTTCTATCCACCTTGCCCGAGTCGCTCCTGTGCCCGCTATCGCAAGTCCAAAGCCGATGCGTGTTTGATATTGAAATTTCTGCATTTCTTCTTCCGTATGGCGGGGCAAATATAAAATTTTTGTAAAGCGCATATCCCACTGTACATGCTTGCTCGGAATTTGCGTGTAGTTCCAAAGCGTATCCAAATCGGTATGAATGGTCGTTTCGACATAGATCGACTTATCTCTTCGCTTACTTGACATAGGGAGCTGCCTCCTCTTTTTCTTCTATTAAAAGGGATCGCTGATTGGCGTTTGGAAGCAAGCAATGCTCCACTTCTCCAAACCAACCATAGCGCTTAGCCGCAATCCAATCATAAACAACGTTTCTCAGTAAAGCAGGAAGGATGATTAGGCCATATAACAGCGGCCAAAGACCGTTTAATTGCCGCAAGACGCGCAGTGCTGCTTCCGATTTTGTGTAGCAGCAGCCATCCTCAATCATGACGAAGGTATCCAAGTCGCTCGGAGGCAGCAAATATGCTTCCAGCACATATTGCCCTGCTGGCGATTGCAGCGCAGCGAAGCGAAAGCACGCTTCCGGATCATGGGCAATAACGAACTGCGAGATTTTGCTGCACAGCTGGCATTGTCCGTCAACGAGCAGCAGCGCTCGTCCTGGTTGTTTTTTTGTAGGCGCCTGCATCATGCCCCCTCCGTTCTTCCTTCATTGTAGTAGTAAAGACGAAGTTTGCTTAGTGCTAACTTTTGTAGCGGGCATACGAAAAAGGGTACTACAAATCGTAGTACCCTCCCCTCGCTTATGCGGTTATTCTTTGTATTCCTCCATGCCAGCGGTCAGCCCTTTGCGCCGTACCTTCTCCACCGCTTCCTTGCGGCTGCGGACGCCAAGCTTCTTAAGCATTTTGTTCACTTGATTTTTCAGCGTGCTCTCCGCCTTATACAGCTTCTGCTCGATTTGCGTCTGCGTATAGCCCTGCTCAATCAGCTCGAATACTTCCCGCTCGGCAGACGTTAAATCCTTCAATTGCTCCTCGCGCTTTAACCTGGCCAATTCCTTAAGCAGCGCCTCCATCGGTGCAGGATGATGATAAGCGCTGCGAATCGCTTCCGGCAGCTGGCGAAAATTTGTTTTTTCAATATAATTAATCGCTCCAGCCGTGAACGCCTGGGTCATCACTTCCTCCTCGCTCATTGAGGTTAGCATGATGATTTTGGCGGCGTGGATGCGATGCATTTCTACAGCCGTATAGATGCCATTTTGCTGATGGTCAGCTAATTGAATATCAAGCAATGCGACATCAAACGACAAGGTTCGAGCCAGGCTGAGCGCTTCTTCCGCCGTAGAAGCAGCTCCTACTATGAGCAAATCCGCTTCCTTGTTCAAGAAGAGCGTCATCGCCTTCACCCAATCGGGATCATCCTCCACAAGCAGCACCCGTATATGGCTCATCGAATTCCCTCCTTGATTTCCATCACTTTGCGGGCAGGAACATGCAGCAGCACTTCTGTTCCTTCATTAAGAATGCTGGACAGCTCGATCGTCCATCCGCTTTGATGCACGACATTATACACATAAGCGAGCCCCAGTCCAAAGTTGCGGCTGCGGTTTTTCGTACTATAAAAAGGCTCCAGCGCTTGCTTCAGCTGTTCCTCATTCATTCCAGTACCTGTGTCGCTCACGAGCAGTCGCACCGCCTTTTTGTGCGAGCTCAGCGTCACGTTTATTTCTCCAGCTATTCCTTCGGGAATCGCTTCAATCGCATTTTGCACCAGATTATTTATGGCTTCCAGCAGGTGAAGCGGATCACACAGCACGGTTGGCCTGCATAACGAATGCAGCTTGAGCCGAATGGGCCTTCCTTCCACCTGCTGCTGCTGCAAGCAGCGCTCGACCAGCTCATCCAAACGGACAGGCTGCTCGCGCAGCACAATGCTTCTGGTCTGGCTGTGAATGCTCGTCACCATCGCAAGCATATGGCTTGAAGCCGTTTCAATGATGCGCAGCTGCTCCGCTGCCTCAGGCGATTGGGTCGACAGCTCGCTTTTTAAATTTTCTGTGCTGATCGCGATTTTCCCGATTTCGTTCTTAATCGTATGGTTAAGTATCGTCGTCCCGGAACTGACCGCCTTGCGAGTGCTTTCCCACTGATCGCGTTCAAACCGCAGCTTTACGCCAAGCACGCCATAAGCAAATGTGCACAACACAGCTACAGCAAGCGAATAAAAGATGAAGAGCGAAATGTAACGGAAATAATCGAATGCGGGCGAAATGACGTTCGCTACATTAATAAGAACAAGCACCGCCAGCAGCGTCGGCACCATAATAAGGGCAATTATAAAGCGATTCCGCTTCCGGCGGCTATTTTCCTCGCTCCATAACGAGACAAGCAGCAGATAGCAGGAGGCTAAATAATAAGGAGCTGTCCAGGCTAGCAATATAGGGTAATCCAGCTCCAGCTTTGGAGTAATCGGCGTGAACAGCAGCATGCCGACTACGGGAAGCAGCAGCAGTCCTTTAAGCAGCAGGCGCACCTTCTCGTTCGCCACCTTATCGGAATAAACGATGCTGAATACCAGTACGCCGTAAGGCGTGAAGGTGTGATTCAGCATTTGAACGAAATGCGCTAACGTATTCAACTCTGCTGCGGCAAGCGTATCTGCCAGCCCGCCTATGGACGCAAATCCGAGAAAAAAAGCGGCCCAGCGATTCGACTCGCTCCTCGGATTTGTCAGCAGCAGCAGTAAAGCAGCGGCAAGCAGCGCTGCAAAATAATAAAGCATACGGTATCCTTCCCCAAAGAAACGTGTGATCGCTTTATTTTACCATAATTCAGCGATTAAGGTCCTATTTTCAAATCTGTGTTGACGCTTTTGAAACACTTGGCCTTGCCCTATACCCGAGTTTCACCGTAAATACGGCAATGACAAAGATGAACGCGCTTATGCTGTATACAAGGGGCAGCGTCAAGGCTGCCATTAATACGCCGGATAGCGACATTCCGATGACCATCATGCCGGTAAACATGGGCGTAATCGTACCTCCTACCCGGCCGATGAAGGCCGCATCGGTGTTTTGAAGAATAATGGTGTTAATCCCCACCTGAATAAGCGGAACACAGAAGCCGCCGACCAAGAGCAGAGCGAGCGTTAGCGGAATGCTCTCCGACCATCCGGTGCCCAGCGTAGCCAGTGCACTTGCCGACAAGCCGAATAGGAGCAGCTTGCGCGGACTTGCCTTTTTCCCGATCGACATAACCACTCCTCCGCCAACTAGCATCGCAGCCCCGCTAACCACTAATAAATACTGTAAAAACGACTTATCCTGTCCTAAATTATCGATAGCAATAAACAAAGCCAGCGGCTGGGTAAGTCCAGAAGCGAGGCCGATTGCTGCAAACGTAAGTCCCAGAGAGCGCAGGGCATGCTGGCCCCACACATAATGAAGTCCCGCCATAAGCTCTTGCCTGAAGCTCGCTTCCTGCTGTGTACGCTCAGATTGTGCATCGCGCGGCAGAAGCATCAATACGGCTGCTGAGCCGCAAAACAGCGCAGCTGCAGCCGTAATCGCCACCTCAATGCCATAGTGCTGATATACAAATGTGCCGAGCAGCGGTCCTATGACCATAAATACAGCCATTATGGTCTGATACATGCCCATCATAGCTTGCAGCTGATCTTGTGGTACATGCTGCTTGAACAGCTTCATGCCTGATGGCTGGGAAAATTGCGACAGCACGGCCGAAACTAGCGTCGTCAGCAGCAGTCCTTGCCATGAGCCGCTAAGCAATGCGATCCATACGCCGAGGACGGAAAAAGCGGACAAGAAATCGCAGCCGATCATCGTCCGTTTTGGCTTCCAGCGGTCTGCAAACGTGCCGCCAATGATGGCAAAGACAAAAATCGGCGCAAACTCTGCCACCGAAATAAGCGATACGGCTGAGGGATCGTTGTTCGTGACTTCCGTCACATACAGCAAGATCGCAAAGTTCCTAATCCAAATACCCAATTGGAGCAAAACTCTGGACAGGATGATCGTACGGAAAAATCGATTACTAAACATTATTGCAACTCCTCTAGATATTATTTAGACAAAAATAAATATTGTTCGCCTTTTATCTAGACATAATATATTTATGTTTGGTTTTAGTCAATGCTTTTGTTGAAACTGTGTATCATTCCCCCTTCAAATTTTCCCTCTAAATGCAAAAAAACTGCCGCTGTGACCAGTTCGGTCATAGCGGCAGTTTGCCATAGAGTGGCTATATGTGATTATTGTCCGCGCAGCGAGACACGGAAACGATAATCGCGATTCGCTGGAAGCGTATATTCCTGATGAACCCGTGCTCCCCAGCTGTCGTCTCCGCCAACGCCCATTTGACGATAATTGACGCGAACGACTGTTTTATCGCTCACAGGCAGCTTGTAAGGATGATCATGCCCTTCCAGCTCATCGGCTGTATAAGGCAGCACATTTAATTCGAAGCGCGGCTCGCCCTGAAGCGAAATGCCGCTGCCGTTTGCATCGGTTACTGCTGCGAAACGCACTTCGGTTTTGTTGCCGCATTCCTGCGGACGAATGTAAGGCATAAGCTGATCCTTCACCTTGCCGCCGAAACGGCCAAGACGCGCACTTGTTTGACGGTCCCAATATGATTCATGCGGGCCATTGCCATACCAAGCGATAGAATCAAACGTTTCATTCATTGTGAAAAGCAGGCCGATTTCTGGTATTTCCGGAAGTCCTTCACCTGGCTGCAACAGCAGCTCCGCTTCTACCAGTCCATCGCCATATATCGTATAAGCGAGCTCGCAGCGCGTCTCAGCAGCAGCACTTAAGCGATATTGCGATTTTACTCTCACGCGATCTCCAAGCGCTTCCCAGCTGAAGCGGATCAATTGGCGCTCCTTCGAAGCAGCCTGCCAAGGCGCACAGCGCTCGACATGTCCATTTCCGCGGTCATTATCGGTATATGCACGCCAGAAATTCGGGACAATCGGCGAAGACAGCAGCTCAGAGCCGCCGATTTGGTAGGACTCCAGCTCGCCGCTCGCTTGATTGAAGCGAATGTCAAAGCCTTCGCCCGTCAACACAAGCGCTCCATTCGACTCAGCTTCTACAGCTATTGCACCATACAGCGGCGATGCAATCTCTACAGCAACTGGCGATACAGGCAGTGCAGGCGCAATAAATTGACCGAAGGCCACCTCATGTCCTTGCTCCGCCCATGGCGTAGCTTCCTTAAGGACAGCTCTTACCGTAAGCGTAATTTCTTCATTCAGTCCTGCTTCTGTCGGCATCTGGAATGGAATGGCCAGCTCGGCAGAGGCACCCGCTGCGATATCTACGGTCAGCACGCCTTTTTGCATAATAATGCCGTTGCTGTTCAGCTTCCAGTGCAGCTCGTATGCATCAAGCGATACGAACAGATTTTTATTATCGACAAGCACCGTTCCAGCTTCCCAGTTCGGGCTATGAATTTTGATGTTTTGGTAGCAGGCCTTCACTTCATGCAGCTTAGGGGAAACGGTACGATCAGCAAAAATTAAACCATTGCCGCAGAAGTTGCCATCGTTCGGGCTATCGCCATAATCGCCGCCATAGGCCATGTACGTAATGCCATCCGGTGTTTGCGTGCGAATAGCCTGATCGATCCAATCCCAGATGAAAGCGCCTTGAAGAATCGGATATTTGTCAAACAGCTCCCAGTATTTATGCAAGCCGCCGCAGGAATTGCCCATTGCATGGCTGTATTCGCAAATAATAAATGGCTTTTGCGGGTTGTTTTTGGCATAGGCTTCTACACCAGCTGGGCTTGTATACATATGGCTCTCAATATCCGAAGCCGCTTCGCTTTCGCGACAATGGAAAACGCCCTCGTAATGCACAATGCGGGACGGATCTGTCTCACGGAAATAGTCGGCCATTTTCAGGAAATTATCCCCGCCAAACGATTCATTGCCAAGCGACCATATAACGATCGATGGATGGTTTTTATCGCGTTCGAGCATGGAGCGGCTGCGGTCCAGTACATTTGCCGTCCATTCCGGGAAGTTTCCAGGTACGGCGTCCCCAACCTCTTTTTGCCCATATGTCCATGAGCCATGCGTTTCAAGATTGACTTCGTCAATAACATAAAGCCCATATTCATCGCACAGATCATACCACAGCGGATGGTTCGGATAATGCGAAGTACGTACGGCATTAACATTATGCGATTTCATCAGCTTAATATCGGTAACCATATCCTCGTAGCTGAGCGCACGTCCGGTGTCGCAGGAAAACTCGTGGCGATTGACGCCTTTAAAAAGAATCCGCTGACCGTTGATCTGCATCAAGCCGTCTTTAATTTCAAACGTACGGAAACCGACTTTGCAGCTAACGGCTTCTGTCAGCTTGCCCGCTGCATCTTTCAGCGACAGCACCAGCGTATATAAATGCGGCTCCTCAGCGCTCCATTTGAGCGGCTGCGCAACCTTTGTGTTTAGCGCTAATGCTGCTACGGTTTCGCCCTTTTCCTGACGAATCGCCGCGCCTCTTAGCGGCTGCTGCCAAACCGGCTCGCCGGAGGCATCATACAGCATCGCTTCAACTGCCGTTTGCTGCTCGGACGCTTCCTCCTCGAAACGAACCTTCACCTCTACCGTCAGCTCGCCATCTTCATAATTCGCATCCAGCGCTGCCTTAGCGAAGAAGTCATAAATATGGACCTGAGGCGCCGTATACAAATACACCTCACGGAAAATACCGCTCATCCGCCAAAAGTCTTGATCCTCCAGCCAGCTTGCGTCGCACCAACGGTATACTTCCACCGCCAGCTTGTTTTCCCCCTCTTGCAAATAAGGCGTCAAATCAAAATCCGCCGGCGTAAACGTATCCTCGCTATAGCCGACAAGATCACCGTTTACCCAAACGTAGAAGGCAGATTCCACACCTTGGAAGCTGATAAACACAGGCTGTCCATCCCAGTCCTTAGGAACGGTAAAAGTTGTTGCATAGGAACCTACTGGATTATATTTAACAGGTGCGAAAGGCGGTTTAATATCCTCCTTGCCCACCCATGGGTAAGTTACATTCGTATATTGCGGGTAATCATACCCTTGAAGCTGCCAGTGGCTTGGCACTGTAATGGAAGCCCAGCTGCTGCAGTCATAATCCAATTTATAAAAATCAGCGATGCGTGCTTCCGCATTTTCCGCAAAGGAAAACTTCCAATCCCCATTCAGCGAAACATAACGCTCGGAGCTTGTACGCTCGCCTTTAAGCGCTTCCTTAACACTTGTATAGGAAATACGGGTTGCATGTGCATCCAACCGATTAAGCTCAAAAATAGTAGGGTTGTTATTCCACTCTGGATATCCGTTAGCTGGAGCCTGATACGTAAATTTGCTTTTTGACAAGGAAGGCACCTCTTTCAACTCAGTATAAGTTTAGTTATAATATTCACATTATAAAAGCTAGAAAAGTAAAGATCATTAAACTATTTTCGTATTTTACTTAAAGATTTGAACATTAGCAACCAAGAGGGGATGCTTCCCATGAATGAAATTATTTATACGACGCTGACGACGACGGATTATCAGCTGCCTGTCTATGTAACCGGTGTGGGACATTGGGACCATCAGGAGGGCATTCGTCGCCCGGAAGGCTTTCCCGACTACCAGTGGACGCAGGTTGTCTCAGGAGAAGGCGAGCTGATTATCGAGCAGGAACGTTTTCTGGTCAAGCAAGGCGATGGCTTCCTGCTCCCTCCAAGGCTTACCCATAGCTACCATGCTGTCAAAGAGCCTTGGGAAGCCTATTGGTTTACGTATGACGGTCCGCTTGCGGAATCGCTAAACCAGCTGGCAGGCTTGACCCGCCCTGGCATCTATACGATTAATGACTCCCGCCCCGTCTTAGAGATGATGAGCGATATGCTCCGCCTTATGCGGGAGAAGGAGCCGGGCCTTGGCATGCTCGGCTCCAAGCAAATTTATGGCGTGCTGCTTGGGCTGCGCCAGCAGCTTGCCGAAGGCAGTCTTGCCACGCAGCAAATGAATGAGCGGCTTCATCCTGTGCTGCGTTATATCGAGGCGAATCTGCATCGCCCGATTACATTGCCCGAGCTGGCAGAGCTGCTTCATGTAACGCCGCAGCATCTGTGCCTGCTTTTCAAAAAGACGTTCAAGCTTCGTCCAATGGAATATGTCAATAAAGAGCGGATCAATAAAGGCAAGGAGCTGCTCATTCGCGGCGGCGGCATGAAGCTGTATGAAATCGCCCGCCAAGTAGGGTTTGAAAATCCGACGTATTTTAATACATTGTTCAAAGCTTATGTGGGCTGTACGCCTGGAGAGTTTAAGCAAATGCATGGATTCAAATAAGGATAAAGTATGTAAAGGAGCACAAACGATGCTTAAACCAACCATTTATTATGCGGCAGCCTTCCTCCTTGCGATGGCGCTCGGCTTTAGCTCGCGGTATTTCGCCAGCCAGCTGCCGTCCTTCGTCGTCGCCCACTTTGGCGATATTTTATGGGCCAGCATGGTTTACTTCGGCTTCCGCATGCTGCAGGTCAGGCGTCCCCTGCTCCTGTCGCTTGCTTGCAGCGCAGCCTTCAGCTACGGCATTGAATTCAGCCAGCTGTATCAGGCCGACTGGATTAGAAATGTGCGCCATACGACGCTCGGAGGGCTTGTGCTAGGACAAGGCTTCAGCGGTATTGATTTAGTCAGATACAGCATTGGCATACTGCCTTCCTATGCTATTGATTACTTTGTGTGTAAACGGGTCAAAGCCAAACCAAAAATCGGCTCTGCCCCAGAAAAAAGGCTGCATAGCTCCTAATCAGAGCCATGCAGCACAGTATTCGCGTCCATATGTATGCGGGAATACGCCGCATTCGTCATTTTCAGCCAATGGGCGCTCCGCCCGGCAAGGTATTGGCTCTCGCTTCTTTTCCCAGCCATGCCCTCCAGCTCGTAAGCGGCAATTCGACCCCATAATTGTGTGCCGCATCCGGTTACATATGGCAGCTTCATAAAAAAACCATTATCTTCAAGCAGCGCTTGCAGCAGCTTCTTTCGCTCCAGCAGCGGCTTGCTGCGCAAGTCTACTCCGTCATAATAAAGCAAATCAAACACATAATAACGAACAGGCCATTTTATCGCGCCTTCGCGAATGCGTGCTTCCTTCGTCATCTTATATCGGTCAATGAGCGGAGCAAATTCTAGTCGCCGTGTGTCTGGGTTCATATAAGCAAGCTCTCCATCAAGCACGACGTCCACGGGACGGGACAGCGGCAGCTTGAGCAACTCTGGATATTGCCGAGTAACCTCATACCCATGCTTTGTGAACAAACGCGCCTTCCTATTAATAAAAGAAAGCAGCAAGCGCTGCCCATCAATGAGCGGCTCAAATAAAAAATGCTCGTTATCAAAAGGCTGATCATATGCCGTCATCAGCATCGGTCGCTTAAACATGCCGATTCCCCCTTGCCGTCCTATCATTTTAGCATGGAAAGGTTCAGCTGAACGGCGGTAAATTCAGGATAAATTAGTGAATAATCGCATACCTTCCTCCACATAATAGCAATAAGCCAGCGCTTGGAAGCCATTTTTCTTTAAAATATAGAGAAAGGATATCCTAACGTCATCCTTTCTCTATATTTCTCGGATTGAAACGCGCAGGGCCGCCAGAGGACGGCCATAGCCGTTTCACCTTGAAATATAGGAAAGGTATCCTAACGTCATCCTTTCTCTATATTTCTCGGATTGAAACGCGCCGGGCCGCCAGAGGACGGCCACAGCCGTTTCACCTTGAAATATAGGAAAGGTATCCTAACGTCATCCTTTCTCTATATTTCTCGGAATGAAACACGCCGGGCCGCCAGAGGACGGCCACAGCCGTTTCACCTTGTCCAAGGAGAGCTTGGTTTCTTATAAAATTGCTGCCGCTCATTACTTGAGGAGGTCACCCTTATGCCTAGAGGTTCGAATCAGCTGGTTGTACCACAGGCGCGTGCAGCGCTAGAGCAAATGAAGTTTGAGGTTGCGCAGGAGCTTGGCATTCAATTGCCGCAGGATGGTTATTATGGACATATGACCACGCGTGACATGGGCTCCATCGGAGGATCCATTACCCGCCGTCTTATTCAAATTGCGGAGCAGCAGCTCTCCGGACGCTGATTGCACAAAAGAGCCGGGCCAAGTGAACGAAAAGCAAGCTTTTTACAAGCTTTTCATTCCCTTGCCCGGCTCTTCTTCTTATTCTTTCAGCTATTTCAGCTATTGGAGCTTCATAAACCGCTCCCAGCCTTCAGCTGCATTGCTTTCTGCCCATTCCAGATGCGTTTGGTCGCTATATTTTCGGAAAGCGCATTCAATTAGTAAAATGAGATCCAAATATAAATCATATAAACTGCGTCTTATTTGCTCCTCAGCCGTCAGCGCTCCACGACCGTAGCCCTGCAAAAACGTCTCCGACAAGTTAAAATGGCTAAAATAATGCTCCATCAGCGGATCGCCCCACATCGCCCGTTCGAAGTCAATAATGCCGCAAATTTGCTTATCCTTAATAAAAATATTGCCATCCCACAAATCCCAGTGCAGCAGCTTTGGTTTAGTCACCGCGTCCAGATAAGGCAAGCGCTCCTTTACCTCCTGTTCAATGACAACGCGCTCTGCCGGAAGCGTAACGCCCGCATCCGTTGCGTCATCAAGCACGCCTTGCAGCATCGCCCAAAAAGCCTCCGTCCAGCTTGCAAATGCCTCGTTAAGCGGATAATAACCGAACTTTTCCCCGCTGATTTTGTTAATATAGGCATTGTACTCGCCCAACTGAAGCTCAATTTGCTCCCGCTGTTCCTGGGTAAAGCTTTCCTTCACTTTGTTATAGGGCTCTCCTTCCAGCCACTGCATAATGAAATAATCAGTCGGTACAAGTGACCGTGATTGATCATAAGCGTACACTTCAGGAACTGGAATGCGGCGATCCTGAGACACGAGCCTCATAACCTCCACCTCGGTTTTCATCATCTCTTGCTCATAGCGCATAAGCGCCCCCACCGCCGTAGGAGCTACCTTTATAACCGACTGGAAGCCGTCCTCAAGCGTCAGTTGATAAGCCGTATTGGCCCAGCCATCGGTAAGCTCGCGCGAATGCGCAAGCTCCCTGCCGAAATGATGCTGGGCAATCTGCCCCAACTGCTGCGTGTCCAGCTTTAGCTTGATTTCGTTGTCCATGAATATCCCTCGCTTATGTAGGATAATAACAATGCTGCCGTGTTAATAATCGCATCTGCATGCGTCCGTTCCATGGCATGCGAAGCATGCACACCAGGCCCAATTAGCGCGGCCCGAATATTGCTGCCTCCTCTCAGCGCAGCCGATGCGTCCGAGCCATATTGCGGATAAATATCTACCGCATAGGAAATGCCTGAAGCCTTTGCCAGCTCAATGAGCTTTGATGTCATCTCATAATCATACGGGCCAGAGGAATCTTTGGCACAAATGGATACATCCCGCTCGCTTGCGGATAAATCATCGCCTAAAGCGCCCATATCAATCGCGATCAGCTCTGTCACATCCGGCGGCATATAGGCGTTGCCATGTCCTACCTCTTCATACGTGGAAAAAATCAGCTTAAGCGTGCGCTCCGGACGCTTCCCTTCGCGTCCAAACCACTCCAACAGCCCAAACAAGGCAGCGACACTAGCTTTATCATCCAAGTGGCGTGATTTCACCCATCCATTGTCCATTATTTTTGTGCGCGGGTCCCATGAAATAATATCGCCGACCTCGATGCCAAGCCGTTTCGTCTCTTCTTTAGACGTCGTATCCGCATCCAGGCGTATTTCCATGTTTTCCTCGCTGCGCTTCCAGTCCCGTGCCTCTGGATACACATGGACAGACGTTTTCGTCGACAGCACGGTTCCTTCATACTGGCGGCCATCGCGCGTATGGACGAGGCAATATTCGCCTTCCACTGTATGCATGGCATAACCGCCAATGGGCGTAAAGCGCAGCATGCCGCTTGGCTTAATCGCTCGCACCATCGCGCCAAGCGTATCCACATGGGCGGTTAACGCAAGCGTGCCCGCTGTACAATTTCCAGTTCCGGGAATCGTAATGATTCCATTGCCTTTCGGCGTCAGCTCCAGCTCAAAGCCATGCTTGCGAGCTTCCTCCTCCAGCAGCCTCATAATCGCCATGCAGTAGCCGCTAGGGCTTGGCGTTTGAAGCAAGCGATTCAAAAATTCCAGTATGTATTCCCGGTTCAATTGTATTTGCAATGGGCTCATCAATGTCAGTCTCCTCTTCCTATCCATTTCTGTTTATAGCCATAAGTATAGCCATTGACGGCTACAACTGAATAGTAATATTTTTTATAAACTCCAGCTATGCCCGTTTCACCCTATTCATCATCTTAATCGACAAAGAGGTCAGCAATCGAATACAATACAGCTCGGCCGCTTATCTTCACGCGATCACCAGCAAGCTTGCAGTACAAGGTGCCTCCCCTTTTAGAAACCTGTCTTGCTGTCATTTCCTGCTTGCTCAGACGCTCAGCCCAATAAGGGATAAAATTGCAATGGGCTGATCCACATACAGGATCTTCTTCCACTTTTAATTTTGGAAAAAAGCACCGGGATACGAAATCATACTGCTCACTTTTAGCAGTAACCAACACACCGAGTCCTTCTGGCAGCGCGGCGAGTTTAGTGAAATCCGGGTTCAGGCTTCTGACATCAGACTCCGATTCCAGCACAAACATTAAATCGCGATCAAGATATGTTTCAACAGGCACCACTCCGAGTGCTTCAACCATCTGCTGTGTGAGCGCATGGGGCTTGGGCATTTTGTTCGGGAAATCCAGCTCGTACAGCTCTCCGTCCCTTACAACGATTAAGTCGCCGCTGAGGGTTGTGAAACGAATACGCATAAGAGCTGTATCATAAAAGTTCGCAAGCACATAAGCTGCTGCCAGCGTTGCATGGCCACACAAATCAATTTCCCCGCCCGGTGTGAACCACCTTAAATGGTAACCATCATCCGCAATCTTTACCGCAAACGCCGTTTCGGACAAATTGTTCTCGGTAGCAATCTTCTGCATGAGCTCATCCGGCAGCCACGCATCCATAATGCATACACCAGCTGGATTCCCTTCAAAAAGGTGATTGGCAAACGCATCAATGACATAATATTTCATATTCATCAACCTTCCTTCATTTATGCTCTATATATGAGCATTGTATCAAGAGCTCTTGTATGGCTTCAAATGAATAATTGTATGACGTACAATTATTTGATGGTATGGCGAAGTTCGCCATTCATTGACTCATCCGATAAAGGGATATAGACTTAAATATCAACTTATTATGTCAGGGGTATTATAATTCATGAAGCAGCAAATACGCATTTTCCTTATTTGGCTAGGCATTGCTGGCTCCACTGGGATACTCACAGGAGCTGCTTCTGCGCTGCTGCTGGCGCTTTTGGATACAGCAACGAATCAGCGGCTGGCGCATCCATGGCTGCTCTGGCTTCTTCCATTAGGTGGAGCTTTGGTCAGCTATCTGTATATGAAGCTTGGCGGAGATGCTGGCAAAGGGAATAACCTTGTGCTGGAGCAGCTGCATGCAGAAGATGGCGGAGTGCCGCTGCGCATGGCACCGCTCGTTCTTTTCGGTACGATGGTCACCCATCTATTCGGTGGTTCAGCCGGACGCGAAGGGACAGCCGTGCAAATGGGCGGCAGTATGGCTAGCTATATCGGACGCCTTTGTCGGCTCGGTGGGCTAGAGCGAAAGATGCTGCTTATCTGCGGGATAAGCGGCGGCTTCGGTTCCGTCTTCGGCACCCCGCTTGCTGGCGCCATATTCAGCTTAGAGCTGCTCGCAATAGGCCTCGTCCCCTACTGGCTGCTGCTGCCCGCTTTGGCGGCCGGCTTTACTGGACACGCCGTCGCCCTTGGGTTAGGCACGCATCATAGCCATTATGCCATCGGCAGCCTGCCTGGCTTCAATATAAAGCTGCTGCTAGCTATTGTGCTTGCTTCGGTATTGTTCGGTTTGACGGCACGGTTATTCGTCGTACTTACCCATAAGCTCAAAGCGGTATTCAGCCAGTATATCCCGAATCCGGCTTTCAAAAGCTTCATCGGCGGTCTGCTTATCATTTTGCTCGTTTACGTCGTAGGGACGCGAGATTATGTTGGCCTTGGGCTCCCACTAATGGAACAAGCCTTTCAAGAAGCATTATCACCATTCGCTTTTCTATTGAAAATCCTGTTCACCGCCGTTACGCTTGGCGCCGGATTTCAGGGCGGCGAAGTAACGCCGCTGTTCGTCATCGGTTCTGCACTAGGCAGTGCGCTTGGCGGCCTGCTGTCTGTATCTGTGCCCCTGCTTGCGGGTATTGGCTTCGTTGCTGTATTTGGCAGTTCCGCCAATACCCCGCTCGCCGCCGCTATAATGGGCATGGAGCTATTTGGCATCGAGGCCTTTCCTTATTTGCTGCTGGGCTGCATCATCAGCTACCTTTTCTCCGGGCATACGGGCATATATTGGTCTCGTCGCACGCATAAGCTTAAGCTTCGGTTTTCATTTTTAAAATTCTCCTCATGACTGCTATTTTCCCATATTGCGCAAACTTCTATATGTTTCTACGTCCTTTCATACCGATGTCTACACCGATGTATTAGTCGGTGCAGGCATCGGTATATTTTTGTTCATTATCCACAAAAGCCGCTTCACGATTTACTCCCTCATCGATTTTTTTAAACAAAGTATTTCACTTGAAACACTACCTTGACAGTCATAGTAATGTGCCGTATTATAAAAATGCGGAGGTGATTACATGAGCGAGAGCAAAATAACATCCGACCTGCTGCGCGGACATACCGATACGATGATTTTACGGCTCCTAACCGAAGCTGACCGCTATGGGTACGAAATTGTCAAACTGATCGCAGAGCGCTCGGGCGGCGAGTATGAATTGAAGGAAGCCACGATGTACTCCAGTGTACGGCGGCTTGAAACCGACGGAGATATCGAGTGGTATTGGGGCGATGAATCTCAGGGAGGACGGCGCAAGTATTTTCGGATTACCGACAAGGGCAAGGATACTTACGCCCGCAACATAAGCAATTGGGAGTATTCGAAGCGCGTGCTAGAAAATTTATTATAAAGGAGATTTGATGAGATGAATCAGAAATTGACGAACTATTTGAACGGTGTATTTACGCCATACGATGGGGTAAAAAGCGTCAGCGAATTAAAGGCTGACCTGCACTCCGATTTGCAGGAGCGATATGCTGAACTCAAAACCGAGGGCAAAGATGATGCAACGGCGTTTCATATGACCATTGAGAGCATCGGCGACATCGAACAAACTATACTGGAGGTCGCTAACCTCTCCCGCTCGCTGGAACGGCAAGTGGTGACGAACTTTAGTGCGAGTTATTTGCCCAAGAGCGACCTTGCGGGCGTTATCGCGCATAAAGGAAAATTCGCCGCAAGTGCGTTACGTGGCTCCGACTTTACGGGTGCTGACTTGACGGGCAGCACATTTGCAAGCAGCGATGTGGGCGAAGCTATTTTTGACCATGCCAATCTCACTGACTGCAACCTCTCTGCCATTGACCTTAAGGATTCAAGCTTCCACAAGTCCATCCTTGTACGCACCAACATCAGCAAGTCGGGTCTGGACGGAGCAAAATTTATAGATGTAAAGCTTACTGACGTCCAGTTAACGATGACCGACCTTAGAAAAACAATCTTTGATAGATGTACCTTTAACGGAGTGGACTTCAAATATTCGGATCTGCGAGGGGTACGATTTGATGAGCAGACCTTCATAGGCGTCAAGTTTGACAAGTCGGCGCTGAATGAGGTTTCTTTTAAAGGCGCGATACTCAAAAATGTTTCGTTCCTTTCTGGCTTTTCTTTGTCCAAGAAATATTACCGTGCGATTAGAACCATCTGCTTTGAAGGCGCGATGATGGATAAGCTGACCTATGCTGCCCTTAAAGGCATGGATGCCGATTTGTCTAAAGTTACGGTTATATAAGGAGGGGAAAATATGCATGTTCTAAAGGGCGTAGATTTCGAGGCGGAAAAGGGAAGTATTTTCGCCCTGCTCGGCTCCAACGGGGCGGGCAAAACAACCGTTGTCAAAATTCTCACCACGCTGCTCAAAAAAGATAGCGGAACCGCCTACGTAAATGGATTCGATGTTGCAACAGAACCCGACCATGTGCGGCAGGCGATCAGTCTGACTGGGCAATTTGCCGCCGTGGACGAAATTTTAACCGGACGAGAAAATCTTATCATGATCGCCAAGCTGCGATACCTCAAAAATCCGCGCCAGGTTGCGGATGATTTGCTTAAACGCTTCGGCCTATATATCCATCAATGCATGGATATTCATTTTTGCTTATAAGTATTTTATAAGCACGTTGCTTATTCGTTTAATACTCCCCGAGTCTATGGCTGAACGCCGAAAAAACCGGACTCCTTCAATCAAGGATCCCGGTTTTTCTGTTTGACGTTTATGACGCTTACGTTTGCATGCGACGTGTCAAGCACAATCTTGCTCCATCGTATTGCATTGGGCTGCATTCGACCCGTATCTTATGCCCCAGCTCCGAAGCGCTTGCGATAGCCGCATTTCCGGCATAGCTCCTCGACCGCTTCCCTGCGGGAGAAACCTTCGACCAGCTTAATCGCCCGATCATCCTCAATAATGTCCGAGAACGGTTTATCATTAATGTTCCCTAAATCAATGACGCCTTCGCCGTCGAGGCAGCATGGAACGACCGTTCCATCGACCAAAATGCCTGCCTGATTGCGCAGCCCGTAGCAGAAGCCTTTGCCGTCATCCTCTTCCGCCTTCAAATCGGGCCATTCAAATTCATGATCCTGATTCAAGTAAATACGATCAGCAATTTTCAGTCCTTTACCGGGCGCAACCCGCTCCTCAATGAAATAATCCAGACCAAATTGCTGTTCAATCATCGCCAAAACGTCGCGATTGCGCTGGCGCTCCGCATTCGTCGCATTGTCGGTATGCAAATTCCAAAGGCGCAGCGAAATGATCATATTGGTCCGCTCAACTGCCTCACGTGCAAAATCCAATACGCTTCGAACATAACCTTCTTTATTCGTCGAGCCAATGTGCCCGTCAAAGCTATGCAAAGAGAAATTCATTTGGCGCAGCGCCGGCTTTGTCAAAATTTTCTCTTTCACTTTATGAAGCAGCGTCCCGTTTGACGTCAAATTGACTTTAAAGCCGTGCTTTTGGCTCAGATCCAGCAGCTCGTCAATTTTCGGATGCAGCAGCGGCTCGCCTTTGAGATGAAAATAAATATAGTCCGTAAACGGTTTAATTTGCTCCAGCCGCTTTTCAAAATCCTCGACCTGGATAAAGCCTTTCGCCCGCTGTGTCTGGGGACAGAAGGTACAGGCCAGATTGCAGATGCTCGTAATTTCCACATAAAACTTTTTAAACCTCTTCATTGCGCGTTGCTCCATTCTGCTCCGTAGTCCTTCCTGCTATTATAGCATGCTCGCCGCTTGCGCGACCATTATGCGATAAAAGCCGCTACTCTCAATGAAAGGACCGCCAAAAAGCGCCTTCAGTTGCAATAATGGAGCTTATTTGGGCATACGGAATGCGGAACGTCGGGAACCCGGCAGCAAACGGAGCAATATCATACGGGTTAAAATAAAGATGCAGCGCATCCTCCGTCACATAAAAAGGCTGATCCGGCTTAATGCCCATATACGTGTCCGGGAACACATAGCTGTACTGAGGATCTGTCTTAATTTGCTCGCCAACAATATCACTAAGCACCTTTACATAGTTGCTGCCTGGCAGAAACAGATCCCTCAGCTCGTACATCGACCCGTCGATGACATTGATATGGCTGTAAATCATCGTCGGCATCCCGTGAGCAGCACCGAACGGGAAATTGTAGCCGTTCAACTGCAAAACGAGCAGGTTTTTATGGAACCAGGTGACGTCAAAATCGCCATCATACGAATACTCCAGCTGCACATTCGCCGGGATCGGCTTGACCTGCGACAGCTCCTCCAGCTTGCGGTTCACCTGCTGCTGTGCCGCTTGGTTGACCATCCCCTCAACGCTTGGATAATACACTAAATAATCGACGTTCGGCTTATATTTATGTTCCTTGACTCGCAATGGAACCCGCAGCGGAATGATCGTGTTGCTTTGCCAAATAAGGCGACCGCTGCGCGTATAATAGGACTCCCTGTTATCGACTACCGCCTGCACAACGCCATCCATAATCGTTAATACGCCTCTTCCAGACAGGCGGGGATACCCTTGAGCAGGCTGTCCCTTCGTATTTATAAAATAGGTCTGTTTCCCGTCTGTTACGGAAGCCAGCCCATATTTATAATCCGCCACATCCGTGAATAAATAGTCCGTCAGCAGCTTGCCGTCTTGATCGGCAATTGCATACAGCGAGCCGAGATACGGCTGATCCGCATTTCTCGCCTTGCCCAGCGCCAGCCGCTGCTCGCCCAGCTGGCGAATATCATTATAGGCCGGCTGCACAACATAGCCGCCCCGCTTGTCGATGACGCCGTACAGCGCGCGAAAATCCTCCGCTGTATTTACAATCGCCCGTCCATCCTGAAACGGCATGGCCGCTGTAAACGCCGGATAAATGACCGATTGGCCGCGCTCATTCATGTACCCGTATTTGCCGTTTTGCTCCGGCTGATAGGAAAGCAGCCCCTCTCCGAGCTGGCCCACATCATAAAACGGATATTCGGCAAGCTTGCGTCCACTTCGATCAATTAACGCAAAGGCCTGATCATGCAGCTTTACGACTGCTTTTCCTTTGGCAAAATCGCCAGCGCTTTCGAACTGTGCCGGAATAACCTCGGTCCCTTTGCGGTCCAAATACCCATATTTGGAGCTGCTGTCTGCTTCATTCATGACGTAGAACATCGCCCGTTCATCTGAAAACGCAGAGATGTATGAATAGGCTTTAGTCGTCAGCACATTTCCCCGCTCATCAATGATTTTAAAGCCTGCGCTATCAATGACGACCGCACGTCCTTCCGTGAACGGGCCGATAAAATCATAAATCGGCCGAATACGGAAAGCGCCTGACATGTCAATAAGGCCGCTATGGTTGCCTAGTTGAACGACAGCTAGCCCATTCGGCTGAAAAGCATCTGCACTGCTGAATTGCGGCGCAATGACGAAGCTGCCTTTTGCATCAATATAGCCCCATTTTGTCCCGCTCGTCGTCTTTACTGCTGCTGGAAGAAGTACCACTCTGCGCTCATTTTCCCTATCTTCCGCATCAAATGTCGCTTCTACATTATAGTCCACCCCGACTGGCGAAGCTGCTTCCAGCATTGTGCCTACAGCTCCAACGCCAGCAAATCCGTCAATATCGGCAGTTATACCTACTGCTGGCCATGGTGCCTCTATGCCCAACTCCCCTCGGCTGCTAGCCAATATGGCATGCTTTAATTGCTTCAGCACCTCAAGCGACGGATAAGGCTGGGGGAAGCTAAGCGCCTTGTCGACAGAGGCTAGTGCCGCCTGCAGCTGGCACGCTTTAAACTGCGCATCTGCAAGATGGAACCAATAAAAACCATAATCTGGATGCTCCGCTACCATTCGTTCATAATAGTGGACAACTTTACAGAAGTAATAGGGGTACACATCTGGCGCTGGAACAAGCATCCCTTTCGACCAGCGCATGACGTGGACATCATAAGCTTCCCCCGTGTCATGTGCCCATAGCGCAAGCTCAGCTTGACCATCCCTTCCGTGCGGTCCTGGCATATCCTCCACATCCAAATAGCTGAAGTTGATGCCATCCGGCAGCACGGGACAAAGCTTGAAATTGCTGTAGGCATACACAGACAGTGTGGACCATATCGCCCCAACCTGCCAGCCAATAATTAAATTACAGCATAAGCAGTTGGTTACAGGCGCGGCAGTCATCACTGTTACGCCGTACCCCATTCCTTTCGCACAAGCGGCTACAACCCAGCCAAGCTGACAATGCTGCAAAATCATAACAAAATATTCGTTATGCAATCGATACACCGCTGCTACCTCGGGGCAACCGTCCCCATTTAAATCTGCCACTACAACTGCGTAATGTGGCGACGGGCAACAAATTTCAGCAAGCTCCGCACCAATCGGCAAATGAGCGGCAGCCAATCGCACCCACTGCATGTCATCCGCGTTCATTTTCATCACACCCCACCCGTATACGACTGGAATTTATCCTTAACAAACTAAACATATGCAGGAAAAAAGAGAATATGATAGGGGGTCATGAATAGCCATTCTGAAAAAGGCGACATATTATTTTTTATGTAAACAAAATACGCTTATTCGTTTTTCTTTAAGAGAACACCCTCATGATTATGCCAGAAACATGAATTTATAATTTTAGGAAAAACTAATTATCTATACCACCATTTAAAAGGAGAAACCTCATGTTTCAACATAAGCTGTTATGGTTCATTGCTCACTATGGGTATATAGGAATTTTCGGTGCGTTAGTGCTTGGAATTATAGGCTTGCCGGTACCCGATGAGATTTTAATGACGTTTTCGGGATACTTAATTTCAAAGGGAAGGCTTCATTATATCCCCACCGTTATCGTTTCAGTAATCGGTAGTTTTGCTGGCATGACAATCAGCTATTACATTGGTTACAAGCTTGGGCATCCATTTTTAGAAAAATACGGCCGGAAAATTCATATTACAAAAGAGCGGTTAGACCATACCCAAGCTTGGTTCAAACGTTTTGGGAAATTCGCGCTCACGATCGGCTATTTTATTCCCGGGGTGCGTCATTTAACAGCCTACAGTGCGGGGATCAGCAGATGGTCGTTTCGAAGCTTCAGCCTTTATGCTGCGCCAGGAGCGATGCTCTGGGCCGTTACTTTCATCACTTTAGGCACCTACATAGGCGAACATTGGCGCGTCGTTACCGAAATGATACATCGGTATTTGCTAATATCGGTCGTTATGTTGCTTGCTGCCGGGCTCGTTTTATGGTTTGTACGAAAGACAAGAATTAAAAAAATATGGGCTAAATAAACGAACTCCTTGCAAAAAAATAAAGCCGGTTCATTCTCCTATCAGGAGCAACCGGCCTTATTTTTTTCTAAACTAGCCATTCGTTCGATTTAATGTAATAAGATAATTGTATTTGCTTGCATGTTTCATCTCGTCTAAAATAATGCCAAAAACCGTGTCTTTATATATACCCACGGGCAAACCGAACCAAATGTTGCGGTATTTTTCAACCGCAGCGAGTTCCCCTAATAAAGCCTCCTCTAATCCAGCAAGGTAGGAGCTCACCGGCTGATGGGCTTCATTGCTGACTCCGGTAATTTCCTGGCCAGTAAGTTGTCTATAAATCCCCCGAAACATTTGGTTGTGCCCGCGCTCATCATTGCGAATGGACATAATGATCCCTGCCTGCTCGGCATTTGGCGCAAGCCTAATTAGCTCATCATAAAACAACTCGTCATTTCGTTCTCCTTGTACAGCTTCTTTGATTAACGTTAGCGCATGCTGTGGGGTCGTTGCCCATACTGGCATAAAAACCGTGTTTCTCCATTGATGGTTAACCCAATTCATCTATTAGCCTCCACAAATAAGGATCTTTATTTAGATCAGCATATGAGTGTGCAGCCCATTTGTTTACAGTGGCCTATTTGTCAGCATAATCCTCAAGAGTATCTGCGTAAAGCTTCGCCATTGCCTTTACCTCTCGAAGCAGCTTCTGTCTCAGCTCTGGCGGCTCAAGAGCTTCAACGGCTGATCCAAATTTCAGCAAAATTTCGCATGCGGATTCCAGCGTATTAAACAGCACATCCGCCTCAAGCTCCCCCTCGCAAACAGCGCCTATATTCGTAAGCGTTACATACCATTGCTGGCGAAATCGAGATAAGTCTGCTTCCTTCATGCGGATTTTCGCCGGATAACGCGGCAGCGCAGACTTGAACTCCGCAATGGATTGCTGCCAGTAGGAGGCTAAGTCGAACCATTCTGGCCGATCGAACGTCTCCTCCTGCATAGCAGCTTCCTGCAGCCGGGAAATGCGATATGTGCGCATGCCTCCTTCCGTGTCCGCCACAAGGTACCAAGCATTATTTTTAGCTACGAGCCCAAGTGGCTGGACTAGCCGCTTTGCCTGCTCCGCTCCGCGAGAATATACAATGAGCAGCTGACGCTCCAGCCAAATCGCTTCTTGAATAAGCGGGAGCAGCGGAACCTGCTCGCTTGCTTCCCGCCAGCCCGCGCCGTCAATATGAATGCGCTGCCGCACCTTTTCCGCTTCCTCCTGATACCTCGACGGAAAGGCGGCAATCAGCTTCTGAAAAGCAGCTTCAAAGTTATCGCTAATTCCGAGAGCTCCGACAATGCCAGTCGGCGAAGACAGAAGCAGCGACTGGATCTCTTCCTTCTTCATGCCGGTCAAATTCGTCCGGTAGCCTTCGGCAAGCATCCAGCCGCCATTCGTCCCCCGCTCGGCCACGATAGGAATGCCTGTAGCGCTCAACGCCTCCATGTCGCGGTGGATCGTCCTTCCGGATACTTCAAGCTTGTCCGCAAGCTCCTGCGACGTCATTCTGCCGCGATTTTGCAGCAGCAGCAATATTGCTATCAATCGATCTGCCCGCAGTTAATTTCCCTCCTGCCGTTTATGTCTTTTCTCTGCCGCCCGCTTCCGAGCTTGCATCCGTTCCAATAGTAGCCGCATAGTTTCCCCAATGCGGGCGACTGCCATCTTCATCGTCAAACCGATATTGTTCCGAAAGCCCCCAAGTGCTCAGCGCTTTCCCTGTTTTGAGATGTACTTCTGGATCAGCTGCGAGCGCTGCAACCGCTCCGCCAATGTAGGCAGGTGTTTCAGACATGAGAAAATGCGGCTCCTGCGCGGCTGCATCCCGCCAATTCTCCTTCGTCACGCCAAAATGATCCAGCATCGCTTCCGAACGGAGAAAACCTGGCGTTAATGCTACAGCCGTTACTCCAAAAGGGCGCAAATCCTCCGCCATTGCTTTTGCCAAATGGATAACCGACGTTTTTGCCAAGCTATAATACAAATTGCCCCGGTACTCGTTGTCTACTCCATCCGTAATTTCAATAATAAGCCCTTGTTTTCTTGCGGTCATAAGCGGCGCTCCATAATAACTGGTAATCATATGAGAAAAAACAGCACGCTGCTGCATTAGCAGGCCATCCTCCAGCGAATGCTCCCAAAACGGCTTGCCCCACTCGGTTAATGGATCACCGCCCCACACATCATTCACAAGCAGGTCTAGCTGTCCGTTCTGCTCAGCTTTAACCCGCTCGAACAATGCCCGAACCTCCGACTCCACCGTATGGTCTACACGCACAGCAATGCCTATACCCCCAGCTGCAGCAACGAGCTCCGCCGTTTCGTCAATGGTCTCCTGCCTGTTCATATTCGACAAGCCGCCTCGCACACTGCGCCCTGTACAATAGACGGTTGCCCCTGCTTTCCCCAAACCAATTGCAATTCCTCTGCCTGCTCCTCTTGTCGCTCCCGCTACAACAGCAACTTTTCCGGCTAATGGTTTCATTACCAGCCACGCTCCCTTTTCATTGCTTCTTCTAGTCTCTCCCATTATATCGTTCGCTAGATGACAACTACTGTCATATATCTCAAACAATTTGGGCTGAAACTTTAGAATCAAAGGGCAAAACAAAATCGCTAATGAAGCATGCGAGCCGCTTCCCCCCCGCACCACCATTAGCGATTGCCTTGCGTTATTTTACAGACGGCAAACACCCTTCGCACAGGTCGGTGCCGTCGGACATTCACAGTGATGACGAAGCTCATCCAGCTTGAGGATAATAATTTCACCACGGACGACCTTGATTACCTCTTCATCCTTAAGCGCGGCGAGCATCCGATTGACACTTTCACGCGTCGCTCCAATCAGCTCAGCAAGCTCATTGTTAGTCAGCCGAATATCGAGATGCAGCCCTTCTGGACGCAGAACTCCATACATATTGCTAAGCCGGATCAGCGTCGAAGCGAGCGCCCCGAGTTTGCCGAACTGCGTCAAATCACGCAGCTTTGATTGGCTAATTTGCTGCATGATTCCTAGCCACTTGGCGAAACTGACCGCCATGCTCCCATTAGTATTTAGCAGCAGCTCCAATTCGTCTGACGCGATAAGCCCAGCAACCACTTCTTCTGTGGCCTCTGCGCTCATGCCATGCAAAAGCTCACCTTCACCGCCATATTCACCGAGAAAGTCGCCATGCCCGGCAAAAGAAAGCGTCAAGCTTTTGCCATCCGCCATCATCCGGGTCAGCTTAATTCTTCCTGAAACAATCAAATAATGGTAGCTCGCTGCATCGCCTTCCCAAAATAAATGATTGCCCGACTCATAACGGTGCATGCTCATCCGCTCGGTTAAACGTTCCAAATCAGCTGGGGTGAAAAAGGCCGCAATGCCTTCTCCTTGTGCAATGGCAGGGCGAGCAAAGCTGCCTCGTTCGTTGGAGCTATTTGCGCTCATCTGGCTCATCCCCCTCCCGTTTTGTACATCATACCAATATATGACGTCTTTGTGCATACAAAAGAGGAATAAAATTGTTAAAATCCGTAATTATCACGCAAAAAAAAGCTGCATCGCAGCCATCAGCGGTTCGTGGAGAACACTGACTTGTACGATGCAGCCTTCATTTATTTAATTGTCCCCGGGCTCAGCGTCATCTCGCCGAGGGCTTCAGCCCGGTGCTTTCGCCGTCATTTTTGTGATGAACAAGACGTTGATACCATTTGCGCAACAGTGGCAGCACGTAGTAGTCAAGACCATATTTGCCAGCATTCGCTCCACCGACGATGATGAAAACACCGAGCAGCACCATCCATGGGTTAACCGATATTGTTCCAGCGAACATGAACATAAAGTTCATCAGAAGCCCGAAAAATACTGCCGTTGTCGTAAGTGCACCAACGATGAGACCTAAACCTACTAGAAATTCGCCAAGCGGGATTAAAAAATTGAACAGCTTTGCATTAGGCAGTGCGAAATGCTCAATGAATGCGGTATACGTCGGGTAGACGGGAAGTCCTGTCGCCTTGTCAGCTACCGGGTTCTGAACAGCGTTATTCAAAAATCCTGCCGTATCAAAGCCCCCGCCTGTCAGCTTGCCCCAGCCCGATTCCAGCCAGTGGTACCCGACATATAGTCTAAGCAGTAAAAGCACACCTGCTGCAATTCGATTTTCTCTCAGCCATTTGTATAACATGACCACTCACTCCTTATGTGTTTATGTGTTGTTTGTTTCTGTCTTTATCATAAGGGATCGTAGAACATTAATATGTGATTTTTTTCACAATATACAAAAAAGATTGGCTGATTTCGTCTATTTGTGTCGTATATTTGAACGCAAGCACGCAGCAGTTCGGCCATTGCGCTGCGCCACCTTTAATCTAAAGTCTGATGCTGCTTATTATGTAAGTGGCGCAGGGCAGCTGGCTGAAATGAAGAGATAACCTTCTAGCCAGCTGTCGGCTTAATTGGATTGTCTCCGCCGTTCCGGCTTTTGCCAGCGATACGTTGAAACCTCGTTTTCATGTAGGGCAGCAGGTAATGATCCAGCCCGAACTTGCCAGCATTAGCTCCTCCGATTAGAATAATGCCGCCCAGCAGCACCATCCAAGGATTCGTGGATATAGAGCCCGCTAATAAAAACATGAAATTCATGAGCAATCCGAATAAAACGGCCGTCGAGGTGAAAGCTCCTAATATAAGGCCCAGCCCTACGAGAAATTCGCCAATGGGAATAATAAGATTAAATAGACCAGCATTGGGCAAAGCAAAATGCTCCAAAAACCCCGTGTACACCGGATAAACAAGCAGGCCCGTCGCTTTATCCGTGATCGGATTTTCGACGGCATTCGCCATAAAGCCCGCCGAGCTAAAGCCTTCTCCAGTCAGCTTGCCCCAGCCAGCCGAAAGCCACTTCATCCCAATATACAAGCGGAGCAATACGAAAAAAGCTGCTGCCATTCGGCTCTCCTTCATCCATGTTAGTACCATCATGATTAACCTCCTTTCGTCTAATTTTGTCGAACGATTTCATTATATAGGAAATTATGAATAATGTAAGTATTTTTATTAAATATTAAACAGATTGATTTTTATTTACTCATAAGTAAATTTGAGGATATTCATATAAGTTACCGTAACTTTAATTATGTAAACTTATCTTGTGAAAAAACAGGCTCTGTGCTTCTCGCTTTCTATTGACATCACTCTCATAAAAAAAACGCTGCATCAGAGATGCAACGCTTCCTTATTCTGCTATACCGAATAGCTAGGCTTTTCTGCTGCCAACCTTCATTTTGCCCGCAATATTATTCATTGCATTTTGCAGCTGTTTATTGTCTATATGCGTATAAATTTGCGTTGTCGCTATACTCGCATGGCCCATAAGCTCCTGCAGCGTACGAATGTCCGTACCGCTGCGAATTTGCAGCGTAGCAAAGGAATGCCGCAGCTTATGGCTGGAAATTTTTTTGCCCACAAGCTCTGGCAGCTTTTCCTTCATCAGTCCAATCGTCTCATCCGCAACGGTCTGAATCATGCGAATGGACAGCCGCCTGCCGAATTGCGAGACGAACATGGCCTGCTCCTTCAATTGCCCCGGCGCCTTTCGCGTCTCCATCGCCCGGCGCAGCACCTCTTGAAGCGGTGCCGGCAGCGGAACGACCCGCCATTTCCGTCCTTTTCCGAGAATATGCAGCGAGCCGTCGGAATGAAAATGCTGCAAGTCCAGACGATGAACCTCGCCTACCCGCAGTCCCGCATAACACATGAGCAGCATAATCGCGAGATTTCGCTCGTAATATTTTCCGCCAATCGCAGAAACAAGCTGCTCCAGCTCATCCTCCTCCAGGTAGACAGGAATGCGCCCCTTCTCTTGCTTTGACTTGGCAATGAGCGCAGCCGGATTAACGCTGAGAGCCTCAAGCTCGATCAGCGCTTTATAAAAGGAACGCAAGGAGGATAGCTTGCGGTTGCGCGCTTCATCCCCCGCCCCTTTTTCACGGCAAGCCGACATAAATCGCACCATATCCAATTTCCCCACCTGATCCAGCGCCTTCGGATGTACCATATGTAAAAAATGCTGAGTGTCACTCAAATAGGCCCGCTGGGTCGCCGCCGTCATCCCTTTGTTTTTCATCCAGATGGAGAACAGCTCTAGCTCCTGCGTATACGTATCGATAATTTCATGCTGCCACATGCTGCTTGCTACCTCCAGCTCCTCAAATTCTAATTTTTCCAGCTAAAATTTGATATATTCCTAATCATAGCTGATAAATATAATGCGCGTAAAGGGAAACTGCGTGAAATATGTATTTCACGCAGTTTTTTTCAGCTCTATAGTCGGCGCCAAATGCCGCTTAAACCGGCACTAACGCGTAATTTTCGCCCCATATTCGGTAATTTCCATATCGATGCTGACTGTAATCGGAATATCAGGAAACAGCTCTTCCCAACGGTCCTTTATTTTCTCCCACTTGCGCGGATGCTGAATACTGAGCTGTTTGCCGAAGCCAAGCACATCTGTTCCATATTGCTTCTGCAGCTTCTTCAGAGCCTTATTGGTCAGTCTCCGTACTTCCTTCTGGCTGCCTGCCTCTGCCTGTTTTTTGAAAGCAGGATCAATCGGTTCATTATTGTTCAACCATTCTTCGATCAGCCGCCCCTTCGACTTAATGCTCACATGGAAGGAAATTTGATCTCCTGCTACTTTGGCGTCAATTTTGCTTTTCATGCTTTTCACCTCATAGACAATTGGCTGATGGTTGTCCTCATGGTAGCTTTTAACCAAGCCTCCCACGCCCTTTCCAGTCAGCCATACGCAGCCAATCGTTTCTTCTTCGGTTAGCAGCCCTTGCAATTTTTGCGTTTTGCCTTTAATAACGGCCCCGCCGGAAAATTTGACCTCCCCATCTGCCGCAATGACATTTTGCAGCAAATAGCTTTGCTCGCCATATATTTTCCCCTCCAGCTTCGATAATGTCATCGGCTCCAAAATTTTCAAGGATCGGTAGCGGTTATCCACAAGCCCCGTAAGCCGAAAGGAAGGAATAATCGAATTGTCTTTCGCTACCATTGTGCCGCGCGCACTCCCTTTGCTAATTAGAATGAGACAGCTGGGCCGAATATCATTGTCACGCAGGAAAAAATCAAGCAGCTCATTCATGCTGTATTTTCGGGAAAGCTTCTCATTAATGACAATGACCTTCAAATGATGGCCAATGACTGGACGTTCCATTCGCGTCGAAAACTCACGTATGAGCTGAAACATGGAATCACCGGTTTCAGAAATATTGTAATAAGGCCTTGCTGAGACGGGTGCCTGTCCGCCGCTATGCTGGCTTTCAGATTGCACATTAATAATTTGCAGGGTATAGGTTAGAAGCTTGCGCTTGCGGTAGTCGCTTCCTTCTTTACGAAATGTTTTTTCCAGTTTCGTTTCACTCGCCGGATCCAAGCCCATACCGACATAGATGCTTTGATCCTCGATCTCATCCTTGCTCCAGCAGCCCGTTTGCAAGGGCAAAACGAGCGCACATAAAGCGATAAGGAACGAGCGCTTGGCTTGATGTCTAATTCGCATGCTTGCTCGCCCTCCATTTCGTCACTATCAATAAAACAATCGGAATGAGCCCAAACAAATACAGCGCCACTTTCCCAATCCAATCCCCAAGCGTAAATACATCGTCTAATTTTTTCGGGACAGCAACGAAAATATAAACGAATGGAAGCAGACCATACAAACAGGTTTTCATTTTGCGCTTGTAAAGCTGTGAAATGCCTAACGCTGAAAAATAAAAGGCGGTAGTGAAGCTGGAGAAAATTTGCATGATCCATATTAACAGCAGCAAAAATTCAAACCGTTCGAATATTAATCCGGATAATTCGAAGCTTCTGGCCATATCGAGTGTAGGCCAGTTTTTCGTTAAGGTGCCATCAACGGACAAGGCGCCAATGACCATAAAAACAGTTACGATATAAATGACCAGCGGAATGGCTATGCCTGCGGTCACCGCTTTAATGTTTTTTTGGGGATTTTTCATATAGGCTGTCAATAGGATAATGACTTCAAAGCCTGTAAAGGCGAGCGAGGTCGTCTGAACCCCTTTTAGAACGGGCCAAATGCCTTGCCCCAATAGCGGACGCAAATTATCCAAATCAAATATAGTAAACCCCATTAACGTGACCAGTAAGTAGATGAAAATCGTCAGTGGCAAAATCAGCTCAAACAGCCGGGCAATGGCGCCCAGTCCGCCCAGCATCAAATACAGCCCCACCCACAAAAATACGGAAGTGATCGCCCATTGCGGTGTTCCTTCTAACAATATAAAGCTGGAAACCTCGGCTAAAGAACGCACTTGAAAAGCAGCAGTCGCCGCAAAATATAAAATCATCACTGGTCCTAGCAAATGCCCCAGCCACGAACCTATAATTTTTCGACTGTATTCATAAAAGGTTTGACCGGGATAGGCTTGCGATAAAAGCGCCATAACGACCCCCGCCGCAATGGCTACAATCCCGCCCAAAAAGACCGATATCCAGGCGTCCGGCGTGCCAACCTTTTCCGCTGATACCCGGGGGAGCGATAAAATGCCAGAGCCCAGCATGAAGTTAGAAATGATAACCGCGACCTGGATGGTCGTGAGTTTTTCCAGGGGAAGGCCGCCTTTAGCCTGTTGATTCCCGCTCATTGGCTCACCTTTTTCTAGTAGAATCCTGCGGATAAAGCAGCTTTGGCCTCCGCTTCATCATCCGCAGCGGCGCGCGCATAAGAAAATCCTTCCATTCCCCTAACCGGTATGGAGCTGCCGGGCTGGCATAAGGGACGCCAAAGCTTTGCAGCCTCGAAATGTGGGCACCTAATAGCAAAGCATACAAGATAACGCCATACATGCCGAAGGCAGCTGCACAAAACATCGCGGGAAAGCGCAGCATACGTATAGAAATGCCGGCGCTATATTGCGGTATTGAAAACGAGCAGATCGCGGTCAATGCCACGACGATGACGAGAATCGGACTGACAATTCCCGCCTGAACAGCTGCTTCCCCAATAATGAGACCGCCTACGATTCCCATCGCCGGACCAATCGGCTTCGGCAGACGAAGGCCCGCTTCCCGCAATATTTCAATCGCAATTTCCATCATTAATGCTTCTACCAGAGAAGAGAAAGGTACGCCTACTCTCGTAGCAATAATGGAAATGACCAATTTAGTTGGAATTAAGCCAGGGTGAAAGGAGATGAAGGAAATATAAGTAGCCGGAACAAACAAGGCCATAATTGCGGCGAAAAAACGCATAACCCTTAGCAGCGTGCCAGCAAGCCAGCGCTCATAATAATCCTCTGGCGACTGCAGCAGCATGCTGAAGGTTACAGGTGCGATTAGAGCAAAGGGCGTACCATCAAGCAAAATCGCCACCTTCCCTTCCATTAGAGCTGCTGTCACTCTATCTGGCCTTTCCGTGTTTTGAATTTGCGGAAAAGGGCTTAAATAGTTATCTTCAATTAGCTGCTCTATATAGCCTGACTCCAGTACGTTATCGATGCGGATTTTTGCTACCCGCCGGCGTACCTCCTCCACTAGATCAGGATTCGCGATCCCTTTCATATAGCCGATATACAGATCCTTCTTCGCCCGCTCGCCCACCTGGAGCTTTAGCAAGCACAAGTCCTTATTTTCACCCTGTTTGCGCAGCAAAGCGATATTGTCGGAAATATTTTCATTAAATCCAGCTCTTGGCCCGCGAACCAATGCCTCTGAAATAGGTTCTTCGATGCTGCGGCTTTTGCCCGCCAGCGCATGGATTAATGTAATTTCTTTTATCCCATCAATTATTAAGGCTGTAAAACCTGTAAGCACTTTGGAAAACATCTCTTCCTGCGTTTCCACTTCCATAATTTCGCTTGTAGATAGCAGCGTATTTTGAATAAGCTCCTTCGATATCGGTCGATCATCAAACGAATAGGACATTAACGCTTTTAACACATGAAAATCAATTTGCTCCTTATCCGTTAAGCCAGAACAATACACAATTGCCGCTTTGATCCCTGTCTGTCCCAGTTCAAATTGCCGTTCGCTGACATCCCCATATTCCATTAGCTGTTCTCTTATTGCCTCTAAACGGCTTTGAATGCTGTTTTCCCTATTCATGGCTCAATTCCTTTCCGACTCCGCCCAGTTGAATAGAACGGTGAGTATGACTGGAACGATAAGCACGGCCAGCGCCTGAAGGAAGACGGGGTATTCCGGTATATAGGCTAGAAATGTCTTCACTTTGCACCGCCATCCCTTTGTTTTGCGCTTGATTGAATAAAGTGTATGTTTTCCTGATTTCCCTATTTTTAACCACTACTTTGAAAATCAAGGTGAAACGGCTCGCGCATTCCTTTGGCGGCGCGGCGCGTTTCAGTCCGAGAAATAGAGAGAAAGGATTGCGTTAGAATATCCTTTCCTATATTTCAAGGTGAAACGGCTGGCGCCTTCCTCTGTTATTTCAAAAAAAAGGCACCTACAGTCTGACCACTTTTTTTCAAAGTGTCTGACTATAGGTACCTAATGAATAAGGCTTGCTTTATTTTATTGTCGCTTGCTAATCTAGCTTCACTCGTACGTTTGCAACTCTAGCTTATTTTCCTGAAGTACGCTGCTTAGAGCGAACGAGGCCGAAATAAGCAACCATCCCGAGCATGCTGGCGGTAAAAATAATGACGCCCATCGGTACGGCTGTTTCCTCTCCGGCAATGCCGACGAGCGGAGCCGCTACAGCACCTAGCACAAAAGGCAGCAAGCCAAGCAAAGCCGAGGCACTGCCGGCGATATGGGCTTGGTTTTCCATGGCCAGCGAAAACGAAGCAGTAGCGGTAATACCGATTGAGCATACAAAGAAAAATAAAGGAACGACGAGCGACCACAGCGGCCCCTCCATAAGCACCGCAATCAGCAATGAAACGCTGGATGCCGCGGAGAGCAGCAGCCCGAGCAGCAAAAATTGCTGCTCCGACCATTTGTGGCTGAGGCGCCCAACGATTTGCGAGCCCAAAATAAGGCTGAGGCCGTTGGTGCCGAACAAAAAGGCAAATACTTGCGGCGAGGTGCCATAAATATGCTGGTAAATAAACGGTGTGCCTGAGACATAAGCAAAAATACCGCCGATCATCAGACCTTGCGTCAACGCATAACCGGTGAACTCGCGATCTTTAAGCAGCTGCCCGAAATTGCGCAGCAGCTCGCCGAAATTACTTGAAATTCGCTTTTCGCGCGGCAGTGTTTCCTCGAGCTGCCACGTTGCAATAAGTGCCAAGGCAAGGCCGATCGCCCCGAGTACGATAAACACGCCGATCCAAGTGGTGAAGGATATAATTCCGCTTCCCGCAACAGGTGCCAGTAAAGGCATAACATTGTTAACCAGCATTATAAGTGCAAAATATTTGGTCAGCTCATGTCCGCTGTATAAATCCCGGACAATGGCCCTTGAAATAACGATGCCTGCTGAGGCAGCAAAGCCTTGTATAAAACGGGCGACGATAAACAAAGTAATATTCGGTGCCAGCGCACAGGCCAGCGAAGCAATTAAATAAACGACCAAGGATAACAGCAGCGGCTTGCGCCGCCCATGAACGTCACTCATCGGTCCCATGACGAGCTGCCCGAGTCCAAGGCCAATTAAACAGGCGGTCAAGCTCAATTGCACAAGTGAAGCCTTCGTGCCGAAATCCTCGGCTATTTGCGGAAACGACGGCAAATACATATCAATCGTCAGCGGGCCCAGAGCCGAGAAAGAACCGAGCAGCAAGGCCAGCCTGAGCCGGTTACGATTCTGATTCATTTTCATTTGAAGCTTAATTCCTCTCTGGTGTCGTATGAAAATAAACTTGTTATGAATTTATACCATTATAGAGCCAACAGCTTAACCCCTTTTGGCATAATGGCGCTAATACGCTCTTTAACAGCAGGTTGGCGCATTTCCTCGCCAAAAATGACTACCGTTCCTTCATCGCTGCTCGTGCGGATCAAACGCCCCATGCCCTGTCTTAACCTCAGCAGCATATAAGGCATATCCACTTCCTCGAAAGGCAGCTGGGCATCGGCACGTCTTGCAGCAAACACCGGATCGTTCGGCGGGAATGGCAGCGACCATACAATGACCTGCGATAAAGAAGGCCCCGGTATGTCCAGTCCTTCCCACAGCGTCACCGCGCACAGCACGCTGGACTCATCGGCTTGGAATGCCCCAATCAAATGGCTAATCTCCGACGTTCCTTCATAAAGGAAACGTCTTTGCTGCGCAAGCGGCTCGTCATTCATCGCCTGCTTGAAGCGCGCGAGCTCCTCACGAGAAGGGAACAAAATGAGCGTGCCGCCCTCCGCTTCCCCAAGCAGCTTCACCGTTGCCTGCATTTGGTTCGCGAATTCATCCAATGCTTCCGAATCGGATGCAAGCACCCGCATTTTATTCTCATAATCATATGGCGAAGCAACCGAGAACGACTCGGCCTGCTTAATGCCCAGGCTGTCCATCGTATATTCGAAGGAGCCGTCAACCGACAGCGTAGCCGATGAGAAGACGATTGGCATTTTGCGAGAGAACACATGCTCCTCCAGCACTTCTTTCACCATCTTAGGCATAATGACAAGAGAAATGCCTGATTTGTCCTCCATCACCCAGCTAATCGGCTTTTCGGGTTTGCGGAACAGCGAAAGGGCATATTGAATCATCTCCAAATGCTCCTCGACGATTTTGAGCTGATATTCATCAAGCGTGAACAAGCCGCTTTCGAACACAAGCTCCTCCTCAATGAGATCAAGCAACTGATGCAGCCGGTTTACTTCCTGTATAAGCGTGTTGTCCCACAGCAGCTCGCGGCGATCTGATGCTGCGACAGCACGGCTGCTTTGCTGGATCCGGTCAAAGAGCTGCTCGCTTTGCACAATCGCATCCTCAATGGCCAGCGCCAGCGATTCGCGGATTTCCCCCTCCAGCAATCGCGTAATAATGCTCTCAAATACCGCATGGTTGAGCTTATACGTTAGCGCCTGCTGCGCCGCTGTCTCTAGCAAATGCCCTTCGTCGAATACTACTGAGCTGTGCTCCGGCAGCAAGGGAAGTTGTCCCTCGCGTTTTCGTGCTTCATAGGTCCATACATGCTCCATATAAAAGTCATGCGAGCAAATAATTAAATCCGTCGATTTGCGGTAATGATCGCGTGACAGCGTTTGTCCGCAGCGATGTCTGCGGCTGCATACCATGCAGTCCTGAAAGACGTCCCAACCAACATGGTCCCAAACTTCATCGCTGAGCTCCGGATAATCCCGGCGGTTGCCATAAGGGTAAAAGCTTTGCATCGTTTCTGGCTTATGAACAAAATCCGGCAAGCTGCGGTAAATGTCGTCGAAATGCTCTGCGCCCTCTAATTGTGCGTCGCCCCGCGCATCATCCAGCTTGTTCAAGCAGACATACTGGTCAGGCGATCTTCCCAATCTGCTGTCGATCGTCAGTCCTAAATGACGGGACAGCTTGGCAATATCGCCTTCCGGCTTTACCAGCTGCTCGATGAGCGATTCATCAGCACAGGCAATAATAGCCGGCTTGCGGGTATAACGCGCGTAGCTAATGGCATAAAGCAAATAAACGAAAGTTTTGCCTGTGCCGACGCCCGCTTCAGCGAAAATCGTCTGCTTGTCCGCATAAGCCCGTTCCAGCTGAAACGCCATATAAATTTGCTCATCTCGCAGCTCAAGCCCCGCTTCGGGAAGCTTTTCATAAAAAACATCCGCGATCCAGTCGCTCGCCTGCTGCATATAAGGCTGCGACGGGTCAAAATCAAACGGATAATGGTGTTGTGTCATGCTTAGCAGCGCCTCCAAATAGACGCCCGAACGGCTGCGCTAAAATCACGCAGCCGTTCGGGCGGTTTTTTTTCAAATTGAAATTAAAAGTCAGATTTCGGTTTTCTAGGCTGCGGCTTTGGCTTGTTCTGCACGGCTGGCAAATGCTTCATGCTTCGTAGCATCGGTCCTTTGCATATCGGGCAGGTTTGCTCTGCCGAGGCGAATTCATCTCTTACCCACGCTTTGCATTCGGGGTTTTTACATTTCAAAATTTTGGTAGGTAATAATTTCGGTTTCGTAATGTCTTCGCTCGTAGCCAATATATTTTACATCCCTTTCATTTACACGTTCAGGCAATCTGACATAATATATCACTTCTTGGCCGCATACGTCAAGGCTCCGAAACCCGCCAGCCCCCTCTATTTGGCAAGAAAACGTTACAGCCTCCCTTTGTATTTTCCAGTATTGGTAATCGTTACTTTCACATCGATTTGGCCCAATGTTTTTTGGTTTAGTAGAAGCTGTTTGCTATTATGCAGCTGATGCCACAGCTTAGGTTCACTGCGGTAAAGCTCGGCAAATAAATTTAATAGATCGGTTTGAGTGGCAAGGCCCTTCTCATAGGTGGCCATCATTTCATCGCGAATCGCCTTCGCTGCAAGAACCTCCATTTCTTTCACCGAAGCATCTTTAATCATTTCCTCCACATAGGCTCTCGCCTTAATTTCAATCTTAAACTGCAATGGCTTGCTGTTCTTGACATACCGTATCCGGTAATTCGGTTTAATAATGACGAGCGTGGCGGTCGGAGCTTCTGGATTGCCAATTAGCAGCACGGAGCGCTTATTTTCTTTTTGCACCCATCTTCTTCCGAGCAATTCTGTTTCAGAAAACCAGCTTAATTTCTCGTTTTGCCGAATGAAAAAGGCGCCCGTAATTTTAAACATCGGCATTTTCCGGGCATCCTCCTTCCATACCTCCTTCGTTATGCCAATCGTAGGAATGATCGCGGTATTGCCCGGCTCATTAAATTCGGCAATAAATTTGAAGCCATATTGGGGATCAATGTTGGAGCGCTGGGCATGGGTATCTTCGGGAGTATCCAGAATAGTATCCAAGACAGGCAAATTCAAAATCGATTTTTGCTTAAAAATATCTACGATCGGCGTCTTCGTTGAATAGAGCAATATATTGTAACGAACTTCGCGGTAACGATTGATTGCTTCGTAGCTTTGCCGAACAATCGCTTGTGATTTTAGAAGCTCCTCATCAACCACAACCGATTTGACATGTCCCCAGAACAATCTAATCTGCGAAGTTTCGGACAGCGAAGACAATGACTCCGTCACCGTCTTTCCTGTGCCACGGCCGATCCATACCGGTATGTTTTTCCCTATTTCATTTTTATCGGATTTAGCTACATTTAAGAAGTTAAGCACCTGCGCGTAAGATATAAAAACCCCATCCTTATAATCCAGGCCGATAGCTGTGACATAAGCCATGTTTTGAATCGGCTTTGAATCAAAGCAGCCTGGGCTCAGCAGCAGTAAACTAGCGATCAGGCTCCATTTTATCCACACATTCATGCTAATCTTCCCCTTGCTTGTCCGAATCAACCGTATGCAATGTTTCCGGCCTTTGTTTCTGCTTGACCCAGGGCAGCCGAAGCGCAGCCGCAAAAATATCCTTCATAATGGGAGGAGAAAACGGTGACAGGAACGGAACTCCGAAGGAGCTGAGCCGCCCCATATAACCGATAAGCACGACAATCCCTAATATGAAACCGTACATTCCCAGTAATGAGCCCGCTACAAATAGCAGAAAACGGATAACACTCACCGTCGTACTTAACGATTGATTGACAAGTGTCGCTCCAGCAACTGCCGTAATTGCGCCCACAACGACGACGCTCGGTGACACAAAACCTGCGCGAATAGCAGAATCGCCAATAATTAATCCGCCAATGACGGTTAAGCTTTGGCCGATGGAGCTTGGCAGGCGAACGCCAGCCTCTCTGAATATTTCCAGCAGCAGAAGCAAAATTAAAAATTCCAATGCTCCTGAGAAGGGCAGTCCAATTCGGGCAGCAGCAATTGTCGACATTAGCCTAAACGGAATTTGATCTTGATGAAAGGCGGAAAGCGCAATCCACAGCCCCGGCAGCAAAATAGAAATGAAAAAACTAAAAATGCGCAGCAAGCGCGCAAACGAAACATATTGAAAGTTAAAATATAAGTCTTCAGGCGATTTCAGCATAAGAAAAAAGGTGCTTGGGCCGATTAAAACCATTGGATTGCCATCCACAATCACGATAAATCTGCCTGCGAGCAAGCTGCTTACTGCATAATCCGGCCGTCCCGTAAAGTCGAGCAAAGGAAATAAGCTATACTTCTCTTCCACAAGCATTTCTTCCAATTGATTAATGCTGTACAGCCCATCCACATCAATGCTGTTTAATCTATTTCTAACCTCGCTCAGCACATTTGGCGAAATGATGTCGTCGATGTACAATAGACCAACCTTCGTTCTCGTTCGTCTGCCGAGCGTTACCGTCTCATAGCACAAAGATTGGCTGCGAATTCGTTTGCGAATGAGCGCTACATTTATGCCCACATCCTCCACAAAGCCGTCTCTAGCCCCTTTAATCGACACTTCTGTTGTTGATTCCTCTGGTGTACGATGAGGATGATGGCCAAGCGTCATTCGAAATATTGCATTTGATTCATTAAACAGGAGCAGCAAATCACCTTGGAAAATCCACTCGCAAAGCTGCTCTGGCAGCGCATCCGCAGCTGCTGGAATGAGCGGCAGCGTCCCATATAGCTTCCCCGTTTGCAAATGTGCAAATCCATTTTTACGATATAGCTGCTCTAGATCCGGAAGAATATATTTTCCAATTTGGGAAGTATCACATAACCCTTCGCTATAAACAAGAATGATCTCTGATCGGACATCCTCATCAAATTGAAATCGCTGGATCAATACATCCGCAGAATGGGGAAATAAAGCGGATATCGACTGCAGGTTCCATGGCTCAGCAGGCTGAGGCTTGGTTTTGTTCATGCCAGGTTCCCCTCCCTTTGCCGCTTCAGCAAAGCGATTGCGAGGAATACGGCTGAAAGAACCAAAACCGTCGCCAGCGTGACGGGGAAGTAATAGTGATAGAGCCATAGATAAGAGGAATAACCATTAATCGGAATGAACCCCAAGAGAATATAGCCAAGTGTCAGCAACAGAATGAGTCGCCGCGTCCCTTCCTTTTTCCGAAAGGGAATGAGCTCTCCCAATAAAAACATAGCAAAGCTTGTACGAATAACAGCTCCAGACAGCCATTGAAACTCCGATAAAAAATCCACATGCTCAATGTTGCCGAATTTCACAAGCCTCCATTGCTCAAAAGGGGATTCCATCTGCTTTGCCGATTCTACATGCCCAAACTCCGTAATGCCCCCGATAATAGGCCCAAGCGTAATATAAATTAAGAGAACGGCCAAAATGAGAAGCTGCCATGCCTTTACGCGGGACTTGATCCGGTGCTGGATAGCTAAAAGCATAATCATTTCTACAAATCCGCCACCGACATAGATCATGCCATGAATCGCGGGCTGCCAGCCATTTTCAAGGACAGGCTGCAAAAGACGGTAATCTTTCTCTGGCGTATTAGCAATGGCTACAAAGTAGCCTAGCAAAATAACTACGGGAAGCATAATCCCGGCAGCAATCGCAATCATGCGAATGCCGGATATTGCAAAATAACAGCATACTAGACATAGGGTGATAATTAAAGCCGATCTTGGCGTGCTGGGCATATAATTAGTAGTCGTCCATCTGACCGTATCAATCAAGGTGAATCCCCCGATGAAAAGCAATTGCAGACCGAGCGGAATAATCATTAGCCATGCAAAAACCGGATTTGTTTTGGACGCCAGCCAAGGGTGCAGCTTCTGTTGGCCCGATCTCTTCATAAATAGCACCAGCAAGATGCACCATGGCAAAAATAATACACCTGTCAATAAGACGGAAATCCAGGCGTCCCTGCCGGAAGCATCCAAAATTAAAGGATTCACAACGACATGATTCGTTAAGCCAACGGTCATCATGAGAATCATGCATATTTGCAGAAAGCTTACTTGATGCAGCGCCTTAACCATCTCGAATCCCACCCAAAGCGTTTATTTAAATGATAATAGCGCTTATAGGTTTCCTTATTGATCCAATTTTATACGCGATATTATTTTACATATCATAGGTGAGCAAGCACATTAATCCCCTCATCCAATTGCCCTGAGAGCGAAAGCACATCGTAAAAAATCCATTTTTCGGGATCAATGGTCTGCACCTTGCCTTGACGGACAGCTGACAATTGCCTCCAGTGGGGATTGTGCTGCAGTTGCTTATACGTTAGGGCAGCCTCCGCCCCATATACAATGATAAACAACCGATCGGCTTCATATTGCCAGAGCTGCTCGGCCGCTACCTTCCTGCCGTATTGGTTTGGACGTTCCACAAGCAAATTTTGAACAAGCGGAGGCGGCTGTAAACCGAAGGAACGATACATGACCTCGCCTGCATTACGGTCCCCAAGCACAAATAGCTCTTTCCCTTCAATAACGATAAGTCCCACGGTCTCATTCGTATTTAAATAGGGCTTGATCCGCTTTTGCGCCCCCTCCCGCTTCATCTCGTAGCCGTCAACCCAGCTTTGCGCCTGCTTGCCCATCCCAAGCAAATCGCCGATTGCCTGTAAATGCTCAGTCGCGTGCAGCCCCATCCAAGGAATCGTTACAACCGGAGCTATGCGCTCCAGCTTTAGCTGCATTTCATTGCCTAGTGTGTCACAACTGATGATAAGATCAGGTTTTAGCTCAATCATTTTGTCATAATAGAAGGTGGACTTATCCCCAATGCTAGCAATGGCCTCTCCTAAACGTTGAGCATAATAGCCCAAATGATAGGCAGGTGCGCCAACCGGCTTTATGCCGAGCGCCAGCAGCGAACAAGCATAACTCATGGACATAATTTTATATTGGCGCGTGTTCACATATACCCGCGGAGGGACGCCTGTTATCTGCTTAAAACGCCGGTTAAAATAATAGGCGTCGCGGAATCCAACCTGCTCTGCAATGTCAGAAAGCGGCTGCCTGGAAACAAGCAGCAGCTCCTTGGCCTTGCGCATTCGCAGCTCCGTTATATATTCATGAGGATTAGAGCCTGTTATTTTTTTGAATAGAAGGATGTATTGCTTTGTGCCTAGCCCGCACTGCTCGGCTAATTGCTGCGTGCTTATCTCCTCATAAAAATGGTTTTTCAAAAAAGAAACGGTCCGTTCCACGGCCTGCATGGAGGTGGTCGTTTCATTTATGGTCGTATTTTGCTTTAGAATGGCATGCATCAGCTTCTGGAAACGAAAATAATAGCTGAGCTGTTCTTCCTCTGTTTTATGATTTTTCGTAGCGAGCAGCTTGCGCATTATCGCAAGCGTACGAACGAAAGGCTCAATGATCATTTCGCCATTCGGGAAATGATGCGGCAAGCTGCTATGAGGCTGAGCGCAAACGATGTCAAAGGTCATGCACATATAGTGCAAGTCCTGCCTCTCTTCTTCATCATCAGCGATGTCTAGCTTCGCCCCAGGAACAATTCCATAACAACTGCCAAGGGCAGCTGCATAACAGCTGTCGTCTATATATAAGCTGCCTGAGCCGCTAGTTACAACAATCAGCCTGTAGCTCAGACTTACGCTTGCGAGCATCTGGCTGTCCCTGCTGTTAGCTATGGATACCATATCAACCAGCCTAAAAAAGTATGAATGAAAGGGGATGGCCTCAGAGCCTTTATTCGGAGTGCTTCTATTCATTGAAGTCACGGATGCCTCCTGCTTTTATTGAGAATTATTATCATCATTCTAATAGACAAAGAAGAAGCTAGTCAACCATTAGGCTGACTAGCTTCTTCTTTATTATTTACTGGGAATAATCGCCTTCATGACGTCTTCCAGCTTTTTCTCATAGGCAAGTGGGCCGTTGGTGATCCATACATCGCCGCGTACTTCATAGACATGGCCTTGTTGGACGGCTGGAATGCTCTTCCACAGGCTGCTTTCTTTAAGCTCCTCAGCCTGTTCCTCTCTTCCTTCATCAACGGCGAGGAAAATATAATCGGCATCAATCTGCGGAATAATTTCCATAGAAATCGTTTGGATATCGTTATCTTCTCCCCAAGCCAGCTTGCGAACAATCGGTGCAGGCTCCAGCCCAAAATCTCCATACAACGCTGTTCCCACCTGACCTCCAGGACCTCCGTATAATCTAAGCTCTTTACTGGCATGAATGCGAACCATAGCTGCCGTTGTCCCTTTAGCAGCAACCTGCAGCTGCTCTTTAGCCAGCTTCGTTTCCGCTTCGCGCTTTTTAATAACGGCTTCTGCTTGTTCTGTCTTTCCGAGCAGATCTGCTACAATAAGCAGGTTTTTTTGCCAGTTTTCCGGATATTGAATTTCACTGCCAGTAAATACATAGGTAGGCGCAATTTTTGATAATTTTTCATAGATGCCTTCCTCTGCCCAGCCCTGGAACCCGAGAATAATGAGATCCGGCTGTGCAGCCATGATGGCCTCAAAATTAAAAGCACTCGTGTCCAGCTTCGGAACATCCTTCAAATAATCTTCGAGATAGGTCTGATAATAGGCTCCGCTTGAGTATTGCATGATCGGTTTGACGCCAAGCGTACTCATTTCGTCTTCGACGAATAATCCAATAACGCGCTGTGGCTGCGCGGGTACTTCAATTTTGCCGAGCACATGCTCAACGGTACGCGGCTCTGTGGATTGATTTTCAGGCGATGCCGATGCTTGCTCTGTCTGTACTGCACCAGCCTCTCCCTTCGTCTCGCCGCCGCCGCATGCTCCAAGCACCATTACAAGCACCATTATAGCGCAAAATAAGGACAAGCCTTTTCTACCAAATGCCATAACTTGTTCGCTCCCTCTACTGATATTTATTCTCATTTGTTTGCCTTGCTTATCATAAATAGCCGAACTGATTTATTCAATGGATTTTTGAGTTAAAATCGTCTTTTTCTGCATCATGCCCAAAATGTACATTTAAATGGAAACAGAAATTTCCTGTTGAAATAAAAAAAGGAATGCTGCCTTCAAGGCAGCATTCCCTAATAAATTTATTAACGTTTGACCGGAGCCAGAGTCTCGGTCTCCCCCGTATCGAAGCCGACAATCACTTGGGTTGCCATCGATATAAACAAGCCATTTTCCACTACGCCAGGAATCGCATTCAGCTGTTCATGCAGCTCGGAAGGCGAAGCAATCGTACCGAAACGGCAATCAGCAATATAGTTGCCATTATCCGTTACAAAGGTTCCGTCTGCCGATGCCCGCAGCTCGGCGGTGCAGCCAAGCTCTCTCAGCTTTTGCAGCGTCAAATTAGAGGCGAAGGGCACGACTTCCACCGGAAGCGGAAAATGTCCAAGCTGGCTTACTTTTTTGGACTCGTCCACGATCACGACAAAGGTTTTGCTGTGAGCGGCAAGAATTTTTTCCCGCAATAGCGCACCGCCGCCGCCTTTAATCAAATGAAGCTCTCCGTCTACTTCATCCGCTCCATCAATCGTTAAATCAATCGCCGTAATTTCAGCGAACGGAACTAACGGAATGCCGTATTCAGCCGCTAAATCCTCCGACTGCTTGGAGCTGGCCACCGCTTTAATGTCCAGTCCTTCGAGCTTCATTCTTTGGGCCAGCTTCAATATCGCCCAATACGCTGTCGTTCCTGTTCCAAGCCCAATAAGCATGCCATCCTGCACAAGCTGGACGGCTTTCTCTGCTGCCAATTGCTTGACGTTCAATCGTTTCCCTCCGCTCTTAGCGTACCGTTTTAAAGTTACATGCCCAATATGTGATAGCCTGCATCGACATGCAGCACTTCGCCAGTAATTCCGCGTGACAGATGGCTAAGAAGGAATAGCGTCGCATCGCCGACTTCCTCTTGATCAATATTGCGCCGCAGCGGCGCACGTTCTTCGATTGTCTGCATAATGTCATTGAAGCCAGACACGCCTTTTGCCGATAGGGTTTTAATCGGGCCAGCAGAAACCGCATTAACACGGATATTATATTTTCCAAGATCCTCCGCCAAATACCTTACGCTTGCTTCAAGCGCTGCCTTGGCAACACCCATGACATTATAATTTTTCACGACGCGCTCTGCGCCAATATAGGATTGGGTAACGATGCTTCCGCCCTCGGACATGACACCCTTTGCCTGCTTGGCAATCGCTACAAGGGAAAAAGCGCTGGAATTTTGCGCGAGCAGATAGCCTTCACGCGACGTTTCCAGGTACTCGCCCTTAAGCTCGTCTTTATCCGAAAAAGCAAGGGAATGCACAATTCCATCAATGCTTCCTGCCTGCTCTTTAATATGGGCAAAAGCTGCGCTTATGCTTTCATCATCCAATACGTCGCAGGGTACCGTCAGCATCGGCGTAATGCCTGTCTGCTCCAGCAAGCCCTTCAGCTTCTCGAAAGAACGTTCCTTTCTGTATGTAAAAATAAGCTGAGCCCCTTCCCGATGCAGCGACTTGGCAATTCCCCAAGCAATGCTGCGCTCATTCGCGACGCCCATTACTACGATTTTTTTGTTGTTCATCATTCCAGACAAAATAATCCCTCCATTAACTAAATCCATAAACCTTTTGCCATTATAGCACAAAATAAGGTGAAACGGCTGGCGCCTTCCTTCGACGGCACAGCGCGTTTCAGTCCGAAATGCTATAATAAATGTTAGCATCTTATTCATAGAAGGATGATTTATTGTAATGACAGAGCAAGAGCGCATGAATTGCATGAAATGCCGCCATTATTATGTAACTTGGGACCCCGGCGCGCCCAGAGGCTGCAGGGCGTTCGGCTTTAAATCGCAGGCGATGCCAAGCCAAGTTGTGCTAGCTTCCTCCGGGAAGCCTTGCCTGAACTTTGAAGCGAAGGGCAAAGGATAAGGCAGCAGACCGTCAAAGAACGGTTTGCTGCCTTATTTTTTAGAATTTGGCTTCCTGCCTTCTCTCTTGTTGCTAGACAAGAGACCGATTTACATAGAGGGCAGCCTGCTCCATGTGCTGCGCGTATAGCAAAGGCGCATGCCAGCGCGCTCCATATTCCGCTGGCTGCTAGAGCAATAGGCGGCTTGTCCTACAATGAGGCTGCAGCCCGCTTGGGCAGCAGCACGCAAGCGCGCTGCAATTAAAGCCGCTTGAACACCTCGCATGCGATATTCTGGCAAAGTAGCAGCAAATGTAAGGGATGCGATCTGTTCATGGATATGCACGACGCCGACCCCAACAGCGATATGATCGATCTCAGCAGCATAAAACTGCCAGCCTTCCCGGCTGAACAGCATGCGATTATTGTCGGCAATGTGATTTTTTCCCGATATCGGCAGCCCGCTGCCCAGCGCATGCAGCTCTGCGTAAAGCTCAACCTCATGCTCACTCAGCCTGCGTACGACAATACCCGTCAGATGCTGCTCCAACTTCCCGCCGTTTTTTTCAGCAATGCTTCCTGCCATACTCGCATGAAAGCCCGACTGATAAAACCCTTGCTTGGCCAGCGCCAGCAGCGTCTCCCCATCTGTACGCGAAGGCACGATTTCAAATTGCGGGCTCCCGCCCTGTTCGTTATACCACTCTAGCACCTCATCGAGCTGCGCTGCGCCTGTACGGCCAAAGCCTTTAACCGTATTAAATTGCGGCCATGGCATGGCTCGGCTGGCAATAGCCACTGCTGGGCCGAAGCGTTGCAGCGCTATTCCCATCGGATTATGCTCCCGTTCCTGAATAGCCTTCATCCGATCCAGCATATAGACAAGCTCGGAGTTCTCAACGTGCTCCACAAGCTCGGGGGTAGTCATCCATATATTCAACAAATGAAGCCTCCTTATAATTGGGACAACGGAATATCCTTAATGGCTTTAACAATCCAATCGGCACGGGAAAGATCCTGATCGCCGGAATGAATATTAATATAGCCGATGCAGCGCATGCCCGCCTCTTTCGCTGCGATGACCCCGTTGCGGGAATCCTCCAAAACAACGCAATCCGCTGGCAATACGCCAAGCTGACGAGCTGCCTCCAAATATACATCGGGAGCTGGCTTGCCGCTAGGCACCTCTTCTCCGCTTACGATACTTGCAAAATAATCGGTAATATCGAACTTGCTCAGCACTTCTTCAATAAATATCCGCGGAGACGAAGACGCTAAAGCGATTGGCAGATTCCGTTGCTTAAGCTCGGCTAGAAGGGACAAAACACCGGCAATTGGCGCAAAATCACGGGCGCGAAGCTCCTCTATTTTTCGCCGCAGCTGGTAAGAAATGATCTCCTCCACCGTCTGCTCCATGCCATATTCCACGCGGATAAGACGCCACATGGCCGGATTCGTCATGCCCACGTATTTTTCCAGGTCGTCCTGCGTTACCTTGAAGCCCAAATGCTCCATCGTCTCCATATCTACGTCAAAATGCAGCGGCTCGCTATCAATAATGACGCCATCCATGTCGAAAATAAATGCTTTCATCGCACTCTCCCCATTCCGACTTTATATTTGTTTACATAACTATGTTTATGTAACTATCAAATTAAAATCAGACTATTCAGAAAATTAATCTCTAACAGCCTAACTATGAAGCAAGCGCATTTGCGAAATGTGCGGAAACTCGATTCGTCCTATTGAAGCGACTGCCACTTCTGCCGGATAAAATTGCGCCTGTCTGCCGCCTGAAAAATACCATTTCCGGGCTTGCTTCACCACAATAAACAGCCCATGTTCATCGCCGACCGGGGTAAATCCCTCGCTATCCTCACGCCAATTGGGAATACCCAGCGCATTTATCTCCCGAACAACAGGGATGACCTCTGCTGCAACGATGCCGAGCTCGCTGATTTCGAGGCAGTCGGAGCAGCTAAACGGGTGCGCTGTACCATTTTTCAACTGATGCCTGGCAATAAATTCGATAATATTTCCAGCGGGATCGGCGAAATAAACGGCCCCTGCATTCCATGAGGTAAAAAACACTTCGTCTCTGCCCTCCTCCTCAATGAGCGCCACTTTTCCCTTTAGCCAGCTTTTTGCTTCCGCAAGCTTGTTTTCCGGTATATTGATCGCAAAATGATAGAAGGGGTCGGTGTGGTCCGATGTCTCCCGGAAAGTGAGCTGCGTGCTGCCAATTGCTGCCGTGAAGGACTGCTCATTTCGAGCCAGCACCGGGAAACCAAGCTGCTCCATATAAAAGGAATACAGCGCGTCCAGCCTGCTTGTCCATAAGGTGATTTGTTCAAATTTCATTGTGCCTGTTCCTCCCTACAGCAAGGCAATGCTGCCTGCACCCTCGCAAATATTTTGAAAGTCTATTTTACCATACTGACTAGCCTTTAACTTCAGCGCTGCAGAGGAATGACGACCGTAATGGTCGTGCCTTCGCCGGGTTTAGAGCGCACTCGGAGCTCAGCCTGCTCGCCATACAGCAGCGCCAGACGCGAAATGACGTTGCTCATTCCGATTCCTGCACCTTCCTTGCTCCGCGCGTCCGCCGCCTGCTGCGGGCTCATGCCTTTGCCATTGTCGCTGACCTCGAACAACAATCGGTCCTCCACCATCCGGCCGCTAATGTTCACAAGACCGCCTTGCTCGCCCGGTTCACCGGATTCAAAGCCATGAATCATCGCATTTTCCACGAGCGGCTGGAGAAAAAGCTTCGGAACGAGGCCGTCCTCCGGCACGCCCTCTATATCATAGGCCACTTTAAAAAGGCCATCAAAGCGATTTTCCATAATATGCGTGTAGCTTTGCAGCCACATTAAATCGTCGCGCAGCCGTACCATTTCCTGCTTGTTTTTCACCGTGTATTGCAGCATGGATGACAAGCTGACGATCATTCGGCTAATGGCCGGCTCATCCCGGTCAATCGCCATCCAGTTAATAATATTAAGCGTATTGTACAAAAAATGCGGGTTCAGCTGGAGATTAAGCGCCATAATTTCCGTTTCCTTCTCCCGCAGCCGGCTTTCGTAGTTTTCTTGAATCAGCTCGCGTATTTTATCATTCATCACATTAAATTTCTTCGTTAAAATGCGGAATTCCAGCTGCGGCTGGTCAGGAATTTTCGCAGTGAAATCGCCTGCTCCGGTCATTTGAATGGCAACCAGCATTTTTTTGATCGGCTGGGTCAGGCGTCCTGCAATGAAGGATGCAATAACGATTGAAATAATGAGCAGCGCCACGCTTGATAATATATCCATATAGCGAATGGCTGGCAAATTGCCCAGCAGCTGCTTGTACGGCGTCACATTAACCGTCACCCAGCCCGTAACCTGAGAAGTATCGTAGCTGATCAGTACATCCTCCCCGTTTTCCTTAACGAGCGAGGTGCCGAATGGCTGCCGAAACTCCGTCTTGTACCATTGATTGTGGTCAGCTGTACCGAGCTTGCTTAGATCGGGATGTGTTACGATCTTACCATCCTTGGAGACGATATAAAAATAGGAGCCTTGAACCGCGGACAAGCTCTGCTGCACACTGCGCTGATAAAAGGATTCATTGAAATTAAGCAGCAGCACCGGCCGCTCGACATGCTCTGGCCAATTGTAAATGGCCCCGTCAATAATCGGGGAGCTGTTGAGCAGACGGGCGCAGGAAAACACCATCCGAAACTTGGCATCCATGTCATATAGCGCCTCCTGTTGGAAAGCGCGGGTTAAATCATAGGTAGGTACCCAAATGAGGCTGCCCCTGCTGGCCAGCACTTCCTTATAAATGGCCGACTTGCGGAAGCCCTGCGGATCCGCCGAGACGAACGGGGAGGAGGACGTATACATGCCGCTGCCCGATCCAAAGCTGAAATAGCTCGTTACAAGCTGAGCGGTATACAAATCCTGATCATGTCCAAAATATTTATTCAAAATAACCGTTGCCTGCCGGTCCATCTGGACCAGCTCGTAATCATTTTGCGGCTTAGGGCGGTTAAAAAGCCGGTATAAGTCCGGGTCGGAGATGAGTGAAACGGTGCGCTCTTCAATGTTGCTGAATACGATATCGCCGATTTCATTGTTTTTTTTCACAATTTCCAGCATGCTGTCGCGCGCATTCGTGACAATAATGTCCGAGCTTGCGCTGTAATGAAGGATGCCGCTCAGCACAGATGGAACCGTAATCAGCAGCACAAAAAACAAAATGAGCCTCGTTCTGAACTTCATATCCCGTACACGCTCGCGAATTTTCCGCAAAATGCTCCCTGCTTCCTCCGGCTTCTGACCTTGAGTCAGGAGCGCTTCATATGACGGGCTATCGACCGGTATTCCTCTGGCGTCAGTCCAAATTCCTTTTTGAAAACGCGATTAAAATATTTCACATCATGATAGCCGAGGCTTCCAGCTACCTGATAAATTTTATCGTTGCTTTCCTCGAGCAGCTGCCTCGCTTTCGTGAGCCGAACCTGCGTGACATATTGGCTGAAATTGATATTCAGCTTGCTTTTGAAGTATTGGGAGAAGTAGCTGGCATTAAAATGAAAGACGGCCGCAACCGACTCCAGTGACAAATCTTCCATGTAATGCTCGTCAATATAAGCGATACACTTGTAAATCAACTGCTCCTTATGATCCCGCTTGGCTTCAGCATGAGCAGTTGCCAGCAAGCCCAGCTGTTCTGAAATGACGGTTTGGAGAGCGCTCAGGCTGGCAGCTTCGCCTAATGCCTGTTCCATGCGTCCCCTCCACTCCTCCAGCGTCTGATGCTTCGGCATCGTTAAGCTTTCGGACAAACGTACAAGCAGCTTCTGGACGCAAAGCGTCAGCCGCTCGGGCTGCGGAAGCCCGCCGCCTGCTTCTCCAAGGAGCTTGTGCAGCAGCTCGCCTGCAATAAGGCTAAACTGTCCTTGCTCCTGTTCATGAACAACGGCCTCATGCAGCAAGGCCTCGTGCCGAGCATCCAGTTTAAGCGCAAGCTCTGCACTCACGTTCGTCTGCCGGGCATGGAATACGGTCTGTTCCTCCACATAGAAGCCTTCCGATAAAGCCAACCCTGCTTCTGCATACATCTGCGAAGCGGAAACTAGCATATCCTCCGCGTGACTGCTGACGCCAAGCGTAATTTGATAGGAGCTGGGAACTGCCTGCTGCATTTTCTGCTGCAGCGCTTGCAGCTGCTCCGCGCTGATTGAAGCATTCGTTACTGTAATCAGCCTGCCATGGCTGCCTCTCTCCCCTTCATACAGCGGAATGCTGCTGGTTGAGCTGCCCGATGCTTGCAGGCAAGCTTCCAATTGCTGCTGAACGCGGAGAAGAAGCATATCCTCCGGCTCCCAAGCTGCCTTGCTGCGCAGCCGAATTTCGGTTAACAGCAAAATGCCGGGGCCTCCGAAGCCAAGCCATTCTTCCAGCTCTTTGCTCTCTGCTTTGGATAAAGCTTGATTATGCAGCCATTCCTTCATTACACGGCTGCGATACAATGGCGCAATTGTATTCAGCTTAACCTCAAGCCGGCTATTCGCCAGCTGTGCATCCTGCTCGGTTCGAAGGCTTCGCTCGGCCTTCTCCAGCACAAGCGCGAATTTTTCCTGATCAACAGGCTTTAACAAATAATCAAAGGTGCCGAGCCCTATCGCTTTTTGGGCATAGTCGAAATAGTCATAGCCGCTCAAATAAATAAATTTCTGCGGCTGATTCGCTGGGGGAAGCTGCTCCAGAAATTCGAGACCGTTCATCAGAGGCATTTGGATATCAGAAATGATCAGCTGAAATGGCTGCTCTTGGCATTTTGACAGCGCTTCCTTTCCATTGCGCGCTATAGAAATCGCATATTGAGGACGGAGCTTTTGCAGCATTTTGGATAGCCCCGCCAAATGGCCCGGTTCATCATCCACAAGCAAAATGTTGTACATGGACAGCGCTCCTGTTCGTTTCATTTTGGGCACAAGAATACCTTTATCGTACTTCTGTCTGATTTCCGATTGCAAGCGGAGATTTTGTAGAATAATGTCTGATTTTGCGAAGGAAAAGCCTATGATGCGGAACGGGAGCAAAGATGGATAAAAACGATAATAGGCTAGGGCGTGTATGAAAACGTAAGCGGTTCCAATCCTGATGGCAGCCAGCATCATGCTCTTGGCATCAGGGGCATGCCCCTTGAAAAAAGTTAGACTTGGCGGACACAGCCGCCGCTATTTCAACCGAATCACGGGTTACCGCATCGGCTGCGGACTCAGGAGCCGCTACTGCGCTATTCGAAGCCATTTTGACGAGAAAATGAGGGCAATAGCGGCTTTCCTGTCCGCGTGCGGCCTCAAATCGGCTCAAAAGCCAAAATAGCGGAACCTCAGTCCTCCAGAAAAAAGCAGACGCGCTCTAAACGAGGCGTCTATTTGCCCATCTCATCCATCTAGCTCTTTGTTAGAGTTGCAGGCAGCTTTACGGCATGCAGCGTGCCCCCAGAGCGGACAAAGATCATATCGCCAGACTTCAGCGTCGGATCAAATTCGCCCGAGCCGGTCTTCACGCTGAAAACGGGCTTTGTAGTAGCGAAATTATACGCATCCAGCGTTCCGTCTGCGCGAGCGACAAACAGGCCGTTGGCAAATAAGTCCGTCTGCACGGGACTAATACCGCTCGGGAATTGGATTCCTTGCCCGCTCGTCGTCTTAAGGGCGAGAATGGAACGATCATTGGAGCTCTGATAGAGCAGTTTGCCGCCATAAATGCTATAGAGCGGTTGATATTCTTTCGGATTTGGCGCATTCCACTTTTGAACGGCTTTACCGTTTGGGGTATAGGAGGCGAAATGATATTTGGCAACCGCTTTTCCCTGATAAATATAAAGATCATTGCCATCCAGAAATGCAGAGCCATTAGCACCGCCGAATTCAATTTGTCCAGGCACTTCAGGCTCTACCGTCCAGTTGTAAACTCGCTCGCCTTTCTTCTTCCCCGTCAACAAGTCTAGAACGGCGATATGCAAACTTCTATTGATGGAATCGTCATCGCCCCTCATGAACGTATCCATGACCGAATAAACCAGCCCGTCCTTGACTAAGAGCGGGGAAAATTGGGCAAATGACGTCCAAAGCTTTTTGCCAGTTGCCTGATCGTAGGCATTGATCTGATTAGAAGTAAGAGCGCCTTGAACCAAATAACTGCGAAGCACAACACCTTTGCTTACGATAATATCATTTGATCCTGATGAGTATTGGTTCTCCTTCTCCGTTAATGTCCAGCGAAGCTTGCCCGTTGCCCGATCTAATGCAAAAAGAGTTAAATTTTGCGTCACATAAATCGTATCTCCAAGCACAATGATCTGATCCGCTTTATCGGCACGAATGGCTGTCGTCCACTGCTTGCTGCCATTTTTGGTAACGGCAATGACTGCGCCATCTGTTGTAAGACCATACAAGCTGCCTTGATTATAGGCGAGCACAGGCCTTAGCCCAGAACCATATTTCCACAGCTTTCGCCCACTTGTGCCGTCATAAGCAGCTAGCTGCCCCCCGTCCACAAGCGCGAACAGGCGTCCCTCTTCTGCAACAGCCGCCGTTATAGTTCTGCCATCCTGCTCAAATTTCGCAAGCGGCAAGCTCCATAATGGTTTGACAGCTGGAGCAGAGACTGCTCCATACATAGGGGTGGTACTGCTAATGACAGGCTTCTCGGCAAAAACAACCGTTCCTCCCTGCAAGCCGCAGGCGAGAATAGAGGAAGTGACACTAACTGCGACGATCCTTTTCATTTGTTGCGAAAGATTGATAAGCATCTAGCAACGCCCCATTCTTTCTATTTTTAAATAGGATTGACACTTTTTCAACATAAATGACCGGATTACCCATAACATCCAAGGGCAATCCGGCTATTGTTTAAACGCCATGACCAGCTATTCAACACTCTCTGCCATTTCGTTATCCTTAGCAAAATGGCATCATATCCATATTATAGGCCAATCAGGGTGGCGATTCTACTTTTTTTATGAAATTCGCTTCTTTTTACCCTATTCATTTAAGCTTTAACACGATCTAATGGCAGTGGCAAAGAAACGGTAAATTCAGCCCCTTCTCCCAGCCTGCTGCGCACAGCTATTGAGCCGCGATGGAGCTCCATAATTTTATGGGCAATGGACAGCCCGAGGCCGCTGCCTCCTACGGCACGGACACGTGATTTATCCGCTTTATAAAAACGTTCGAAAATACGCGTGTAATCCTGCTCGTCAATTCCCGGCCCCGTATCTGCGATGCAGACGACCGCGTGCTCCGCGGTACGCGAGAGGGAAATCGTTATTTTCCCGCTTTCAGGCGTAAACTTAATGCCATTATGAATGAGGTTCAGCCAAACTTGACTCATCAGGTCCTCGTCCGCGCTGATCTCCAGTTCGTCTGCTTCCACGCTCATCTCGATTTTCTTCTCCTCCCACTGCGGCTCACAAGCGAGAATAAGCGATACAAGCTGCTTATCCAGCCGATAAGTGGTCGGATGGAACGGTTGCCTCTCCGAATCCAGAACGGCCAGCTTCAGCAGATTATCGCTAAGCTTCGATAAACGGAAGCATTCCGTTTCGATTATGGTCAAATACCGCTGCCGCTGCTCTACATCCAGCTTATCATTCTTCAGCGCCTTGGCAAATCCGCTGATCGATGTAAGCGGCGAGCCGATTTCATGCGATACGTTCGAGATGAACTCCTGCCGAAGCTCCTCCATCTCCTTCAAATTGGCTGCCATGCTATTGATGCTGTCAATAAGCTGCACATAGGGATGCTGCTGCTGTTCATTGTTTCTGCCGAATTCCCACTCCAAATTGACGCGAAAGTCGCCTTGTGAAATACGTTTTAACGCTTCAAGCATGTCGTCCAGAAAGTAATGCTCCCTCTGCCGAAAAAACTTGCCTACAATGGCGATGCCCACCCCAAAGATACAAAAACCGAGCACCGCATTTATGAGAAAATTTAGCAAGTCATGCGGGGCCCATGCCACTGCCGAAAAAACGGACTTTGTAATATAAAAAGAAATGATCCAGCAGGCGAGCAATGCCGACAGGGCAATCGTAAAATTCATCGCCAGATGGAGGAGGCTCGGCTTCTGGTTCACGCCTGCACCTCCAGCCGGTAGCCTAATCCCCGGATCGTGCTGATGCGAAAGCCATGCTGCTCCTCTGGAAACCGCTCCCTCAGCCGTTTTACATGCACATCGACGGTCCTCTCGTCGCCCTCATAATCGAAGCCCCAAATCTGCTCAATCAGCTGATCGCGCGTGAACGTCTTGCGGGGATAGCTGGCGAGCTTAAACAGCAGCTCGAACTCTTTAAGCGGCAAGGTTAAATCTTGTTCCCCAACGCGGCACTCGAACGTATCGCGGCGCAGCGTCACATTGCCTATTATGACCGCTTGCGAGGATTGAATCCGGTATCGCCTGAATAAAGACTTCACGCGGGCGACAAGCACGGATGGATCAAATGGCTTCACCAGATAGTCGTCTGTTCCTAGCGTAAAGCCCTTTACGATCTGAGACGCTTCGCCTTTGGCCGTCAGCATCAGCAGCGGCAGGTCCGTCTGCTCCCGCAGCTTGCGGCACAGCTCCCACCCGTCCATGCCTGGCATCATAATATCCAGGATCACCATATCCGCCTTTACCTCGGCAAGCATCCGCAGCGCATCCAGGCCATCTACGGCATGAGCGACCTCAAAGCCTTCCTGCCGCAAAAAATGACCAATTAATTCTCGGATATGCGGATCATCATCAACGACTAATATTCGGGTCATCCCGTTCACCGCCTTTATCCTATTTTATCAACCTTTCACGAATTCCGTAAACCTGGACGCCTTAGCCTCTAGGTCCGGCGCATATAAGCACTTACCGTCAGTGGAGCAAAGATCGCGACAATGACGGCTGCGCCGACTAGCGAAAATACAAAATCTGCGCCAATTGCACCGTTGTTGGCAAGCTCCCGTACCGCACTCACCAAATGGGAAACCGGATTGATGCTTGAAAACCACTGGAGCCAGCCTGGCATGGTCTCAACCGGCACAAAAGCGTTGGACACAAAGGTGAGCGGAAACAACACAATCATCGAGATCCCCTGAACGCTGGATGCAGTACGGGAAATGACGCCAAAAAAAGCAAAGATCCAGCTAATCGCCCAAGCGCATATGATGACAAGAAGGGCCGCAATAACGACGAATCCTAAGCCGCCATCAGGTTGATATCCCAAAATATAGCCCATGGAAAAGGTTAATGCAGTCGCAATCGTATAACGAACCGTATCGGCCAGCAGAGCTCCCGCAAGTGGAGCAATTCGGGCAATCGGAAGGGACTTGAAGCGGTCAAATACGCCTTTATCCATATCTTCCCGCAGCTGAACACCCGTGACAATCGACGTCGTAATTACGGTTTGCACCAAAATACCAGGAATGATAACCGGCAAATAATCAACGACATTTCCTGAGATGGCACCGCCAAAAATATAAGCAAACATCAATGTGAAAATAATGGGCTGAAGCGTAACGTCAAATAATTGCTCCGGTGTGCGCCTGATTTTTAATAATCCCCGGTAGGCCATCGTGAGCGAGTTGCGGATCGATTGTCCCAAGCTTGTATGTTTCTTCAACTGGCGAGTATGACGTGTTTGGATGGACGCGCTTTTCATACGGCTGCCCCCTCTTTTTTATTTGATTGATCGGATGGCGATGAAAGGCTATCTTTCACGCCATGGCCTGTAATGGTCAAAAATACCTCGTCTAGTGTAGGCTTCTGTACGCTCATCTCCGCCAAATAAATGCCCGCGTCCCGAAGTGCTACAAGCAGGTCGGTAACTTTGTCGACATCCGCCAGCGGCGCCGTAATTTTTGCATTTTCCGCTGATACAACAGACTCGACCCTAAACACTCGTTCCACCATTTGGCGAGTAGCCGCGATGTCCTGCGGATTTTGGAGTTTTAGCTGCAGCGAGGAGGTGCCGACTGATGTTTTGAGCTCATCGACCGTCCCTTCGGCAACGACCTGACCGCGATCAATGACCGCAATTCGGTCAGCCAGCTGATCAGCCTCATCCAGGTATTGCGTCGTTAACAGCACCGTTGAACCGGTTTTCACCAGCCGGCGGATCGTATCCCACATTTGCGTACGTGTACGCGGATCAAGTCCTGTCGTCGGTTCATCGAGAAAAATAAGCGGCGGCTGTGCGATGAGGCTGGCTGCCAAATCCAATCGGCGCCGCATGCCCCCGGAAAAATGCTTTAGTGGACGTTTTGCGGCTTCCGTCAGCCCGAATTCCTCCAACAGCTCCTCCGTCCTATGCCGCGCCTCTGCCCGCCCAAGACCTAGCAGCCGGGAAAAGATGACCAAATTTTCCGTAGCGCTGAGCGCTTCGTCGACGGAGGCGTATTGGCCTGTCACCCCGATCAATTGCCGCACGATTTGCGGGTCCTTCGCTGCATCGTACCCGAAAATGCGTGCCGAGCCAGCATCGGGGCGCAATAGCGTAGCCAGCATTCTGATGGTCGTTGTTTTGCCTGCTCCATTCGGGCCAAGCACACCATAGATGGTTCCGGCCCGCACGTTCAAATCTACGCCATCCACTGCGCGGTTATTGCCGAATGTCTTCACAAGCCCACGTGCTTCAACCGCCCACTCCCCGCTATTTTTCCATAGCTCTTCTTTGTATCGATCATTTACTGTCATTAGTAGTGCCTCCCTGTAACGGTTTATAGATGGATGTTAATCCTCGTTTATGAACTGAATGTGAACCAAATTGCATAAAGGGCATCGAATGGCAAAAAAAAGCCGATCCGGCTACCGGATCGGCCTTTCCCTTATTTTTTTAGTGCAGTGTTCGTTAACGGAAAAAGCATAATGGACAGCCTCATCGGCTGCGGCTTTATTAAATAAGCATCGAGCGTTGGCGCGTAGCCGCAGCTATGATTGCCGAGGCCGCTTTGCTTGGCGTCGATTTTGACGATCGTTTCTGGCAGCCTAGTCAGCTTATGCACGTGGCTGGTGCGCGACATATCCTCCGTGGAATAATGGTGGACGCTAATGTGAAGCAGCTCGCTGCCCGTAATGCCGATTCCAGCACCTTGCCCATCCTTAAGCTTCGCCCAGCGCACATCGCACTTATTGCCGTTTTCCTGGGGCTTCACATAGGGGACAAATTGCTCTGCTACCGTGCCGGAGTAAATACCGAGCTTGCCGCTTTCTTTGCGGTCGGCGTAACATTCATGAGGGCCTCTGCCATACCAGCTAAACTGGTCATAGCCGTCGAGGAGACGCAGCTCAAGGCCAAAACGCGGAAGCGGCGGCAGCTCGCTTCCAAGCGGTTCAAGCGTGGTCTCCACGCCTATGGAGCCGTCGGCATTCATTTGGTGGACCATCCTGCTGCGGAAAGCTGCTGGCTCGCCTTTTGCCCCAATAATTGCGTCAGCTGTTGCTATAACGCTGCCATTGTTGCCAGCAGTTATTGACAATCGGCGCAGCTGCCATTGGAGCCGGTCATAACCGGCTTTCACCCATTCTTTCGCCAAATGGACATCGTTGTCCAGCGGGGCGCGCCATAGCTGCAACTGTGGGCCTGCAAGCAGCAGCTCATCGCCGTGATAAAGCCAATTGCTAATTGTGCCTGTCATTTGATCGATGTCTACTTGAAACCCGTTTCCGCTTATGCGGTATACAAGCTTGCCGTCTTCCCGCTGCAAATTTTGATACTGAGGATGCATGTGCATGGGAATCCCTTCGGAAGCATCGGGTGCCGTTAGACGAACAGTACTAGAAAACTCAGCATTAACATGATACGCTGTAGCATTTTCCTGCGGGGACCAACCCGCCTCCTCAAACAGCAAATCGGCCCAAGCTGTCTCATGGCCAGCATCACACCACAAGCTGCTATTACGTTCTGTAAAGCAGATATGCAGCGCATACTCGCCCTTTTCCTTCAATTGCTCCGAAGGCAGAGGAATGATTAGCGCCTCTTCCCCGCCCGGCAGCGTATGCAAGCGTGCAAGCTCGCCTTGCGCAATCGCCATGCCGCTTCGCAGCAGCTGCCAATGCCCTTTCAAATGCTCCAGCGACAAAAAGCTGTAGCGATTACTAAAGTGAACCCGGCCAAGCTGGGCGGGGTCCGGCTTTATTTTCACCGGCTGAATGATCTTCTTGTATTCCAGCAGGGACGCTTTCACGCTTCTGTCTGGAAACAGCAGCCCATCCATGCAAAATGGTCCGCTATGCGGGGCATCGCCAAAGTCGCCGCCATAGGCGTAAAACGCTGGTTCGCTGTCGTTTTGCTGTAAAATGCCCATATCTGACCATTCCCAAATAAGGCCGCCCAGCAGTCGTGGATATTCGTACACCGCATCCCAATATTCCTGCAAATTGCCCGTGGAATTGCCCATGGCATGACCGAACTCGACCATGAGATAAGGGCGTTCATCCGGCTTCCTGCCTTCTTCTATGAGCATGTCGACCGAAGGGTACATGGAGCTGACGATGTCAACGACTGCGGCTTCATAAGCCCGCTCGTACTGTATCGGCCGGGTCGGATCGGCGCTGCGTATCCACTCCGCCATCGCATCATGATTTTCACCGTAGCCTGACTCATTGCCAAGCGACCATACGATGATAGAAGGATGATTTTTATCGCGTCCAACCATTTTCTGCGCACGATGTAAATACGCCTCCCGCCAGTCGGGATGTTTGCTCAAATAAGATTCGTCGCCCATAAAATGAAACCCATGCGTCTCCAAATCCGCTTCGTTTATAACGTACAAGCCAAATTGGTCGCATAAATCGAGCCAGCGCGAGTCGTTCGGATAATGGGACAGCCGGACCGTATTAATGTTATGCTGCTTCATCAGCCTTATATCCTTCAGCATCGCTTCAGGCGTCGTGACATACCCTAATTGCGGATGGAATTCGTTGCGGTTGACGCCTTGGATAACGATAGATTGTCCATTAATGAGCAGCTTGCCTTTTTCAATTTGAATATGCCTAAAGCCAACCGAAAGCCGCTTCACCTCCGCTATCTCTCCATCCGGCCCATATATCGTCAACAACAGCGCATACAAATAAGGCGTTTCTGCTGTCCATAGCTGGGGCCTCGAAACAGGAATCTCGGCGGAAATCGTTTTGAGGTCTGTAAGCAAATCGGACGTTGGATAGCTGCCTGTTCCCTGTGCATCCGAATGGCAAGAAGCGTCTGGATTGCTCGCATTGAACGATTGCTCTGCAACGGTTTCTCCGTCCGCATCTAACAAGGCGACGCCTAAACGGAAGCCTTCTCCATCTGTATAATCGATCAAGTTGGCGGATTCCGCCGCCCTTCTCAAGAGACTGCTTTGAGCGAGCGTCATTTGCAAGCTCAAGCTCGCCTCCCGATAGGCAGAATCGGGGACAAAAACAGTTCGCACCAGAACATCCTCAATCGTGACAGCGGCCTGTGCCGTTAAATAAACATCGCGAAATATGCCGCTTAGCCGCCATTTGTCCTGCGACTCCAAATAGCTTCCCTCGCACCATTGGTAGACGCGAACCGCAAGCAAATTAGAACCGGGACGGATGAGGCGGGAAATATCAAACTCTGTCATATGGTGGCTTCCCTGGCTGTATCCGACCAGCTCGCCATTCAGCCACACATGGAAGGCTGAATCAACTCCGCCAAATACGAGGCGAATTTGGCGCTTTTCCCAATGCTCTGGAACGGTAAAGCTGGTACGATAGCAGCCAGTTGCATTGAGCAGTGGAATATGTGGAGGGTCAAGCGGAAATGGATAAGGACAGCTGCTGTAATGGGGCTGTCCGTACCCGTGCATTTGCCAATTGGAGGGAACGGGAATTTTATCCCAACCCATATCATCGCAAGCATCCAAATGGCTGCCCGCTGGACCATGCAGCGGCGATTCAAAATAGCGAAAACGCCAATGACCGCTGAGCAGCTTGTAATAAGGCGATTCTTCTCGGTCGCCGCGCAGCGCCGCTGCCGGATTGTCAAATGGAATTAGCTCGCTGCGTGGGGGCAATGAACCGCGCTCCAGCACGTTTAAATTGCAATAATCTGGCAGTTGCTCGTTTTCATTCGGCATATGCTGCCCTCCCTTGCTTCATCCGTGCGAAAAAATCCCGTTCGCCGATTTGTCCACCCTTCAGCACCAGCTCCAGCCCATCCAGTGAAGACTCCTCCGAGAAAGCTCGGCATAACGGCGCTCCCGGCGTTAGTGCAGCCACGCATTCCAGTGCATAGATACCCAAGCCGCGCGTAACATAACCAGACGTATCCCCGCCAGCGATGACGATGCGTGTAAGCTGCTCGTCGATAATCAGCTCCCGCGCCAGCGCTCCAAGCAAAGCGCCTAATAAGCGGCTGCTTTGCTCAGGCCCATAGCCCTGCGAAGCAAGCGTTTCCCGGAAACGCGGAATGCCTGGATCGTCCACTCCTTCTGCTGAATAAAGCAGCAGGCTGCGCCCATCTGCCAGCTTCTCCCGAGCTTCTTTCAGCAGCCGCTGTCTCGCAGCCGCGCCTTTCTTCCCGTCCAGCAGCTCCTCTGCCGGAACGCGAATGCCTGCAAAGCCTGCTGCCAGCGCTGCCTTGATTTGCTGCTCTGTAACTGGCGAGCAGCTTCCCGACACTACGAGCAGACGTTCAACTTCTGTGGCAGAAGCAGCGCTAATTTCCGGCTGCTCCTGCAGCAAACCAAGCTTGCGCCAGCAAGCCCCGAGCGCATACTCCACGCCAGAAGAGCCAATGGCAAACAAGCCGTCGCGCTGCTGGGCTTCCTCCCAAATCAGCTGTCCAGCCGCTGCCAGCCTAGCTTCGTCGAGCACATCAAACAGCACGAGATCAGGCTGCTCGCGTTCTACCCGTTTAGCGAGCCGTTCGCCCACTTCGAACATGTCTCCCTCCAGCGCCAAAATATCCATCAGCGCCGTCTTTAACTCCGTCTGCTGGGCCAAATGCTGGCGCAAATCCGCTTCCGCCATCGGCGTAATCGGATGGCGCGACATCGTTGGATGGCGGTCAAGCCGATACGTCTCGCCGCCTGCCGCTGCAAAATGGTTGCCGAACAACGTATAGCGGCCTAAATAAGGAACCCCCGCTAATATCGGAATATAGCCAGGACCGAACACGGAGCGGCCAATTTCCGCTGCCTTGCCGATGCTGCCAACTTCAGCGGAGGAATCGAATGTCGAGCATATTTTGTAATGCGTAATGGCTGCCCCTATTTTTCGCAGCTGCTCCAGTACCGGACGCAGCTCGCGCTCCGCCTCATCCGGCGTCAGCGAGCGGCCAATGCCCGCTACTCCAATGGCTTCTAAATCTGCAAATTTGCTAGCAAGCAGCTGCTCGCTTGGCGGCTCCAGAAATAACGCTGCCCGCAGGCCCGCTCGGAACAGTGCTTCCAGCACATCGGTAGAACCGGTGAAATCGTCGCCATAGTAGCTGAGCAGGCGCTGCGATGCCGGGAGCCGATCACCGGAGCTATCCGAGCATGCCTCCTGCTGGCGCCGCCCGGTGTCCCCCATAGTGCCTACGCTGGATGGCATCTTTCCGCCGCTGTCGCTGAAGCTAGTGTCACAATCGTTTGGCTTATGCGTTAATCCCGCTCTGTCCATCCCCGCTCAGCCCTTTCCGTATTTTGCTATAGCCTGCTGCAGCTCCGGATGCCGACTTGCATACTCCGCGAGCGGAATGCCTTGAACAGCAGCTTCCCAGCCCTGCTTCATGCTTGCAAAGCCAGCCGCCGCCCCTCCCGGATGGGCCAAAATGCCGCCGCCAGCCAAATGCATCACATCTACCGTCCCTGTTGCTTCATAAGTAGCCGGAGCAGTCCCTGCCCATTGTGCCGAGGATACGACAGGCATCGTCCCATAGCCGCCATACATGGGCTTCAAACAAGCGCGAATGGAGCTGACAACCGAGCTGTTGCTTTCATAAAATTTGCTGTCCAGACCGTTCACATGCAGATGGTCGGCTCCTGCCAGACGGCACAGCTTCTGATAAGCTGGAAAAGCGAAGCCCAGCAGCGGGCAGCGCGTCATCATGCCCCACTGATTGCGATGGCCGTGAATCGGCACCTCGCTGTATTTGCTCAAGTGGGCAAGCCCCGCCAATCCGACGCTCATTATGCTGACCATGACACAGTTGCCGCCTGCCTTGACGACCAGTTCATGCCCACGCTCCATTTCATCGATATCACCGGTAATATTGAAGGCGTACATGATTTTTTTGCCTGTTGCATCAGCCGCCCGGTTGACGGCATCCATGACTGCACTTACCCGCTGTGCAAGAGGAGCATAGGTTCCATTAGCATTCAGTTCATCATCCTTTATAAAATCAAGCCCCGCAGCCGAAACGTCCATAATCATCTGCTGGAGGTCAGCCATGGGAAGCCCGATGCTCGGCTTGACAATCGTCCCCATAATCGGACGGTCATACACGCCGGTTAGCTCACGAGTACCCGCGATGCCAAACTTCGGGCCGGGGTACCTTGCTGCGAATGCTTCCGGCAGCTCCAAATCGACTAGCCTCAGTCCGGACAATTCCTGCAGCTCGAACAAATTGCCGGCAATTGCAGACATTAAATTCGGAATGGACGGCCCAAAATTGTGCAGCGGAAAGGAAACCGTTACCTCTCCGCGCCGATAAAGACCGTCATGACCCAGCGGCGTTTTGGAGCCCGGCAGCGTCGGAGCAGGCACAGGCGGAAGCTCGACAATTTGTTCAATTCGCGCCCCATGCCGCTCCTTCAGCTGATCCGTCTCACCTGGCACCGCTGTAAAGGTGCCCGTTGATTGCTCGCCCGCAATCACCTCGGCAGCACGTTCCAGCGTATAAGGTGTCTCTATCAAATAGACAGCCGTCACTCTTTCTTGTTCCACGCTATTTCCCTCCCGCTAAATATGCCTTTGTCCCTTGCTGTAGCTGTTATTGCTAAAATCATTGCGGCTAAAGCAGCCCTCGCTCTGCCAGCATCTCTTTAATTTGCTCGGCAGCAAGCCGCGGGCTGGATAGCACCGGCTTGCCTGTCGCCTCCCGTATAGCTCCCTCCATCCGAGCCATTGATCCTTGGGCCAATACGATGGCATCCGCTTTATCGCTAACCGCAAGCGCCGTCTCCAGCAAAATGCGGTCATGCTCCGCCGGGTTTCCTCCTACCAGCGCATCGAAGGCTCCGACTGCGAGACCATTCAAGATGGAGACCTCTTTCCCAATGGCCTCCGCCTGCTTTGCCAAAAATCGCATCGTCGGTTCCAGAGTTGAAGGCAGCGTGGCCAGCACCGCAATTGCGTCGTATTCGGCCGCCGCCTTGGCCGTCATCGCCTCATCGATTTTAACGAGCGGAATGCCAAGCTGTCCCCGCACAGCATCAGCCACTTCGCCAACTGAGGAGCAGGTATTCAGAATAATATCCGCCCCCAGCTCCTCCCCATGCTGAAAATATTGCGTCAGCCGCTTGCTCACTCCCGCTGGAATATGCCCCGCCTTGACGACATCGCCGATCAGGCTGTCATCAATAATGTTGACCAGCCGCACGCCCGGCAGCACCTCCTGAAACACAGCCTTCAGCGGATCAGCAAGCCCTTGTCCGGTGTAAACCGCAACTACCGTTGTCATACTCCCAGCCTCCCATTCGAACAATTATTGAACCTGTACTTTAACCTGCTCTATAGAATTGACAGACTAGTAGACTAGCTGTGCTACCAGACCAGTTCGTTCTCCACTCGCCGCATGCTGGCTTCGCGCATCGGCGCTTTATCATGCACCTCTCGGCCGCTGTAGAACGGATGATGCTCCCCTTCCGGAGAAATGCCAATGACATCATCGCCTTGCCACTGGGTTATGAACGTTTGCCCGATTGCAGTTTCAACCGTCTGGCGGCGCGAAAGCGGGAATGTAATCGTAATGGTTTCTCCAGCGGATGCTGCGCCAAGCAGCAGGAAGCATTCATTCACCCAGCGGCTCGGCTCGCTGCCTTTGCCCTGCTCCGTGCTGCCGTTCAGCTCGCGGGTAAAGGCTACCTTCGCGAAGCCCGCCCATTCGGGAATGCGTACCTGCAAGCGCGGAATATCGCGGTGGATATGCAGCACCAGCTTGCCTTCATGCGGCAAATAGCTGTCGACATCGAGCCATGCCGAGCTGCGATTGAGCAGGAAATTGACGCTGACCGTACCCTTTTTCTCAGTAACGGTGTTGCTCCAGCCCATGAACAGCCCGCGCGTGCCCGAGCCGAGGCAGCAAATTTGCAAATCATTCGTATGTCCCCGCCCATGGTTGACGTTGCAGCAAAAATCATTCGGCGCCGAGTAGCCGGCAAAAGCGCCCCGCGTCCGCTTTGCAATATTTTCATGCGTAATAAGTCCAGGAATGTTGCCGGATCGGTCTTCCGTTTCCTTCACCCAGTCCATATCGAGCAGCTGCGATTCGGTAAGGTGATTGCGAATATAACGCTCGGTCACGCCCCAGTAACGGGTATAGCCGCTTTGCGCGAGCGTAATGCCCGTGGCGATTAGATCGACCAGCGAGCATGTTTCATGCTCGTAGGCCTGCTCCTTCATGTCGCCCGGCGTCCAGCCAAAGGCGGTACATTGGGTAACCGCCCAAGCGTAGCTTTTTTCCACAAAGCTGAGCAGCGCCGCATCCCCTGTAAATACGCCAAACCGCGCCAACGCATCAAGCGTGCCGAGCCTCGTATGAAAATGTCCGCTGCGATAAGCGAGCGCATCGTTAAAGCTGCCGTCGGCGTTAAACACGCCGCTGCGCTGCACGATGAGCGCGGTGAAAAACTGGCACAGCTCGAACGCATCCGCATTGCCTGTAAGCTCATGGTATTTCAGCAGCGGCATAACGAGCCGTCCGCAGAAGGCAGCCGGATCCGGCGCAAGACGAAGCATGATACCATTGGACGAAGGCCAGCCGCCTTCCTTATATTCCGACGCCGGATAAAACCACACATCGCGCTCCTTAATCGCAATCCGTTTAAGCGCCGCAACATGGTTATCTGCCGCCTCCTTCACCAACGAATCACCCGTCTCCATAAACCAGCTCGTCAGCGATAAAATGACCGCACGCTGATCGATTAGATTCGCATTCGGCTCCCAGTTGAAATTCGGGTTCGTCTGGCGATAGCTAAGACCATCCTCCTTGAAAAAAGAGAGCAGATTCGCACGATATTTCTCCTCCGTCTCCTTGCCAAACGTTTCCCCCGACATATGGCGGGCCAAAATCATCCCGTCCACCATTCGACCATGAGATGAGCCATAGTCCCAATCCCCATGTGTCAAATTAGCTGGCTCCTTCATCAGGTTTGCAGCAAAAAAAGGGATATCGTTGTAGTCGCGGTCTGCCATTCCAACTATCGCATTCATCGCATGTCCGGCTCTGTCCGCAAGGGTCAGCGTATCTGGTATTTGTCTCGTTTGCATCGCAAGTCTCTCCCCTATCGTTTATTGCGGCGTTTTTCCAGCTGCGCCGCGGTATTCGCCAATCGTTTGCCCGGTTTTCTTTTTGAAAATTTGACTGAAATAACGGTAATCCTCATAACCGACAAGCTCCGCTATTTCGTAATTTTTATATTGCGGATAACGCATCAGCTCGGTCGCCTTCGCAATCCGGTATTCGGTTAAATAATCGACAAAATTGCTGCCCGTCGTTTTTTTAAACAACCGGCCTACATAATCGGCATTCAAAAAGCGGCTTTCCGCGATTTGCGGCAGGCTAAGCGGCTGGTCATAATGCAGCTCGATCAGCTTTTGGAGTTCACGGACCAGCTGCTCGCCATGCCGCCCTTGGCTGCTGCCGCGCCGGGCAGCAACAGCGGGCAATATTTGCTCCTCGAACAGCCGCTTAACCGATACATGGTCTTTGCGCAGCCGGATCAGCTCCATGTAGGCGAGCGCGCTTTTCCCGCTCAGCTGCTCGAGGCTTGTGTCCGCCGCTTGAAGCTGCCGCTCCAGTGCATGCACCAGCATGGAGGCGCTGCGCCGCAGCCCATCCACCGTCCGCGACGGGGCTGCAAGCGCTGTGAAAAAACGGTTGAATTCCGCCTTCATCTGCTCCACGTTGCCAAGCTGCAGCTGCACGAGAAACGCTTGCTCCAGCTCCGCCGGATAAAAATCGGCATTTGCAGCACCTATAGGCAAATGCTGCTGTTGCTTACTCGGCTTCTCCTCCAGCTCAAATGCACACTCCACGAATCCCATGATCGCCATTTCTCCCAGCTGCCTCCCATCCAGACGCTGCTGGAGCTTGCTGTAGACAGCTGGAAGCTGGTTGGCAAGACAAGGCTTGCTCCCAGCGATCATGCTGTAGCTTGTGCCCGTCTCCTCATGCAGCATGCCTTGAAGCAAAATCGCAAGCCGCTGTATCTCCACAGGCTCGAAGCGGCTGCCAAACAAGCAAATGGCTATTTCGCCGAGGTTGACAGGGGATGCGGCTGCAACAAACGACCAGCCTCCATCAAAATAAAAGGGCTGGCTTTGCTGCAGCGACCGCTCTATTTTCCCAGCTGCCTCTTGAATGCCAGCCTGCTCTGTATAATAGTCAGGCTGAGCGAGCAGCAGCAGCGCTTTATTGCCTGAGCCCTCTCCTGGAAGCTCAGGCAAACACTCCGTCCTTAAAGCTGTATTTGTCTGTATAATGCCTGCCGCCTGGGACGGAGCATTTGCTTGGTTCTGACTCTGTGCAGCCTGTTCGCCGCGCAGCAAAACGTCCAGCAGCCAGTTTCTCCGGCTGTCCCGATGCTGCTGCTCTTGCCGCCTATCTCGTTCATCCAGCACCGCCAGCGCCTTGCCAAGCACCGTAATCAGCTCCTCCCGCTTAAGCGGCTTGAGCAAATAATCAAACGCCTTATGGCGGATGGCTTCCTTCGTATATTCGAAATCCGAATAGCCGCTGACGACGATCGTCACAACGTCCGGCAGTGATTCGGCCAGCAGGCCAAGCAGCTCCTTGCCGTCAAAGCCGGGCATGCGCATATCAAGGAACAGCAGGTCGGGCTTATGCAGCAGCGCCAGCTCGTAGCCTTCTTCGCCGTCAACCGCTTCACAGGCAAGCTCAAGCCCCAGCTCCTCCCATGGAATCATTTGAATAAGTCCCCGCCGTATCCAGCGTTCATCGTCCACAACCATGACCTTGCGCATAACCCTCGCCCCCCTTACGGATGCCCTCTTTTATTTGCTTAGCCTTTCACAGAGCCTGCCGTCAGACCGTCAATAATGTAGCGCTGCAGGAACAAATAAATGATCAGCACCGGTGTAATGACGACGATCATAAAGGCAAATACAACGCCCCAGTTCGTGCTGTACAGCGTAACAAAGTTAAATACTTGCAGCACAATCGTCCATTTCGTGCTGTCCGTGACCAAATAAAACGGGCCGAAAAAGTCATTCCATACCGACACAATGACGACGATCGAGACGGTAACAAGCACCGTGCTGATGAGCGGCAAAATAATTTTAAAATATAGCCGGAAGTAGCCGCAGCCTTCCAAAATCGCCGCCTCATCCAGCTCGCGCGGCACCGATTTAATAAACCCGACAAGCAGAAAGACAGCAAACGGCAGCAGCACCGCTGTATAGTACATAATGATGCTTAAGTAGCTGCCTTTAATGTGCAGCAAATCCATTAGCCGAATCGTCGGAATGATCGATACCGGGACAATCAGCCCCATAATGAAGGCAAGATAGACGCCTTGCAAAAACTTCCCGCCGCGCCGCTGGATGACAAACGCAGCCATCGAAGCGAAAAAATTGACACTGACGACGACGAGCGCCGACAGCAGGAAGCTATTTTTGAAGCCACGCAGTAGATTATCCTGATTAAATACCTCTTCATAATTGCTGAACACCCAGTTGCTTGGCAGCGACAGCCCGAACAGCGCCGACTCGCGGATATCCTTAAACGAGTTAATAAATATCATAAAAAACGGAATAAGTATGAGCAGGGCGAGGCAGATCGCGAGCAGCTCTAGCAGCAAAGGCGAATATTTTCGGCTTCTCACATTTCCACCTCCCTCTTCTTCATCGCCAGCAATACCGGAATGCCGACAAGCGTGACCAGCACGAACAACAGCATGTTGATCGCCGTCGCATAGCCCATTTCACCTGAGCTGAACGTATTGCGGATGTACGTGTAAAATACTTCCGTCGTATAGCCCGGACCGCCTTCGGTCAGCACCATGACGATTTCGAACACCTTCATCGAGCCAATCATCGCCAGCAGCACATTAACCGTGAACGCCGGAGCGAGCAGCGGAAAAACAACATGCTTGAACCGCGTCCAATAATTCGCCCCATCAATGGATGCGCTCTCCGTTAAATCCTTCGGAATGAACTGCAAGCCCGCTAAATACACGACCATCGAAAAGCCAGCTACCCGCCAAATATCGGTCATAATGACGGTGAACAGCGCGAAGCGCGGATCGTTCAGCCAATCCTGGACCATAAAATCCATGCCCAGCAGCCCGAAAAACTGGTTGACGATGCCATGCTCCGGATGATAAATCGCCCGGAAAATGTAACCGATGACGAGCGGAGCAATAACATACGGCATAAAAAAGATCATCCGAAGCAGATTGCGCAGCTTCAGCTTTTCATTCAACAATAGCGCCAAGGCGAGGCCAACTGCATTTTGCAGCAGCGTAACGGCGGCGGCGAAAATAAGGGTGTTTATAAAAGCCTGCTTCAGGCGGGGCTCGTTAAACAGCTCCTTGTAATTTTCAAGTCCAATAAACTTAATTGCATCGGCGTTAATATTCCAGTCGGTAAAGCTGTAATAGATACCGATAATGGTTGGCGTAATGAAAAACAATAAAAATACGATGACTGCCGGAAATGAAAAATATAACGGATATTTGCTTCTCTCCATAGGGCTTGCCCTCCTGCTCCTGTCCTGTTTGGCCGGGATGGCGGGGCGACGCCTCGATCTCCTTGATCGTCTTGCTGGCCTCGCCCGCAGCACCTGTCCCGTCCGGTAATTAACAGCTTCGGCTTGCCCTGCTGCCGTCTCTGTCCTTTATTTTTTGCTCAGCTTATTTATTCAAAGCCTTCAAGACGCTTCGAGTTGCCGTCCTTCACATAGTTAGCATCCATCTCTTTAATCGCGGTGTCCACGTCGCCTGTGATGTGGAAGTTTTGCAGAATTTTGCCCAAGTCCAAAAACGATGCCGTCAGGCGGTTCTGAACATTAACCTTCGATTTGCCTTGATCAATATAGTCTTTAACCGTCTGCTGCATCGGGTACAGCTCGCTCGTTGCATCCTTGAACACCGGAATGCCCGGCTGGCTTTGGTAGAAGATATTGACGCTTTCCTTCGAAATCATAAATTTAACCAATTCTTTGGCTGCCTCCAGATTTTTCGCCTTCGACGGCACCATCAGCTGGTTCGGAGGCGTAATCATAGCTGTACCCGTATCTGTTGCAGTCGGGAATGGGAAGAAGCCGATTTTATTCGTTACAAAATCTTTGCCAAATTTCTTCTCAAGCTGCGGCAAAATGCCGTCCAGCATAAAGGCCATCGCTACCTTGCCTTCGCCCAGCTCGTTTTGCAGCTCGTCGAATGTGCCGGAGAGCGTATTTTTCTGGAACAAGCCGAGATCCTTAATTTCCTTCGATTTTACAAAAAGGTCCTTCAGCGCCGCGATGTCCGACAGCTTCAGCTGATTGACGTTCAGCTTCTGCACGCCTTCGTCGCCAATTTCCTGATCTACCTGGCTTACCCATCCGGTCAAATAAAACACTTGCGTCGGCCAGCCATCTTTTACCCCTTCATAAAACGGCGTTACGCCATCGCCCTTCAGCTTTTTAGCGATTTCAATTAAATTCGCGTAATTTGTTGGAGCGGCAACGCCCGCTTTTTCAAATACATCCTTATTGTAAAAGACGCCCATCATGCCGGTTTTGCCGAATGGCACGCCATAGGCTTTGCCAGCCGTATCCTTTTGGAAGTCTACAATCGTATCGATGACATTGTCCCAAACCCCAGCCTCGCCGGACCATTCGTACAGCGTCTCATCGGCTCTGAGCTTTACATATTGCTTCGTGCCCGGCTGCATGAGGAATACGTCAGGGAAATCTCCCGTCGAGAAGCGGGTTTTCAGCATATTGTCATAGTCGCCGCCCGGCAGCGCTTGCACCTCGACTTTATTGCCTGTCTTCGCTTCAAATTCTTTGAAGATAAGATTGTAAGGCGTGACATCCTCCGTATTCGGAATCAGAAAGGTCAGCGTAACGGGCTTTGCTGACGGCTGCGCGGACGCTTCGGCTGAGCTGCCTGCTGTAGCTGTTCCCTCTGGGGTATTCGTGCTGCCGTTGCTGCTGCCGCAAGCCGCTAGCGAAAATGCTCCCAGCATCAGCGCCATTGTGAGGTAAACCGCTTTCATCTTTCTCATGATAAGACACCCTCTCCTTCATAATTACCTGCACCTTTATTATATTGAAAGCGCTTCCCGGTCTTCTGTACACGATTTTGACTTCTAATGTTGAAAATTCCGACTTTTATGAATGCGCTTCCACTTGTTCGGGAATAAGGAGCTTAATTTCGGTTCCTGCACCTTTACGGCTGTTAATATAAAATTCAAAGCGGTCGCCATAACGAATTCGATAACGGGAATAAACATTTTGCACCCCAATGCCGCTGCGCGTATCTGAGACCATTCCTTCGCTTTGTTGCAGCGGAGGCTTCAAGCTGCTTCTGATATCGGCCAAATGCTTGTCGGATATGCCTACCCCGTCGTCTTTGACGGTGAGCGTAATGCTGCCGCCCTCTCTGCTGACGATTATAGCTATTGTACCTTTGCCGCGCTTGCGTTCAATACCGTGGAATACGGCATTTTCAACGAGCGGCTGGAGCGTCATTTTGAGCATCGGAAAGCTGTATAGGTCGTCATCGATTTGCTGTTCAAAGGAAATTTTGTCTTCAAAGCGTATGCGCTGAATGTTCATATAGGCTTCAATTTGGACAAGCTCCTCCTGCAGCGTGACGATTTCATCCTTGTTTTTCGTATTGTAGCGAAAAATATCAGCGAGCGACTGCGCCATTTCACTAATTTCCTGCACTTGGTAATAGTCGGACATCGCCCGGATGCTGTCGAGCGTATTGTACAGAAAATGCGGATTGATCTGCGAATAAAGCATGGCAAGCTGCGCCTCCTGCAGCTTAATCTGATTCACATACCGCGTCTCAATCAAATTTTGCAGCTCATCCTGCATCGCATTAAAGTTCATCCCGATTCTGCCGATTTCATCATTGCGGCGCACCTCGACGCGCACCGAAAAGTCGCCGCGTTTAATGCGGTTAACCGTTTTGTACAAGTCCAGAATCGGCTTCGTAATCCGCTGCCCGAACAGTATCGAAATAATCAGCGTAATCGCAAAGGCAATGAAAGCGGTAACAATAACGGTCGTCTTAATGATGTCTAATGCGCCAAAAATATCATGCTTCGGCACGACAAGCACGGCCTTCCAATTTGAATAAGCGGAATTCGTATAGGACACTAACCGCTCTTCTCCATCCAGGCTGAGCCAAAACTTGCCCTGGCTGCCACTAATACGGCTTGTCAGTTCCTTCCCTCCGGCATAACGCTGCGCGTCACCTGACGCATAAACAAGCCGATTGCCTTCGTCAAGAATGACGATGCTGCTGTTTGGCGAAAGGCCATCGTTGCGGCCAATGCTGTTGAACAGCTCAGCACGATATTCGGCTCGCACTAAAATAAATTGCTCGGGATTGGAAAAATCGCGAATCATAATAGAGGAAAAATAGGCCGTTTCTCCATCAACGGTCCGGTCTGCTTCCGGGATGAAGCCGCTGTAAAACACTTCGCCATCCTTCGCCACCGTCTGGCGGAACCATTCCGATCCCCGCACCTTCGCCGGGTTATGCTGTCCGCTCTCATCCGAGGAGCTAAGCAGCTCGCCGTTGCTATAATAAATTTGAAAACGCAAAAAATCACGGATTGGCGTTACATTAAAGCTTTTCAAATACAAATCGCCGATTTTTTGCCGGAACAAGAAACGTTCGCGATCGCTAAGCTCGGTGTAACGGTTAACGCCGTCAATATAGCTTTGCTCATTGTAGGAGGCCAGCAGCAGATTGCGCTTGCTGTGAAAATCATTGTCCATATTTTTTTCAATTTGCTGGACAAGCAGCAGGCTGGCAGCCTCCGCTTGGCTTGCCATCGTTTTGTAGGAAATATAGAAGGATACCGAGCCGACCAGCGTAATACACACCAAAATAATAATAAAGTAGCTCAGCAACAGCTCATTGCGCAGCCGAATAACAATTCCCCCTCAGGCCATCATGTTTTATTGTTATTATAACGAATCGGACGGGCCGAACCTATACCAAATAGTGACTAGCTTAAAAAGCCCAAAGCCGCTTCTCTGATGCGAGACGGCTTTGGGCGAATCCATTTGCTCCTTTTTATTAGCAGACTTGGCTAGACTTTGACCTGACTGGCGAAGCAGTAGGAGCCAGAGCCGATTTCCAGCACCGTTTGGCTGCCCAAGGCTTCAATCAGCTTAACATGGTGCTTGCCAGAAGAACTCGTTGGGAATTGGTCCGTTGAAGGGTCTTCAAGCGTGCCAACAGATGCTCCATCAATCGTATGGACCGTCCCAGGAATGTAAACCGATGCCGTCGTATTAGCGGGAATGATTACGTTAAGTTGGAACTCGCCGGATTTATCGATTTGCCAGTCTACTTCGATTTTTCCATATAACGAAGCAAAATGGGATTTCACAAAAGAAAGGCCGCCGCCCGGCTGGGGACGTATAATGGCATGACGGAAGGCAGGTGCTCCCTTGTCTGCTTCAATGCCTGCCATATAGCGGAACATCCACTCTCCAACCGAGCCTAGCGAATAATGATTGAATGAATTCATCTGCGGCGTCTGGAAGCCATTTTCCTCCGTCCAGCCATCCCAGCGCTCCCAAATGGTCGTCGCTCCATGCTTGATGGAGTACATCCACGATGGAAAAGCTTCCTGCGTCAGCAATTGGTAGGCTACGTCAAGGCGGCCGTTATCCGACAGCGCGGGCAGCAAATAACCAACGCCAAGGAAGCCTGTCGTCAAGCGGTTGCCGCGGCTGGCAATATCCGCTGTGAGATGGTCTACTGCCTTTAACCGCAGCTCCTCCGTCAGCAGGCCAAATTGCAGCGCAAGCACATATACCGTCTGCGTCTCCCCATGGATACAGCCCTCCTCCGTTACAAAAGCACGGCGGAATGCTGCGGCAATGCCCTGAAACAGCTGCTCCAGCCGGTGAACATCGTCCTCCTTGCCCAGCACGCCGGCAATCAATCCAAGCACCTTCGTGCTGTAGGCAAAATAAGCAGTTGCCAGCACCTCGTTTGGCGTATCCGCATCAATGGACAGCCAGTCGCCATAGTTGGCATAGTTCGGCCTTACAAGCTCATCGGTCGTTGCGTGCAAATAATCGACCCATCTGCTCATCGCCTCATAATGCGTTTCCAAAATGCGCACATCCCCATACATTAAATACAGCGTCCAAGGGATAATGACGCCCGCATCGCCCCAGCCTGCGTTATCCGGCGCATACCAGTTCAGGCGCGTGCTCCAGTTTTTATAGCGAATCCAGCCTGCATCCGGCGCCACATCGGTGAAAGCGCCCGACGGCTGCTGGCAATCAATCATATCCCACATAAATTTATTGAAAAACCTTGCCACGTCCATATTGTACGAGGCTGTACGCGCAAATATTTGCGCATCCCCCGTCCAGCCAAGCCGCTCATCGCGCTGAGGGCAATCGGTCGGTACCGACAAAAAGTTGCCGCGCTGCCCCCACGTAATGTTGGAAAACAGCTGATTAACCATCGCATTCGACGTTTCTAAATGTCCGGTCTCCGGGGTGTCTGAGTAAACGACCTTGCCTACAATCGTATCCAGAGTGGCTTCTCCGGGAAAACCAATCAGCTCCACATAACGAAAGCCATGGAATGTAAAATGCGGCTCATAGCATTCCAGCCCTTCGCCTTTAAGCGTATAATGCTCCTGCTGAACAGCAACGCGCAAATTTTCCAAATACAGCGAGCCATCAGGACTGAGCATTTCCGCATGGCTGATCGTGACCGTTGTGCCGCTCTCTCCGCTAACGCGAAGCTCCGTCCAGCCGACCATATTTTGCCCCATATCAAAAATATAGCTGCCGCTCGCTGTCCGCTCCATCCGAACCGGACTAATCGTCTTCATTACTTTAATCGGCGGTTCGTTAGACGCCACCAGCATCCCGTTATAGCCAGGACGGACATCCGGCTCCTCCCACAGGCTGTCATCAAAGCCCGCTTCCGACCAGCCCGCCATTTCAAGCCGTGCATCATAAGCTTCGCCCATAATAAAATCGGAATATAAAATAGGACCTTTGCCCACCTTCCACGTATGATCGGTTGCGATGCTCTGCTCTGTGCCGTCTTCATACTCCACATTAACCTGCATCATAAAAAACGGACGTTCCCCATAAACCTTTTCACCTAGAAAACCGACCGTGCCTGCATACCAGCCCTCTCCAATAATGACGCCAAAGGCGTTATCGCCTTCTTGCAGCAGCGGCGTAATATCGTAAGCCTGCACCTGCGAGCGGACATTGTAATCGGTAAAGCCGGGGGCAAAATAATCCCCCACCCGCTGCCCATTAACATACAGCTCGAACAAGCCGAGCGCGGTCGCATAAGCCGTTGCGCGTCGCACCTTGCCGCCCAAGGCGAATGGCTTGCGCAGATGCGGCGATGGCTGTCTGCCTGCTGCCCCCTCATCATGCTTGCGGCCAATCCATTTTCCCCGGTACGCTGCCCGGTGCAGCAAGCCTGCCGTCCAGTAGGCTGGCTCGCTCCATGCCGATACGCGCCCATAATTGTCCCACACGCGCACCTTCCAGAAGCATTCGGCTTCCGCCTCAAGCGGGCTGCCGCCATATTCCACCTGAATCGACTCGCTCGATTGTGTTTTTCCACTATCCCAGCGATCGCCATCATTTGCGGCCAGCCGTTCTTCGGAAGAAGCGACAAGCACTTGATACGCCGTTTGGCGGACGGAGCGCTCCTCCGAGCACAGCTTCCAGAACAAGCGCGGCTTAGCCGCTTCAATACCGAGCGGATTCGTCATATATTCCGTTTTGCAATCTTCAATGGTTAATGCCATTAAATTTCAGCCTCCCGCAATTTTTATCGATTTACACGTTTTATCGCTTCACACGTTTCCTTCTGTTTGCTTCTCATGCTTCATTCTTATGGTTGCTCCTGTCCTGTCTCTGGACTGTTATGAACCAAACGCTCATGCAGAAAATCAACGATATGCTGCACCTGCATTTGGCCATCCCCATGCTTGGCCACGCCGAGCTTCATTTGGAGCAGGCAGCCAGGATTGCTTGTGAGCAAATAATGGGCCTTTGTCGCATTGGCGTGCTCCATTTTGTGTTCCAGCAGCCCGGCTGCCAATTCCGGCTGAACAATATTGTAGGTGCCCGCCGAACCGCAGCAGCGGTCAGCTTCGAACATTTCCACATACTCAGCACCGCTTACTTCTCGCAGCAGCTTCCGCGGGGCATCAGCAGAACGCATCACATTGCGCAAATGGCAGGAATCCTGATACGTAATCCGAATCGGCTGTTCCTTCGCCTGGGCGGCAGCAAGCTTGCCGGAGCGGATTAGCAAATCGCTAATATCCACCACACGCTTCGCCAGCCACACCGCACCTTCCCGCCACTGCTCATCCTCATGCAGCAAATGATCGTATTCCGTTAAGATAGCCCCGCAGCCGCCCGCGTTGGATACGATATAATCCACACCAGCAGCCTGAAAAGCGGCAATGTTCCTCCTCGCTAGTAACCGGGCATCCTCCGTCTCCCCGCTATGTGCGTGAAGCGCTCCGCAGCAAGCCTGCGTATCCGGTATGATGACCTCAAAGCCAGCTTCCGTCAGCAGCTCCACCGTCTTGATGTTCGTTTCCGTGAACAGCATATCCATGAGGCAGCCGCGGAACATGCCTACTGTAGCAATTTTCATCCCTTTGGCCGGATGATGGCTGCCGATTTTCTGGACGATGCCTTTGCTTGAGGCATCCGGCAGCACCTTCTCCATCTCGCCCAAATGCGCCGGCAGCAGCTTCATAACGCCAGAGCTGCGCGCCAGCTTGCGAAGCCCGGATTGCTGATACAACTGCATCGCACCGCCGAGCAGACGCACTCGCTTCTGATGAGGGAAAAGCTGCTTGAACACCACCTGCCGCAACGGCTTCACCCACCACCGGTGGCTATCGGTATGCTCTTCAATCGCCTCCCTCGTCTGCTCAATGAGCTGGCCATATTTCACATCTGCCGGACAAGCAGGCTCGCAGGCACGGCAGCCGAGACAATGGCTCATCTGCTCCTCAAAGGACTGGTCGGGCAGCATTAAACCATCGGTAACCGCTTTCATCAATGCGATGCGGCCGCGCGGCGATTCCGCTTCAATGCCCGTTTCACGAAACGTTGGGCAAGCAGGCAGACAGAAGCCGCACCGCATGCAATTCGTCAATTGATCCTCATCGAGCCGCAGCTTGAGCTTTCCCGCAAGCTGAAGCTGCGGGGAGCGCGGCGTACTGCATGCTGGTTCCGTTTTAACCATGCTGAAGCACCACCCTCTTGCGTGACTGTTTGGCAAATATTTTGCCGGGATTGAGCAGCTGATGCGGGTCGAATGCCTGTTTAACAGCCTTCATCACTTCGATGCCGGCGGGACCGACCTTCCATTCGAGATAAGGGGATTTTACAAGGCCGACGCCATGCTCGCCTGTAATTGTCCCTCCAAGCCGGATGGCTGCCTCGAAAATTTCCTCAAATGCCGCCTCAACGCGGTGAATTTCCTCCTGATCCCGCGCATCAGTCGTTGCCGTAGGATGCAGATTGCCATCGCCCGCGTGGCCAAAGGTACAAATGGTCACCTGATGCTTTTGGGCAATCCGGTTAATTTCCAGCACCATTTCGGCAATTTTGGAGCGCGGCACCGTCGCATCCTCAAGAATCGTCGTTGGCCTTAATCGTGCCAATGCGGTAAAAGCACTACGACGTGCCGTCAGCAGCTTGAGCGCTTCCTCCGCACTTTCAGCGACGCTGACGCTATGCGCCTGCTCGCTACGGCAAATTTCTTCAATCCGGGCAATATCCCGCTCTACCATTTCAGGTTCTCCATCCTGCTCAATGAGCAGAATCGCCTCCATATCAAGCGGCAAGCCAAGCTTGGCAAAGTCGTCGACCACCCGCACCGTCGCATTATCGAGAAATTCGAGCGTTGAAGGAATGATGCGGTTTTCAATAATTTTGGAAACGGTTCGCGCCGCGCCATACAAATCCTTGTACATCGCAAGCATCGTCTTCTTGAACTTCGGCGGCGGCACAAGCTTCAGCGTCGCTTCGGTAATAATCGCAAGCGTCCCTTCCGAGCCGACGAGCAGCTTGGTCAAATCGTATCCGGCTACATCCTTCATCAGCTTGCCGCCGGTACGAATAATTTCGCCGCTTGCCAGCACAGCCTCAAGGCCAAGGACGTAATCTTTGGTTGTGCCGTATTTCAGCCCGCGCAGCCCGCCGGAGCATTCGGCGATATTGCCGCCAATCGTCGAAATCGCCATGCTGCTCGGATCGGGCGGATAAAATAAGCCGAGCGACTCCACATGGGCGATAAAAGCTTTCGTAATCATCCCCGGCTGCACGACGGCTACCAAATTTTCAAGATCAACCTCCAAAATGCGATTCATTCGGTGCATGACCATCACGATGCCACCCTCTACAGGAACCGTACCGCCGCATAAGTTCGTGCCCGAGCCTCGGCCAATAACGGGAATGCGATGCGTATTCAGCACTTTCATAATTGCGCTCACCTGCTCCGTATTCGCGGGATAGATAACGCCGTCAGGCAGCGCTTGAAGCATCGGAGTCCCATCATAAGAATGGGTGACAAGCGACTGCGGATCATCTTTATAAAAATCGCTTCCCACTATAGCAAGCAGTTGTTGTCGGATCGTTTGCTGAAGCATATTGATGTCCCCTTCCATAAATTAAAGCTTCCATCCCTTAACCAATTAATTAATCAGGTCATCTGATGACTTTAAATTAAAAAAAGTATACAATAAAATAGACAAAAGCGAAAGCGCTATTTTTAAGCACGGCAGTTCGTTGTTTGAAGGGAGTTATTATGGACATTAGCCCAAACCGGCCGCTCAAAAGCTATGAGTGGGTCATGAACGATATTAAACGAAAAATGGACGACGGCTCGCTCGCCCCAGGCGATCGCCTCTCCTCTGTTGCCGACCTTGCCGCCTCCTATGGCGTTGGGCAGTCTACAATCCGCGAGGCATTAAGCGCGCTGCGGGCCATGGGCAGGCTGAACATTCGCCAAGGCAGCGGCACGTTTGTCACAGCTCCTCCAGAGCCTGCTTCCCTATCGGCTCCAAGCTTTCTCTATGAAGAAGCGTGGATGGACCGTGCGGAGACGCTGCGCCATATTTTGGAGGTGCGCAAGGTGCTGGAAACGGGCTGCGCTGCACTGGCTGCCCGCAATCGGACCGAAGCCGATCTTGAAGCGCTGGCCTCCATTTTGCAGAGCATGCATGAACGCCTTGGCGACGAAGCCTTCAGCGAACAGGCCGATATCCGTTTCCATCAGGAGCTTGCGAAGGCGACCCATAACCCCGTGCTGCTGGAGATGATGGAATCCTTGTCCGCCAAGCTGCACGAAAGCATGAAGGATACGCGGGCTTTGTGGTTTTATGCAGAGAGAGCAACAGCGGAGCGTTTGCTGGATGAGCATCAGGCCATCTATGCCGCCATTGCTGCACAGCAGCCAGCAGACGCATCCCTGCTTATGGAGGCGCATATTTCCAAGGTGGAGTCCGTGCTGCTTGGCAAGCTGGCCAGCGGCTAAATGCACCAAGCAAAAACGACTTCGTCGTCCTTCTGGGACGACCGAAGAGCTTTGTCGGAGAAATATAAGCCCATTTATACGTGTAAAACTTATAAATTCTTATATTTCAAGGTGAAACGGCTATCGCCGCCATTTGGCGGCGCGGCGCGTTTCAGTCCGGGAAATATAAGCGGAGTATAAGAGGGAAACTTATACTTTCTTATATTTGCAGCAAAGGGAAGGCGCCTGCTTGAACAAGCAGGCGCCTTCCCTTTTTATTTTTCATGAACCTCTTCTTTTTCCTACGTCCTTCTTCCCCTGCTACCCCTTTATGCCCGTCATGGCAATGCCTTCAATAAAATGCCGCTGCGCTACGAGAAAGACGATCAGCGAAGGAATAACAATAACGGAAGTTGCCGCCATCATCAGATGCCACTGCGCCGAATAGGAGCCTTGGAACAGCGTCAGCCCCTGCATGAGCGTGTAATTGCTCTCTGAGGTAATGAAAGCCAGCGGTCCTAAATAATCGTTCCAGTTGGCCAAAAATGTAAGCAAACCAACCACAATCATCGCCTGCTTGCCAATCGGCAAAATGATTTGCAGGTAGATGCGGAAATGTCCGGCTCCGTCCACCTTAGCAGCTTCATCCAGCTCCGTCGGAATACCCAAGAAAAACTGGCGCAGCAGAAAAATGTTGAATATGCCGCCTCCAAACCACGCAGGTGCAATGAGCGGTACGAACGTATCGGTCAAATGCAGCGCATTCCAGAACACATATTGCGGAATCATGACGACGAAAAACGGAATCATTAACCCCGTTAATATAAACCCAAACACTTTGTCGCGGCCCTTCCAGTGAATGCGCGAGAAGCTGTAGGCACAGACCGAGCTGGAAAATAGCACGCCCAGCATCGCCGATGCTGTAATGATGGTACTATTAAGAAAAAATCGCCCAAACGGATAAGCGCCAAGCGCCTGCTCGAAATTTTCCCAGCTTAAATCGTCCGGCAGCAGCTTCGGCGGCATTTGATACAGATCGCCCATATTAATGAGCGAGGTGCGCAGCATCCAAAAAATCGGAAACAGGAAAAACAGGCTGCCTGCTATAAGCAGCGCGTAAATAACGATTCGATTGCCCAATGAGTGCTTTTTCATCTGCGTTCCTCCTTGCCCTCATAATAGACCAAAGACTTGGAGAAGTAGAAAATCGCTGCGGTGAACAGCATAATGACGAGAAACAGCAAGACGGAAATCGCACTGGCGCTGCCCATTCGGGAAGACTTGAAGCCTTCATTGAACAAATACAGCACATAGAGCAAGCTCGCATTGTTAGGCCCGCCCTGCGTCATAACGGCTGGCTGCACAAACGTCTGAAACCCATTAATGAACGCAATGACTGTATTGAAAAAAATGATCGACGAGCTCATCGGAATCGTAATATAAATCAGCTTATGCAGCCGATTGCCTCCGTCGAGCTCAATGGCCTCATACAGATGGGCAGGAATGCCCTGCAAGCCTGCTAGAAAAATAACGATCGTATTGCCCAGCGTCCAGAAGCTGAACAAAATAAGGGTCGGCACAACGGAGGTCGTATCGCCGAGCCATCTGGACGTTGGCAAATGCAGCGCATCCAGCGCATAATTGACGATCCCAAAATCCGGCTGCAGCAGCCACATCCAAACCATCGAGGACGCTGCAAGCGGAATTATAACGGGCAAATAAAAGACGCCGCGAAAAAAGCTTTTGCCCGCAACCTGCTGATTCAGCAGTATCGCTAAAAAAAACGATAAAATAATGCCCAGCGGCACGCTCAGTCCAACATAATAAACCGTTGCTTTCACGGCTGGGTAGAAAAAGGGATCTGCCCCGCTGAACAAGCTGGCATAATTGTCAAAGCCGATCCATTTCGGCACAGTGCCGACGCTGTAGGAAGTAAAGCCCAAATAGAAGGTTGCCGCAATCGGCACAATGACGAAAATGACGTAGCCCAGCAGCACTGGAGAAGCGAAGAGCAGGCCGAAGCCCAGCTCTCCGAATTTCCGTTTTTGCCCAGCTCCGCGCTCCGCCTTTAATTCACGCTCATGAACGCTTGCCAGTGGTTTCATAACAGCTCTCTCCAAACTCGTTTTATCGTTTATTCGCTCACATCATAGCGGCCCTGGATTTCCGGCTGCACCTTCGCTTCGACTTCCTTCATCGCTTCTGCCGCTGTTTTGCGGCCTAGCCATACTTCATCCATGCCGGAGAAGGTAATGGCATTCACCTTCGAGAAATTTTTAATATAATAAGAGCCGGTCGGAACGCCATTATTCAACAGATTGTTCATCATCGCATCCTTGAAGCCCGCTGGATGCGCCGGGTTATTTTCTGCCCATTTCGCCACAAGCTCTGGATCGGTGTACCATTTCGTCATTGTTGGCATCCAGAGGCCGCCCTTGTAGAGGTCAATCGAGCCTTCCGGATTTTCCAGGAATTTCGTCAGCAGCCACGCTTCCTCCAAATGCTTCGTCGATTGGTAAATGACCGATGCCCCGCTAATGCCCATTGGCACGCTGCGCTTCATTTTTGGCAGGACGCCAATATCGTAGTTTACGCCAGCCGCCCCGAGATCGAGATTGATCCACTGTCCATGCATCGACATTGCAACCAGCTTCGATTGCAGCGCAACCGCCTGCGAAGGAATCGACTTCATTTGTACCGGAGATGGCGCAACATGGTGCACATTAATTAAGTCCGCTAGGCGCTGAATCGCTTCCGTCGCCTCCGGCTGGCTAAAGCCGAATTTGCCATCCTTTGTAATCCATTCGCCTTCATTGTTAATGACCGTTGCATGTACAGGGCCATGCCAGGTTTCAAAGGAAACGCCGTATTGGCGGATGTTTTTCGGATCAAAATCCGCTTCCGAGGCGTTTTTGCCGTTTTTGTCAATCGTCAGCTTTTTGGCAACGTCGACAAACTCATCCCAAGTCCAAGCTTCATCCGGCTTCGATGGCGGATACGCGGCATTCGCCTGATCGAACAAATCCTTGTTGTAAAATAAACCGAACGTCTCGCCCGCTGTGCTAATGCCGTAAGCAAAATCCTCGGAAGATTTGAACCAAATATAGTCGAGAAAATCCTCGCGCTTTAGCTCTCCGTCGTTATCGAGCAATTCAAACAGATTGACGAATTTCCCTTCCTTTTGCCAAGGGTCAGCAAGCTCTCCGTGCATATAACCGAGATCCGGGGAATCGTTGCCTGCAACCATCGCCGTAATTTTCGCATCATAGTCAGCTTCCGGAATGTGAATGGCGTTGACTTTAATCCACGGGTATTTTTCCGTAAAGGTTTTGGTCGCCTGCTCCATCGCCGATTTCTCCTGCGGGCTTCCCCAAAACGTAAACTTGAGCGTTACAGGCTCTTTCTCCTCTGGCGTCGCTGTCGCCTCGCCTTTCGGCGATTCCGCAGGCTGCTGGCTGCTGGCTCCTTCACTTGCTGGCGTGTTTCCCCCGTTGCCTGCTCCGCTGCATCCTGCCACAACGAGTGTTAGCGATAATAGCAATGCTGTGAATGCTGATCTTCCTTTGAATCGTGCGATCATATAAAGCCTCCCTTTGTTATTGCAATCTCTTTGTACAGCTCTATCATATTGAATGCGGTTACATTTTAAAATTCGAATATATTTATAATGGTGGACTTTTTCTAGCGCTTGCCAAAAACTTGCAAAATAATGGGGCTCACATTAAAATAATGACTGTGGTCATTTATTGACTGTAGTCATTAATAGTGAAAGTGGTGTGCTTACATGGTGCTGAGACAACAGCGGAAGCAGGAGCTTAAAGAACGTATTTTTAGGCATGCCGTGCAGTTATTTCGGGAAAAAGGCTTTGCAAATGTCACCATTGATGAGATTACGCAAAGCTGCGGCGTTGCCAAAGGAACGTTTTATAACTATTTTCCACGCAAGGAAGCCATCCTCCTTGATTTGGGCCAGATGCAGCTGGAAGTGACGGGAGAAAACCTTGAGCGATACGCATTAATTAATGGCATAAAAGAAAAGCTGCTAACGTTATTTCGCGACTTGTTTCAAAAATATGCCGTAAACGCTGGGCTCGCGAAGCTCACCATAACGGAAATACTGCGCTCTCCCCTGCTTATGCAGGAAGAATTTAATGTCATTAATAAATTTGAGAAGCTGCTGGATGGCCTTCTGAATGAGGCACAGCGGCAAAAGCAATTGCCAAGCTATCTCGCTAGTGCAGACGTCGCAGCCGTGCTCGCAGGCTTGTATTTTCACGCCCTATTAGCATGGGCAGCGTCAGTTGAGGAGGCATGGCAAATGCAGGCAGGCTTTGAGCGCCGTTTTGAAGTGATTTGGGAAGGCTTGAAAATGAGAGGTGAATTCGCATGATGCTGTGGCTTTCCTTTTGCGGGTTCATTTTGCTGCTGCTAGGCGGTATTCATGTTTATTGGGCTTTTGGCGGCAAATGGGGCGCCAGCGCTGCATTGCCTACGAAGGCGGGGTCGCAGCAAACCCTATTTGTGCCGGGAGCAGCAGGTACGTCGATCGTAGCCTGCCTGCTGTTTTGCGCGGCGATGCTCTTGCTCATGCAAGGAAGGCTGCTCCCCGTTTTCTTAGGCGCGGCTTTCATCCAGTGGTGCTGCTGGGCATGTGCAGCCGCCTTTATGCTGCGGACGATTGGCGATTTCAGCTATGTCGGCCTTTTCCGCAAAGTCCGCATAACCCGCTTTGCCAAGTTCGACCTGTATTTGTTTACGCCGCTTTGCCTGCTGCTGTCAGCCGCCTTTTTTGCAGCTGCAACCTTGGAACCCTAACAAAATTAATATGGCGAGAACCAGATTCAGATGAATTTAGTATCACACCTCTTGACTCTGCTACCAGCAAGGTCACCACTCATGAATGTAAATTTGCGGACCGAATGGCAGCTTCGTGCGCTTCGTTTCAGCGCTGACTATCTGCACAAAGATAGACTTGGTGGACACAGCAGCCGCTATTTTAACATAATCACGGGTTATGGCTAATAGGCGGACTCAGGAGCCGCTATTGCGCCGTCCGTCGCCATTTTGACGGGAGAATCATTGCAATAACGGCTTTCCTGTCCGCGTACAGACTGAAATCGGATCAAAAACCAGAATAGCGGAACCTTAGTCCGCCAAAAGCATGGAAGGAGCGTCCGAAAACTGCGTCAAAAAAGCAGCACGGCTTCCTTTAAACACATTGATATCGACGTACATGTCAATCCCTGCCACATGTCCCCTGTTATGATATTGCCAGAACTGCCAGCCTCGCTCTCCAAGCTTCGGATGCTTAACAATATCGCGAATCCATATTTCATAGGGAGCAAAAGCAGATACATCTTCTACATAAGTATGATAAGTATCATACGTCACATACAAAATAGGCTTTTTGCCATAATGCGCCTCCATGCCGTCCGCCAGCGCCTTCAGTTCCTTATGTACGCCCGCTTGTTCATGGTCCAGGCTGATTTCCAGATCGATGACGGGCGGCAGGCTATCCTGCTCATTCGGAACTGTTTTTATAAAATGGGCCGTCTGCTCCTCCCCCGTACTTTTCGTTGTGAAAAAATGATATGCTCCCGTCAAAAAGCGCTGCTCCCTCGCTCCTTGCCAATTTGCTTGGAACCACTCATCGGTATAATCCTTGCCTTCTGTCGCTTTCACAAACATAAATTCATATTTCCCCGCCGCTTTTATTTGCTTCCAGTTTATTTTGCCTTGATAATGCGAGACATCCAGCCCTTTCACCTCATAGGCTTTCGCAAATATGGAATTATGCCAAATGATCCCTTTATATTCTAAAACACCCAGCAGCAAGAGCAAAGCTAGTCCGCCAATGACTATATTTCGCCATTTCTTATTACGTTTCATAATGATGCCCCTTTCTATCATTATGAATATTATACCAATTCGACAAAGTGAAGCCTACAAAAAAACTCGCCCTGCCTCCCATGTTTGGGAAGCTGGCGAGTTTTTGCAGCAGCGTGCTGGAGATGAAGCTTTTATATAGCGAAAATATGATTGCCAATCTGTATGAGCTGTTCCCTCGTCCAAATCCAGGATGACGTTGCAGTCTTCGGGTTAAAATAATACAGTGCGCCATTCGACGGATCATTTCCGGCAATAGCCTCGACAGCGGCCTTGTAAGCAGTGGAATCTGGCTGCAGTTTATACTGTCCATCGTCAACCGCTGTAAATGCGCCTGGCTGCTCGATGACGCCTTTAAGCGTATCAGGGAACTGCGAGGAAGCCAACCGATTCATTACTACAGCTCCTACAGCGACCTGCCCTTTGAACGGCTCACCGCGCGATTCGGCAAATATAATGCGAGCCAGCAAATTCAGCTCATGCTCGCTGACGGTTACTTTTTTCAGCGTCTTCCAGGTTTGCTTGCCCGCAATGCCGTCGGCTTGGAGGCCGTAATCTTTTTGAAAGCGTTTCACGGCATCTTCCGTCATTTTACCGTAGAAGTCCGTTACCTCTGCATTCATAAAATACCCTAAAATCTTTAATCGATACTGAACGTCGGGAACATCTTCCCCTTTGCTGCCATAGCTAAGTGTAGCTGGAGCCGCGGCTCCAGCGATTTGAAGCGGCAAGCTGACGACCAAAAAAATCGCAAATATATATGCTAAGCAATTGCGAAATATTCGATTATTTTTCATATTTCTAATAATCCTCCTCTGTAAAACAAGTACAAAAAATTATTTTTCAAAAATATTTTTTATTTAATTCAGCACTCGTATGAGTTTAGCATAATATTTAAACGAAAGTAACCTTAATCGCATAATTACATGAATTTACTAATGCATCAACAAGCAGACAAACATATGCTGTGGGCCAGCGCGGTATACGGGAGTTTTCTCCAAGGAACTGATATAATGAGGGTCAGATGATGGGCAGAGGTGAAATAAGTTGAACATTATTAAAGTGAAGGATCGGCAGGAGCTGGACAAACGGGTTCCATCTATGCCTTGGTATATTGAGAAATTTATTAATTATAAGCTGCCCGACCTCTCTCCTTCGTCGCTGCTTGAGTATGTAAGGGATTACGAGCTTTTTTTGAATTGGCTCGTGACGGAAGGGCTTTCTGAGGCGGCGGTCATAAAGGATGTTCAGTTAAGCGAGCTGGAGCAGCTGCATATGGACAGCATTGACAGCTTCCGCATGTTTCTCGCTACCCATCCGAGCCATAATAATCGTAAAACGACGATTACCCGCAAGCTGTCCTCCCTGCGCTCGCTGTTTCATTATTTGAGCCAAATCGCTGAGGATGAGCAGTTTTATCCGCTGTTGAAGCGCAATGTCATGGCAAAGGTCGCTATTAAGCGTACAAGCAAGCCTAAGGATACGGCGGCGAAGCTCGAAGGCAAGCTGCTGCAGGAGGAGGAGATTGGGGAGTTTCTTGCGTATATTGCCAGCGGCTACGAAAGCGATCTTGCCGGCAACAAGCAGGCGCTGTATTCCTATGAGCTGAACAAAATACGGGATACGTGCATTATCAGCTTTATTTTGCATTCCGGCCTGCGCGTATCCGAGCTCATTAATCTCAACGTCGATGACATTGATATGAAAAAAAAGCTCGCGCATGTTTACCGCAAAGGTAAAAACGACGATTCGTTTAAAACCCCGGTCTATTTTCGCCAAGAAGCGGTGGATGACCTTCAAGTATACCTGCAAATGCGCGACACACATTATAAAGCGCCAAAGCGTGAAAAAGCGCTGTTCCTTGCCATTGCGAATGGTAAAAAAGAAGGCTCGCGCATGACGAAACGGGCCGTGCAGGCGATGGTGATGAAATATGCGAAGCGGTTCGGCAAGCCCTACTTATCCGTACATAAGCTGCGCCATTCGTTCGCAACTGACTATTATTTGCGCAATGACCTATACAAAACACAAGAGCAGCTTGGGCATGCATCGCCGGAGACGACGCAAATTTACGCCCATTTGACCGATAAGACGATGGCGGAAGCGATTGATCGGGAATAATTTACGGAAATTTGGCGAAGCCCAGCAGTAAATTCAACCAGCAAATGCAAACTAATTAAAGTCAAATAGCCTTCTTGGCTGCAGCTGGCGTTCTGCTTATGCAAGAAGGCTTTTCGTATTGTTCTATTCATTCGCTCAAAAATCTTTGGACAACTCCATATCTGTAGCGGAAATGCCCTCTTCCACCGCAAACTCAAAATCCTCAATGTCGTAAATTTGCACAGGAATCTCGGCTTGAATCAATTTATCCTGAAACTCAAACTGGTCGGACAGCAGCGGCAAATTAAATTTCAATGCGGTCAGCAGCAGCTCCGTTTCGATCGGATCGAATGCTTCGCCGTATTGTGCACTGTCCACAGCATGTACAATTGTAAACTGTATTCGCTCGTTCAGCAGCAGCGGCGAGCTTTCCCGCCATGGCACCTGCATCGTGCGTTCGATTTTTTTACGATTGAGCGGATCTTCAAAAAAAGCAATCAGCTCGCCGATTTTATTTTTGACATGAGCATCATCATCTGGATCTTCCATAACAGGATCTGATCCGTCTCTCATATCATATAGCTCCAAAATGGATGAATAAGGAACAACATAATCAATAGCGCTGCTTGGAACGAGAAGGTGACCATAAGTAGCCACCATTACTGCTTCTATTACAAACCGTCGCGGCATGTTTGACCTCCTTCTATAAAACAACGTTTCCACATTATTATACAATAATCCAACTGGTGTACAAGATAGCCATTCGCCAAATTTGCATTAATTCCACACGTCGCAGTACAATAGTTGGGAAATCATTATCGGAGGTACATACATGATTAGAGAAGAAGCTATCATTATTGGCGCTGGTCCATGCGGCCTTGCCGCGGCCATTGAGCTGCAGCGCATCGGAATCCGCCCCCTTATTATAGAGAAAAGCCATCTGGTCCATTCGATTTCGCAGTATCCGACCTATATGCATTTTTTCAGCACGCCGGAGCTGCTTGAAATTGGCGGCATTCCTTTCACGACGCCGAATGACAAGCCTTCGCGGCTTGAAGCGATGAATTATTATCGCACAGCGGCGCTGCGGCATGAGCTGCGGATTAATCCCTATGAGACGGTAACGCGCGTCGTTCGTGAAAATGGCCGCTTTACGCTCTCCAGCACGAATCGCTTTGGCGAACCGCTGACCTATTCCAGCCGCTATGTTATTATTGCCACTGGTTATTTTGACCATCCAAATTATTTGGGCATACCTGGGGAAGAGCTGGAGAAGGTGACGCATTTTTTCCGCGAGGCCCATCCGTATACCGGCATGGAGGTTGCAATTATTGGGGGCAGCAATTCCGCTATAGATGCAGCGCTTGAGCTCGAACGCATCGGGGCGAAGGTGACCGTCATTTATCGGGGTGAGCACTATTCTTCAAGTATAAAGCCTTGGGTGAAGCCTGGCTTTGAAAGCAAAGTCGCCAAGGGACAAATTGCCATGCGCTTCCGCTCTCGCGTTACGAGCATCGATGACCGCAGCGTCACGCTTGAAGATCCAGAGGGCAAGCATACGATTGCGAATGATTTTGTGCTTGCGCTGACAGGCTTTCATCCGGATCGGGATTTCCTGACGGATACGGGAGTCGTGATGGCTGAGGAAGGGTATCCATTTTTCGACGAAGCTACGATGGAGACGAATGTGCCGAACTTGTTTCTCGCTGGTGTAGTTGCTTCACGACATGAAGCGAATGAAATTTTCATTGAAAGCGGACGCTTCCACGGTAGAAAAATTGCCGCGCATATCGCCCAAAACACCACAGCAGACAAATAAAATGCAAGCACCGTAACCGTTAGAGGCTGCCCATGGCAAGAGAGAGCGCATTGTGATGCGCTAAACCTCCGAGCATGAGCAGCCTCTTCTATTACTCAGTCATGAAACGGTTATCCCCGCGCGCTCCATGCTTCCCCCAATAATTCACTATTGATGCTTACAGCTGCCATTGATCCCATTGAAGCCGCCGCAACGACTTGATATTTTTGCGAAGCAGCATCTCCGGCACTATAAACGCCCGGCACATTCGTCTTGCCAAAATCATCGACAATAACAGCCCCTGCTTCTGTCATTTCACAGCCCAAAGCCTGAGGAAGATTCGATCCAATCGCCAATTTCGGCACGAAGAAAATGCCTTCGCAAGCGATGATTGAGCCGTCCTCCAGTACGACTTGCTGAACGTTGCCATTTTCTGCTTCAATCCGCTGAATTTTCGAGGCAAATACGGGTATATCATGCCGTTTTAATTCCTCACGCTGCTCATCGGTCATTTCGTCAGGGCCATCGGTGCAAATCGCATATTGGCTTGTCCACCCTGCTATCGTTTTGGCGAAGTGTAGCGCACGGTCACCATTGGTTATTATGACAAGCTTTCTATCCCTCATTTCCCAGCCATCACAATACGGGCACACAAATGCGCTTTTTCCATAAACGTCCGTTAATCCTTCCATATCAAGTGGAAGATCCTTCATCCCTACGGCAAAAAGCAGCTTTTTGGCCCCGAAGGTTAATCCTTTGGCAGTCGTAATGATAAATTCCCCATCGGTTCCCGTTACCTCTATGGCTGTGTCGTTTTCAAAAAGAACAGTTGGGTAGACACTAATCTGCTGGCGCGCGATTTGGCGGAACTCGCTTGGCTTAATACCATCTCTCGTCAAGAAGCCATGCGACTCCTTCGTCACCCGATTGCGCGGGCGCTCTTCATCAATAACGATGACACTTTTCCTCGCTCTGCCTAATACAAGTGCCGCACTAAGTCCTGCCGGCCCTCCACCAATAATCGCCACATCCATCAATTGTTTCATATTAACCACCTTCCGAGAGTTTTAATGCCTTTAATTGAAAAATAAAAAAATATTCTTGATCTTTAATATCGTTTTCTGTTGCGATGAGATTATAAAAATGTAGAAACGAACGGTACCGTTTTCGTTCATTTTTAACTCATTGTATGCTTTTCAAAAATAACTATTACAGACACTTAATATCTATTATTGAGCTGCAAAGACTATTATAGACAAAATGAGTCTTTAATTCAAGCTTAAATTATTTTAAATGTTCAAGTATCTTCCCCCGCCATCCTTATATCCTGAACTACTTTCTCGGAAAAATGATATCCTCCCCATATTAATAATGAAACTTTATTGGCTATTGTCTCTTTATCAAATGATACATTTCCAGAAGCCCATAAGTAGCCAGCCTCAAGGATGATGCTTGCAGAAATCGGTACATATAAGCTCTTCTCTACGTCCGTATATTTGGCAGCTAAACAATTGGATAAATATTTATTTAACTCGATTAACATTTTTTCTTTCAATTGTGGGATTAAACTTAAATAACTGCGGCGGCATTGAATATTCGGCTGCTGATGATAGTCGCATACAGCGAGTACGAGCTGGCGTAGGCTTTCTTCATCAAATTTCACGACTCCTGAGGTGCGTTTTTCAACGACAGCCGATGCGGATTCATCAACAATGTAGTCCAATAATTCGTACTTATCATTGAAATGCGCGTAGAAAGTAGCACGGTTCACTTGAGCTCCTTTTGTTAAATCAGCAATTGTAATTTTTTCAAAATCCTTTTCATTCACTAAATTTATAAAAGCATTAATCAAAGACTGCCTGGTTTGCGTCATTCGTATATTCTTTACTTTTGTCCCCACTTCGTTCACTCCTCCTATCAGGTTTTTAAGTGAATCTTAAAGCCAGTACTAACCTGACCATTTTTCGATGTTGTTGCTATAGCAACATTCCCTACCCTATTGTTGGTTGTTCTGTTTGGATATTGGTTGTATTTTTATTAAAGCAACGCATGTTCGTTTAATATAGCATGTATGCCGATGCAAAAGCGACATCGTGTTTGGGCGCTTTTAAAATTAACTGTCAAGGATGGGGAGAATAGCAAATGAAAACTATTGCAATAATTGGTGCAGGACCCGGATTAGGATTGTCACTTGCGAAAAAGTTTGGGGAGCAAGGCTTTAAGGTAGCTGCTATTGCACGCAACGCTGAGAAATTGGCCATTATTGTCAATGAACTAAGCAAGTTAAATATTGAAGCGAGGTCTTATGTCGCGGATGTCACAGATTTGGCCTCTCTCAAGCAAGCTTTACAAGCTGCTAAACAAGATTTTGGTCATATTGATGTGCTCGAATTTAGCCCTTATGCAGGACCGGATATATTTAGACATGTGTTGGAAACAACGCCCGCAGACGTCTTAGAACAAGTCAATAGCCATTTGCTGCCCGCCATTGTGGCCGCCAACGAAGTACTGCCCGACATGATCCATAATAGTTCAGGTGCGATTTTATTTACAACAGGCTTATCTGCCATGTTCCCATTGCCCTTTATTGGAAATGTCGGAATCGTCATGTCGGGTCTTCGCAATTATGCGGCAAACCTGCACAATGAATTAAAAGACAAAGGCATATTTGTTGGACATCTCTCCATCGGAACCTTTATTCAGCCGGACACAGCGGGAGATCCGGATCTCATTGCAGAAGCTTGGTATGATTTATACGAAAGAAAGAATCGTTTTGAAAAAACATTCCCTGAGGGGATTGATCCGACCAAACTTTAAAATTAAGGATAGAGCGATAAACGTAGGGAAATAAAAAACACAATATGCCAAAAACTTATGCTTTCTTATATTAAAAAAAGCCAAGCTGGGAACTTTCCAGCTCGGCTTCTCAAACTATTTGCCGCGTTTCTGCTGCTGTGAATACAAGGCATTCACCGCTTCCTCCTGCGGCTCCTCCTCCTTGTAGCGCGCCTCCTCATACAGCTTAATCAGCTGCTGCCTTTCTATTTCGCTGTAGCTGTCCATGTCCTTTGCGGCCACCTGCCATTTGACGAGCTCCTCTGCCGTTTCCCTAGGCGTCAAATGAGGCTGATACACATAACCTTTGCTTATGCTACGCTTTACCCAGCGGCTGTACAAATAGCGGATTCGCTCCCTCGTTCCCGTAAGCTCCTCCCATTTAACAGCCTGCTCGGCATTATTGCGCTTTCTGCGCAGGCGCCAGCCATCCTGCCATTTGTTTAAGGTCATTAAACTTTCAACCTCATCCGTGTACCCCTGTTCCCCTCCCAGCCTTTCAGCGGATCGCTCTGCCAGCTTGGCAAGAAATTTCTTAGAGAGGCGATACACGACACGCAGCAGCCAATAAACAGCTAATGCTATCGCAGCAATAACGATTATTATTATGACAACCTTCAATACGTTCTCTACCCAGACGAGCCAAGGGGAAGGATCCTTTTGCTCCACAGGCGGAAAAGCGGGCGGTTGCGATGCTTCTGGCGGCGGTGAAGCGGGCGGCTCCGCCTCACGTCCCGTCATTAATGACAGAAGCAGTTGAACGAGAGAACGCACGGCCCATTCGATGCCCTGCGTAATTTGCCTGATGAAGCCAATTGCAATGATAGGAAGCAGCAGCAGAGCAAGCATCCATCTATTTTGACGTTTGAAGGCTTCTACAGAGGCTGAGATTGGGCGATGCTGCCCTGTCTGATCAGTCTCGCGCTGCATCAGCCGCTCATTCACCATGAAAAAATAAACAATCAACGCTATGATTCCGCCCGCTGTCATCCATATTGAGTATTGCTGAAGCGGTATGAGCCAAAATTTAGCCAATTGCAGTGCTAAATAGCCGAAAATGCCTATCATCATCGTGCTGCCAGTAAACACAATCGGCCAGCTGTGCAGCCGTTCATTCATTCCGCGGTAAGCAGCTATGCTGCCGAAAATAGCAAGCGCTGGCCACCAAACTTCCCAGCTTGTCCCTGATGCCGTTGCAATTACCCCGCATACGGCAAGCAAACCATCAGAAAGCAAACTGCCAATCAGCAAGGCAAGGCATAATCTGGTTGCCCGATTGCTATTAATCAGCTTCTCTGAAATGGCAAGAAGCAGCGAACCAGCGCCATAACATAATGGCAAACTGATCATCCATACGATAAGGAGGCTGCCTGAGAGCGCATAAGCACCGAAAGGCAAAACGAAAGGCAGAAAAAACAGCAGCTCCAGCAAGCCTTTCCCTACAGCTATGCCTGCGATTTTTCCAATAGGCGACTTGTTCATAATGCTCCACCTGCCTGCTGCTGGTCGCTAGCTAGCCCTTCCAACAGCCAAATCGAGACGGAGTTGCCGCCGAAACGCAGCTGCTGAGCGGCAAGCTCCAGCGTTTCATTCCAATAAGCGGAAATAATGAGCACATCGCAGCCGCTTACACCACGCTCGCTCTCCCTTTGCAGCAAATCGCTGAACAGCTCCGTCCGGGTCAGCGACAGCTTGGCGAGCAGCTCCAATATCGCCATCCACTGGTCATGTCCGCTGCGGGGCAGCAGCATGGCACTTTCAAGCTCGCCTTGCAGCGGCATATTGGCAGCGAAGCCGACTTCCATGCCGCTGGCCGTGACGGCCTCCGCTGCTCCTGCTGCCCATTCAATGCCCCGTTCGATTAATGCTTCATCCGTAATCGTGCGCCACATGCCCTCATGATCTTCGACATTCAAATAAATCATCAGCTTCCGGTCAGCTGTATAATCATATTGATGAACCTGCAGCTTGCCTGCCCGAGCAGTCGCTTTCCAATTGACCGCCTTGAAGGAATCGCTAGGACGATAATCTCTTGCGCCTACGACAACGAAAGGATCTTCCACAATCCAGCGCCGCACGGACGTCTCGCCCTGCCAGCTATGAGAGGGCAGCTCGTCCACCTTCACCTGTGCGGGGAGCGGATATACAAGCAACTCGCCTTCTATCATCATTTGCTTCATATCATGATGAATGCCAAGCAAATCACCGCCGGTCAGAGCAACCGAGCGAAGCTTGTATACCCCGCGCCTGGCGCTGACGAACGAATGCGTGCGAGTAATTTTCGTATAAGGCATAAGGCTGAAGAAGCTTTTATGATTCTGGTAATGCTCCCCGCTGCTCACCGCAAGATTATCCTGCGAGCGAAAGATGAGCTGGGAAGACAATTGGGATTCGACACGCAGCCAAGGAACAGGCAGCCATTTGCCATTTGACAGTTGCTCCACTAGTTCCATACGATCCCCACTAAAGCAGGTTTTTTGACTAAAGCGCCTGGAATAGCTAATGTTCCGCAAGGCAAACCTGCGAAATACATTAGCTTGAAGCATAACTATAATGATTGCAGCGATAATAAAAGAAACGACGAGCATCGACTATTTACTAGCCCTATTTAGCGAGAAGCCCTGCCTCGGCAGGAACCTCGGTTCGCCTAATAATGTCTTCGATAATTTTCTCTGCGCTGCCTTGTGTACGCTGCAGTCCACGAAGCGCGAGACGATGGGCCAGCACGGGCTGCGCCATCGCTTTAACATCATCCGGCGTTACAAAATCTCTTCCCCGCAAAATCGCCTGCACCTGCGAGGCTTTCAGCAGCGCCTGGCTGCCGCGAGGGCTTACCCCCGTCTGCACTTCTTCCCTGCTCCGCGTCTGCTCTACTAGCTTCAGCATATAAAGCAGCACATCATCCGATACGCGTACGGAGGAGTATAGCTTCTGGGCTTCAGCAATTTCGTCTGCTCCAGCAATCGGTGCAAGCTGCTCCAGCGGGTCGCCCTCTTTAAAGCGCTTCAAAATTTGCAGCGCCTCATCCGTTGTGGGGTAGCCCATTTTAACCTTGAACAAAAAACGGTCCAGCTGCGCTTCAGGCAGCGGAAACGTTCCTTGATGCTCGACGGGATTTTGCGTCGCCATAACCATGAACGGCCGCGAAAGCGGCATCGTCTCGCCCTCGAGGCTTATTTGCCGCTCCTCCATACATTCAAGCAGGCTGGATTGGGTACGTGGCGTTGCACGGTTAATTTCGTCAGCCAGCAGCATATTCGTAAACAAAGGGCCGGACCTGAACTCAAAATCCCCCTGCTTCTGATTGTAAAAATGGATGCCCGTCAAATCGGACGGCATTAAATCCGGCGTAAATTGCACACGCCGGAAAGTCAGGCTGAGCGACTTCGCCAGCGATTTGGCAAGCAGTGTTTTTCCCGTCCCGGGTACATCCTCCAGCAGCACATGACCGCCGGTAATTAATGCGATAAACAATAGATCGGCTATATGCTCTTTCCCTACGATGACGCGGCCAATATTGCTTCTCAGCTGTTCAGATAATGCAGCAATGGATTGGTAAGACATGCTAGCAGCTCCTTTTTTCTCACTATAAATAGGATGTATTATTGACTCCAGCCACATCGCTCGCGCTGCACACGCTGCAGCTGCGACCAGCGAACGAGCCTGATGCCCTCGGCTTGCAGCGTCTGCACAATCTCGCGATCGCGGAACAGCTGGAACTCGAGCCCGCGCTTCTCAGGCTGGCCATGGAAGGATAGCAGCTCATCGGTTACGAGCGACGGATGAATAATAAGCTCTGTCAAACCCGGCGGCAAGCTGCGCAGCTGCTGTTTCATCGCCTCTTTGAACGACGAATACGTTTCCCCAGCCTGCAGCTGAAATGGCAAACCGACTAGGTAATCCAATATGATGACGCCTTTGGAATCCGCCAGCATTCCGAGCTGCTTCGCCTGCTCAGCGAGCTCTGGAGAGGCTGTTTGCGCGCGATCACCAAGCAAATGGCGCGGTAAGCGAAAAGGCAAGCCATATTTGGCGCATACGTCGAATACAATAGGTAAAAAATGCTTTCCTGTCGCAAGCCCGTACAAGCTGCCCATATGATTGTCGGCATGGCTCGGCTTCATCCCTAATTGCAGGGCAAGCTCTATTTGGGCAACCATTTCTCGCTCTACCTGCTCGGAGTCGGCCTGCAGCTCGAATGTTCGGCTGTCTTTCGGGAAATATCCGCCCTCTACGAGCAAGGAAGGAACATCCTCCGGCTTGCTCACGGGGCCCCAGCGATAATTGTCCCACTCGCTTGTAAAAGTGAAATGAATGCCTACATCATGCTCCTGATGCAGCGCGCACCACTTCGCCGCTTCCCGCGCTGTGCGGCACGGCATCATAATTGTTGCCGAGCTTACTGCGCGTTCTTCCAGCAGTTGCTCCACCGCTTTATTGACTGAACCACATAAGCCATAATCATCTGCATTAACAATGAGCAGTCTTTCATCGCTGCTGTATCCTAATGCTGCTGCAACACTCATGAGCCCAACTCCTCCAATTTATAGTGGTCAATGACTACAATGGTTGTTCAACATCGGCAAGATGCTTAAGAAATAGCGCTTTCAAACGCGGCTCATTGCTGCCTGTCCAGTTCACGATTTTTGCCGCTTGGATCACAATTTTCTGCAATACCGCCGCTTCGTCAAGCTGCTCCCGCCAGCGCGTCATAAAATGCAGCGTCACATCAAGCATCCGCAGTTTAAGCAGCAGTGTTATCGCATTTGCTTCTACCTCCGTCAGCCGTAATTCCGACCCAAAGCCTTCACAAAACAAGGCGATTCGCTCCAGCCGCCCATCATCGGCCCCATCAATCAAATCCACGATAACGACAGCGAGCTCCATCGCCCTTACATCGACTGTGCAAAATTCAAAATCCAGCAATCCGACTACAGCATCCCCACGTGCAACGGAATTGCTGAAATTCAAATCGCCATGAATCCATTGGCGGGGAAGCTCGGCTATGTTTTTCAACTCGCTTTGTAAACGCTCTCGCTCCTGCTGCAAGCAAGCTATCTGCTCCTCAAATTCCGGCAGCAGCCCAGCTTCATTAGCAATTTCCCGCATAGCTGGAATGCCTATGGCTTCATAAGATTGCTCCAGCTTATAATACGGATCATAAATAGGCTCGCCATGAGGCTTAATGGCGCTTAATCCCTTGCATAAAGCAGCCGTAGCGATGCCGAGCCCCTTAATGTGGGAAATATTTTCGACCGAAGGCCGCTTGCCTTCAATGAAATGGCATAGCGTAGCCAGCTTGCCGCCTGGCGCCTCCGTTACGGTCTGCCCTGCGCGATTGGCTACAGGCATCGGAACGTCAAAAAGGCGCGCGTCTTGCTCCAGCAGCCCAAATAACACCTCATGCTCCAGCAAAACCGTCGACTTATTTTGATGATTGTTGTAAATGCGCAGCACGTAGCGGTTATTTCCCGCCTGCACGATCCGCGTTGTATTGTTCATGCCGCTGTCTCCGGCAGCTATTTCCCATCGTGCGCCAAGCTCATATTGGTCTAAAAACGTTGAAAAATCATGCTGACTCAATAGTTTTGTCCTCCTCCAGCTACCAGTTGCTGCCTTTATTATACTTGCTGGGAGCAGAAGTTGGCAAAAAAGCGGAAATCAGCCGCAGACATTCGCTATTTCCCTGTAACTGAACCGTCCTTTTACAGGCAAGCTTCGACACATTTTGTATCAGCTTAATCCGGGCTTTTCGCGTTGTTGCCCCTTCATTTTGCCATATCTAGTTTCCCCTGATTTTGCTCCCTCCATCTGTTGTAGCTGGAAAGGATATCCTATGTTTTCAGCTTTATTAGGCAATCGTTAGCCTGCTGTCGAAATCATTTTAAACATGTTGGATTGTGCGCTTCCCCGGGAAATAGACGGCTCATTTCCACCTTTCTATTTCCCGCATTTCCCCCTCATTCCGTCAGCTTGAATTTTCGCTCAATTCTAATAATTTCCCCGTGAGGTTTATTCAGGCGGCTTTGCAGCGTCTCCAGATGACGTCTCCGGTATCGAAAATCCAGCACTGCGGATACAAGCAGCACCGCACCTGCACCCAGAATACCTTCCTGGCCAAGCACGCTGGCCGCCAGCGCAACACTAAGCAGCAGCCAGAGCAGTGCTGTCATATTCACCGTGCGGCTCCACCTTCCGAGATGCCAAGGCGCATCCATGAGCAGCTTGTGCTTCTTCCCTGCGCGCAGCGCTAACGCAATCGGGATTGCATACGCCGTGTAAAGGCAAATTAGCGTGAAGCTAGGGACAGCAGCTGTGAGCAGGCGCTCTGGAAAGAGCACGCAAGAGGCTCCCAGGATTATGAAAAACAAAGCGGCTGCTAGCCAGACGCATTTCCTGGGAGATTGAGTTGCAGGGTGAACGCCTGCCAGCTGCTTGCTGAAAGGCAGCGCCTTATCGCGCGTCAGGCTGTACAATAATCGGGAGCAAGCGATCAGCACGCTGCTGCTGCTTGAGTAGAGAAGCACGACTAGGAACAGGGTCACCAGCGGTGAACGGCTGATAGCTTCCAGCAAACTGCCTGCAAACCACTCGCTCCCGCCAGCCGGTATGCCTCCATTTGAGAAGCCAGGCCACACAAGCGTCAGCACAGCCAGCAGCACAAAGCCGATAATAAACGTGTAAGCTGTCGACAAATAGATCGCCCATGGCACGCGAATGCGGGGATCGGACGTCTCCTCGGCACCTTGGGCAGCGCTGTCCATGCCGAGAAACAGCTTTTGCAGCAGCAGAAAGCCCGCTATCATCCCTAAGGCGGATTGCCCTTTCCCCTCCCCACTGCGGGCAGGAAGCGTGAATAACAGCTCAGGTGCAAATGCGCCCGGCCAATACAGCGCCATTAAAATGCCGATTGCAGCGATTGCAGCGATAAGCTGCAGCCAAAGTCCGCTTCGCAGCAGAACAGCCAGCAGACGGACACCACGACTGTGCAAAGCTGCTTGCGTAACCACCATTGCCAAGGCAATGATTGCTTTCGACCATATTGAAGGCGTGTAACCGAGCCAGCCTGCAAGCATTCCATCCAGCAAGGAGGCACACAGCAGATTGGTCAGCAGCAGTAACCCCATATAGCCAGCCATGTGAAACCAGCCCGCATGCCAGCCCCATACACGTCCTCCTAATGCCGAGGACCAATGATAGACGCCCCCGGCGGTCGGAATAGCAGAGGACAATTCGGCCAGCGATGCACTTACCATCAAGGCAAACAACGCGGCAAGCGGAATGCCTATACCGACGACAATTGGCCCGCCCTGCTGCAGGGCAGGCGCCAGAAACAACAAAGCTGCTGCACACAGCCCCATCGTGTTGAAGGAAAGCCCAAATGAAGCTGCCGCTCCAAATTTGCGTCTGAGCTGCTGGGCAAGGCCAAACAAATTTAAATCATGCTTATCCTGCTGCATTTGAATATAGGTGGCATAAGCCGTCATGCTCTGATGGCTCGACGATTTGATACTTTGCTGCGCTTTGACAGCTCCGGCTAATGCAGCAGCACATACAGCGAAAAATAAAGCCAGCCCGATTACGAGCGCAATCATTCCACCACCCCCATCATTAAGCAGTATATGTGAGGGTGAAAGGGCTCATGCCAGCAAACAAACGAAATACATCATGACATTAATATTTTATGACATTAACTATAGGGCAGAAGCAGGCACACTAAACTAGCTAAACTAGTGCGAGTACCCGATTCAGCAATTGGTCGGTGTCAAACGGTTTTTCTATCCACTCGGTAATGCCCAGCTCAGCCGCTGCCTCTATTTTTTCAGGCTCCCCGTACGCGGTAATGAGCAATACTTTAACATTCGCATCGCTTTTGCGAATCGCGCACAGCACGTCCAATCCGTCCATATCAGGCAGCATAAAATCCAGCAAAATGCAGTCCGCTCCATATCGCTCGAATTGCTCAAGCGCGTTCAGCCCATCTGCAGCTTCATAGACGGTAAATCCCGCCTTCTGAAACAGCTCTGCCAGCATGAGCCGAATGAGCGGCTGGTCGTCAACAATAAGCAGCTTCTTCCCCTCAGCTAGCTTTGCTGCATCCGCGCTGCCCGCCAAAGCTTGAGGCGCCTGTTTGCTGCGACCGTCCTCCAGCTTGCCGGGAACGTTTTTTTTCATTGGGCTGAGCTGCATGCTTGAAGATTGTCGCCGAATTGGGGGCGCCGAAAAGCGCGGCCCCTTGTCCTTTTTCACATACTGCAAATAAACAACGAAAGCGATCGTCGTGACAAATACAGCGCATAATAAAATGATATAAATCATGCTGTCTTCTCTCCTGCTGCAAAGTTGCACATATCAATAATTGACGACCATTGGTCCGAGCGGGCCATTTTCATTAATCATATCCTCAATGTCATAGACGGAGATGGGGAAATACGGAAAACCAAATGCATAAGGCGTCAGCTCATACAGGGCAAAATAAAGCACCAGCGTCCGGTCCGCCACATAAAAGTCCTGATCCGGCCTTATCGCTTTGAACGGCGACAGCGTGCTAATATCTCGCGACCTGATTTGAGCGTTGACCAGCGCGGACAGCTTGACGATATAATTGCTTCCAGGCTTAAACAGCTCAGCAAGCGCGTAAGAACGTCCCGTAGTCAGCTTGAAGGTAAGCGACTGCTGCAGTGTCAGTCCATGCGCTCCACCCGTATAGGCGTAGTTCAACAAAGACAGGCTGAGCACATCCTTCTGGTTGTTTTTGAGCTCAAAATATCCTTGCATCTCCGCATGCGGGTCTTCAAGCGTGCCTTGCTCAGCTACGAGATGCTGCGCTGCTGAGTGAATGATCCCATTGATTTGACTATCTGCTGCCTCATTGGATCCCCCGCTAATATGAGGCAGCCACAGCTCGGCCTTTGGAAACGTACTGCGGACAGACTGAACGATTACAGGAGATTGAAACGCCATATCGGGCTACACCTGCCTATTCGCTAGAATGCTCCATTGTATGCAGATTACGCCTCATCTCATGCCACTCAATTCCTCCATGTGTGGAAGAAGCCTTGCCTACGTATGTAAATTTCGCCTGTTCATAAAAAGAAATCAAATGCGGCTCGCACATTAAAATAATCGCTTTCAGCCTCTCATTTTCGCATGCTTGGATCAGCTTGTCCAGCAGTTTTGCAGCAATTCCCCTGCGCCTGAATGCCGGATCTACCGCAATAGTCAGTATGCAAAAGTTGTCTCCCGCGTATTCGCCTGGATGACTTCCTTTCATCTCGTCACCGCAGCTTTCCTGCTCCGTCCGAATTCCATTGGCGATGCCAAGCAACTCGCCATCCTCCGACCAAGCAGACCAGAAATACGAAGGATACTCCTGAAAACGGTACTGGAATCCCGCCTCCGTCGCCGCGGCCCCAGAAGAGTAGCAGCGCTGCTCAAGCTCCAGCGCCTGTGATAGCTCATGCTGCTGAATCAATCTCAGCTTCACTTCGTTCATAGCTGCATTTTCTCCCGTTCGGTTAAGCGCCTGCCTCTAATGTCTAAAACAAGCTTGCCATTATTGAGACCAATAATGCGGTCCGCAAACCGTTCGGCATAATCGCCTTGATGCAGCACGGCAATAACCGTAACGCGCTGCTCCGTGCAAAGCCGTTTTAAATCGGCGAGCACCTGGTCGGCCGTATGCGGGTCAAGTCCGGATACCGGCTCGTCCGCCAAAATGATTTTTGCGCCGTGCACGAGCGCGCGGGCAACAGCGATACGCTGGCGCTCTCCCCCGCTCATCTTCTCCGCCTTCAGATGTGCTTTATCGATAAGTCCCAGCTTCTCTATCGTATCCATAGCGCCCATATAATCGTCGCTGCGCACCATGCCGGTCCATCGCCGCCAAGCGGGGGTTTGGGTCACCGATCCGATAATCACATTTTTGAGCCCCGTCTTGCTTGGATACAGTACAGGCTTCTCTTCTAGATAAGCCACCTCGCGGCGAACTTTAAATCTGCCGGTCAGCCCTTGCTTCAAAACATCCGTTCCATTCAGCTTGTAGCTTCCCCGCGTCCATTTTTCCTGCAGCGCCAAGCATTTAAGCAGCATCGATTTCCCGCTTCCGCTCGCTCCCTTAATCGCGATAAACTCGCCATCCTCCACATCCAAATGTATATCGTCGAGCACTTTCGGCCCGCCTGGAATAACCTTCGTCAAATTCGAAATTCTTATCATTTTCCGCGCCCCTTTGTTTCACGCATCATATTTTCAGCATTTTGTATAATTCGATTCGGTCGCTCCCGGATGCAATATTTAGAGCGATAAAACCGCTTGCTCTAAATATTGCACATTGAAAGTCGCTCAGGGGACTTATGCAAAATGCTCTTTTATATAAATCTAGTTTACGGGAAACAAAAAACAGTTTCCACACGAACAAATGTTTGGTATAATAAAAACAGCAAGCGAAAACGGCTGAAGCCTTCCTCTGGTGGCAAAGGTACCGTTTCGCGATGAAATATAAGAGTTTATATGTGAACAACTTATAAATCCTTATATTTGAACAAAGGTTCTGATTGACTATTTATTAAACATCCAATAAGGGAGGCAGGATCACCATGAAGAGCACTTGTGAAAATTTTCGTTTCGTTGAGAAAAGTTGGCCACGTCGAGATTTGACTTTTAAATTTTATTCAAACGGAGAGTTGACGATTATTGATAACAGCTCTGAGGAGGTGATCTCTCCGAACGACTTGCGGGGCGACAGCCTGGATTTCTATATCCGCCGCCGCATTGCCTTTATCAAGACAACGCTGCTGGTGTCGCAGCTTAAATATGCATGATTATACTGAAAATAACCAGCTAATCTAATTTTCATCCTTAATTTTCCTAATTCAGTGTTGCCGAAACGGGTTTGCTGCGTTGACGTAAGGCTCCTGATACTGTAGATTGATTTCATACACAGTCTATTTTGCGCTAAAGGAGCCGTGCTTTCTATGAAGCAGCACATTATGTTTGACCTCGACGATACATTAATTCATTGTAATAAATATTTCTATTTGGTCATTAGTCAGTTTGTTGATGCAATGACCACCTGGTTTGCCGGATATGAAGAAGTAACTGCGGACGCTGTAAGAGATAAACAAACAGAGATCGACATTGCCGGAATTGCCGTGCTTGGTTTTAAGAGCGAGCATTTTCCTCAATCTTTCGTTGACAGTTATGTTTATTTCTCCGATGTAACCGGAAGGAAGCGCTCCGCTTTAGAACAAGATTTTCTCTGGAAGCTTGGGCTCAGCGTGTATGAGCATGATACAGAGCCTTATCCGAATATGGAGGAGACGCTGTATTCTTTAGCTAATCAAGGCCACGAGCTGCATTTGTACACTGGGGGCGAACAACTTATTCAATCCCGCAAAATTAATCAATTAAATTTAAGCAAATATTTTAATAACCGAATCTATATTCGCCAACACAAAACGAATGAAGCGCTGGAGGACATTTTAGCCGAAACTTCGCTGGATCGCGCACGCACATGGATGATCGGCAATTCTATTCGCACGGATGTTGTTCCCGCCTTGACTGCAGGCATCCATGCCATTCATATGCGCAAGGATACCGAATGGCAATATAATGTTGTCAATATTGAAGTCCAGCCTAAAGGTGCCTTTTTCACTTTGAATGATTTAGTGGAAGTACCGGAAGCCATCTACGGTTATATCAACCGCTAGCTGAACAAACACAATATTTAACTAGAATAAGCCGCCAAACCAGCATACTCGTTGGTTTGGCGGCTTATTTTGTTGCGATTTTCGTTAGCGCTTATTCACATTGAACAACCTCAAGCAGGTTATAACGGCCTGCTAACTAGTCGGCAGGCCGAATCGTTAGCGTCCCTTTGTCACGGTCGGTCAATACAAGCCTGCCCTTCATGCTGCTTCCATCGGACTGCTTAAAGGCGAGCTGGCTCGTTGCCCCTTTCTCCAGCAGCGAATGGAGCATCGGGAGCGTAATCTTCTTCCCCTGCTGTTCCTTCCAAATCACAAAAGAACATCCCTCGCGAAAGCTGCTGCAGCCGTAACCGCGCTTGCCTTCAATCACACTGCCGTTGCAGCCCTGCCTCGGGCAGGCAGCGAGCGGCCCTCTTGGAGCCGCAGACGCGGCTGCTTGCTTGGGCGGCTTTACTGCTTCGCTACCCTCAGCTGACCGTATGGAGCTTCTGCTCTTGCTCGCTCCGGCAGGCGACTTCGCCCCTGCTTTCGCTTCTGACGAGCGTGAGCTGCTTGTACGGCTGCCGCTTTTCGTCGAGCCTGCTGCCTTCTTCCCTTTCCCAGAAGTGTCCTCGAACGTTCCAGGTGCGGCAGGACGCTGCTGGCGAACCTTATCGACGATGACAGCTGCAAATTGCTTAACTTGCGCAATAAAACGATCATCCGAAGCTTCGCCTTTAGAAATTTGGTGCAGACGCTGCTCCCAGCGTCCCGTCATTTCGGGCGAAGCGAGCAGCTCCACACCGGCATTGCGGATGAGCTCAATCGCAGCGAGTCCTTTCGACGTAATATCCAGCTTCTTTCCTGCTAGCTGGATATAGCCGACATGCTTCAGCCGCTCGATCGTCGCTGCCCGTGTCGCCGGCGTGCCAAGACCGGTATCCTTCATCGCTTCCCGCAGCTCATCATCCTCCATCGACTTCCCTGCGCCTTCCATCGCTTTGAGCAGCGTTCCCTCTGTGAAGGACTTGGGCGGCTGCGTCATTTTTTCCATCGCCTCAACGCTGCTGCAATGAACCGGCCCATTCGGGTCGAGCTTAAAGGGCTGATCGGTTACCATTTCCTCGTCATCGGCTTCCTTGTCATCCTTGGCTTTGCCGCGCTTAGCAGGCTTGGCAGAAGTGGAATCCTGCTGTGGCAGTACCACTTTCCAGCCGGGCTCCAGCTGTTCCTTCGCTTTCGTGCGGAAGGTTTCGCCTTCGACGACCGTTAGCACCGTGTGGTTTTTATATACGGCGGGCGGGTAATAGTGCGACAGAAAACGTCTGACAATCATGTCATAAACGTTTTGCTCCTCCTGACTGAGGCCAGAAGCACGCTTCGGTGTAGGCATGATGGCATGGTGATCCTCGACTTTGGACGGATTGCAAACCGCTTTGTTCCCTTTGTGAACGCGAGAGCGGTCCGCTCCTTTCGCAAGCTCGCCATAGCCGCTAGTGCCTTGAAGCATCGTTAATACATTGCCCATGACTGGAATGTTCTCCTCCGTTACATAGTTGGAGTTCGTCCGCGGGTACGTAATCACCTTATGCTTCTCGTAGAGCGCTTGGGCAATATCCAGCGTCTTCTTAGCCGAATAGCCGTGCTTGCCATTCGCTTCGCGCTGCAATAGCGTCAGGTCATAAAGCCTGAATGGATATTCCTTGCTTTCCGCTACCTGGTAATCTTCCACCTTTGCTGGCTTATTTGCTGTTTTCGCTGCCAATGCCTCCGCCTTCGCTTTATCGGTTAGACGCTCCCCCTGCCAAATGCCGGAATACCCAAATCCAGACTGGTCAAATGCCGCTTTAACGACAAAATAAGTTTCCGACTGAAAAGCCGTAATTTCCTTATGGCGATCATATAGCAGCGCCAAAACTGGCGTTTGCACACGACCGACAGAAAGCAAGGCTTTATGGCGAATCGTAAAAGCGCGCGAAGCATTCATGCCGATCAGCCAATCCGCCTCACTGCGGGCACGGGCTGCTTTCGTCAGCGGTTCGTATTCATCATCACTGCGCAGCGTATCAAAACCGCGGCGAATCGTCTCCGCCGTCAAGTCCGAAATCCATAACCGGTCTGTAGGCTGCGCCAGCTTCAAATATTGCCTGATGAGGTGAAAAATAAGCTGGCCTTCGCGCCCGGCATCGCATGCGTTAACAAGTCTGCCACAGCGCTTCGCAAGCTCGCCAATCGTCTTAAGCTGATCCTTCGTCCGCGGATTCGGCCACAGCTTGAACACCTGCGGAATGATCGGCAAGTCCTGATCATTCCACCGTTTGTAGCGTGCATCGTATTGGTCAGGCTCGGCGAGTGACACCAAATGCCCAATCGCCCATGTAATAATATAGCGGTCGCCTTCCAAATACGTCCGGCGATTAGCTGCCTTTGGTTCAAGCACGGCAGCAATCGTCCTGCCCATATCCGGTTTCTCCGCAATAATTAATGTCTTCAACAAATCGCCTCTTTACTTCTTGCTTGTTGTTTCCACATATTGCTTCATGGAAGCAAAAATCGACCGTACACCATTCGACCAGTTAGGGTCTTCCGCATATTTACGGTTAATCCAAGTGAATGGGTCCATGCCTTCAGGTCGCCCCTTGCTTAAATTCACAATCGTTCGCGACGCAATTTCAGCGGAATCGCTAATCGTCGTATTATATTCTTTCCAGCTATGAAATACATTGAAAGGATTATTCGCAATTTCCTTCGCTTGCTTGTTCGTGGTTGGTACAAAAGCCTGCTCCTGCCCAGTTATAGCAAATAGCAGGAGCGGATGGATATCAAATGATTTTGCTTGGGCAATAATCGCATCTAAATAAGGCTGCCTGGCAAGTATCGACGATTTGCCTTTCAAATACTGCGTCAGCCTCTTCTTATCAATTTCTACATACCGCAGCTCTTGCGGCAAGCCATCCAGCTCAATGATCTTCACTGGTTCAATGGGAGCAAGAAGAATCGGCTCAGGCTGTGCCCCTCTTAACGTACGCGTCAGAGACTCTCCATACAGCAGCGAGACGCTCACAAGCAGCAAGCTGAGCAATCCATACACAATGGCATGATTGCGCCGTTTGCGAGGAACTGGCGCGTTCTGAGGCACTGCGAGCGGCAATGGCAGTGGTATGACATCCGCCAAGCCTGAGGAGCCAGCCGCCCCAGCTGCAAAAGGCTCTTTGGCCAGCTGCCCATCGCCGGCTGGCTGCAGCTCATTTTTCAACAGAAGCCAGCTCTCGTTCACCGACAAACTAGCATTTGGCAAAGAATCTGCGCTCGTCTCCATTCGCTCGGCAGAACTGCGCAGCTTGTCCATCGCCAGCCGATAGCGCTCGATCTCGACAACGCTTTGCAGCTGCTTCTCCACCCACGCGTGCATCGGCTGCTCAATCTCCTGATCACGCTCGTCCAGCAGCAAGCAGGCTGCAAAAATATCATCTGCACGTACAGGGCGCTTCTGTTCCAGCACCGCAGTGCGAATAAGCTGCGCCGTCACCTGGCGCTTAATCGACTCGTCAAACGACGGAAGCTGCTTATGTATAATGCGGTTCACCGCATCGGCAATCATTTCGGTTTTCTTCTCCTGCGGCAGCGCTCCATATTTATGCTGGACATATTTTCGAATATTGCTGACATCTGCCGGGGATAACACATAAGCTTCTTCAGCATGCATGACGAATCGCTCCTTTACGTCATCTCACACTGATTTTACCACAACTTTCCTTATATTGGGGAGGGAAGCTGACTAATTCTCAGCTGATTTTGCTCCTGCAAAATAAAAGCCGTAATTTGCTCCTTCTCATATGCAGTAAATTGATATTCACAGTCACAGTCTTCGTCCTGCGGCACAATTTGGGCAATGCTGCCCTCCGGTGTACAAATGACCAGTCCGCTAAAATCAATAAGATCATCAGGCGCGGGCGTTGCCTCCGACAGCTCAAACAACAGCTCAATATCCACCCATTGATCATTGCGACGCTCCATGCTCGCCACGATTTTCTCAAACTTCAGCTCCGTTACCGTATCCAGCCCATATTTAATCATAGTGCTTAATTTCCCTCCTATCGACAAGAAAAGCGCCCGAAGGCGCTTCTCATAAGCTGCTATTCAATTCATCATACCATTAATTTAGGGAAGCAAGGAAGATCCCATCAGGAACTTATCCACTTCACGAGCCGCTTCGCGACCTTCGTTAATCGCCCAAACAACCAAGCTTTGACCACGACGCATATCGCCAGCTGCGAATATTTTCTCAGCATTCGTCGTATATTTGCCATAAGGCGCCTTCACATTTGTGCGACGGTCCTGCTCTAGGCCAAAAGCATCAATCAGCGTGTTTTCCGGGCCTTCAAAACCAACCGCGATAAACACGAGATCAGCCGGCCATACTTGCTCGGAGCCTTCGATTTCTGTATAAATTCTGCGTCCCGTTTCCGGATCAACTGTACGCTCAATCTGTACCGTGTGAAGCTCTGTAAGCTTGCCATTCTCACCAACAAATTTCTTCGTCAGTACGGAGAAAGCACGTGGGTCTTCACCAAACAGCGCTTTTGCTTCTTCATGTGCATAATCCAGCGTGTAGACGTTCGGGAACTGCGGCCAAGGGTTATTAATGCTATCGCGTACTAGTGGAGCCTTAGCGTGCGTACCGAATTGCGTAACCGATTTACAGCCATGACGAAGTGCTGTTGCCACGCAGTCCGTCCCCGTGTCGCCACCGCCGATAACAATGACATTTTTGTCTTTCGCAGAAATGTAGTTGCCATCTTCCAGATTGGAATCCAGATAGCTCTTAATCGTGCCGTTCAAATAATCCATCGCCATATGAACGCCTTCAAGCTCATGTCCTTCAATATCTACCGGGCGCGCTTTCGTAGCGCCGCCGCACAATACGATTGCATCGAACTGGCCTTGCAGCTCATCAGCCGATACATCTTTACCGATCTCTGTGTTAACAACGAAGTCTATGCCTTCCTCCGCCATCAAGTCTACACGACGCTGAACAACCTTCTTGTCAAGCTTGACTGTAGGAATACCATAAGTGAGAAGTCCGCCGATGCGGTCCGCACGCTCGTACACCGTTACAAGATGTCCCGCTTTGTTAAGCTGCGCTGCGCAAGCAAGGCCCGCTGGGCCTGAACCGACAACCGCTACACGTTTGCCTGTGCGCATCTTCGGAGGCTGTGGAACAACCCAGCCTTCATCAAAGCCGCGGTCAATAATCGCTTGCTCGATCGTCTTAATCGTAACCGCATCACCAATCAAACCAACCGTACAGGAGCCTTCACATGGAGCCGGGCAAATCCGCCCTGTAAATTCTGGGAAATTGTTCGTTTTGTGCAAACGATCCAGCGCCTCACGCCATAAACCGCGGTAAATCAAATTGTTCCACTCTGGAATGAGGTTGTTAATCGGACAACCCGACGTTGAGCCAGCAAGCTCCATTCCAGAATGACAGTAAGGCGTTCCACAGTCCATGCAGCGCGCACCTTGCGTACGAAGCTGTTCATCGGACAAATGCTTATGAAATTCTTCCCAATCTTTAATCCGCTCAATCGGATCGCGATCGGCTGGGAGTTCTCGTTGATATTCCATAAAACCAGTAGGTGTAGACATGATCGCTTTTCCTCCATCCGTTATTCCCGTCAACCGTTGTAAGGCTTCTCTAAACAAACTATATCGGGAACTCAGCAATTATTCAATAACAAACATTTTCAATTTTTCGCGAGGCATTTTACAAAATCCTAACACTCTTACCCTGCCATCGTTAATGGATTATCCGTACAATCATTTGCACTTTATAACATAATGTTCGTACGTTCTATGCAGGAGAGCACAAAAAAATGAGCTTAAGATGTTATATTTGTCCTTTGTACCCGCGCGAAAAACCGATTCAACGTTTTATATGTTTAAAAGTTTGCCATGTAAAATCATGCAAATTGCGTTCATCCTTGCGATAAGGAATAGCTTCCACTAGCTCCCAATCCGCTTCATTGAACATAGGAAAAAAAGCGTCTCCACCCGCTACTTCCACATCTACAGCTGTCAGGTAAAGCTTGTCTGCAATCGGCAGAAACTGCGTATAAATTTCCGTTCCGCCAATAACCATAAGCTCTTCCTCGCCGAAACGCGACAAAGCCTCCTCGATCGAATGAACGGTCTCACAGCCCTCTGAGGCAAAATCAGACTGCCTAGTTAAAACGACGTTATGGCGGTCCTTCAGCGGCTTAGGCAGCGATTCAAACGTCTTACGGCCCATTAAAACGGTTTTGCCAAGCGTGTGCTTCGTGAACAGCGCCATCTCTGCAGGAAGCCGCCACGGCAGCTTATTGCCGATTCCAATCGTTCTGTTGCGGTCCATCGCTGCTATTAATGTAATCGACATCGTTTGTCCATCCCTTCTATACGGCTACAGGCGCTTTGATTGCAGGATGAGGCTGGTAGTTTTCCAGTACAATATCATCCACTTCTACATCAAATAAAGAGCTCACCTCTGGATTAATCCGTACTTGCGGAAGTGCGCGAGGTTCTCGGGCAAGCTGCGTCTTAATCTGCTCCATATGATTGGAATAAATATGCGCGTCCCCAAGCGTGTGCACAAATTCGCCAGGCTGCAAGCCGCATTCGTGGGCAATAAGCAGCGTAAGCAAGGCATAGCTGGCAATATTAAAAGGAATTCCGAGAAATATATCTCCACTGCGCTGGTACAGCTGGCAAGAAAGCTTGCCTTCTGATACGTAAAATTGAAACATCGTATGACAAGGCGGTAGAGCCATATTTCTAGGAACGTCCTCTGGATTCCATGCGGAAACAATCATTCTGCGGGAATCAGGATTCGTCTTAATCGTATGAATAACATCCTTCAATTGATCAATGGATTCGCCTTGCGAGGTTTTCCAGTCGCGCCATTGCTTTCCATATACATTGCCAAGCTCGCCATACTTTTCTGCAAAAGCGTCATCCTGCAAAATTTGCTGCTTGAACAGCTCCATTTGCTCCAAATAAAGCACATTAAAAGCTTCATCGCTTTGCGAACGCAGGCCAAAGCCCGTCATGTCTGGACCTGTATAATCAGAGCTCTCTATCCACTTCTTAAAGGCCCATTCATTCCATATATTATTGTTGTGCTGGAGCAGGTAGCGAATATTCGTATCGCCCTTAATAAACCATAACAGCTCGCTGACAACCAGCTTAAACGGTACATGCTTCGTCGTAATGAGCGGAAAGCCTTCGTTTAAGTCGAAACGCATCTGGTAGCCAAACGTGGAAACCGTGCCCGTTCCGGTACGATCCTCCTTGACCGTGCCGCGTTCCAGAACGCTGCGCAGCAGCTGCAAGTATTCGTTCTCACTAGTATGGACACTCATTCCCTTACAACTCCTATTTTGGACATATAGATTTGTATTATATCATTATAGTCAATCATTTAAAATAGTTGCCTCTGCTGATTCCGTATAAATTCTCACCAAAGCACATAATTATTAATTTTTTATAAAAAAAGGCCCGCAGGCTTCAACAGCCGCGGGACCTCTTCAATAGCCGCCGCAAATGCGGCGACTGTATTTAGTAAATCATAACAATCAATTACTTAAGAACCGTGTGGATCGGGTGGCCAAGCGCTACTTCTGCAGCGTCAAGCACGATCTCACCCAGCGTTGGATGCGCATGGATAGTAAGAGCGATATCCTCAAGCGTAGCACCCATTTCGATTGCAAGACCAAGCTCAGCAATCATATTGGAAGCTTCCATACCAACGATATGTGCGCCGAGTACAAGACCGCTGTCTGCATCCGCAACGAGCTTCACAAAGCCTTCAGCCGCATTAAGCGACATCGCGCGTCCGTTGATAGCAAATGGGAATTTGCCCACTTTAACATTGTGCCCTTTGTCTTTTGCATCCTTCTCCGTATAGCCAACGCTTGCGCATTCTGGATCGGAGAAGCAGACAGCAGGAACGCATTTATAATCAATCATGCTAGGCAGGCCGGAAATCGCCTCTGCCGCAACGCGTCCTTCATACATTGCTTTGTGAGCAAGTGCAGGACCAGCAATAATATCGCCAATTGCATAGACGTTTTTGTTGCTAGTACGGCATTGATCGTCAACTTCAATCAGACCGCGCTCGCCAACTGTAATGTTAGCTAGCTCAAGGCCAAGATCGCCATCTGTGTTAGGGCGACGGCCAACAGTAACCAGCAAGTAGTCCGCCGTTACTTTCTCTTCTTTGTCGCCAACTTTGTAAGTCAGTGTTACATCGTTATCCGTTTGCTCAGCACTTTGTGCAAGAGCTCCTGTTACGATATCCACTTTTGTGCCTTTAAGCTTCTTAACGACAAGAGAAGACATGTCTTTGTCAAAGCCTGGCAGGATGCTGTCTCCGCCCTCGATTACCGTTACTTTCGTGCCGAATTTCGAGAACATTTGACCAAGCTCAATACCAATATAGCCGCCACCGATTACGATAACGCTTTTCGGCAGCTCAGGCAGCGACAAAGCTCCTGTAGAGGAGATAATACGCTTGCCATACGGGAATGCTTTCAGCTCAATTGGACGGGAGCCTGTAGCAATAATACAGTTTTTGAAACGGTAGCGCGGAGCTTCTTGATCGTTGAATACACGCGCTTCGTTCTCATTGATGAACATTACTTCACCACTGAAAAACTGTACTTTGTTCGCTTTAAGCAAGGACCCGACGCCGCCTGTCAATTTTTTGACAATGCCGCTTTTGAACTCCTGTACTTTACTCCAGTCAACCTTCACATCGCTAGCTGTAATACCGAAAGCGTCTGCGTGGCTGATGGACTCATACTGATGGGAAGCGGAAATCAGGGCTTTGGACGGGATACAACCCACGTTCAAGCAAACGCCGCCTACATATTCCTTATCTACACAAAGCACGCTTTGTCCCAATTGCGCAGCGCGGATTGCCGCTACGTAACCACCAGGACCTGCACCAATGACTAAAGTATCGATATCTAATGAAGCATCTCCAACAACCATCGTTTATACCTCCATAATGAACAGTTCTGGGTTGCCCAGCAGCTGTTTAATGTAGTTCATAAAGTTTTGAGCGGTTGCGCCATCGATCAGACGGTGGTCGAAGCTCAGTGACAGAGCCATCACAGGAGCAGCTACGATCTCGCCATTGCGTACAATTGCTTTTTCGGAAATACGTCCAGTACCCAGAATCGCAACTTCAGGGAAGTTGATAACCGGTGTAAAGAACATGCCGCCTGCCGAACCAATATTGGAAATGGTAATCGTGCTGCCTTTCAGCTCGTTAGCCGAAAGCTTGCCGTCGCGTCCACGAACTGCCAGATCACGAATCGAATCAGCCACTTTCCAAATGTTTTTGCGATCCGCATCTTCAATAACAGGAACGATCAAGCCGTTGTCTGTATCTGTTGCGATACCGATGTTGTAATATTTGCGCAAAACGATTTCTTGATTAGCTTCGTCAAGCGTCGCATTCATAATTGGGAATTCACGGGCAGCAGCTACGAGCGCCTTCACGATGAATGGCAAGTACGTAAGCTTAGCGCCTTTTTTCTCTGCATAAGGCTTGTATTTTGCACGAAGTGCCACAAGCTCAGTAACGTCCACTTCATCCATGATCGTTACATGCGGAGCTGTATAAACGGATTTGGACATAGCGCCCGCAATAATTTTGCGAATGCCTTTGAATGGCAAGCGCTCTTCCGGACGGTAAGGCGTACCAGCAGCAACCGGAGCTGCTTTCGCTTCGCCAGCACCTTTTGCAGCTGCAGCTGCGTTGTCTTGCTGCTCAGCCGGAGCCGCCGCTTGATCGGATGCTGCAGAAGCAGAACCGTCAAAGCCAGTAACATCTTCACGCGTAATACGGCCGTTTTTGCCAGTGCCGCTTACTTGCGTCAAATCAACATTTTGCTCGCGAGCGAACTTGCGAACGCTTGGTGTAGCAAGTACAGAAGCATTTGTAGCTTTAGGAGCTTCTTTAGCTGTTTCTGCTGCTGGAGCTTCTTTAGCCGCTTCTGGAGCTGGGGCCGGAGCCGCCTCTTCCTTCTTAGGCTCTTCAGCTGCCGGAGCTGCTTGCTCAGGCACTTCGCCTTCCGCATCGATCAAAGCGACTACTTCGCCTACGTGGCAAACTTGGCCGTCTTTAACTAAAACCTCAAGCACTGTGCCGTTAACCGGACAAGGCACTTCAACAATTGCCTTGTCGTTTTGCACTTCCATAATAATGTCATCATCTGTTACTTTGTCGCCGGCTTTAATGTGCACTTTAATAATTTCGCCTTCGTGCAAGCCTTCGCCAAGCTCAGGGAAACGATATTCGAATTTAGCCACCGCGTATATCCTCCTTTAGAAATCAAGTACTTTTTGGACAGCTGCAGAAATGCGGGCTACCGTTGGAAGCCATGCATCCTCAACTTGCGCAAACGGATAAACGGTATCCGGACCTGCAACCCGAAGCACTGGAGCTTCCAGGTGCAGAATTGCTTTTTCATTAATTTGAGCGATTACTTCAGCGGCAACGCCGGAAGTTTTTTGCGCTTCTTGAACGACAATTGCACGGTTCGTTTTTTGGATCGAAGCTACAATAGTATCGATATCGAGAGGCACAAGGGAACGAAGGTCGATAACCTCAGCCTTGATTCCTTTTTTCTCAAGCTCGTCAGCTGCTTTAACAGCCGTGTGAACCATCAAGCCGTAAGCAATGATTGTAACGTCGCTGCCTTCACGAACGACATTGGCTTTGCCGATTTCAACCGTATATTCGCCTTCTGGCACTTCTGTACGGAAAGCATGGTAAAGGTTCAAATGCTCCATGAAAAATACAGGGTCATTATCGCGAATAGCGGAAATAAGAAGACCTTTAGCATCATAAGGATTGGATGGAATAACAACTTTGATACCTGGTGTCTGTACGGCAAGACCTTCCAGGGAATCCGTGTGCAGCTCAGCTGCTTTCACGCCGCCGCCGAAAGGCGTACGGAATACGATTGGCGAGTTGTAGCGTCCGCCGGAACGGTAACGCATACGAGCCGCTTGAATGAACATTTGGTCCATCGCTTCATAGATGAAACCTACGAATTGAATTTCGGCAATTGGGCGGAAGCCTTGAATCCCCATACCCACTGCCAAACCGCCGATAGCGGACTCGGCAAGCGGCGTATCAAATACGCGGTCTTCGCCAAATTCAGCTTGAAGGCCTTCAGTCGCGCGGAACACGCCGCCGACTTTACCAACATCCTCGCCAAAAAGTAGTACATTTGGATCCCGTTTAAGTTCAACGCGCATTGCGTCACGGATCGCTTCTTTCATATTCATTTGAGCCATGATCTATAGTTCCTCCTTCGTTAAAGGCTATTATTTGAAATCAGCTTTTTGCTCTTCGAGGTGCTGCGGCGTTGTTTCAAACATCGAGTCGATCAAGCCTTCAACCGTCATTTTTTCAACAGCCTCTGCTTTCTTGATTTGCTCGTTAACAGTCGCTTTCGCTTCTTCCTTCACGCGAGTTGTATCCTCTTCTGACCAGAGACCTTTGCTTTCCAAATATTTGCCGAAACGAATGAGTGGATCTTTAGGAGCCCATTCCGCTTCCTCATCTTTGGTGCGATATTTTGTCGTATCATCTGCCATGGAATGCGCACGATAACGGTAAGTAAGAAGCTCGATCAGCGTAGCGCCTTCGCCGTTGCGGCCGCGCTCAGCAGCATCTCTAACTGCTTTAATTACAGCAAGTACGTCCATGCCATCAACCTGCACGCCTTTGATGCCAGCAGCAAGCGCTTTGTGGGCAACAGAATGTGCAGCTGTTTGTTTAGCATAAGGTGTTGTAATCGCATAGCCATTGTTTTGTACAACATAAATAACCGGAAGCTTGAACGCGCCTGCGAAGTTCATGCCTTCGTAGAAATCGCCCTCGGAAGAACCGCCGTCGCCTGTGTACGTAATTGCTACGCGTTTTTCATTCTTTTTCTTAAATGCCATCGCAACACCAGTAGCGTGCAAAATTTGCGCGCCGATGATGATTTGCGGCATTAGAACGTGAACATCCTCAGGGATTTGACCACCATGCTGATGTCCTCTGGAATATAGGAACGCTTGGTACATCGGAAGACCATGCCATACGAGCTGCGGAATATCGCGGTAGCCCGGACAGATGAAGTCATCTTTATTCAAAGCGTATTCGCTACCAATCATGGCTGCTTCTTGACCGGATACTGGAGCGTAGAAGCCCAAACGGCCTTGACGGCCCAAATTCACGGCACGATCATCCCAAGTACGGGTAAATACCATACGGTACATAATTTCTTTTAATTGGTCGTCCGTAAGCTCCGGCATTTCATCCGGGTTAACAACTTCACCATCAAGCGACAAGACGGACAATGGTGTAACTGGCTCCGTTTGAACTTCATATGGCAGTTTGCTAAGCACTTTGCTCATTGTGAACGCTCACCTCAATCATTAATATTTGAATATTACAGTACTCTGTTATAGAATTATTATAAACCTGTTTAACAAAAATGGTCAAAGCAAAAAGCAAAAAATCCGCTGTATTTTCAACGCTTATGCCCTTTTTGTTAAGAAATTGTATATGTAACAGCTGTTAAAAAGTTGTATAACAGCATAATACAATGTTGAAACTTTGGAGCTTGTACAGCCTTTCCGTCTGCTGCCGATCCCGCATCGCTATGGCATCTCTCTATTGTTTACCCACAAGCTCCCATTCCATTCAACCAACGGAGGAAGAAATGATGACAGATGAACGTTATTTGAAACGCACCGTCCTCAGGGAAACGGTTGCAAGCAACTATTTGCAAGATGGCCAGCGCTCGCTTCGCGTCTATTTGCCGCCCGGCTACAATGAGCTGTTGAGCTATCCCGTCGTCTACTGCCAGGACGGAGAAGACTTTTTCAACTTCGGCCGAATAGCAACGACGGCGAACCGCATTATTTTGGATGAAGGCGTAGAGCCCTTCATAATTGTTGGCGTCGATGTGAATAAAACATTTCGCACAGCGGAATATGCTCCTGACGGAGACCGCCATGAGGCTTATGTCCGCTTCTTCGGCGAGGAGCTGCTTCCCTTTATAGAAGCAAAATATCCGGTCCGGCGTGAGGCCGAGCATCGCGTGCTTGCTGGCGATTCGCTTGGCGGCACCATCTCCTTTCATCTTGCGCTGGCCTATCCGCAGTTGTTCAACCGTGTACTTTCCTTATCAGGCGCCTACTTCGAGCGCTCGCTAGAGATTATGGCTGCACAGAATGACCTTTCCTGGCTGGAGCTGTACATGATTGTCGGCCTGCAGGAAACGGCATATGAAACAACAGATAGAGGCGTGTATAATTTTGTCGAATTAAACCGTGAAGCCAAAAAGCTGCTCGAAGAAAGACAAGCTCCCTTTTATTATGCGGAAAAAGAAGGCCAACATCAATGGGGCTTTTGGCAGAAAGAGCTGCCGGAAGCATTAATGTATTTTATCGAGCGCCAATAAGCCGGGCAGCCTTGCCTAGCAAATGAGACAAAGCCTTGATTTCCCCCGCCCACGGAGGAAGCCAAGGCTTTGTTTGTTTATTTGAGCCATCCAATTAATTGCTTGCTCGCTTAGCTGAGCTACTTAAGCTTCACATGATCCAGCAGCCGCTCGCAGCCTGCATCCACCAATTCAAATACATAATCGAATTGTCCCGTATAATAAGGATCTGGTACATCCGCTACGCCGCGCTCGGGCAGCAGGCTCATAAAGGTCAGCACTTCCGCATTCCCCGCACGCGTTCCGAGAATTCCACGCACATCACGCTCGTTTTTCGTATCCATGCAGACGATATAGTCAAAATCCGCATCATCCTGCTGCGTGAACTGACGAGCCTTCATCCCTGTATAGGATATGCCATTCGTGTCAAGCTCTTTGCGTGTGCCCTCATGCGGCGGATGGCCGATATGCCAATCTCCCGTACCCGCCGAATCTACAATAATTTGCTCTGACAGCCCCGCCTGCTCCACCTTGCTGCGAAAAACAGCCTCCGCCATCGGCGAACGGCAAATATTCCCGAGACAAACGAACAACACTTTTTGCTTCATTTAGGCCTCTCCTTTCTCCTGAACAATTTTCTCCCGCAGCGAGCGTCGCGGCAGCTTCCATTTGTAATACACCGACAGCATCCTGAACACGATAATAAGCACGAACAGGAACAGCAAATCGAGTGTAGAATGAAACCAGCCCTTGCCAATAACCAGGCCGCCGATCATCGCCCAAACGGCATAAATTTCATCCCGCAGCACAAGCGGCTTGCGACCTGCCAGCACATCGCGAATGATGCCTCCGCCGATGCCTGTCAGCATAGCCGCTACCATCACCGCGCTAATCGGGTGGTTCATTTGCGTCGCATACAGCGCGCCCTGAATCGCAAAGGCTGATAAGCCAATCGCATCGAAAAAAGCTTCGCTTTTGCGCCACGTATAAATCCATTTAACCGGCAGCAAAAAAGCAATCGTCATCGCGATGAGCGCGATTTTCAGCAAGCTACCCTGGCTCCAAAGCGAGGTAACCGGAACGCCGATCAGCAAATTCCTTATGACCCCTCCGCCAAACGCCGTAACCAGGCCCAGCACAAAAACGCCAAGTATGTCGTATTCCTCCTCCATTGCCACAACCGCGCCGCTGACGGCAAAGGCAATGGTGCCGATGATGCTGAATACGCCAAAAATCTCCAAATCCAACGTGTACGCCCCCGCTTCCGTTCTCCCGTCCGATGTCATCTATCATACGGTATGTCCTTTCCCATTTTAGCCCCGCCGCTTTCGTAAAGCAACGACATATTTCGCCAAATCTCTGCCGAATTTCCGTCTGCCGCTGGTGTTCCTGCTCAAAGTAGCTATATACTAGCAAAAGCGACAAGCTACAAGGTGAAACGGCTGTCGCCGTCCTTTGGCGGCATAGCTACAAAAGTGATAAAGGAAGAGGGAAGCGATTATGCCACAACGAATAGTCATTTGCTCAGGCGGCGAACTTGGAACTTGGGCACTGCCTCATCTGCAGCAGGATGCCTTCCGCATTGGCGCAGACCGCGGCGCATTATTTTTGGTGGAGCAGGGATATTCCCCACAGCTCGCAATCGGCGATTTTGATTCGGTCACTGGCGAGCAGCTGGAGCAAATACGTTCCGCCAGCACGGAACTCATCACCTGTGATCCGATTTATAAAGACTATACAGATACAGAAATGGCTTTGCGTTATGCACTGGAGCAAAATCCAGATGAAATTATTTTACTGGGTGCTTTAGGCACACGCTTTGACCATTCGTTATCGAATGTGCAGCTGCTGGTGCTCGCCGAACAGCGGGGTATCCCCGCCTGTATTATCGACCAACATAACTGTATTACTGTTACTTCCTCTAAACGGATAATACAGAAAGGGCTGTATGCGAATGTTTCCTTGCTGCCCATGTCTTCTGCTGTTTCCGGCATTACGTTAACTGGCTTTCAGTATCCTCTGCAAAAAGCAAACTTGCAAATTGGCCAATCCCTTGGCATTAGCAATATACTGACGGAGACGGAAGGCAGCATTACGATTGATACGGGGCTGCTGCTCATTATTCAAAGCCGCGATTAAACATTAAACAATGAGGAACTAAAAGCACGAGCATTATTCAAAAGCCTCTGGCTCCATCTCGATGACCAGCCCTTCCACATGCTTGCGGCTCAGCTGTTTGCGAAGCTTGCGGTTCTCCTTAGTATCGAAGACGATGCTCATATCATAATCTTCCCCGGGATACAGCTCCTCCCTGCTGATCGACAGCTTGAGCCGCTTGCGGTTAAAGGCCAGCTTGCGGCCCTGCACCTGAACAATGACTTCTCCACGGGCATCAGCCGGACGAAAAACGATTCCAAAGCGCTTGAGCGGATAAATCCATACCGCATCGCCCGCTTGAAAGGGCTGCAAGGCGCTTTTGCCGGCGCCCTCTTGTTTTTTGCTGCTATTTTTAACATCAGCCTCGGTATGAGCTTCGCTGCTATCTTCGATATGCACAGCTGCAGCATCTGGGTTTAACATTATGACCTGCTGGCGGTTAACTGCGAGCTGCTCCGCCCGCTGCATAACCCGTTCCGGCAAACCGTAACGGCGGGCAATGGCGAAGGCTTGGCTTTCGCCTGCCTCCCCAATGATCAATTGATACAGCGGAAGCAGCGTCTGCGGATCAAAAGCCATCCGCGCGTTCATGCAGCCCCTTGTACGGGTAGCATATTGCTTAATCTCATTAAAATGTGTCGTTGCCGCTGTTAAAGCTCTCTTCTGGTGAAGCTCCTCCAGCACGGCAATAGATAGAGCTATGCCTTCTCCGGGATCGGTGCCAGCCGCCAGCTCATCCAGCAGCAGCAAGGAGCGCGGTTCGGCAGATTCCAGCATTTCTCTGAGCACCCGAATATGCGAGGAGAAGGTGCTCAAAGATTGCTCCAAGCTTTGCCCATCCCCTAAATCAGCAATAATCGTGCGGAAAATGCCGAATCGGCTCCCTTCCTTTGCCGGAACAAGCAGCCCTGACTGAGCGAGCAGTACAAGCAGGCCGATTGTTTTCAGTGTTGCTGTTTTCCCGCCTGTGTTGGGCCCTGTAATAATGAGCTGACTCCAGCTCGTACCAAGCTCCACATCCAGTGGAACTGCCGACGGGCCAAGCAATGGATGACGAGCCTGCGATAAAGAGATGAGAGGTTCACCGGTTATTTGAAACGGTTTCCCATCGTAGGAACGCGAAAGCTTGCCGCGCGCCATAATGAAATCGAAGGAAGCCATCGCCTCTAAATTAAGTGTTAGCTCAGCTTCGTGCGCATCAGCCAGATCGGATAAACCCGATAAAATAACGGTGCGTTCGCGTTCCTCCTCCGCCTCCCACTGCCGCAGCTCGACCTGCAAATCGGCTACATCAACCGGCTCTACGAATAAGGTTTGCCCACTGGCCGATTCATCCCACACCGTACCCGGTACCTGCTTGCGCAGCTCGCGCTTTACTGCGATAACAAGCCGGCCGCTCCGCTTGCTCACTATCGGCTCCTGCAAGGCTGCTTTGTATTTGGAAAGCGAAGCTTCCATTTTACGACTGATTTTGTCCTCGACCGCGTAGCGATGCCTCCTAATTTCCGCAAGCGAAGCGCTTGCCTGATCGGTGAGGCTTCCGTAGCGAATACAACGGCTCAGCTCTTCGCGCAGCTGCGGGCAATCATGCATGGAATCTGCATAGCTGGCAATGATCGGGGCTATCGCCCGTTTGCTCGCCATATATCTGCGCATTTGCAAGACAGAAGCGAGCCATGTCTGCAATTGCTCCAGCTCCTGCTCAACATAAATGCGTCCTTTGCCAAGCAGTGCCAAAAAAGGATCAATACCCTCCATTGCGGATAAGGGAACGCTTGCCCCCGCTGCCAGCAAGGCGGAAGCTTCCTCTGTCTCCGACAGCCATGCCTGAATCTGTCTCATTTCTATACTGGGCAGATGGCGTTCCGCTAATATTCTCCCTGCCGGAGAAACCGTATAGCCGATTAATTGTTCCTTCAATTTGTCATATTCCAAACGCTTTAGCGTAGCTTCGTGCATCATTTTCTATCGCTCCTCATTAAAACCGGTTGTATTTCCCATTTCGTTGGCGTGAATGGTTCGAAATTAACCGTTTGGCGCACTTGTCAAAGCATAAAAACAAAAAAACAGGAACAGAACGCATGAGCGTCCCATTCCTGCTTTAAACGGCTGCTGTACCTAACCGAGCATTAATCATGCCTAATGTAACCGCCACACAAATACGGTTGTCATTAGCGCGAATAACGCAAAAAACCGTGCTGCAAGAGCACGGTGGTCAGGCCGCTGCCGAATAGCATTCAGGCGGAGTCCACATGTTCTTAACTCTTGGTATCAGAGCGCTGATGAAGATACGTTCATAGAAACCTGCCTCAACTGCACAAAGCAGCCGGCAAGCCTCCATTCGCCTTCAAACGCGATCTGATCTATCCAATTTATGAGTTAAGAACACCTGTCAACATAAAATAAACCCCTTCCTGAACCATCCAGCCAACAAAATATATTTTCAATTTACTTCAAAAACAAGTTCCTTGTCAACCCCATCGGCGTTCGCAAGAAACTTCATGCTGCATTTGATACATTGGTCTAGGCCTAGCTATACCGTCACTTCTAGTGCTGCCCTTGCACATTGCACAGAGGTTGGAAGCCCATAATCGCGATTCAGATCAATGTCATGAGACATATGGGTAAATACCGTTTGATTCGGCTGCCAAAGTTGAAGCAGTTCAAGCGCTTCCGTTACATCATAAACAGAGCGGGTTTCATAGGCGAAGGGCTCTTTATAAAAGCTTGTTCCGAGCACAAGCAGATTAAGACCATAAAGCGGCTGCTGCTGTTCGGCCGTTAGCCCGATCGCGTCTGAGCAATAAGCCCAGGATCGTTTCTCGACCGCATGATCAAAACGAAAAGCATACGCATAGCCATTTTTGCCATGATTGATACGCCAGCTCGTTATATCCCAATTGCCCATTCGCAGATTACCGCCGTCTATGGGATGAAAATCGATTTGCCGCTGCAGCCAAGGAAAACGCGCATTAATTTCGCCAATCACCTCAGCCGCTGCAAAAGCCTCGCCCTTGACGTTCAGCCAGCGGCAACAGTCTGCCCATTCCACAAGACCGCCAATATGGTCAAAATGGGCATGTGTAATTAAAATTCGTCTGACGAACCTGAGTCCAGCCGCTTCCATTTGCCTTCCCCAATCAGGACCACAGTCAATCCAAACCGGATCATCAGCTCCACCTGCACCCTCTGCACCCAATCCATCAAGCTGTACGAGTGAACGCAAACGGCGATTAATGCCCGTGCTTCTCGCCTCTTCACATACAGCGCAGCTGCAATAAACACGCGGAACGCCCATCGAATCGCCTGTTCCACGAAAGGTAATACGCATTATAGCGGCAGAAGCGCGACCTGCTCCTGCTGTCGCAACTGATTAATCATATCCAGCCAAGCTTGCGGCTTGTTAGGCAGCGCCTCATAATAACCTTCAAGGAAAGTTACGATGAGCGAAGCCGGCAAAAATGCCATATTTTCATCCGCAGGCAGGAAGCTGAGCTGAAGTCCTGTTACCGCTTGACCCTCATGATCCCAGGAAGGGTGCACATATGGGAAATCCAATCGGTTATACCCAATATGCGACAACACTTCGCGGCGCACAAATGGATTCATGGGCGTTACGCCGCCAAATGCATGCTGCTCCTCCGTTTCATAAGGGTTATAAATTTCCGCGAACATGCCGATCGATTCTGTACCGGATTGTTCAGCCAGACGCGCCAAATCCTTTTCTCTAGCACGCAGCAGGAAGCGGCCAATGCCCTTGCCCGCTTGTCCGATAATAGTGAAGTCAGTCATCGCTACGCGCAGCTCAGGATAATAACGATATTCGGTGGAGCCTACTACTTTGCCATCTTCTACTGCAACATAAACATGGATGCCAGCATCCTCAAGCGGTTCTCTCCACAGCTCATAGGCCAGCACTTCCTCCGGTGGAAAAATCGTTTGAAGCAGCTTATGCAGCTCAGCAAAATATGGGTCATCAATGGAGGCAATTCGATGGTACAGCATAAAATATCCCCTCTCCTTATGTATCGGTTGTTATTTAATCGGCAGCAAAAAATGGATTGCGCCATTCCATCAGTGCGGCATAGCCACAGGACTGCTCATCTTCCAAATAATTTGCCGCTATGCCTGTCGGCGTACGGCCGCAGCGGAGCAGGAATGAAAGAACAGGGTCGCTGTATTTTCCAGCTACGACCCCGCTAACGTAACTTTCCGGTGTTATTTCTTCTGCATAGCGATAATAGCCGGGCATCCGCCCGCCGCCAAGCAGCCTTTCAAGCTGCAGATGCACGACCGTCTCATACATCGTCTGCATTAGCCATTTTCCAATGCCCGACTTTCGGTACTCTGGAATTACACAAATATCTACCACATAAAGCGTATCGCCGCTGCGGTTATGATTGCGAATAAAACCGTTATCCGTAATCGTTTCCCAGCTGTGCGAATGTCCGTAATCGTCCATATGAACGATAAGGCCTGTCATCGAGCCGATAAGCCTGCCACCAACTTCAGCGCAAAGCGCTCCTTCGGGAAACCGGGAAACGTGCTCGGCAAGCTGCTCCTTGCTCCACCATAATTCCGCAGGAAACGGTGGCGGGAAGCTTTCGCGCTGCACATCGATCAGCCCTTCAAAATCCAACTCCGTGTATCGTCTTATTACTGCCTCTACTGGTATGCCCTCATGATAAACATATAATTGCTTACGAATAATGCCACATCCCTTCTGCCAGGGAAAGCTTTAATACCAATCGGTATAAAGATCGGTGCGACGGTCCCGCCATGTCGTTACGGAGCCTGCGGTACGCACATCTTCCAGCAGCTTCAAATCAAGATCAGCCACAACGAGCATATCATCATTAATGATTCCTTCTGCCAAAATGCCGCCCGGCGGAAAGGGGATATCGTTTGGCGACAAAACCGCCGCCTGCCCAAAGTTGGCCCGCATAAAATCGACCTTCCGCAGCGAGCCCACTGTACCAGTCGTCACCACATATACTTGATTTTCTATCGTCCGGGCATGAGCGCTATACCGAACGCGATAAAAGCCATGGCGATCATCCGTACAGGATGGGCAAAAAATGACGTCCGCCCCTTTTGCCCTCGCCATCCGCACGATCTCCGGAAATTCAATATCATAGCAGGTTAACATGGCAATGGTGCCATATGGGGTTTGGAACACTTCCAGCCCTTCTCCTGGCGACATCGCCCAGTCGCTCACTTCCGTCGGCGTCAAATGGATTTTCGACTGACGGTCGATCTTACCATCCGGATGAAACAGATGCGCAACATTGCGAAGCTTGCCGCCTTCCGCTTCTACAACATGGGTTCCTGCCACAATGTGCATATTGTATTCCGCCGCCAGCTTGGTGAACAGCTCTTCATAAGCAGCTGTAAAACTCGGGAGTTTGTCAAAAGCTAATGGTGTGCCGCTGCTGTCGCTGATGGACAACAGCTGCGTTGTAAAAAACTCAGGAAATAACAGAAACTGTGTGCCGTATTCTGAGGCATTGCGCACATAATGCGCGACCTGCTCGGCGAATTGCTCAAATGAGCTGATGTCGGCCAATTTGTATTGAACGGCCGCTACTCTATATTTCAAAACCGACCCTCCTACCGTTACTTTCGTTGTTTAAATTGCAATGTAATCGTCGTGCCAATATCCTGCTGGCTGAATACATCTACCTTGCCATCATGCAAATCAACAATTCGTTTGGCAATGGAAAGACCGAGTCCAGCCCCGCCAGTCGCACGGCTTCTAGCTCCGTCGACCCGATAAAAACGTTCAAACAAATGCGGCAGGTCACTCTCCGGAATGCCTACGCCTCTATCCTTAACTTCAATCTTGACGATTGTTTTCACTTGGCTAACCGAAACATCAATCGAATCCTTACTATACTTTATGGCATTGTCGAGCAAAATGACGAACAGTTGTTTAATTTTTTCTTTATCGCCATACATTCTGATGATTTTCGAGCTTGTTTTAATCCGAATCGGACGATGAAACGTCGTCTGCAGCATGCCTGCCAGCTCATCGATAGCCTGAACGACATCGAACTGCTCCTGCTTCAGCCAATCCTCTTGCTCGGCTTCAGCAAGCGTAAGCATGGACTTGGTCAAATTTTGCATCCGCTTCGCTTCCCGGTCAATGGCTTCAATTGCTTCATCTCGCACTGCGGCATCGTCGCGTCCCCAACGCTTAAGCATATTAGCATAGCTGGAAATGACCGTCAGCGGCGTTTTGAGCTCATGGGATGCGTCTGCCACGAATTGCTTCTGCTTCTCGAACGTACGATCGAGCCGCTCAATCATCTGATTGAAAGCTCGGATCAGCTGCTGCAGCTCCGCGGATTCCTCGTGGCTGGTCGTCTCAATAACCCGCAGCTTCCCGCTTCGGTCGATTTCTCGCATCGTCGTGACCATTTGCTGGATAGGCGCTGTCAGTCTGGACGTAAACCAATACGTACCGAATATCGCGAACAAAATCGCGCCCGCACTAGTTACCGTGAGAGCGGCCACTAAAATTTGCAAATAATTGTCCAGCTCGTTAAGTACTCTGTTAATTTCCAGCATGCCAACGATTTCGGTCCCATCGTATAGGGGAACGCGCATATACAAAATACGTTCGCCGCCCTTCGAAATCATTCCGGTATCATGCTGGCTGTCGAAAGCTGCTGGAAGCCCCAGCAGCACAGGGTCCGAGCCTGTAATATTGACGACCTTGCTATCTGGCTGCACAATGCGAATCATTTCATTCACATTATAATATTCACTAAGCAAATCCGAATTGTTAAGCCCTTTGCCGCTTTGGATTTGCGGATTTTCCAGCATGAGATTGACTTTGTTCGCGATAACGCGCTCTTCGCTTTCTGTCGTAATTTTAATGACATAAAAATAAACGAAAATGTTAAACAAAATCAATATAAAAATGAGCCAGAAAATCGTAAAAAGCGTAAATCGTTTACGCAGCGTCATGCGTCAGGCTCCTTGACCATATAACCAACACCCCGAACGGTATGGATAAGCTTGTGGCGGTAGCCCTTGTCCAGCTTTTGCCGCAAGTAACGGATATACACATCGACCAGATTCGTCTCGCCGATAAAATCATATCCCCATACCTCGGAGAGAATATCCTCTCGGGATTTCTCTTCATTTTTGTTCTCAACCAAATAAACGAGCAATTCAAATTCTCGCGGCGTCAGCTCGATTATAATATCTTTGCGGAAAACTTTGCGCGTACGCAATTCAATCGTCAAATCGCCTACCTTAATCATATCCGAGCCTTCGGATTCGCGCGGATTTTGCTGGAATATGCGCAAAATATTACGAACACGCGCCAGCAGCTCCTCCATCGCAAACGGCTTCGTAATATAATCGTTAGCTCCATGCTCAAAGCCGCTTACTTTATCGGGAACGGTATCTCTCGCTGTAAGCAATATGACTGGAACTGCATTTCCCGCCTGTCTCAGACGGCGCAGCACCTCAATACCGTTAAGCTCCGGCAGCATGACATCAAGCAGCACGAGCTCCCACTCCCCTGACGAAGCCATTTCATAGCCTGTCCGTCCGTCCAAAGCCGTGCCCACTGTATAACCTTCATGCTCAAGCTCAAGCTGTAAAATGCGGGATATGCCTGCTTCATCTTCTACTACCAGGACACGTTCTTTCATCTTAAGCGTTCACCTACCTTAGCAAATAGTCTTGCATGGACCCGTTTTGTACTCATCATAAAGGAATATTCAATTGAAATGCAAGCAAGCCGGACTACTGCCGCTTGCAGTCCGGCTTGCTTGATTTCTTCAAGCGTGATTACGATCAAGACGAAACGGCCGAAAGCCGCCCTCTGGCGGCGCGGCACGTTTCAGTCCGAGAAATAGAGAGAAAGTATGGCAAAATCATATACTTTCGTATATTTCAGGCTGCAACCCGATTAATGTTGGGTTTGCATGGACCAGCTTTCGACATCCCAAGTTTTCGTAACCCAATCTTCGTAAAAATCAGGTTCGTGGGATACGAGAACGACGGTGCCTTTGAATACGCTAAGCGCGCGCTTCAACTCGGCTTTTGCAATGACATCCAAATGGTTCGTTGGCTCATCGAACAAAATCCAGTTGCTTTCGCGCAGCATCAGCTTGCAAAGGCGAACCTTCGCCTGCTCGCCGCCGCTCAATTGGTTGAGCGCCCGCGTAATATGCTCATTTTTCAAGCCGCAACGGGCAAGAGCTCCACGAACTTCACTTTGCGTCATATGCGAAAATTCATTCCATACATCATCCAGCGGCGTCATCGTAGGCGCCTTGGCTTCCTGTTCGAAATAGGCCGGATGCAAATAATCCCCACGATAAACTTTACCGTCAAGCGCCGGAACAACGCCGAGAATCGTTTTGAGCAGCGTTGATTTGCCGACACCATTGCAGCCTACGATGGCAATTTTGTCACCGCGCTCAATGAGCATGTTCATCTTAGGCAGCAGCGGCTTATTATAGCCAATGGACAAACCATCCGCCTCGAATACCGTTTTACCGCTAGTACGGGCCTCTTTAAAACCAAAGGTCGGCTTAGCCGCTTCCTCCGGCTTGTCAATACGATCGATCCGGTCAAGCTGCTTCTCACGGCTCTTCGCCCGTCCAGAAGTCGAAGCACGCGCTTTATTTCGCGAAATAAAGTCTTCCTGCTTCTTGATAAAATCCTTCTGCTTCTCGTAGGCATCAATATGCTGGGCTTTGTTCATATCTGCCATCTCAAGGAATTTCTCATAGTTGGCAGAATAACGCGTCAGCTTGGCAAACTCCAGATGGTAAATGATATCTACCACTTGGTTCATAAAGCCTGTATCATGGGAAATCAGAACAAACGCATAAGGGTACGACTTCAGATAGTTCGTGAGCCAATTAATATGCTCTTCATCCAAATAGTTCGTAGGCTCATCGAGCAATAAGACGGTCGGCTTCTCTAGAAGCAGCTTGGCAAGCAAAACTTTCGTCCGCTGTCCACCGCTCAAAGCCGTCACGTCGCGATCAAGCCCAACCGCATTCAGTCCTAGCCCATTCGCCATCTCATCAACCTTGACATCGATTAAATAGAAATCGCCGATTTCCAGCTCTTCCTGAATTTCGCCCATTCGCTCGAGCAGCTGCTCCAGCGTATCCGGATCGGCATCGCCCATTTGCAGCGCAATATCATTCAGCTCCTGCTCCAGCAGCAGCATCGGTAAAAAAGCATCCTTGAGCACATCGCGAATCGTCTTGCCTGGCGTTAATTTCGTGTGCTGATCCAAATAGCCATAGCGCACGCGTGGTGTCCATTCTACTTTGCCTTCATCCTTCAGCAGCTTTCCGGTCAAAATGTTCATCATTGTCGATTTTCCCGTTCCGTTAGCGCCTACAAGGCCAACATGCTCGCCAGCCAACAGGCGGAACGATACGTTTTTGAACAAAACGCGGTCGCCAAACGTATGGGATAGTTGCTCTACTGTTAATAAACTCATTTCTACTTAGCTCCATTCATGCACTTGTTTATCGCGAGGATTTGCTCCATTCCCGTGTCGGGAGTATGGCAAACAAAGCCTCATCGTATGAAAACGCCCGCAACACCTAGCCTTTTCGGTCTTTGTGTCGGTACGCAATACTTGTCGTTTTTAAGCTTATATATGTTTATGCCCGACCTATTGTACCACAAGAGCTGTGCTATTGTGTAAAAATCAATGCGGATTTTGTCTCTTGAAGGGTACTATCTAGCATCTTCGGCATCCTCATTTCCCTTTCCCCTTGTACAGCATTCGGCTAATTAACACAAGCAGCGGATCAAATGACTGCTTTACAGGCTTGCTAAGCCGTTTGTCCTCCGTCACCCATTTGCCGCTCCAAAGCACTTTAAGCCATTCAGCAGCTGGCAGCATAGGCAGCACTGCTAGCGGCCGTTTCGGCAATAAATACAGCCATTGCTCCCGCTCCACGAAGCGGTTATCCTTATTTGCCAGCCATACGAGACGCCCTTCCTGAGCATTCAGCTTCTGCTGAAGCATTTGCAGGCAGCGCAGCTGAGGCTGCTGCCATTTTGCCGGAAAAGGATCGGCGACTATACAGACCAGCTGGCACCGAGTTAACCACTCGCCAGCTGCCGGCTCATTGAAGCTGGAAACATCGACAATTTTCACATCATAATGCCGCTGATGCAAATAAAGCTCCCATTTTTCAAAGTCGAACGTTTCTTGCTCAATTTGGACAGGTTTTTGGGCAAGCCATTGAATAACGCCTTCCTGCCAAGTCCAAAATTGATGGAATGCCTGCCTTCCACTCGCATATTGGGAGGGCAGGAGCGCATGCCATTCCGGCCGATTACTTGGAAATTCAGCTGCGAGACAGCTGAGTCCCCCTTGACCAAGCAGCTTGGCTAATGTAATAGCTGCAAAGGTTGCCCCCGCTCCGGGTGACAATGGGCATACGCCAATCGTTATTCCATTTTCCGCGCTAATGTGACCTTGCCTGCTTGGGAAGCCCGATGATAGACGGACATGATCACCACTCGTCAGTTGAACGATAGCCAGCAGTTCGCGCTCTACTTGCTCCATATTTGCGGTGCGCTCCTCAAGCCGATAGGCGAGCATTCGGCTAAGCACATGAGCCAGCATGGCAGAGCCCTCTGTCTTCAATCGCCCCTTCCATTTGAAATGAGGCTCTAGGCGTGGAACAACGGGTACGGGCTCATAGTACTCGCCCCCGCTCGCCAAATAATAGAGCAGTGCGCCAAGCCCATATACATCGGTTCGTGGATCGCTTCGGCCGCTGCCCTGGTACTGTTCGGGAGCGGCAAAGCCCGGCGTTCCAAGCTTTGCCGTGTCTTGGCTGCCATTTGCCTTCGCCTGCCTTGCAATGCCAAAATCAATCAGGCGCAAATGTCCGCCGCCATCCTCTATCATGATATTAGACGGTTTTAAATCCCGGTGAACCATTGGCGGCGTTTGACGGTGCAGATAGTTAAGGGCCGAACACAGCTGAAGTCCAAGCTGGGTCACCTCTAACAGCGGTATTTGGCGCTGACGTTTTTGAAACTGTGCTGCAAGCGTTTCTCCATGAATGAAGTCCATCACAACTGCATAGACAGCTTGTCTATGTATCGGAAATGCATCCACAATATGAGGGAGATTCGGATGATTTAACCGCACCAGCATGGCCGCCTCTGCGGTAAACGAATGATTCCCGCCCGCATCTTCCTCTATAGATATAGGCGTAATTTTAATGGCCCTCAGCTTGCCTTGCAGCTTTCGATCTTCCACCGCATATACGATGCCCATTCCACCCCTGCCAAGCACTGAGATAATTGCATAGCGATCCGCTATTATTGAGCCCGTCTCCCATAGCGGGAGTCCAACCTCCGCTCCGCTTCCCCCCATTCATCCCACCCTTTCCGTATGAATGCAAAAAATCCCGGCTGGACAGACGAATAGCGTTCGTCTTTCAGCCGGGATGCTTTCCCATACTTATATTCAGATAACATTATAAGGACGCTTATTTATAATCCTTTGAATAAATGCTAAGTTTTATCGCCTAGTATAACATGCAAACATAAAAAAATGAATGACTATTTGAGCATTATTCACTAAGCGAATATTACGATCTCCCTGCATATCCATCATTAAGCTCCTGAATAATCTGATCGCCGCCAAGCAGCTTCCACCGCTGTACTTCCTTGTTGAAGCCTTGCTCGTCAAGCAAGCCGAGAATAAAGGAATTGGTCGCGTTTTGAATAATAATATTCAGTTCGCCACCACGTTCGTTAGCAGTAGGAGAATCAAGCGAGGCAGCAGGGTTAATAACGAGAAAGCTCCGATTTTCCTCTGTCAAGCGGTCGCTTTTTTCCCTAAGCGGATCACCCTGGGGACGAATCGCAAGCGCCCTTACCCCCATCAGCGAAATAAGCGGCCGCACCTCCTGTTCCCATCGCTCGCTTTCATTGGAGAGCAGCTCCACCATATCCCCATTCTCCAGCTTGTAGTGAATGCCTTCAACGCCATAATTCAGCATATAAATAAGCTCTGGATCTGCAAGCCGATTAAAAAAGGCAAGAATGCGCAGCAGCTCAGCCTCGCTTTTCACCTGCGATTTTGGGAATACGAATATGCCGTTATGCCCCGCCTGCGACCACACATGCGGCTTGCCGTCAGGCCCGTTGATCCGGTTCAGCAAATCAAGCTCAGCTTTCGGGTTGCGCTGAATGAGCGCTTTGTATAAATTTCGGGCATCATCCATATTTCCGATGTAAACACCCGCACGCCCCTCCGTAAATTCCTCCCATTGCTGCTGTTTGCTAGTGACCGCGAACTGTTCATTCATCAATTTTTCCTCATACAGCTTCCGCATAAATTTCATCGTATCCTTGTATGCGCTGAACATAAATGCAGGCTGCAAACTTCCCCCCTTCCAGCCCCACTCATTAGGCGCGCCAAAATATGAGGCCAGCGTTTGAAAAGCGCCAAACTTCAAATCGTTGCGATCCGTTAGGCCATAGGTATCATTTATGCCATTGCCATCAGGATCATTTTTCGTGAATGCCTCCATTACTTTATATAGGCTTTCCAGATCTGCCGGCGTTTCCAGGTGCAGCTGGTCGAGCCAGTCCTTGCGGTAAATAATGCCTTGCCGGGACAAATCCCTCTCTCGATAAATGCCATATATTTTGTTATCGATCGATGTATTTTGCAAAATGGTTTTGTCCATCGCGTTCAGATTTGGAAATTGCGATAAATAGGGGCCGATTTCCCAAAAAGTCCCGGCACGAACCGCACTCAAAAAAGCTGAATTGCGAATGTCCTGAATCGTGACGATTTTTGTCAACGCATCTGAGGCGAGCGCAATGTTCAGCTTGTCCTCCTTCATCGCATCTGGGACCCATATAATGGACAGCTTCGTGTTGGTCGCCTCCTCAATATGGCCCAGCACGACATCAGACGGGGGGCTCGTTGTGTACTGAACGGCCGTCCAGGTTAAAGCAAGCGGCGCTTCCATGATCAGGGCGCTCCCGCTCTCATCGAGCTGTTGGCAGGATGCCATAAGCAAAGCTGCTCCGCATGCTAACGCTATTAAAACCGATTTCGCGCAGCGATGAATCTGTCTCTTCACAAAATTCATAGGCAACTTGACCCACTTTCTGGTATAATACCCTAGTAATTATAGTTTGCGAAGCCGTATAGCGAGTGGCTCGCAATAGTTTTGGAGGAGATATGATGGCAGCCCCACCTAATCGGTATTTTTTGCGCATTTTGCTGTTCGGCTTTCTAATCAGTTCGTTGCCAGTCATTATTGTTGGACTATTCTCCTACATGAAATCCTCCGACACCATTCAACAGAATGTAAACGCATCCAAACTGTTACAGCTGGAGCAGATGCAAATGAATGTGGAACAGGTCATGCGCACCGTAGACCATTCCATGACATATTTCGTCAATTCGTCTTTTTTGAAGTCTGCCATTTTGGAACCGCTTAATGTGGAACAATTTCAATTATTTAACCAAATCAAGCAAGAAGTCAACCATTTACAGACATTTGATACAGGAATTGAAAATATCATTTTGTTAAGCACTCTTGAAAATTGGTATATTGACAACTCCGGCTTGTACCGGCTAAGTGATTTGGACAAAAAAGACAGGCTGCTTCAATATAAAGAGCTTCCTTTCGATTCGCAATGGATTACGGAGCCTGTCAGCAATACCGTGCTGCTAGGGCAATCTTCCAGTCGTTGTACATACGGCATCAGCCTCGTAAAGAAGCTGCCGCTGACGGCTTCAACCAAAAATGGGCTTGCGGTATCGACGATCCCTTCCTGTTATTTGAACGAGCTGCTTTCCTTTGACAAAAATAGCGAGGCCGTACTCGTATTTAATGATAGAGGCGAGCTGCTGTTTGGGCAAAATGAAGAACTGCTGCCGCCAGACGGCTTATTTGCCGCGCTTTATCAGGATATTGCGAAATCGGACTCAGCCTTTGCCCAATTTGATACGGAGCTCGAAGGGACAGGCTATACGGTATCTTACCGCAAGTCTGATTATAATGGCTGGACGTATGCTTCTATTACATCGCTCCATGCGTTGTCGAAGCAATCCCGTGCCATTGGCTGGTTTACTGTAATTATTTGCCTAACGCTGCTTGCCATAACGCTGCTAGTGACGTGGTTCGGCTCCCAACGCTTGTACAAGCCGATTGAGCAGCTGTTCGTGAGCGTCTTCCAGCTATTTCCGTCCAAGCATGATAAACCAAGCCGCGACGGCTTCGTCTATATTGCGGATCAAATCCGGCATGTTATTCGCGAGAAAAGCGAGCTGGAAAGCACGATGAACAATCAGATTGACAGCTTGCGCACGTTGTTTATGATGGAGCTCTACCAAGGAAAGAGCAGCAGCCGGAGCATTGAAGAACGGCTTAAGACGCTGGCTTTCCCTACGTCCTTTAAAGGTTATGCTGTAATGACGCTGCGCATTGATTTTTTTGAAGGGACAAGCTATTCGAAGGGCGATACGGATTTGCTGTTGTTCGCCGTGAATAATATTGTGGAGGAATTGGTTGATGCAAGCGACAGGCTGACGCCTATTGTCTACGAGCAGTCGCAAAATACACTGCTGCTGAACCGTGAGCATAATCAGGATGCTTTTTTTGCCCAGTTGGTTCCACTGGCGGAGCAAATTGCGCACACCGTAAAAGAAGTGCTGAATCTGTCCGTCAGCTTCGGCTTTAGCGGTTACCATGACAAGCTGAAATCAGCGGGTACTGCCCTTGAGGAAAGTATGGAGGCTTATAAGCATTTAAAGCGGTTTGGCGACTCGTCGGCGATGTTTTATCGGGATCTGCCGCAGAAGCTGAGCTTCAACACCTCTTATCCGGTACGGCTGCAGACCGAACTGAATGATGCTATTAAGCTTGGGGATCGGGCCAAAAGTGACGAAGCGCTGGCGGAGCTGTTCGAAGCGGTGTTTAAGCAGCAGCTGAGCGCCCATGATTTTGAGTTGACGACTGCCCGGCTGTTAATTGATTTGATTCATCTGTCCCAGTCGCTCGGCATTCACGAGATGGAGCTTGGCGACCATTCTTCCTTGTTTGAATATTTGTTCCAGCCGCACTCTCCGAAGGAAGTTCGCAACTGGTTTCTTCAAAACATTGTGGAACCGATTATCGTATCCGTTGAGGAGCGAACCAATTCACAGTATAAAAATATTTCCGAAGAGATCATTCATTTAATTCATCAGCAGTATGACCAGGAGCTTACACTGGAAGCTATCGCGGCCAGCATGCATTACAATGCGAACTATGTGAGCAGCGTATTCCGCAAGGAAACAGGTACTTCCTTCAGTGAATATTTGGCGGCACACCGCCATCGCATTGCGCTTGGCCTGCTTCAGGATACGAACATATCGGTCAAGGAAATTTCCGAGCGTCTGCGATATACGAATCCGCAAAATTTCATTCGCTCCTTCCGCAAGTTCGAAGGAACAACTCCCGGCAAATACCGGGAGCTGCATCAGCCGGGGTGACTACCCTCTGCTTCCCGGCCGAAGTGCCTATTCCTTTTGTGCTTGAGCAGGCTGCAAACTAAGTACGCCATCCAATTCTACACAAGCGAGTACGAAAGCACCTACACCGTGCAAATCGTTCTCGCTTGTTGGCCGTGTTACATAGTTGTCATAATCCCCCGCCGATGTTCCGATGCAGATGCCCGTTACAATTAGCCCCGACTCATCAGAACGCAGCGTGCGGAGCAGACCTTCATAGCCTTTTGCTGCAATCTCTGAGTAAGCCCTCGGAATGCAGCCATGCTTGATCGCTTTCGCTATCGTATATAAGAAGAGGCTTGTGCACGAGGTTTCCAGCCAATTGTCCTCACGCTCGCCTTTATTGACAATCTGATACCACAATCCGCTTTTTTCATCCTGGAACTCGGTGAGCGCTTCAACAAGCGCTGCAACCTCCAGCTCGATGACAGCTCTGCTTTGATGAGAAGCTGGCAGTACATCGAGAAAGTCGACAAGCGCCATTCCATACCAGCCGAGTGACCGGCCCCAAAACTCGGGTGAGCATCCCGTCACCGGGTTAGCCCATGGCATGCTTCGCGTCTCATCCCACGCATGATACAGCAATCCTGTCCGTACATCCTTCATATGCCGATTCATTAATCGCTCCTGCTTGAGCGCCATATCCAGTAGCTCCGGCTTGTCATATTTCGCACCATAAATCATTGCAAATACGCCGCCCATATAGAGGCCATCCAGCCACATTTGATAAGGATATTTATCCTTATGCCAGAAGCCTCCCTCCGACGTCTGACTGAGCGTTCCAAACAGTCCGAGCAGGCGATCTGCCGCCAGCCGATACCGTGGATCATCAAACTGCTCGTCCAGCGTAAACAAAATCAGCCCTGCCATTATCGCATCCAGCTCGCCGCGCTCAAAAGCTAAATTCCCATATGGATCGATCAAGGCATCCGCGTAGCTTTTAATATAAAGCAAATATCGCTCGTCGCCATTTTGCTCCCATACCTTGAGCATACCATACAAAAATACACCTTGATGGTAATGCCAGCGGTTTGCTGGAGGCAAGTCATGCGCTTGGGGAAATCTCGCCATTAAGGAATCGCAGGCGGCAACGCCCCATTCCAGCGCTAACGCATCGCGTACACGCATCGTTTCAGCTAAAGTGGATAGACTCATTTGACTTCAACCTCTCTTCATATAGGATACAAGGATGGACAAACTGTGAACCCCCGAAGGGAAGTGTCTGCAGGCAGACTACCCCTTCACCGAGCCCAGTAAAGCGCCTTTATCAAAATACTTTTGCAAAAATGGATACACGAGCAGCACCGGAACGGTCGCTACCACGATGACGGCCATTTTGATCGTCTGATCTGGAGGCGTAACGAAATCTCCCGAGAAGCCCGAAGAATCCGCCGTCAAGCCGCTTGCCAAAATAACAATTTGCCGCAGCAATACTTGAATTGGCCATTTTTCAGCACTATCAATGTACAAAATCGCCGGCAAATACGTATTCCAATACGTTACGGCATAAAAGAGGGAAATCGTTGCAATTGCCGGCATGGAGAGCGGAATGACGATGCGGAATAAAATGCCCCAATCCGTGCAGCCATCAATTTTTGCCGACTCCTCAAGACCATCCGGCAAATTTTGAAAGAAGCTGCGCAAAATTATCAGGTTAAACGCATTAATCGCCGTTGGCACAATTAGCGCCGCATAACTGTCAATCATGCCTAGCGACTTCACGACGATGAAGGTCGGAATCATCCCGCCGCTGAACAGCATCGTAAACACAATCATAAACATCAGCTGCTTGCGACCAACCAGATCTCGTCTTGACAAGCCATAGGCCATCAATGAAGTTAGTATCATGCTGAACAGCGTACCAAAACCAGTAACTCCAATCGAAACCAGCATACTGCGAAAAATGGTATTCGTTGAGAAAATATAGGTGTACGCATCCCAACTAATTTTCGTTGGAAACAGGACGAATCGCTTTTGCGCCAGCTCATCGACCGTCGTTAGCGATCCCGCAATAATATGCAGGAAAGGAAGAATCGTCACTAACGCAACTAAAAATAATATTACATAGACAGCGCCATCAAATAGGCGGCCGCCAATCGTTTTGTCATGCACCATAATAGCCTTTCCTCCTCAAGATGTTGCTTCGGCGGCAAGCGTGGAGCCTAATATACGCCCTCTTCGCCGAATTTTTTGGCCAGCCAGTTCGCAGACATTACCAATACCAAACCGACGAAGGATTTGAAGAAGCCTACCGCGGTGCTATAGCTGAACTGCCCCTGTTTAAGCCCTGCTGTATATACATACGTATCAAAGATTTCCGCCACATTCCGGTTCATCGCGTTAAGCAGCAAATACACATGCTCAAATCCTAGCTCCAGCACATCGCCAATTTTCAAAATGAGCAGGATTACAATAACGCTGCGGATCGACGGCAATGTAATATGCCAAATTTGGCGGAAACGGTTGGCACCGTCCATCCGCGATGCCTCGTACAGCTGCGGATCGATGGCCGCGATGGCCGCCAGGTACACAATCGTTCCCCAGCCTGCTTCACGCCAGATGACCTGCACAATGTACATGGGCCGGAACCATTCATCGCTTAGCAAAAAGTTGATTTTCTGCATGCCCATCGCATCAAGGCCCTCATTGATCATCCCGCCATCCATCGTGACCATGACGAAGGAAATCGATACAATGATAACCCAGGACATAAAATGCGGAATGTACACAATCGTTTGTACAAAACGCTTGAATGCTTGCAGCCTTACTTCATTTAACAAAATCGCGAGTATGATAGGGACGGGAAAAAAGAAAATTAAATTCATCAGAAACAAGATAATCGTATTGCGAAAAATCGTCCAAAACATCGGCTCGGTAAACAAGCGCTGATAATGCTTGAAGCCTACCCAATCACTTCCGAGAATACCGTCGTATGGACGGTATTCCTGGAAGGAGATCACAAGCCCCCACATGGGGAAATATTTGAATAAGACAAAATACAGCAGTCCCGGCAAAATCATGAGATAGATGGCTTTGTTTTTCATTATGCGCCGGCGAAGGTCATGCTTCTTCATATCCGGCTTAACGGCTGCTATTGCCGAAGCTGAGTTGCTGCTCATGTGAAACATCCTTTCGGTTCCCTGTTTTTACAGGAGTTCTATTCCTATTGCCCTATTGCGATTTAGCCAAAGATTCATTGTATTCCGCAATGATGCTCTCGCCGCCGCCTTTTTTCCAACGCTCGATTTCACCATCAAATCCTGCCGCGTCCAGATTGCCCAAAATATAGCGGTATGTCGCATCGTTAATAATTTGCTGAAGCTCTACGCCCTTCAAACCGAATGTTTTGGAATCAAGCGCTGCTGTTGGATCGTTAATGAGCATGCTGTTGTTTTCGATAATAAGTTCTTCAGCTTTTGCTTTAGCTGGAAGCTTATTGTAGGCACGCAGCATATCAATCGTGCTTTCGCCGCCCACTTGCAAAATTTCATATGGCTTTTGCTCGCGGTCGGTCATCTTCGTATCTTCGGCCTTTTGGACTAAGCCGCCTTCAACAATGGTGTAATGCTTGTCTGGAACTCCCCATTTCACAAGGTTAGCCAGCTCTGGCTCCATCAGCTTGTCAAAGAAAGCCAGGATGCTTTTCAGCTCTTCTTCCGATTTAACAGACGATTTCGGGAACAATACTAGGTTTCCATAACCTGGAATCGACCAAATGCCCGCATTGCCGTCTGGTCCGCTAATGTGGTTCGCTACATCGTAAAGGGCATTTGGATTAATTTCGACGGTTTTTTGATGCAAGCTTTGCACATCCGCCATCGAGCCAATGTACATGCCCGCTTTTCCTGTAATGACCAGATTTTGCTGATCTTCCTTGCTCGTAACCGGGAAATCTTTATTGATTAGGCCTTCGTCATACAGCTTTTTGAAGAAATCCATCGTTTCTTTATACTGCGGGAACATAAATTCCGGCTGCAGCTTGCCATCTGCCAAGCCCCAGTTGTTCGGGGTGCCAAAATACGAGGCGACCGTCTTAAAGGCGCCATACACCAAATCGCTGCGGTCGGTCAGCCCCATCGTGTCGGCCTTGCCGTTGCCGTCCGGATCGCCTTCCTTAAACTGCTTCAGCATATTGTAAAGCTCATCCGTCGTTTTTGGTGCAGCGAGCCCTAGCTTATCCGCCCAGTCTTTGCGGAAAATAATGCCTTGGCGCGATAGCGGACGCTCTTGATAGATGGCATACGTTTTGCCGTCTACCGCTGTATTTTTTACAACCAGCTCATCGAGCTTGCTTAAATTCGGGTAGTCCTTAATGAACGGGCCAATTTCCCAAAATTGATTGTTGCGAATGGCATCGCGGAATAAAATGTAGGTCGTCTGATTTTTCATGTAAACGGCCTGAGGCAAGGAACCGGTTGCAAATGACGAGTTTAGTTTTTCTTCATAGCTGCCGTCCGGCACCCAGTTAATCGTCAAATCCGTGTTCGTTTTTTCCTCTAGCATTTTCTCAATAGCATCCGTAGGAACTTCCGGTGTATGCAAGTTTGTCATTATGGTCAGTTTAAAAGGAGCTTGTGTTTCGCTCGTAGGTGCGCCTCCTTGATTGGTGCCTGAAGTTGCGCTTCCCTCGTTCACGCCTGAACCTGATGCACAGCCTGCCAAAATGCAGCCTGCTAATGTCGTTGTACATAAGACGCGAAATGTTGTTGCCGCTTGTTTCTTTCTCATGCTTTGACCTCCCGAATTTGGAATTCATTTAGGTGCGTTTGTTACCCTTTTATCGTATACTCCGCTGGGGCGGTTTGCCTATAATCACCACGCCATATGTTGTAGCGCAATCCCTTGTGGCGCAAGGGTTACAGCCAAATGTGAGCTAAGGATTATAGCGGTTATGCCCCAAATCCGGCCCTTTTTCCGCCAAAAAATGTGCAGCAAAAAAGCATGCAGGGTGTAGCTCATTCGCTCTCTGCATGCTTTCTAAAAATATAGGAAAGTATAAAATTTTTAGAGGGCGGCGGCAGCCGTTTCACCTTGAATCGTTTTAGTTTCAAGTTGAGCTGGGGGCTGGAATCGGTGTTGGAATCTCGCTCGATCCCGAATTTTCCGCCGGCACCCCCTCCACTATTGGAATTTCAGTTGCTGAAGGAGCCGTCGGCCCCTGCTCTGCCGATGGCTCCGACGATGGCTCCGACGCGATCGGTGCCCCCATGCTAGGTGAAGGCGGGGTCACAATAGGACTTGCAGTCGGTGTCGGATTTGGACTTGGGCTTGATGTTGGAGTTGATATTGGAGTCGGAACTGGCTTGCTCCACGGCTTCGCCACGCTTTTAGCTATCCATCTGCTCCCTTGCCCGCTTATTTGAATCTCATACCAGCTTCCTTTTTCTCTCGTCACCTTATAGACACCTGATTTTACGCTGCTAGCTGTTTCCCGGTTCAGAACCGGATAACGATAAGATGTCGCTGGCGTGGTCAGCTCAATGGTGGCAGACGCTTTTTTTGCTTTTTCTTCCAGCATCGCTTGCTCGTAAGCCGTCGTCCCAATGAGCCACATCGTATCCTTGTGCTGCTTCCAAATTCGGTCCCAGTAGCTCAGCGGTACATTCGTCTCTCCTACAGCAGGAGCTATTTCTGGCGTAAGGGCCGGTTTGCCGAACTCGGTAATAAACCAATCGGTAAAACCGCCCCCCGAAGGATTAGCTTCTGGAGCTACCGCCCGGTAGCCCGTCATGGCTGCGTAAGCTTGGACAAATGCCCGGTCTCTTGGCAAATTAGATGCTTTCGTCTTAAAATTCCAAAATATGATTTCACCAGACGAGTGATAGGAGATTGCGATTTCCGGCTTTATTTGTTTGGTGAAATTGTACATAAGCTGGGCTTCTTTCGCTTCCAGCGGCTTTTTGCCTTTATAATTTTTATAGGAAGGCGCATATTCGGCTTGGCGTATCGTGTCCCAATCGGCGGGATACTGCCTGTTCAAATCGATACCTTTGCCATTAGCTTTCCAGCGCTTGAAATCCCGGCTATTTTTGTTCATTTTGATTAATTCGGCATGATTTTGCTGCGGAAAAGCAACTAGCCCTTTTTGTTGGAGGGTTACGCCATCGGGATTAACCATAGGCACAATGTGAAACGTGATGTGATCGAATAAATCAGCCGTATTCAGCTGCTTCCACACTCCTTGCTTAGCTGCGCTTGCAGCCATCGTTTCCGCCATATTCATGACCGTAATGGTTGTCATCCATTCCCTTGCATGATGGGATGCATTCAGCAATACATTAACAGGACCATTGCCAATTTCCATCACCCACAGCTCGCGCCCATATTCACTTTTTCCGAGGCTCCGATAACGGATCAGCTCAGGATAAGCTTCAGCGAGCTTCTTCATATCACGCGTCATTCTTTCATAGCTGTAGAGCTGTTTTGGATTTATAATCGCTTGCTTGGAGCCCCCTCCACTCGCTGCAACTAGAGTAGGCAGCACAATCGCCAAAATAAGCAGCCATAATAACAGCCTTTTTCTCAAAAACAAATGCATGTAAACAAGCCCCTTGTCTGTATTCGATAGAGTTCAACAACATCCATGGAATTTCGACAAAAATACTATATTTACCTGCTAGAAATACAAAATAATATAGTTATAGATATCCTATTTAGACGCCAGAAGCTCCCCTTTATCCGTCTTAAGGCGGAGTACACTTTCGTTCTAGCGAGCCTTTTTTCACACTGGAATGTCCTGTAAAATCCCCATTGAATACAACGCTGCTTAAAAAGTGAAAAAGGATAGGTGAAAAGGATGACAGCCACTCAACCTGCTTCAGCATTATCGCTGTTAAGCAATCGATTTGTGCAAGCAATATTGATGTCCACTTTATTTTTGCAAATCGGCATCTGGGTACGAAATATTGCGGTTTTGCTTTATGTAAAAAAAATGACTAATGATGATGCCTTCGCCGTATCGCTCATCTCCGTTGCGGAGTTCGCGCCAATCTTCGTATTTTCGTTTATTGGCGGGACGTTCGCCGACCGCTGGAGGCCGAAAAAGACGATGGTGTGGTGCGACCTGTTAAGCGCCGTATCCATTTTGGCCGTATTATTCGCCATGGAAAATGGAACTTGGCATGCCGTCTTTTTTGCCACCTTAATTTCAGCTATTTTGTCGCAATTTTCTCAGCCTGCTGGCATGAAGCTGTTCAAGCTCCATGTCCCCGAACATCTGGTCCAGACGGGTATGTCGCTTTATCAGACACTGTTCGCCGTCTTTATGATATTCGGCCCCGTCGTTGGTACGTTTGTTTATCAAAGCTATGGCATCGAGACGGCCATTGGCGTAATGGGCGCAGCCTTTCTATTATCTGCTCTTTCGCTAGCTTTCCTGCCTCGTGATCGTGATGAAGCTGGAGAGCAGCAGCAATCCCGCGTGCTAGAAGACATTAAAGCAGGCTTTCGCTACGTATGGTCCAGTAAAATACTTCGTACCCTTGGCGGCGGCTTCATTGCCGCTGGGCTTGGGCTTGGCTTAATTCAGCCGATGGGCATCTTTCTTATTACAGAGCGGCTTGGGAAACCGGAGGATTATTTGCAGTGGTTTCTATTAGTAAATGGGATAGCCATGATTATCGGCGGCGTGCTTGCGATGAGCTTCTCCAGTAAACTATCGCCGCAGAAGCTTTTAGCGCTTGGCATGACAATCGATAGTATCGCCATGATCGGAATGGGATTATCGAAGGATTACTGGTTCACGCTTAGTCTTCAATTTATTAGCGGCTTAGCTTTGCCTTGCATCCAAATCGGAATTAACACTCTAATTTTGCAAAATACGAAGGAATCGTTTATCGGTCGCGTAAATGGCATCTTAACCCCTATGTTTATGGGCTCGATGGTCGTTACGATGATGTTGTCGGGCTTGATGAAAAATGCGATTTCACTCGTGCCTATGTATATCATTGCAGGTTTATTTTTCCTTCTAGGGGTAGCCATTCTCCTTCCGCTGTTTAAGTTGCAGAGCGGCATTGCTCCTGCAGCAGAGAAGGCTTTGACTGAGTAAATAAGCATGCAGTAAAAAACGCCTCCCCACCTTAAGTGGAGAAGCGTTTTTTACTGCATTTTTTTGTCCAGCTATTGCACAGGCGGTCTCCTACGAAAACTCGCGTTTTTTCGATTGCAGCACCGTCGCCAGGAAAGCGAGTGTCAAACCTTGGCCCCAGCCTTGAATTCGTTTGCAGGATACTCCTTTATAGCCTTCCGCATCATTCATAACAGCCGTTCCAGCCGATACGCCTTGTACAGCGCCATCTTCGGTAATTTGCTCCAAAATACCGTCGATCGACTTCTGGATATATTTATTGTACAGCGACCCAAAAGTGAACAAGCCTGCCGCGATGCCTGCCGAACCGGACGTTTCCTCATAGGAAGCAGGATCGTTTACAATCGTATGCCAGAGTCCCTTCTCTGATTGCAGGCGCACCAGCGTAGCGGCCTGATCGCGCAGCGACCCTTCAATAATCATAAAGGATGGGTGCTGTACGGCAATGAGCGGGAGCGCTTTGGCCATCGTAAGCGCAGCCCAGCCATTGCCGCGTGCCCAGAAAATGCTCGACATATGGTTTTGCGCAATATTATCCCAGCCATGATAATACAAGTTGCTGACAGGGTCTTGCAGTACACGCTCATGACCATGGTATTGCAGCAAGCCGTCCTCCAAATAGTCTTCCCGTCCCAGAAGCTCGCCCATGCGAATGAGGAAGTAACCCGCCATCATCATCGTATCGACCCAAGCCTGCTCAGGGAAATTGTACGTTTCAGAATTAACCGTATGCTGGAAAATGCCTTCGGCAAACCGTACCGCATCGTTTTGCAAATAATCTGCCATTTTGATCGCAATCTCTAAATACTTGCGGTCATCGGTTGCCTTATATAACGTAATGAGAGCGTGACCAATCGATACGCCATTAACCGACAGCTTAGGAAGATCATCCTCAAGCTTCTCGTCCACCCATTCTTTAAGCAGCGTTAAGTATGTTTCATTCCCCGTTGCCTCATAAGCTTCACATACACCGAAAAATGCAACGCCGCCGGGCCAATCCCAACCAAAATCCATGCGGAATGTACGGTCTACGACTTTATCGATTACTTCGCGTAAATGTTGCTCATCAAATTGCAGTTGTGGCATTTCACTCGTCTCCTCATTAATCATCGTCACTATTTCAACCCGCTTGTGCTTATTCCTTCAACGATATAGCGCTGGAATAAGAAGAATACGCCTAAAACCGGAATCAAGCTTACGATCGACATTGCGAACATGGCACCCCAGTTGGATACACTTTCGCTATCGAGGAACATTTTCAAACCGAGCGATACGGTATAAGAGCTTGGTTTATTCAGATAAAGCAATGGGCCCATCAAATCTTCCCAACGCCAGTAGAAGGAGAAAATCGAAGCTGTTGCCAGCGCCGGAATAATAAGCGGCAGGATAATGCGTAAAAACAATCCGAACTTCCCAACTCCGTCAATCGTAGCCGCTTCATCCATCTCTCTTGGAATGGTCCGAATAAATTGAACCATCAGGAAGATAAAGAACGGAACACCGAAGTATTGAGGTACAACAATCGGTGAAATCGTACCGATCCAGCCCAACTTGGAAAACATAATGTATTGCGGAACGAGTACAACGTCATGCGGCAGCATCAGCGTAACCATCATCACCGCGAACCAGATCGCTCTGCCCTTAAACTGCAGACGAGCAAAACCGAAGGCGATAAAAGCTGATGACAATACGGCACCGATCGTCGAGAAAATAACGATTTTCAGCGAGTTTGTAATAAAACCCATAAATGATTGCCCAGAGGACCCAATCCAGCCTGTAACGTAGTTGCTCCAAATCCATGGATCAGGAATGAGCGAGCTGGAAGTTGTGAAAATAAGATTACTAGGCTTAAATGAGCTCATCAGCAGCCAAATAACGGGATACACCATAACGATCGCCAGCAGGCCAACGAAAATATGATAAATCGGCCACTTAAATTTTTTCAATATCATGTTTAGCGGCCTCCTTCCGATTCATAGTGAACCCATAGCTTGGATGTTGCGAATACGACTGCTGTCAAAATGCCAACGATGATGAGCATGACCCATGCCATTGCAGAAGCATAACCCATATCGAAGAATACGAAGGCTTGACGGAACAGATACAAGGAGTACAGCAGCGTGCCATCTAGCGGACCGCCTTCACCTTTGGAAATAATGTAGGCCGGAACGAAGGTCATGAATGCACTAATTAATTGCATAATCAGATTGAACAAAATAATCGGAGTCAGCATTGGCAAGGTAATGCGGAAAAACTTTGTAAAGAAGCCCGCACCGTCAACACCGGATGCTTCGTACAATTCATTAGGGATATTTTTCAGTCCCGCCAGGAAAATCAACATCGAGGAACCAAACTGCCATACTGATAACGTGACGAGCATGAACAATGCGGCATTTGGATCGCCGAACCAGCGTACGCTGTCTACGCCTATCGAATTAAGCATCACATTGATAATCCCTTGATCGCCAAACAGGTTCCGCCACATAATCGATACTGCGACGCTTCCTCCAATAATGGAAGGCAAATAATACACCGTTCTATATAACCCGACAGCTTTCGAGGTTGTATTCAAGATCATAGCGACGAATAAAGCGAAAATCAGCCGCAGTGGAACACCCAGAAACACGTAAAGCATCGTAACCTTAAGCGATTGCAAATAGCGGTCATCCGAGGTGAACATGGACGTATAATTTTCAAGCCCTATCCAGCTGGGCGATGACAGCAAATCATAATCCGTAAAGGAGAAATAAAGGGACGCAGCTGCAGGTATGAGGGTGAAAATTAGAAAGCCAATGACAAACGGTGATATAAACGTGTATCCAACGAGATTGTTGCGGAAGGCCAATGATTTCATCGTAACCAGCTCCTGCTCCTAGTGAAGTCTATTAAGTCGGTTTAAGGGAAGGGCGATGGGCCATCTTATAAGCGCCATCGCCCGCTTTTCCAACTTTTATTTATTTTTCTTCAATACGTTTTCTGCTTCACTTCTAAATTTCTTAGCAGCATCTTCTGCCGAAATTTGTCCGTAGTTCAGTTGCTCCGTCAAGCTTTTCAGCGATGCAAATACTTCGATAGCACCGATAGGATCAACTGGATCCATTGGGGAGCTGTTTTCTTCCGACCAAGCTACATAATCAAATACTTGAACTTGCTCTGGGGACAAGAGCGGTTTAAGCTCTTCTTTAATAACGCTGGATACTGGAACGCCACGCTCGCCAAGAATCAGCTTGTTTGCTTCTGGATCATTAACGAAGAAGTTGATAAATTTCGCTGCTTCTTCTTTCGCTTTCGAGTTTTTCGAAATCGAGAAGAACATGCTTGGCTTCAGATACAGACCTTCTTTAGCGCCTGGGTTTAACGCTGGAGCAAATTTCATTGGACGGTTAACCGCTTGCTGAAGGGCAACAAACTGGTTGGACCACTGCCATACGCCGATTTGCGTGCCTTTCACCGTCATATCATCTTCAACACCCTTAATTTGAGCGAGTGTATCTGGAGTTGGCGCTGCGCCGGATTTTACAAGATCAGCCAGTTTGCCAAAGAAATCTACGAACAATTGGTCATCTTCATAGCCAAGTCCATTGCCTGCCTCATTGTAAAGCTTCTTGCCTACTGTACGGAGGTAGTAGCCGAAGAATACTTCTGCGCGCATGCCGCTGTCGATATAAATGCCGTTCTCTTTCGCTTTCGCCGCGATGGACAGATAATCATCCCACGACCAATTTTCCGGGATGCTGTCTACGCCAGCTTTAGCAAGCGTTGCTGGATCGTAATGGAAGCCGAGAGAGTTGACGCCAAGGTTCATCCCGAACACGCCATCGCCCAATTTACCACCGTTCAAAGCATTTTCAGAAATGTTGGTTACATCAATTTCTTTGCCGAAGTATGGCGTCAGGTCTGCCAGTTGGCCTTTGCCTGCATACTGTGCATAGTAGCCAGTATCAATTTGCATAATGTCCGGAAGCTCATTAGCTGCTGCTTGCGGAGCGATTTTTTTCCAATAATCATCATAGTTTGCATATTCAACTTCAATCGTTACATTTGGATTTTTCGTTTTGTAAAGGTCAATGACTTTTTTCGTGTATTCGTGGCGCGTTTCAGAACCCCACCATGCCATGCGAAGCGTTATCGGCTTGTCGCCGCCACCGCTGTTCGTACCTGCATTAGTGCCTGTTTCCGAATTCGTTCCTGCGTTGCTGCCACAAGCGGTAGCCAGCATGAGTGCGGACGCCATGAGGGCGAGAACAACTTTTTTAGCTTGCTTCTTCATTTCGTATTCCCCCTTATTTCTTCTTAGTGATTATTTATGTTGCTTACAAATCAAATTATAGCGTTTTGTATGCGTTTTCTTAATAAAGAAAACCGCTTTTTTTGTTAAAAAAACAGAGATCACTATACGGTTATAGTGACCTCTTGTAGTCGGATGGCGTATAGCCGGTATGTTTTTTAAAAACTTGGCTGAAATATTGCGGGTTGTCTCCGAAGCCAAAACGCTCCGCAAGCTCGAAAACTTTAACGTCCTCCGTCCGCATAATTTCCTCCATCGCCTTCTCTACACGCAGCTTCATGACGTAGGCTGAGAAGCGCTCGCCCGTTTCTTTCTTGAACAGCTTGCCTAAATAATCCGCATTCATATATAAAATTTCATTCGCTACCCAGTTGAGCGACAATGCCGGATCAGCGAGATTGGATGCGATAACTTCGATCATTTTTTTTATAACCGTCGATTGCTTGCTGGAAAATGAATCAAAATTCGCCTCGCATATGTCTTTAGCTGCTTGTCTCACGAAAGCCTCAATAGCCTTCAGCGTCTCCAGCTCATCAAGCCGTGCCAGCATTTGCAAATAATCGTTTAACCGATCCGGTGCACTTTGCCGGGAGATGGAAACAAAGAGCGGGATGACATATGATTTTGTCAACACCGTATCCATGCGCTGGTCGGCAAGCAATTGAAAAAAACGGGCCAGCTCCTCGCTCGCGGCTTCCCAGTTCCCCGCTTTCAGCTCCATGCCAAGCTGCTCCTCGTCATAATCGAAGCTCGAAGGCAGCACTGCTGCTGCGGTAGAAAGATCCTGAGGCGTAATAATCGCGCCCTCTCCTACATGAAAGCGGAAGTTCAGGCATTCGAGCGTCTCGCGGTACATTTTGCGTGCATCCGTAATTTCCCCTGCGCCGCTGACGGCAATCGTCGTTTCAAGCTTATAAAAATCAGTGAAGGTGCACTTCATGCCTGACAGCCGGGAAAATAGCTGCTCCTCCTGCTCTGTTTCCTGAATAAGCAGCAGGACGTGCCGACCGATCGTTGTACTGAGCAGCACAATTTCCTCGCCAAGCTTTTCTTCGGCAATGTTCGTCAGGGCAAAAATATGCTCGTATTCAAACATTCCTTCCACCTGCATCAAGATGAGCCTGATTGGCAACGTGTCATGCGTAATATGAAACATCCGGCGATACGTATCCCAATCGCGCTTGCCATACGTTTTATTCGTAACGAGCTCTTTAAGAAATTGCGCTTTCGCATGGGGCAGCACCCTGGTCAGCTCGCTTTGAATCGTTTGAACGAATTGATGCTGCGTGCGCTGCGTCTGGAGATCTTCAATAACCTCGATGAGCGCCTCCGTAATCTTCGTCTCATTACAAGGCTTAAGCAAATAATGTTTGACCCCATAAGCCATCGCGGTGCGCGCATAATCAAATTCACTAAAGCCAGAAAGCAAAATGAATGCTATTTGCGGATACAGCTCTTTTACCCGCTCTACGAGCTGAAGCCCGTCCATGCCTGGCATCTTGATATCTGAAATAATAATGTCAGGCTGTTGCTCTTCAATAAAAGTCAACGCTTCCAAACCATTTCGGGCAGTGCCGATCAACTCTGCGCCAGAGCTTGTCCATGGAACAATTTGTGAAATGCCTTCCAAAATAATACGTTCATCGTCTACCAACAGCACTTTGAACAAACTAATCCTTCCTTTCATCAGGCAGCTTCAGGCTGACCGCTGCCCCTTCATTCGGCTGGCTGCTCACATGAAGGCCATATTCCTCGCCATACAGCAGCTTAATGCGCTCATCAATATTTCGCAGCCCAAGCCCTGTTCCTTTCGTCTTCACCTCGCCGCTTAACAGCTTATCCGCATAAGCCTGCTCCATGCCGGGACCATTATCCCGCACAACGATATACAGAAACCCTTCCTCTGTATAAGCCTGAATGCTAATGGTACAGCTGTCAATCATTTCTTCCAATCCATAATGGATGGCATTTTCAATCAGCGGCTGCAGCGCCAGCTTTGGCAAACCGCAGCTGAGCAGCTCCTCTGGAACATCAAGCTTGAAGTCGAGGCGCTCCTCAAAGCGGAACGTTTGAATCGTAATGTAATGATTGACGATTTCCAATTCCTTGCGCAGCGGTATAATCGACTCCTTCAAGTTAATCGACGTGCGAAGCAAGGAGCCGAGCGCTTCCACCATTTGCGAAATTTGCAGCTGATTGCTCATTTTGGCGCTCCAGTTAATCGAATCAAGTGTATTGTACAAAAAATGCGGATTAATGTTCGCCTGGAGCGCCTTGAACTGCGTATCCTTAATCGCAAGCTGCTTGACATAGTTTTCATGAATCAGCTCATTGATGCGTTCAACCATGATACGGAAGTTTCGCTGCATTTGGCCTACCTCATCCATCGCAAGCGCCCGCTCCGCCGGGTCCTCTACATAATCGAAATACCCTAATTGAATGCGCTTCATATTGGCATTAAGCCGTTCAATCGGTTTAGTAATCCCGTTGGCGACGCGCAGCGCAAATATGCCTGAAATAATAAACAGCAAGCCAAAAGCGGCAATAACGAAATTTTTGACCCAAACTAAATTGCGAAAAATATCATCAAACGAGATGATCGTATAATAATACCAATTCATGCGGCTGGAAGCGACGTAGGTGACAAAAAAAGAATTGCCTTCCCGCTCCATAATGCGGTATCCGCTTGACCCATCTGTCAAACTTAAGAGCTCTTCGACAGAAAAAATAGCCTTGTCCGGATAAATTAATTCTGCGCCTCTGGCAATCATCATATTAGCTCCGCTGCTGTCAAGGCCGGCCGACAAGTCATGGAACAGCTTGACCGCATCTACGCGCACGACAATGGTGCCTAAATAATCCATGTCCAAATTTTTATAGCTGCGAATTTCACGGGCTGCAGATAGTGAGCTGTCGCCTTCGCCAGGCGCTACCCACGTATTGCCCCCTTCATTTCGCTTCGTTTCCAGCTTGAGCCGCTCCAGTCTGGAACTCGATAAATTTATCGTGCGCACGCCGGTTGCATAAGCCTTATCATGCACATCATATAGCTGAACGGAATGAATATATTTATCCAAGCCGCCCAAATTAACGACGCGGTCCTGAATATTCATTTGAAGCACGTAGTTATCGTATTCCGTTCCACCGCTCTTAATAGTCCGCAAATATTCCTGTACTTTGGTGTCTGTGGCAATCGTATAGGACAACTGCTCGATTTTTCGAAGCTCATTCTCAATGCTTACGGCAGAGAGGCTTAACGCTTTGGCAGATTGCTCATAGATTTTCTGGTCGTAGATGTCGAAGGCATATTGCTGAAGAACGCCGCCAAGTACCGCAACGGTTAATAGGACGGCGGAGAGGAGAAGGAACAGCTTATGTTTAATACGCAAATTCGCATAAAGCGCTCTTATTTTACGCAAAGGAACTGCCCCCTTATCGACAATAAGCGCCCCGGTTGGAGCGCTCATCACGAATTGCTTTTAAAACTAAGCCTTGCGATATTTTAAATACAATGTAATTTCATCGCGATTGTGGAATAGCTGCTTGGCCCTCTCAATCGTAAAAGCGGAGCTGAGCCGCTCTGACACATCTCGAATCGTTTGCAGCGGCTTGCGGTGCATGAGCTTAATGGTAATAATCGCTGTAGCTTCACGCGCTAAGGACTGCTGCAGGTCGAGCACGAGCCTGCTCATTTGCATCGGGCTCCAGCTCATATCGCAGACAAGCAAATCATAAGCTTCTGCGGGCAGCTTCACATCCGACGCATTACGCTTATGGTAGGTTAATGCAGGATGGCCATTTAACGAAGGATGCAGCTCGCCAGGGTCGACGGCCGTCACTCGGAGACCTCGTTCCAACAGCAGCGACGTCCAGCCTCCCGGTGCCGCACCAATGTCCAGCGCCTGCTGGAAAGTTTCATAGTGCAGGCCAAACTCCCGTTCCGCCTCCAGCAGCTTGAACTTCGCACGGGAAATTTGCCCTTCCTCCCGTTGAAAACGCACAGCGCCGCCCGGCCAATCGGACAACATCTCCACAGGTGTGCCGCAGCCGACATACAGCTGACTTGCAGCAGCATAAATCGCAATAATCATATCCGGCGATTGTCTCGCTGATTCGGCTCCGATTTCTTCGAGCACCGCATCCAGCACCGCTTTCGTATCTGCCGCAGAATACGGATAGACGGTAACCTTCGCCTTGCGCAAATGAATCGATACCTGCTTGTCCACAAAAGAAAGCTGTGCATTCCGCACCACTCTGGACAGCTCTTCCAAATCATCCGCATTGCCGCTTGCCTCAATGACGCGGTCAACCGGCTGCAAATGCCTTAAAAAAATCGGCAGCTGCCGCTGAACCGCTTCCAAGGTTTCTTCCCTTGAAAGCGGACTTTCAAACAAAAATACTTCACCAGCTGCAAGCTGCGTCACTTTCAGCTGGCCTAATAAACGCCTCAGCTCTTCTACCGCATAGGCAGCATATCCTTGATTAGCCGTACCAATCCACCGGCTCATAACGCCACCTCCCTAACATCACACAAACCTTTACAATGAAGCAATTTCCTCCAGCAGCGAGAACGGCATCGGCCCATTATGCACTTTCGTTTCCTTCGGTGCATTGGCGTACAGCATTTGATACATTTGTACCCGTCCTGCTGCGCTGGAGGTGTGCAGGAAAACCTGCTTTGGATAACGTCCGGTGCTCACTATATGGCGAACAACCTCTGCACCCGTATCCTGGTTCCAGCCTAAATCATAATCAAGCGATAAAATATCGATTTCTTGCGTATCAATCATTTGTTTGCACTGTTCAGCTGTCAAAGCCAGTTCAAATCCCTTTGGGCAATGCCTGTAATCGTCTAAAAAAAGATGTATCATGAACGATTCCCCCGTTCGCGACTTTTAGCTTTCCACTTGCTCCGGCTGGCAGGACGGACAGACAAATGCCTTGCGCGCAGCAGTGCCAACGACTTCAATCTGGGAGCCGCAAGTACTGCATGCTTCCCCTGCACGCTCGTAGACACGGCGTTGTATATAGTAGCCGCCTGTCAGCTTGTCGTCCATCGTAAGGGGCTGCTCCATGCTCCCACCCTTAGCCGCCGCATCCTTCAGCACCACATGCATCGCTTCAAATAGACGCTGCCATGCGTCTTCTTGAATAAGCGGAATTTTGATATCCGGACGCACAGCGGCAGCAAATGCAATTTCATCGGCATAAACGGAACCGATTCCGCTAATTACTTGCTGATCAGCCAATGCGGCCTTTAAAGCACCGCGTTTTTTACGGAACAGCTGAACAAACTTTTCAAGCGTCAGCCTTTTATCTAAAGGATCAGGCCCTAGCTCTGCCAGCACCTGCTGCGTTTCTTTAACCGATAAAAGATGAACGAAGCCCTGGCGCATTCCTGCAACATAAAGGCTTCCCTTTTCCATATGAATGACGATCTGCGCCTCGCTCTGCGGGCGTTCCTCGCCTTGCCCATAAAACAGGTACGCACCAGCATGAAGCTGCGCAAGCAAACGTTTGCCATTGTCTAGATGCAGAAGCAAATGATTGCCACGACGCTCCACAAACCAGATCGTTCTATTCGTTAGCGCTTCGTCAAACTGCTCAGCGGAAACATTTAGAAACTTCTCTTGCAGCACTTGTGTGCCTGTAATTCGGTCTCCTGCGAGCCGTTCTGTTAATAATACGCGATAATTTTCGATTTCCGGCAATTCCGGCATTGCTGTTCGCTTCCTTCCTGTCTGTACGCTATCCCTATGTCAGCTGTTTGCAGTTTCCGTAATATAAGAGATCAGCTCATCTAAATTTCTACATATTTTATCCGGTTCGCAGCCTGCGCGTTCCGAATAGTGCTTATAATTTTGCTCCGTTGTAAGTCCTGTCAAAACGAGCAGCGTCCCGCAGCCCGAAGCGCGGCCAGCTGCTATATCCGTAGCCAGATTATCACCGATTACCCATGTGTCCGAAGCCGGAAGGCCGAGCTGCTTTAAGGAATAATCCATCAAAATCGATGAGGGCTTGCCAATGACAATCGGCTCCTTGCCCCCTGCTGCTTGCAGCATCGCTCCAATTGAACCAGCCCCCGGCATTAATCCGCCTTCCGAAGGAAGCAGCAAATCCGGGTTCGTTAAAATAAACGGAGCTCCGCCATGAATATAGCGAACCGCAAGCGAAAGCCTCGAATAGCTAAGCTCACGGTCGATACCTTGAATAACAAAATCCGGCTGTTCCTCCGTTAGCCGCAAGCCGGCTTCTTCAATAGCTGCGCGCAAGCCAGCCTCTCCAATAACAAAAACAGAAGCTCCCGGCTTTACAGAAGCCACATATTCCGCAGCAGCCTGCGCTGATGTGCACACATCCTGCGCCTCCGCCGGAATATCCATTCTGTTCAATCGCTCCGCTACATCTCCGGGGGTAGCCGAAGAATTGTTCGTAACGAACCGATAAGGAAGATTCAGCTCCTTAAGCTTGCGCAGCAAAGCATCTGCGCCTTCAATTCTTCTCGTTCCATGATAAAGCGTGCCATCGAGATCGATGAGCAGGCCCATCATTTCAGGCAAATTATGTCCCATGATTCCCCAGCTTCCTTCCTATCTTGCCCTGCAAGCGCAATGACCGCTTGCGAAGCTCTGCAAGCTCCGCCCGCTGCTTGGCAGTCTGACGCCCCCGAAGCGGATGGCTAAGCGCCATCTGCAGCGCTTCGTCCGCATATAATAAAGCCGAATCATAATCTTTCAGCTTATGTTCGTAATACATAGCGAGTTCGATAAAGGCGCTGTCATCGCTTGCCCCAAATTTGTGAGGCAACATTACAGCCTTCTGCCACAATAACACAGCTCGCCGCCAATTTCCAGCCTTCTTGTCACGTGCCGCGAGCAGCAGCAAAGCATTAAGCGTCATACCCGGAAGCTGTTCTGCCACCGCAAATAATCGTTCCGCCTTCTCCGCCTGTCCCATCTTCTCCAGCCAAAGCCCTGTTCGCACGATTTCCTCCGGCTCTTCAGGCATCGGGAGCGGGCCGCAGCCCGCTTCGCCATTTAACAAATGCCCAAATCGGATCGCTAAGCTCGCAAGAGAAAGCATGTCGATTTCATTATGGCGGAATACGCCTTCCAGCGGCTCCGGATTTTGATCAGCTAAATATTGAAAATACAGCTGCGGGGCAAGCGAGCCTGGCACATCATCCACTCGCTCAATGCCTAGCCGCTCTTCCTCCACATGGCTTAGCCTGCATGAAGCAAGCGTATTGCGCCAAACGCTGCGTGCAGGATGCAGAAAATCCAAGTGCAGCGGCGCCCACACTTTGCTTCCAAAGCCATTCAATATAAATCGGTTCAGCATGACGGGCCAATCAAACGTTCGTCCGTTATACGTTACCAGATACGCATAAGCCGTCAGCTTTTCCTTCAAATAGGCCAGCATCGCCCGTTCCTCTGCCGGATGGCGAATGAGCGCCTGTTCTACAATAAACTGCTGTTCTTGCCAATAGGCAATGCCCACCATAAACGGCACATTGCCTGTCCCGACTCCGAGGCCGGTCGTCTCCAAATCCAGAATAAGCAAATGCTCTGCGCCAATTTGCTCCCCGTGAAAAGCAGATAGCCCTTTGCTGGCTTCCTGAAGCTCCGAAAGTCGGTGAATGCCATGCTGATGGGCCGCAGGATATTTCACTTCACGCAGCAAAAAGGTTCCTACCTCATTCGTTTGCAGCTTGACGCCCATGGCGAGCCAGCTATCTGGAAGCTGCTCCGCGCCCGCTTCTATTTCTAATTCTGCTTCTGTCTCAGTGGCTTCTTTATTACCTTCTAAAGAGGCTTCTAGAGAGGCTTCTAAATCAGGCACTTCAGAAGTCTGCTGTCCCGCACTTCCTATCGCTTCGCCTGTGCTGATTGCCGAACCGGCTGCGCTGCTGCGCAGACGATTCATTCGCTCTCGCAAACTGCTCATGTATTTCCCTCCGCTTCCTCCAGAAGCTTAAGCGCCTGCTCCTTGCCAAGCAGTCCGACCTCTTCAATCGGCCCCACACAGGCTGGGCATCCGCTCAAGCAAGTACAGCCGCGAATGAGCGACTTTGCCTGACGGATCAGTTCATCATGCACCTCAAACAGTCTTTCGCTAAGACCAATGCCGCCCGGGTACCGGTCATAAAAATAAATCGTCGGCTTCTGTGTATGCACAGCCTTCACCTGCGGGACGACGCGAATATCATAGGGATCGCACATCAAATAGAGCGGTGCAATATGAACCAACACATTCGCAATGCCCAGCAGAGCGTATTGCATCTCATTTTTGCTTTTGCGCGCAGCAGCCTCTTCGCTGAACGAGAACCAGTAGCCGCTCGTATGCAGCTCCTCCTCTGGCAAATGAATCGGACCAGAGCCAATATTTTCATGGCTGCGCAGCCGAATCTTTTTAAAAATCGTCGCCTTGGCATTCAGCGCCAGCTCTCCATACTGCCTCGTCAGCTCGCCCGATTCGCGCTCCTTGTCTACATAAAGCACCTTCAGCTCCACTGCGAGATTCGCATCGGTGTAATAATCGACATCGACTTTGCGCACGTAAGCCTTCTTCTCAGCGTAATCCAGCTTCTCGACCTGGTACTGCACGCCCTCGTGGATATATATCGCTTCTTCGTGAATAAGGGTTGGGGCACTGAAGCGATCAACTTCGCCGAGTACGCGGCTGCCCTCTGTCATATCAATGATGACGAAGTTTTCCTGCGCTGCGGAGCGCAGCGAAATGTTATGGGCGGGAAACGATTGCTCCATCCAATACCAGCGGCTGCCCGCACGGTGAAGCACCTTTTCCTCCGTTAAAAACTCCATCATATCCGCAAGCGATTCCTCGCCAAACTTCTCGCCCTCTTCAAATGGAAGCTCGTATGCCGCACATTTCACATGGTCAATGAGCACGAGCAAATTATCGGGATGAATAAGCGCGCGCTCTGGCGGCCGATTGAAGAAAAAGTCAGGATTTTGAATCATATATTGATCCAAAGGATTGCTGCTTGCCACTAAAAAAGTAACCGCGCTGCCCTGCCGGCGCCCCGCACGGCCCGATTGCTGCCAGGTGCTGGCTACTGTGCCTGGGTAACCATTCAGCACGCAAGCTTGAAGCTGGCCAATGTCAATGCCGAGCTCCAGCGCATTTGTGCTGACGACGCCGCGAATTTCGCCGCTGCGCAGGCCCCGCTCAATTTCCCGCCGCAGCTTGGGCAAATACCCGCCGCGGTAGCCGCGAATCGTCTTCGCATCGAGCTTGTCCTTAATGATATCCTGCAAATAGGTCAGCAGCAGCTCGACGCGCACCCGGCTGCGGGCGAACACAATCGTCTGCACGCCTTGCCGAAGCAGCAACCCTGCCAGCTTCCTCGTCTCCAGCACGCTGCTGCGGCGAATGCCTAGCTGCCTGTTCACAACAGGCGGATTATAAAAAATAAAATGCTTTTCGCCCGTTGGCGCGCCATTGTTATCGACGAGCCGCACAGGCTCGCCTATTAGCTTTGCTGCATGCTCGGCGGGATTATCAATGGTCGCTGATGCACAAATAAATTGCGGATTAGACCCATAAAACCGGCAAATTCTTTTGAGCCTGCGGATCACATTGGCAACGTGACTTCCGAACACGCCTCTGTAGGCGTGAAGCTCATCGATCACGATATATTTAATATTTTCAAACAGCTTAACCCATTTCGTATGATGCGGCAAAATCGCCGAATGCAGCATGTCCGGATTCGTTACGACGATATGTCCAGCGTTGCGGATCACTTGCCTTACAGTCGGAGGGGTATCCCCGTCGTATGTATTCGTCTTGAGGTCGACGTCCATCAGATCGGCAAGCGTCTGAAGCTCAGCCACCTGATCCTGCGCCAGCGCCTTCGTCGGAAACAAATACAGCGCCCGGCCTTCCTCATCCTCTAATAAAGACTGGAGCACCGGCAGGTTGTAGCATAAGGTTTTGCCAGAGGCAGTCGGGGTGACCGCTACAACGCTATGGCCTTCTCGAACGAACCGATAGGCCGTTTCCTGATGCGTATATAGTTCATTAATTCCCTTTGAGCGCAGCGCTTCCGCAAGCTTAGGATGCAGATCCGCAGGCAATGCTGCGGTACAAGCCTCGCGAGGCGGAATGGTCCGCCAGTGGGTGATATTGTCCGTTATGTCCTGATCGTGCTTCAGCAGCTCCAGCCACTCCTCGAGTCCCGAGGTCTTTCCCGTCCAGCGGTTCATGACTGTTTCTCTCCTTGTATCCTGACTTTTCTAGTTCACTCGTTTCTTTCATTTTACAAGAATACATGTTCGGCCTGCAATTTTATTTTTTGGGTATCCGATTATTGACAACATAAGGGTTTAGCCCATACAATGTTATTATATTAGATTGTTAGATAATTATCTAAATATCGAAAGGAGATCATCCCTCATTGTCGATTAACCAGGCGTTTAAAGCGTTATCCGATCCCACTAGACGCACGATCCTTGATTTATTGAAAGAGCAGGATTTGACAGCGGGGGAAATTGCAGACCATTTTCACATGACCAAGCCGAGCATTTCCCATCATTTAAGCTTGCTGAAGCAAGCTGAGCTAGTATCGGACGAACGCAAAGGGCAGCATATTTACTATACGCTGAATACAACCGTCTTTCAGGATTTGCTCAAATGGATTGCTTCGTTTCAATGAACATCAACCGATTTATGACCTGACTTGGAAAGGAACGATGAATAATGAAAAACAATGTTTGGACTTGGCTTATTATCGCGCTATCCTTTATTGCCGGGATAATCTTCTACTCTTCTCTGCCTGACACTATGCCCGTACATTGGAATGCGTTTGGCGAGCCTGACCGTTATGCCGGCAAAATGTTTGCTTTATTTTTCATCCCGGCATTGATGGTGCTGGTTACACTGATGTTTAAATATTTGCCGAAAATCGACCCTAAGCTGGCTGCAAGCTCAAGCACGATTAAAAGCACCGATATTATCAATCAAGTGCTGATGCTTGGCCTAGCCGCCATTCAAGGCTTCATTATCGCATATGGCTATGGCGTCGAGCTTGATATTCTGATGGTCGTCATCCCGTTTATCGGCATTTTGTTCATTACGATCGGGAACTATTTGCCGCGTATGAAGCCCAATCGTTTTGTCGGCATCAAAACACCGATAACGCTGAATAACGAGCATGTATGGCGCAAAACACATCAGCTTTCGGCCAAAATATTTTTCTGGGGCGGCTTCCTCATTATAGGGACGGTGTTCCTGCCAGGCTTAGTGCAGCTGATCAGCTTTCTGACGTTGATTGCGCTCGTTTCCATCCTGTCGGTCATCTCTTCTATCTTTGTTAACAAAAAAATATAGCGCTCTTGGAAGAGCGCTATCCCTTGCTTTTTCAAAAGTTATGATTAAACGTGGGGTGGCTCCCACGTTTTTTTGTTCCATCCCAACCGGTGATTCAGCACCTTCATATCCGCATCGAGCGTCACAGCTACCCCGAACGGCATTTGCTGCTTATTCCAAAAACGCACATCGCTCCAGGTCACTTCGTAACCATCGAGCTTTTCCTGCACATTCACATGAACCCGCTCGGAAAAAGACAATAGTGCTTTCACGCCTTCCTCGTTCATCGCTGCACGCACAACCGGAGCCAGCTCCGCGTCATCCAGCTTGCTGACGGTCGTCTCGATCGTAACCAAACCTCCGGCAACCGTGCCCGCTGCATAATGGTCGCCGCAGTCTGCCGTAAACTGCCAGCTGTAGCCAAGCAGTGACGGTACAAGCGTTATGCCTGTACGGAGGCCGAAGCTTTCTCGCAGCAGCCGCTTCACCTTTCGGCTTACTCGCAGCCTCCATCCGATATAGAGAGCCGTCATAGCGTAAATGATAGCAAACATCGGGCCTGGCTCGGCTAGGCCTGACGCCCAAAGGATACAGCCAGATGCATGCAAAACAAACAAATACGGATCAAATAAGCATAACGTATCTAAATGCAGCCATTTCTGCGAAACAGGTCTGGCGCATTGCACGCCAAAGGAATTGAACAGGTCCAGCAATACATGAAAACAGACCGCAACGAACATCCAGCCTACAACTTGCCAGGCAAGCTCGGGCACACCATAAAGCCACGCAATCGGCAAGCCCAGCAGCGACCAAATGGCAGGCGCAGGCAGTGAATGCGTAATGCCGCGATGATGGCGCACATAGGCCGCTTGCCCTTTAAAGCGCATCACCGTATCAAAATCAGGCGCATGGCTGCCGAGCAGCGTTGCTGTCCATACGGCAAGCATTGCGGCTGGCTGCGCAGCGAGCGCAGGGTCGAGCATCGCGAGTCCCCCAAGTGTTGCGCCGAACAATAAATGGCTTGCTGTATCCATCACGTATCAGCCTCCCGATGTGTATACTGCTGTTCACAGCCATCATACGGGGGGAATGTCAACGCATTATTTTCAGCATATGTTGATTTCGTAAGGGGGACTTAGGGTGTAGCAGGCTGGACGGAAGTGTACCAAGACTAACAGTCGCTGCGCCTTGCTATTTTGGCATGGAACAGATCATAGGCCGCTTCGGATTGCGGAAAAATACGCTGGGCCTCTTCCTTCAGCATCGGCATATCCTCAAGCAGAAAACGCGAGCTGAAATGCGTCATAATCAGCTGCTGCACGCCTGCATCCTTAGCAGCCTGCGCCGCTTCAATCGTCGTCGAATGCCCATATTCATGCGCTTTCTCTTCCTGTCCTGCAGCAAACGTCGCTTCGTGAACGAGCAAATCTGCATTTTCGGCAAGCCGGGCTATGTTGGCACATGGGCTGGTGTCGCCAGCAATTGCAATGATTCTTCCTTTTAATGGAGCTCCGGCTACTTCAGCAGCACGCACCGTCGTGCCATCCGGCAGCTGCACATCCTCGCCCTGCTTAAGCTTGCCGTATAGCGGTCCTGACGGAACACCTAGCGCTTTCAAACGCTCTGTATTAAGCTTGCCCGGACAATCGCGCTCCAGCAGACGGTAGCCATAACAGGGCAGCCGATGATCCAATGACCACGCTTCCACAACGAATCGCTCATCCTCATGAATAACGCCATCCCCTTGGATTTCGGTTATGATCAATTCATAATCAATATGGGTTCCGCTTAGCCGCAGGGCAGTTCGCACCATCTCTTCAACGCCTACAGGACCAAACAAATGGAGCGGACCTTTGCCGCCGGAATAAGACCTTGTGCTAAGCAGACCTGGAATGCCAAAGGTATGATCACCATGCAGATGCGTAATGAATAGAGCATTAAGCTTGCCCATTTTCAGCGGGGATCGCATCATTTGATGCTGAGTGCCTTCGCCCGCATCGAACATCCATAGCCCGCCGTCCGGCTCTGGCAGCCGCAGCGCAATCGACGTCACATTGCGTTCTTTCGACGGCCGTCCCGCACCTGTTCCAAGAAACCAAATTTCCATGCACCTACCGCCTCCTGTTCAAAAATAGGATAAAGCCTCCGCCAATCGTTAAAAACGATTTTGCGGAGGCTCTCCCTGCTATTCATGCTGCTATATATGCTCCTAACGTTCAACCTTCTCAACATTAAAATATTGCGCTTCCGGATGGGAAAATACCATTGCAGATACCGATGCTTCCGGCTCCATCATGAAACCTTCCGTCAACTCCACGCCAATATCCTCAGGCTTCATCAGCTCGAACAAGGGGCCTTGATCTTCCAGATCCGGACAGGCCGGATAGCCGAACGAAACGCGAATCCCTTGATAACGTGCGCCGTGGCGCTGCTTCATCGTCATCGTATGCGGATCCGGGTAGCCCCAAATATCCCGCATCATATGGTGGACGCGCTCAGCGAGCCCTTCCGCCACTTCAAGCGCCACCGATTGCAGCGCGTGCGAACGCAAGTAATCGCCTTGATCCTTCCATTGCCCCGCCAAATCGCGAATGCCTTCGCCAGCCGTTACAACGAGGAAGCCGACATAATCCATAATGCCGCTATCTACAGGCTTCAGGAAATCCGCCAAACAAAGGAATGGCTCTACCTGCTGGCGCGGGAAAGTGAAACGTTTGATTTCCTTCGTCTGATCGTTAGCATCATAAATAATAATATCGTTGCCTGAGGACTGCGCCGGGAAGAAGCGGTACATGCCGTTAGCCTTCAAAATCCCGTTCGTCGTTCCTTCATGCAAAATGCCGTCAACCGTTTCTTTGAGATGAACCGCCTTCTCGTTCTTTTCCTTCAGCAGGTTTTCCACGTTGCCCTTCAGTCCTAGATGATGGCCGAGCAGCATCTGCATATTGATATAAGGAATAATATGCGGCAGCGGAACATCGCGCAAAATGTGGCGATCCAAATCAGGTGGAATGTACACCGGCGCGTCTACGGAAATTTTTGAACGTTCGATTCGGGTAAGCTTAGGCAGTTCTTTGCTTTGAACCTCTTCCTCGCCGCCCGATGCCTTGTATTCCGCCATCTCATCTTCCATCCGTTGACGGTGGTCTTTATCCATCAGCTTATTGGCAATATCAAGCCCGTCCATCGCATCCTTCGCATACAGCACCAAGCCGTCATACTCTGGACCAATCCGCGTCTTCGTAAATTTCCGGGTCAACGCTGCACCACCGACCAAAATTGGCGCGTCAATGCCTGCGCTGCGCATATCCTGAGCTGTAATGACCATCTGCTGCGCCGATTTGACCAGCAAGCCCGACAGGCCAATCGCATCCGCCTTCTCATTGCGGTAAGCTTCTATAAGCTTCTCAGGCGGTACTTTAATGCCGAGATTAATAATCTTGTAACCGTTGTTGGACAAAATAATTTCAACGAGGTTTTTGCCGATGTCATGCACGTCGCCTTTTACCGTCGCCAATATAATTTTCCCTTTTACGGACGATTCATCCTTCTCCATAAACTGCTCCAAATGAGCAACCGAAGCTTTCATGACTTCTGCGCTTTGCAGTACCTCCGCCACAATAAGCTCATTATTATTAAACAGTCTGCCGACCTCTTCCATCCCCCGCATGAGCGGTCCATTAATGACCTCCAGCGCCGTATATTTGGCAAGCGCCAAATCCAGATCAGGAATTAGTCCTTCCTTCGTGCCTTCAACGACATAAGAACCGAGTCTTTCCTCCAGCGTCAGGTTGGAGATTTTCTCTTTCTTGACCACTTTCTTCTCGCGGAAGGCGGCAACGAAAGCAGCCAGCGTCTCGTCTGTCGTATTAAAAATCAATTCCTCAGCAAGTCTGCGCTCCTCTTCAGGAATCGAAGCGTAACGCTCCAGCTTTTCGGTATTTACAATCGCATAATCAAGTCCTGCTTTTGTACAATGGTACAAATAAACCGAGTTCAATACTTCGCGGCCCGCGTCTGGCAAACCGAAGGAAATGTTGCTGAGGCCTAGAATCGTTTTGGCAAGCGGATATTTTTCTTTGATTAGTTTAATCCCCTCAATCGTCTCCACTGCGGAGCCAATATATTGCGGGTCACCAGAGCCAACCGGGAACATATTCGGGTCAAAAATGATATCCTCCGGGTTCATGCCATACTTATCAACTAGCAAACGGTAGGAACGCTCTGCCACTTCGAGCTTCGCTTCACGGCTAACCGCCTGACCGCGCTCATCAATTAGTATCATGACGACAGCTGCGCCATATTGATGGATAAGCGGAAGAATCTTTTCAAACTTGGCTTCGCCATCCTCCAGATTGATGGAGTTAATGATCGCTTTTCCTTGCGAATATTTAAGGCCCAGCTCAATAATATGATCGTAGGTTGAATCGAGCATGAGCGGCACTTTAATCTTTTTGACGACTTGCGGTAAAAAATTATGAACGGCGTACGCTTCATCAATGTCCGTATCCTGCAAGTTGATGTCAATGACATGGGCTCCGCCTTTTACTTGCGCTCTGGCAATTTCCGAAGCTTCGTCAAATTTCTCTTCTTTAATCAGGCGCTTGAACTTCCGCGAGCCGGAAATGTTCGTGCGCTCTCCGATCATAATTGGGCGGTTTTCCGGCTCAATATAGACGGTGTCAATGCCGGAAACAGCTGCAGGATGCTCGCCATATTTGGTACGCGGCGGATACTTCGCCATCGTCTCGACCAGTGCGCGGATATGGTCCGGCGTCGTACCGCAGCAGCCGCCAGCAATGTTGAGCCAGCCCTGCTCGGCAAAAGCAGACATTTTTTTCGCTAGCGATTCCGGCGACTCATGATAATTACCGTTCTCATCCGGCAAGCCCGCGTTCGGATAACAGCTTACTGCCGAATTGGCAATTTCGCTAAGCGTACGAATATGGTCACGCATAAACTCAGGACCCGTCGCACAGTTTAGCCCCATGGATATTGGCTTCAAATGCTCCAGTGAAATATAAAACGATTCAATGCTTTGGCCCGCCAGCGTCGTTCCCATAGGCTCAATCGTTCCCGAAATCATAATCGGAAGCTCACGGCCCATCGTCACAAACGCATTGCGAATGCCGATGCTGCCCGCTTTTACATTAAGTGTATCCTGGGAGGTTTCCAGAAGCAGCGCATCTACATCTGCTTCCATGAGCGCAATGACCTGCTCGTAGTAGCTGTCGACAAGCTCTTCAAAAGTAACCCCGCCTGTTACAGAAAGCGTCTTCGTCGTCGGTCCAAGCGCTCCTGCCACATAACGCGGATGCTCCGGCGTCGAATATTTATCCGCCGCTTCACGAGCAATTTTCGCCGCTGCCAGGTTGATTTCGCGCGCCTTCTCCGGTATATCGTATTCAGCCAGCACGACGCTCGTTGCTCCGAACGTATTCGTTTCCAAAATGTCCGTGCCTGCCTCTAAATATTGTTCATGTATAGTACGGATGACATCAGGACGCGTCAACACGAGTATTTCATTACAGCCATCCATATCCTCACCGCCAAAATCATCCTCGGTAAGATCGGCTTGCTGAATCATCGTTCCCATTGCGCCGTCCAAAATCAATATCCGCTTTTGCATCATTTCTTGTATGGTTGGTTTCGACAATTATGTGCACCCTTCCTGTGAAAATCACTAAAGTTCAGTTTAACAGAATCGACGCAATGTGAAAAGCAATTGCAATCGACAATCGCTTGTTTTTGCATTATAATCATTATATATTTAATATAACATTTAATTTCAATAGGAAAAGAGGGAATTGTGATGGCTGAGATTAGAATTCGCAATACTGAGGAAAGAATATCTGGCGAGCAGAACGTTCGCGCGTTTTTAGAAAGCCAAGAAGTGCTTTATGAACACTGGGATGCTAGCAAGTTGCCAGGCCATCTGCAAGATAAATTTGTATTATCCGATGAAGAGAAAGCGGAAATTCTCGCTACTTACGATGTTGAAATTCGCGAGCTTGCCGAACGTCGCGGTTACAAAACATGGGATATCGTTGCCCTTTCAGATGCTACCCCAGGTCTTGATGATATTCTAAAACGTTTTGAGCAAGTGCATACGCACACGGAAGATGAAGTGCGGGCGATTACAGCCGGACGCGGCATCTTTATTATTAAAGGCAGCGAAGAAGTCGGTTATTTCGACGTTGAGCTGGAAGCGGGAGACGTTATTTCGGTTCCAGAAACAATTCCTCACTTCTTCACGTTGATGGACAACCGTCAAATCGTTGCTGTTCGCCTGTTTATTGAAACTGAAGGCTGGATTGCCCACCCGTTCGAAGACCCTGCTTTCACTAAAGCTTGATCGTTCCTTCATTGATTTGCGTCATTATACAGAGAAGCCCCTTGAGCCATTTCCAATGGACCAAGGGGCTTCTTCTTATGCTTTTGCAGCAGTAATGGCGCGAGTATACGCGCGACTATCCCAGCAGCGGCAGCAATTCCTCTAAATGCTTAATTTCATATGTAGGCACAATTTCATCCGACCGAACAGCGCCATGGCGATTAATCCATACCGAATCCATACCAATGGTATTTGCACCTAAAATATCCGTTGTCAGTTTGTCCCCAACCATTATGCCCTGCTCCGGTTCAATACCAAGGCGTTCCAGCGCATGGCGGAAAATCGAAGCGGCCGGCTTGCCTTCTCCGAAAGCGCCAGAAATAATGATGTGGTCAAAATAAGGCGCAAGCTGTGGAACGCCTGTAAGCTTCTCCTGCTGCAAATCCGGTGAGCCGTTCGTTAGCAGCAGCAGCTTATACTTGCCTTTTAGCGCATCTAGCAATCGAAACGTTTCATCATATACAATCGGGCGCGCTCTGCGCTCTGCTGGAAACTGCTCGGCCAGTCTGGCGCCAAGCTCTTGATTGTCTACTCCCAGCGCTTTTAGCCCTTTCGTCCATGCTTCACGACGATAAGCGGGTGCAAGCTGCTCCAGCTTTCTGAACTCCTCCTGCTCTCCCTCACGGAAGTTAGCCCATAGGCCTTCGAAAGGATTTATTCCGATCATTTTCGTGAAAGGGAATGTTTCATACGATTCATATAAGCTGCGAGCTTCCTTGCGAACAGCTTCCTCCAGCTCTACCGCATCTACGCCCGCTGCTTCCGCACCTGCTTGACAGGTCGCATCAAATGCTTCTTTTACACTACGGTCATCCCATAGCAGTGTGTCATCCAAATCAAATAATACCGCTAGCTTTGCCATTGTTCACTGACGCTCCTGGTCGTTTTATTTTTGTTCGTATGTTATGCCGTTTTCTTTGGCAAATTGCTCTAACCTTGCGCTGATTTCATCCGTTGGATAACGATGAAATACTCGCGAAAAAGCCCATGTCGATCCTTTTTGCGGTTCAATCGACACATAGCCAGGCTGTACGCGAATCGTCTTGATCGCTTCTGCACCTAGACGCTTGTCGCCAGTCATCTTGCGCGTTTGAACATAGTTTTTACCGATTGTAATATACGGGCGCCGCAGGAAAAATACAATTGCCAGAAATACATAGCAGCCAATTGTCACACCTAGCAAGGTATCGAATTTAAATTGCGGGTCCATTTGGGCAAGTATAACGTACATGGCAATAAACAGCAGGAGCAAAATCGGCGCAATATAGCTGCGGCCAACAAAACGATCGGATTGGGGTCCAGCTGGCTTAAAGCTTGGGCCGCCTTGTTTTTTGCGATTTTTGTTAATTTGATTCGTGTTTCGGCGCACCTTGCGCTCCCATGTACGTGACAAAGTCGTTCCTCCTTATTATGCTGCAACACAAAATCACGCTTAATAAATCAAGTCTGACAAGTGATGCAGGCTGACACCGTATATCTCCAGGTTTCATCGTAATTCGTTAAAACGGGCGTTTGAATTTTGCAATAAAACGATTCGGATAGTCTTCGGCAAGCGCGCTGACCTCGTCCAGACGATTCCATATCTCTTCAGGCATCGTCCAGCCGACAGCTCCCATATTATCCTCATATTGCGCAAGCGTGCTAGCTCCAAAGATTGGGGATGTGATTCCTTCCCTTTGCAGCAGCCAATTCAGTGAAACTTGAGCAGGTGTTTTATCAAGCTCCTTGGCAGCTGCTATTACAGCATCCAAAACAGCAAAGTTCTGCTCATTTGCCCGGTTTGCCCAAGCACTTTCGCCTACTTTGCTTGTCAATCTGCCCTCTGTCGGCTCTGTGCGATCATACCTGCCTGTCAGAAAACCGCCGCCAAGCGGAGCCCATGGAATAACACCAACGTTTTCTTCTAAGCAAAGCGACATCATTTCACGATCCATCTGGCGGCTGACGAGACTATATTGAGGCTGCAGCGAAACAAAGCGCACATACCGATTAGCATCGCTCCAAGCCAAAGATTTCATAAGCTGCCATGCAAAAAAGTTAGAACAGCCGATATAACGCACCTTGCCTGATGTGACAAGATCATCGAGCGTCCGCAGCGTCTCTTCAATCGGCGTAGCATGATCCCATAAATGAACCTGATACAAGTCAATGTAATCGGTTTGCAGTCGCTTGAGGCTCGCTTCCACGCCGTCCATAATATGCTTGCGGGACAGCCCTACTCCATTAATATCAGAAGATGTTGTCATCCTAACTTTCGTAGCAACGACCATCTCAGAACGACGGCCTTGAATCGCTTTTCCGACGATCTCTTCAGAGCGTCCGCTTACATAAACGTTCGCTGTATCGAGAAAATTGCCGCCGCACTCCACAAAACGATTGATCATCTCAAGCGAATCCTGCTCATTCGTTGTATTGCCAAATGTCATCGTTCCAAGACAAAGTTCAGAAACAGCTAGTCCACTACGTCCAAGCAGTTGGTATTTCATAAAATGATGACCGCCTCTCCCATTAAAATAATTAATGCTGTGGCTTCTCGTCTCCCGCTTCGCTCTCTTCATCTTCTACGAATTTAATCGTATCAAGCTGTTGGCGAAAATTGCTTTTAAACTGCTCCATATATTTACTGCGCAGTTCAGCCCGTTCCGTCAGTTCCTCGGGCGTCAAACCGACTGTTTTATTTTTACGGGATAATTCATTAATTCTGGCAATAAGCTCTTCCATTGATTGCTCACCTCACTTGCTGTACTTTTCCCAAACTCTTTCTACTTTGACATTACCAATACGCAGTTGTCAAGAAAACGGGGCTATAATTAAATACAGAATAGATCGTACAACGATAATGCTATCATTGTTCCGATCTATTCTGTATTTAGGTCGAGTATTCACGCTTCAAAAGTTCCGAAGGACAGCTACATGATTTCCGTCATGCAAACAGCTTGCGTATATTATAGAGGCATGCTTCTTAATGAAGCTACGGAGAAGGAATGACCAGCTTCTGCCCAGGCCATATATCTGGCGACGACAGCTGGTTGCGTTCCCGAATTTGATAAACGGACCAGCGTATATCATCCGAACTGTCCGAGTATTTACGTGCAAGCTCCCATAATGTATCGCCTTGCGCAACCACTACTGTCTGCTCTCCAGCAGCCGCTGGCGCAACATGATTCACTGAAGCTTCTGTGCGCACCAATAAAAAACCAGAAAACAATACAATAAACAGAGCCAGACACACCGCCAACTTCAAAGCATAGCTGCTAAATCCAGCCATGCTGATTTGCCATTTCATCTTTGCCGCCTTAACAGGCGCTTTCTCTGAGAAAATAGATTGATAGGATTCTGGATAAATGATCATTGCCCTCACTCCCAAACGTTTGTTCTGTTTCGATATTAACACGAACATTTGTTTGCGGTCAACAGACAATGCGAACTTTTGTTTTTAGGAACTTATGTTTGTACGAACGGCGGTTCCATGTTATAATTTGAGAAATAAATACTCATATTGCACTTCGAATGAAGTGCATGGATCAAAGTTTCAATCAAAATTCATGTCGCACTCATCATGGAGTGCGTGAACTGGAGTGATCGTGTTGTCCAAAGCTTCCAATCGCCAGCAGTCGATCCTGGAATTTATAAAGAACGAAGTTCGCGAGAAGGGTTATCCGCCTTCCGTACGTGAAATTGGAGAAGCAGTTGGACTTGCTTCAAGCTCGACTGTACACGGTCATCTGGACCGTCTGGAGAAGAAAGGGCTTATCCGCCGCGATCCGACTAAACCTCGCGCTATCGAGATTTTGGATCAGGAAGATGTCGACGGAATTATCCGTCCTGCTGTTACCCATGTACCAATCGTAGGTAAAGTTACTGCAGGTGTGCCGATTACCGCTACTGAGAATATTGAAGAATATTTCCCCATCTCTTCCCATTACGTAGGAGATGATGATGTATTCATCCTTAATGTCATTGGCGAGAGCATGATTGAAGCCGGCATACATAACGGCGACTATGTTATTGTACGCCAGCAGCAGACCGCTACTAACGGTGATATTGTGGTCGCCATGACTGAGAACGATGAAGCAACAGTCAAAACCTTTTACCGCGAGAAGGATCATATCCGTCTCCAACCGGAAAATGTAACCATGGAACCTATCCGCCTGAAGAACGTTACGATTTTAGGCAAAGTCATCGGCTTGTTCCGTGATTTTCATTAATCGTTGAAATTTCATACCCTTCATACAAGAATAAAGCTGCATCCTTTCCCGCACTAGAAACGGGTTGGATGCAGCTTTTTAATTTAGGCAGAGGATTTTTTCCAGCTCTCGGTCTCCCTCCTCAAACTGCCTCGGTATGTCGACATTTAGGAAAGCTTGAACAACCCAAAAACTCCCCACGCGCACTTTTACGACGGACTAATAGCTGGCCACATTTTGCACATGCTACTTCATTTTTTATTTGCTTCATAATTATTTTCTCTGTATTGTTTTGTTCTGTGTTGGTATGTGGTGTTGGAATTGATCTATCAGCATTGATCTTCAAAATCATTTCAATGAGCTCTGCTCGATCTATAAGCCGAACGGCATTTGATTTTGTTAATGTGACTGCAGCTTCTGTATATCCACTGTTGGAAATGACCCATGCCTCACTTGCCGAATAATGTGCGATAGAAGCCTGTGCTTCTTGAACAGCCTTAATCCCGACATTATTACTATAACGTTTAGCTTGAACGACCACCCTTTGTGCGCCTTTTGCTATAACAAGATCTGCCCCGAAATCTCCTGCTGCCTTCGTCACCGTTACCTTGTAGCCATGAGCCTCTAAAAGATGTCCAAGATACTTCTCGAACTGTCGGCCCTCCATCTTATCAATTTCTGCAATACCGGAACGCTTAAGGCGTTCATTGCGTTTGCGAGCAATTGATATCGCTACAATTGCATACAACAACATAACCGCACCAAATGCCACACCCGCAAAAATAAAAGAATTTGTAAGCTTGTACGCCCCAAAACCTGCACCCAACATAAGAAGCAGCACAAATGCTTGTACCGGGTCCAACTCCTCTTTCTTCCTTCTACGTTTTGCCATATTTAGATCCCCTTTGCTCAATATAATATACCTTATATCGGAAAATATAATAGGAATTTATACCTAATAATAAAAAATATAAAAACCTCCAGTCTACTCACTTTACTTTTTCTTACTGAATATAAAAGGACCGACACAAATCATTACTGATTACTACATCAGTAATGTCCATGTCAGCCCTTATCTGATTTTTCCATTGGTTATCTTACAATATTATTGTTAACTCATTCATTCGATGTCAGGGAAGCTGATCGAAATCAGCGAGGAATTGCACAATCAATCCGAATTCAACAGTATAAGCCAAGTAAAAATAGTTACACTTCTCTCTACTGTGAGACGAAAATCAATGCAGCTTTAACTCCTCGCTGTCTTTAACTCGATCATTCCTGCTTTAATATCTGTCTGTCTCTATAATGATATTGTTTCCCTCTGTTTTACATTTTTATTGTATCACAGGAGATATCGTCACAATGTCGGAAATTGTCGAATAGACATTTAATTTCCATCCTAGGACGGAAATTTCTTGACGAAGTCCATATTACCTTGTATAATTTTTAATCTGAAAAAATGACTGATTCCTAACCTATAGGAATCAGTCATTTTTTATTAAATGTTCCACCAAATGAAGTTTCCGACCAATTACATTTGCAGTGACTCCACCTTCAAAAAAAGCGGTGTTTCCAAATCTCTCGACCTTTACATAATTAATGTGGTCGATGTTGACAAGAATGTTGCTATCTAATGACTTAAAACCTAAAGGTATAAATATTTGTTTGCAAGCATCAAGCGTTAGAATTACTGTAAAGATTCCTTTTACTGTGTAAAAACGCGGTACGACATAGTTTTTCTTAGGTTTGAAGACATCAATCAGCATGACCTCAGACAAAATGAAAGTATCAAATTGCTCCCCATTTATTACGTCCCCGTATACCCGCTGTCCCAAAATCTCTGTTGTCATATCCATAAGACTCACGCTACTTCAATTCCTTCGGTACCGGTTGGCTTCCGAGGAAAATTTTTTGTTTTTTTCCTTCTGCAGATTTCTCCGCTTCTTTAGATAGGATTTTCGAGAATTTACGCGCTAATTTCTGTTTCATTCCCTTTTACACCCCCAATCTGTTGAATAATAACAAAAAACATCTGCGCCAAAAATGCAAGCGCGATTACATCTGATTTAAAATATATATTTGATAATACGAGGAGTAAAGAAACACCGCCCCCCCTTCGAAAAATAAGTAATAGAATTGCGCTTAACATCGTTAAGGCTATCACTGCTGCATCATTCAAAACAATATGTGGGATTGTTGAAAGTAGAGCAGCAGAAACGATAAAACATTTGGTTAATGACGAAAAATGAAAACCGCCTGTATAACGCCTCAAGATGCAAAAGGCAAGCATACCCATTACGGTCCCGAGAAAAGCACCAGTAATCCACCCAATGCCTAAAGATAGTGCTATTATCGCCGTTGGATTTAACCAATACCCCAATTGGTAGGCCATTACATTGACAGATACATTGCCCTGCGGATCAGCCTTTTTAATAGATATTGCTATTTGTCTGGAAATGTATTCAATCATCTTCCCTATCCCTCCTGCTCGATAGATAATAAAGTATTATTAAGGCCAGCAAAACTAACGGATAAATAAACATGACTACATTGAAATGAATGGTTATGTACAAAGCAGCTATAATAGTGACGGCAATCGCTAAGGTAGAAATGATAATCAACCTATTCGTTCCGATGAAAAATTTCTCTCTGATGTCAAAATCGTGCGGCGGAATTACGATGAATGCGAAGCCAAGGTTAAAGACTTTGAAAATAGCACCTATCATCACTGCAGCAGAATCGGTTAATATTTGTATGATTTCGATTCCCGACCCGCCTGATGTGGCCGCAACGGATTCATTAACGCCGAAGAGCGTAGCGACATAGTAAACAGGTAGCTGCAAAGCGACAAATACACCAAACCCTGTCGCAACCATTATCCATGAATAAAAGACTTTCACCTTCAAAAGGAACCTATTAAATAGGAGAAAAATCATAATTTGCACCAACATGTCCAGAACAGGAGATAAATCAAGTACAACCCTAAATAAATAAGATGAACATGAGCTTATCGCGCATAGCAGCGCGATTATATATTTGTGCTCACGTAGACTCTGCCTGAAAATTTTAAACATCAGAATTACGACAGCTAGAGCATCAAACATGCTTAAAAACAAAAAATTAATAGTATCCAGGTCGCCACCGTCTTAGAATGTATTTTTAGTAGTAAAACTATATATTAGATTACAATTCCATCATTGCACGCAGATGTCCATATTGGCAATACGAAATATGACGCTAAGTGAATAATAAGTTCAATTTCTTCACATATGCTGAATGCACTACGGATTTTTATGATACATGAATATCCTTCCAGTAAATGCACAAACTAAAATAAAACGATAAGGAGTGTTTTATATGCATACCGTCTGGAAAGGTGCTATTAGCTTTGGTTTGGTGCACGTCCCCGTCAAAATGCACTCTGCGACGGAAGACAAGGATATATCATTCCGAAGTTTACATAAGGAATGTGGCATGCCGATTAATTACGCAAAAATGTGCCGCCACTGCAATAAAGAGATCGTCGCTGACGAAATTGTTAAGGGATTTGAATACGAGGCAGGTAAATTCGTGATCGTTAAAGAAGAAGAGCTTGATGCTATTAAACCCGAGTCCGCCAAAACCATTCAGATATTAGATTTCGTGGACTTATCTGAGATCGATCCGATCTATTTTCAAAAAGCCTATTACCTCTCCCCCGATATGACAGGAGCTGGAGCCTACAACCTATTATTAGAAGCAATCCAGCAGACTAGCAAGATAGGCATAGCCAAAATATCTATTCGCAGTAAAAGCAGCCTAGCAGCTGTAAGAGTAGTGGGAAACTGCTTATGTTTGGAAACGATGTTTTTTCCAGATGAGATTAGAGCCATTTCCCAGGTTCCTAACATACCTGTGCAAACAACGATTAACGACAAAGAGCTCGAAATGGCTAAGATGCTGGTAGAACAGCTCAGCGAACCGTTTGACCCTGCCAAATATACGGACGATTACCGTATCGCATTAACTGAATTGATTCAACAAAAAATAGCGGGACAGAGTGTTGATGTTGTATCTGCACCGACTGCTGAAGGACGGACCAATGTCATCGATCTGATGGCCGCGCTACAAGCAAGCTTGGATGCTACAAAATCAGCCGCCATACCTCCAAGCGCTCCCTCAACCAAGAAAAAGAGAACAGCCAAAGCAAAGGGTAACGTATCATGACCATGCAGCTCCCTTCTGTCCCTATGGCTCCTATAACCTCTTCCATTATTCCCGAAGGCCCCGAATGGGGTTATCAAATTAAATGGGACGGCGTGCGCACTTTGGTCCGCTTAGATGGTTTAGGGAGGGTGGAACTATTCGGACGAAGGTTGGAGCCGCGTAATCATACTTTCCCGGAAATAGTGGCGTTATTAGAGCCGATCCGCGTTGGCCCTTGTATATTGGATGGAGAAATCGCCTATTTCGATGGGGTGCGCCCAAATTTTCAAAGAGCCAAGTTAGGGGCGCGAAAACGCATCCCCGATGATGGCCTTATTTTTGTAATGTTTGATATGATCAATTCGAATGGCGAGGACATTCGCAAACTCCCTTATAAAGAACGTTTTGAGAAACTGAAAGCCTCATTTCCAGAGAAAACGCCTCGACTATTTGTAACCGATTTGCATTTCGATGGACAAGCACTTTGGAATTGGCTGAATGAACGGGAATGGGAAGGAATTATTTCGAAAAGATTAGATAGCCCTTATATGGAGGGAAAAAAACATCAATATTGGTTTAAAAAACGCAAAGAAGTACGGATAGTCGCTGACGTCGTCGGCATAAAACTGCGGGATGGACTTGTTTCAAGCCTTGTCCTGCGATATGAAAATCGTTACATCGGGCATGTTTCGGGCTTGGATCAAGCATCCAAGCAAGTACTTCATCAGTTTATGGTAGATCACCCTGGGGAGTGCCCTTTTAAAGAGCTAACTCCTGGCATGGTAAAATCTGATGTTGTGTGGCTTTCAGTCCCCTTCCCAGCTCGTGTAACAGCTCTGGAATTTACTGATTCCGGACTACTTCGCCAGCCTAAGCTACTCGGATTTGGGGACAAATCATAACCAAAGTACCTTTTAGGCCTCAGAACTCTCTGTTTTAAAAAGAAGATTGATGCCCGATTGAAGAGATAAAATTACCTTCATGTTTCAGTAAAACTCACTGAGCATGTATTTCCAATTCGGTGTCATTTTGACTTAAAAACTTCAATAAATCATTATTTAGCTGCACAATCTCATTGTTCGCATTATCCGCATAATCCGGCAACATCATATCCTGAACCATCTTGGTCCGTTGCCACATCATAAAGAATAGATCCAAAATGAAGTTGGGAAATTTAAGCACCATTTTAAGAATTGCTGGATCAATAGAAACGCCAGATTTTTGTATCGCCCTTAAATAGCCTTTAAAAGTGACTGTTATTTGGTGTGCCGTTTTTCTGGTTCTAGCTGTTTGCAAAACGCTCAACATGGCAATGTCTGATACGGAATGTGTGACTACACCATCAATTTCCCCAAATGCAGTTGCCACTAAAATCTTTGGTGGAAATCGCGCATGCAATACGCCATCTTTAATCTGTCCGCCGAAACCAGGAAAAGCTGGTAAAAGTCTATCCCCTACGATATCCAGCCATGAAGAAAATCCAATTGAATTACCAGTCATCGTAACTATGTTTTTGCTTTGATTATCTTTTAGAGCAAACAACGCTGATTCGGATCGATCGTAACGCACAGTAACGAAAATAAAATCGTATACATCTTCATTTTGTAGCGTATCAATGACATTCACTTTCATCGATCACTTGGAATAAGAATTCGATTCTGCTTAAGTAGATGCCTGAAAACGGGCATTTATTGTTTCAAATACCATCTTAGCATCTTTGCTCCAGAACGGTGTAAGCCCCCCTTTTTAAAGCCTTCCATAGTGCGCTGCCCATCTTTATTAAATATTCCCGGAGCTAATTGTGTTGGAGCTACATTGTAACGCTTCATATATTCATAAAAGATGACACAAGCCGAATTTGCACGGGCACTGGAAGTGGATCGTCAGTTTATCCATCCCACCCTTTTGCTAGCCCCCATCTAGCAAGAAAACCGACACAAAGTACGCTTCTTATCAGCGTCGTTGTGTCGGCTCGGTCCGGCTTCTTACCATTCAGTCACCAACTTTTTTTATTTAGTGCTTTGTAAGATTCTACTCTTGTCTATATCATCAGACAGTACGAGTTGTCGCAAATTTTTATTAAACACCATTGTGGTGATCTGATACCTGAATGCCAGCCCCTCTACAGTCGTCTTCATCGCCGTAATTTGCAGACCTTCATGTAACGAATTGAGAAAAGGATTAAAGTCCCCTGTCATTACATTCACAATCCTTTTTAGATATTTGTCCATTCGATTTTCAGACTTTGTAAAGTCTAATAAATCATATTCCAAATTCGTGAAATCCTGTTCAAAGACAAGGACTGCTGAATCTGTATCAAGTCGAAAAGTTGTTCGTATTGCTCCTCTTCCAGACCATTTCTTTTTGAACTCTGCAAACTTAAATGCGGTGTTTTTTTCAAATTCTGCTATCTCCATGACCTGTATCCCCCTGATGTAATAGGCTTATACCTGTATTATCAGGGACTTACTGGAAGAAGTAAATATAAATTGGCGATCGTGAATTATGTCGCACTATGTCGAATAAGTCTTGACAAATGAAGAACGTTAATTTAACGCGTAAAAATAGCCCTTTTCCTGTAGGAAGGGCTACATTAGTTGAATTTCCGGATTGTACTTCAGCATAAATTCGACAAAATCTTTGACTCTATGGTATGCTACGCCGCATTTTTTAGATTGTTTATTAACAAACCTTTCAAAGTAAGCATCTCCTGTTTTGGGATTCAGCAATATTACCTTATCTTGATTAATCATTTCTGAACGATCGAGCACAAGGAAATTGTACCCGCTGCTGTTAAGCGCCGTTTCCCAGTATACAAGAGTACCCATAGTATAGTAAACATCCGTCAGAGTGTGTATGATTATGCGTTTCTTTTCCGATAAGGATTTAATAATTATAATGTCCTGTACCTTAACAGAAACTAGACCTAATGTGCCTAACTCGTCCTTGGAGACGGTCAACGTATCAATCGTGAATAAGTGCATGGATGTTCACCGCTATTTCAACAATTCTTCTGGGGTTTCTGGCTGATTGACATAGAGGAAGCTTGCTGTTCTTACTGAAAAAACAGCCGCGCCGTCCAATAATGAAGCCAATTTATATACTAGATTTTTTAGCATGGGTACTCACCACCTTCGCCAGAATTAAAGTCAAACACTGCACAAGCAGAGTTAATGCAATTATAGACGATTCTATCAACAGATTGCTACATACAATTAAGGCAGATAAAAGCTTAAGTAGTGGGTAATAACGTTTTGGGATACGAGACTGTTTTTCTATGTCTGTTGGTGAAAACATTAATACAATCAATAGATTTAAGAGATTGATTATCACCAACATTTTTCCCGGAAAGTTAGGCGTGAAAGACAATGCCGTCGCCACGCCTACGGATACTATGACACACATTGTGCCCGATTTTAGGTGTATGCCTCCGGATACCTGCCTAAGTATTGCAAATGATATCAACGCTGCTACAACGCCGCTTGTTCGCCCAGTGAAAAAGGATATGAGCAGCGCACCTGTAATTATAAATAAAGCGTTTAAGATAAACGACAAAGCGTATTGCAAGCGAGCTACCGACGCTGGATGCTCCGGAACGACTGATTTAATGCTTATTGCTAGTCTTCTCGAAATAGTTTCCACCATTGGGCTTAACCTCCTTGAGGTACGAATAAACAAAGAAAAATAATGCTGCTAGGAAATAGTATATAATATTTAACAACTCGCTCCGCTGGTGGAGTATAAAACCGAATCCGAGCAAGATCACAATGATAAAACCTCCGACCACTCTCTGTTCATGAGGAAAACGCATCTTTTCTGAGATGCTCTCCATAAAGCCAATTCGCATACGGTTTAGTCCCCAGGCAATAGAAAGGTTAACCCCGGCTGTGATGACCTGTAGCAAGTACCCTATATATGGATGCACTTTAATCTCTGCCAATGAGAAAAAAGGTATGGTATTAACAATCGCACCTTGGATAGAGGCGAAAATAAAATACCCCAAACCAGTAATAATTAATGCCGCAAAAAAAGGTATCTTGATAACGACCGATAGAAATATTACGAACACAAAAATATTGATAACGGGCACGATACTTTCGAGCGAAAGTTCCTCCCTCAAAAAAAAGCTTTGCAAACTCATTAACGTTACAACAATTAGTGCTGGATAAAAGCTTGCTGCATCGTATCGGTAAATCTTGAGCATTAAGTAAAGAATGCCGAAACCCTCAACAATGGAGAAAAGCATAAATAAAATGAATTCCAACATATTTCATCGTCTCCCTTTACAGCCCTAGTTCTTCTTTGGTGTGAGTGGCTTTGGTACGTCTGCTACCGCTTTATCTATTAAACTCATCATTACATGGGGACATGCTGAATGCAATACAGATTATTATGCTAAATGAATATCTTTCCAGTAAATGCACGCTCTAAAATAAAACAATAGGGATTGGACAATGCTTCTAAGCAGGTGCTGCAGCAGTTTATGCAACAGCATCCATGAGAAAATCCATTCGGCTAAAAAAAGAAATGGACTGATGTTGTTGCTTGCTGTCCCCTTCCCAGCTCGTATAACTGCACTTGAATTTACTGATTTCGCTCTACTTCGACAACCTAAACTAATCAGATTTGGAGACAAATAATAACTAAATACGCCAGTTAATTTAACTGTATTTTGTGTTACCACAAATAAATATCAGTTCTCAAGCACTTGCGAATTTAAAAAGTAGTTATAATTACCCAAAATAAAAGAAGGAAATTCAGGAATAATGTAGAATCCTTATATTATACCCACATATTAAGGAGTGTTTAATTTGAAATCAAAGAACAAATGGCTTTTAGCAGGTGTTGCAACAGCATGTGTATTTTCGTTCTCTATGGGAGCGCAGGCTGCTGGATCACTAGAAAAAATACAAGCCAACCTGAATCATGGTATTAAATTTATCTTGAACGGAGAATCCTGGAATCCAAAAGATTCTAATGGCGCTGCTGTTAAACCAATAAGTTATGCTGGAACAACATATGTACCTCTCCGTTCAGTTGCAGAAGCTACAGGCGCAGAGATTAAATGGGATAACGATACACAGTCTATATCCATATCAACGGGTGATCAAGAGGCTACTAGGCAGCCATTTAATACAAGCAATGTATCGCACGTAAAAACGTATACAGAAAGTGGAATCACGAATAATGTAGATGAGCTTTTATTCGGAGAAACTCAATATACAAGCGCATTTGTAGTTCAAGGTGTCAACTCAGCTAACCAAGGGGTTACTTTTAAAATTAAAGAAGGAACGAAAAAGATAGGTATTTCCATTGGCTTTAAAGACCCAAAAGGAACTAATGCTACTTATAGTATCGGAACTAAAACAAGTACATTTGCAACAGGATCTGTAAACAACGGCACTGTTGTCACTAATACTCTTGATATTCCAAAAGGAACTACAGAACTTATCCTTGAATTCAAGGGCCAACCTGGTGCAAATGGTAAAGGATATTTACTGTGGGATGAAAGCTGGCTTGAAAAGTAATAATAAAGTCTAGCATCTACTTTATAAATTTCAGGACCATTGGTTTTAACAATGAAGATTGAAACAGCCCACCAGATACTTGGTGGGCTGTTTCAATCTTCATTGTGAATTTAGCGGTATTTCATCAATTAAAGATTCATGAGCGTTTTTAACGTTTCCTACATCTCTCGAAACGGGGTATTTCATCATTAACTCTGCTGGGTAAGGCTTTAGGAAGCTTAGAACATCTTCAGTTGCTACTATATCTTGATCAATCCAATCGGCAGCAGCCTCACCTGTTAATATGACCGGCATACGATTATGAACTTTCGATACCAGCTGATTAGGTGTTGTAGTAATAATCGTGCAGCTTTGTACCTCTTCGCCATCTGCATTGCGCCATGTGTCATAGAGGCCAGCAAAAGCGAAGACAGCTTTTGATTCCAACTGAAACCGAAAAGGCTGCTTCCCATCCTCCTCTTGTCTCCACTCATAAAAACCGTCACTAGGTATGAGTAATCTGTTTCGCTTCAACAGGTGTCGGAAAGCCGGTTTCCTCTCGATCCCCTCGGCCCGCGCATTTATGGTCTTATACGCAATCTTTGTATCCTTGCTCCAAAACGGTATGAGACCCCACTTAAATCCTTCCATGATCCGCTGCCCATCTTTATAAAATATTCCTGGCACCGTTTGTGTTGGAGCTACATTGTAGCGCTTCATGTATTCATAATTCGTCTTCCCCACATCAAATACTTCAACCACTTCTTCTAAATTCGACGTAATTGTAAAGCGACCACACATTGCTCATCCCTCCTAACATTAGGATTTCCTTTCATAAGCATTTTAGACTTTTGTACACAAAAAGCTCCGCCAACTCATTAAGCTGGAAGAGCCTCTCTTATATAGATATGTACTAAAAAAATGGATCAATGAATTCGTTTATTTTATCAGCAGGTTATCTCCATCATTACTCCATCCAGTAACTATACCATCGTTAAAAGTAACAGTGGATTTGCCATAATACCATGTATCTAACATTCCGATTTGAGAGGCGCGATTTGGTGCCCCCATTATTTCTTTTACTTCTTCCGTTGTTGATCCAAAAGTAAAACCAGCTTGTTCATTATTAGTTACAGGAGGGATTTCCTCAAGTATCGATTAGTTTTAAATGAATTTTAACAATTAAAATCAGATATTATTCAAACAGAGGACTAATGAATGTTTCAAAAATCAATAAAAATAACGTAAATTATGGTAATCAAAAAATCCATCCAAAAGCACCTCATAGACATGATTATGATTGGACCAAAACGAAACCCCGATCAGATTGGTATAGTATGTATAGTATAATTACTGATATGATGCCTGCTAAGGAGGAATTTCCAATTTATAATTATATTAATTTATCAGAAGATATAGCTGCTGGACATGAAATTATGTTTACTTATAACGATAAAAAATACTCAATTTCTATATCCCAAGGAGGATGGTACTTTACAGTAGTAGAAGATTACGAAAATGCCATAAGATACGAAACACCAGAGGAACTTTTAGATCAAGTTAGGATTGGTATTAAAACGTTAGAAGACATATTTAATTTCGAAAACCTATCTGAATTAACTATATATTAACTCTGGCAAGAAAAATCAAAAAAATTCACCCATTATACGGGTATCTAATCCAAGTACAGTTAACAAATAATCTTTCTACAGTAGATATAACAAATGAGCCTTGCCGACGCTATTTGGCATGGCTTTTTTGTTTCAACTTATAGTTTTCTTCAAAGAGATTATACTTTTCTTCCACATATCGCCAAAATGCGACTTTTGTAGTATATTTATGTCGAAACTACTACAAGGGAGAGACTGGGAATGAAGAGAATATTTATATCTATAATTGCAGCAATGATTGTATTAACAGGTTGTGGGGCTACTAATGAAAAAACAACGACAGCAAAAGAGAGCGCGTCACCTGTCAGTTCTCCAGCCGTTACAAAGGCGCCTGAAGCTACTGCGTCTGCAGAAGCCGTGACAACTGAGGCGGCTTCCCCTGAACCTACTGCTAAGCAGGATGCTGAAATTCCTAGTACACTCGGCATAAATGCTACGGAGTTCCAGACCGCTTTCAATAAAGCATCTAAGGAGTTTGGTGACTACTTTAATATCAGTTCATTGAAAATTGAAGAAGGTCTCGTTCTAGACAGCTTCAAATATGAGTTTTCTAATTCACTTATCATGAATGCGTCTATTAACAAAAAAGACTCTAGTATCAGAGAAATCTTATTAATTGTAAATCCTGACGGCACAACAGAAACGATATCGAATTTCGTACTGGCAATGGGTGTTTTAATAATAGCAACAAACCCCACGCTTGATGTAGAAGATAGGGAATCAGTTTTAGTTGAATTTGGGTTAAATGACCCTGACTCTGATATTAGTAACCTAAAAGTATCCGCGATACGTAACAATATTAAGTATACGTTCCGTACTGATACTGGAGCAGGCATATGGTTAATTGCATCCGATGCAAACGAGGTGCAATAATGAAAGGTTTTATTTCAGCTCTGCTATCACTTACCCTGCTGCTTTCGGGTTGAGCCACTACAACAGTAGACAAGCCAGCAGCAACAGCTTCAAGCGCCGTTGTTGTTGTTGCAGAGAATGCGTCTACCGCGAGCCCTACTCTTTCTCCGTCTCCAACGTCAGATGCCGGTTTCAGCATATTTAGATTACTTTCCCGTCATCTAAATATGCTGAAACCGCTAATCATATCGTTGATGCTATAAGTAAAGGTAAGCCGTCAATTTATACGATTGACCGTTGCGGAGCTGATGTAAACCGTAATGCATCATTAAAAGATGTGGCAGCAAAAAAAAAGGGATATGATCGCGACGAATGGCCGATGGCCATGTGCAAAAAAGGCGGAGATGGAGCTGATATAGTTACTCCCTCCGACAATCGTGGAGCTGATCCTATTTATAGAGGGGAACCCGGTTATAGTGCTAAACTAGACCGTGATGGGGATCGCGTCGCTTGCGAATGATTTTATCTGTTTTTGCAATTTTAAACTTATCCAACATTTTAATCGTTCTTAAAGGAGGCCTTTATGAAGTAATGGATACTGTGAAGCTAAAAGAAGAATTACTTAAGCTTGAAAAAGAGCGAAAAAAAGAAAGAGAAACTTTTGAAGGATAGTTTCATGTAAAAATAAACTAAGTAATCTTGCTTGAGCAAGAGAAATTAGTATCGCTAAACCCGTTGCCGGTCTCTGTCCAGCTCGATACTGTGCCGTCGTCAGGGCGAACACCATTTCAAAGTGTGGGTAATCCTTAAACGAGATCCTGTCACCGCCCCAAGCAAGATTTTATTTGATTTTTGTGGGCATTTTGTGGGAGACCGATTCGACAACTAGAATTATATAAAAAGCCCACAAAAAGAAAAAACCCTCAGCGCTTACAGCGCTAAGGGATTCACCTTCTAGAACAAAGTCAAATATTGATCTCTTTCCCACTGGTGGACTTGCGTTTTGTACATATCCCACTCAATTTCTTTCAGCTCATAGAAGTGAGCCAGAGCGTGCTCGCCGAGCGCGCTGCAGATGACATCGCTGCGGAGCAGCTCGTCCAAAGCTTCTTTAAGATCAACTGGCAAGCTAGGCACGCCGGATTCGATGCGCTCTTCTTCAGTCATAATGTAGATGTTGCGGTCTGTTGGAGCTGGCAGCGCCGTTTTGTTCTTGATTCCATCAAGGCCTGCTTTCAGCATAACAGCAAGTGCCAAATATGGATTAGCAGCAGGGTCTGGGTTACGCACTTCAACGCGCGTGCTCAGTCCTCTTGATGCTGGAATACGAATCATTGGCGAGCGGTTGCTTGCGGACCATGCCACATAGCAAGGTGCTTCATAACCTGGCACAAGACGCTTGTACGAGTTGATTGTTGGGTTCGTGATCGCAGCCATTGCGCGTGCATGCTCCAAAATACCTGCCATATAATAACGAGCGGTTGCACTAAGGCCCAGCTTGTCGCTCTCGTCATAAAATACGTTAGTGCTGCCTTGGAACAACGATTGGTGGCAGTGCATACCCGATCCGTTAACGCCGAACAATGGCTTAGGCATAAATGTAGCGTGCAGGCCATGCTCTCTAGCGATCGTTTTAACAACGAGCTTGAATGTTTGAATTTGGTCAGCCGCTTTAATCGCGTCTGCGTATTTAAAGTCAATTTCATGCTGTCCAGGAGCAACCTCATGGTGAGATGCTTCGATTTCAAAGCCCATCTCCTCCAGCGTCAACACGATTTCGCGGCGACAGTTTTCGCCCAAGTCCATAGGTGCAAGGTCAAAGTAACCGCCTTGGTCATTCAGTTCCATTGTAGGCTCGCCACGCTCATCGGTTTTGAAAAGGAAAAATTCCGGTTCAGGACCGACGTTCATCGCCGTATAACCCATTTCTTCCGCTTCCTTCAGCGCACGTTTCAGAATACCGCGCGGGTCCCCTGCGAACGGTGTGCCGTCAGGCATATAAATATCACAGATTAGACGAGCTACACGATCTTGTGCAACCCACGGGAATACGACCCATGTATCTAAATCTGGGTAAAGGTACATGTCAGATTCTTCAATACGCACATAACCTTCGATGGAAGAACCGTCAAACATCATTTTATTATCAAGCGCTTTATCCAATTGGCTCATTGGAATCTCAACGTTTTTAATCGTTCCTAGCAAATCTGTAAATTGAAGGCGAATGAATCTTACGTTCTGTTCCTCAGCAATTCTCTTGATATCCTCTTTAGTATAGCTCACTAAAAGTCATCTCCCTTGTTTGCTTGATTATAATTGTACGATTGCACCCTAGCGCTTGTGCAAGAAACGCGACAGCTGACCCTGTATAAGCGAGGCCTGACCAGGCCGTTTCTCCAATAGCTGCTGCTTGAGCATGCGGTGAAGCTGGGCATCAGACAGTTCTTTGCGCGTAACCTCCGACTGCTCGCTAACGATAGTCGCATCATCGGATTCTTTGGAAACCGGATTCATAACCTGCTTAATTCCGGCAATATTGACACCCTTCTCAATCAACGATTTAATTTCCAACAGCCGTTCCACATCGTTAAAGGAAAAAAGCCGTTGGTTACCAGCCGTTCTCGCTGGTACGATCAGCTCATGCTGCTCGTAATAGCGGATTTGGCGGGCGGTTAAATCAGTTAGCTTCATTACAATGCCTATTGGAAATAAGGCCATATTTCTACGTATCTCGTCAGCCATATCACATCAACCTTCCAGTCGCTCATTTACATCTATTTTAACGTCCTACCAAGGAAGTGTCAAGTTGTGTGAGGTTTAATTACAATTAATCCATTTTCAACGAGACGCTTCAATGCCGTCAAAATACCGAATTTCGCGTGGGCAAACGTAAGCCCTCCCTGCATGTAAGCGATGTAAGGCTCGCGAATAGGCGCATCTGCAGATAACTCGAGGCTGCCGCCTTGAATAAACGTTCCTGCCGCCATTATGACAGGATGTTCATAACCAGGCATGTCCCAAGGCTCTGGTGTAACATGGGAGTCAACTGCCGCTGCCTGCTGAATGCCCTGGACAAAAGCAATCAGATGCTCTGCGCTGCCAAATTTGACTGCTTGAATTAAATCCGTACGCGGCGTATCCCAGTGAGGCTGCGTATCAAATCCAAGCTGCGTGAATAATGCAGAAGCGAGCACGCTGCCTTTAACCGCTTGTCCCACTAAATGAGGGGCCAGAAACAGCCCTTGGTAAATCGAGCGCAGCGTCCCAAGCATAGCGCCTACTTCGCCACCAATGCCTGGAGCGGTCAAGCGATAAGCTGCCGCTTCAACCGCCGCCGCTGTTCCAGCAATATAACCGCCGGTCGAGGCAAGGCCGCCTCCAGGATTTTTGATCAATGAACCTGCCATTATATCAACGCCAACCTGGGTCGGCTCCAATAGCTCGGTAAATTCACCATAGCAATTGTCCACGAACACCAGCACATCAGGCTTGATCTGCTTGACACGGCTCGTTATTTCACCAATTTGCTGCACAGTAAAAGAAGCACGCCAGCTGTAGCCGCGAGAGCGCTGGATGCCAATTACTTTAGTTTGTGCTGTAATGGCTGCTTCAATTCCTGCCCAGTCAAGGCCGCCGTCATCCAGCAGCGCCACCTCATTGTATTGGATGCCAAAATCCTGCAAGGAGCCTTTTCCATCGCCCGGCTTGCCAATGACTTTATGCAGCGTATCATAAGGCTTGCCTGTAACGTATAAAAGCTCGTCTCCTGGTCTTAATACCCCAAATAAGGCACAGCTAATCGTATGTGTCCCAGATACAAAATGCGGGCGAACGAGCGCCGCCTCCGCACCGAAAATATCTGCATATACCAAATCAAGCACTTCACGCCCACGATCATTATAGCCATAGCCAGTGGAGCCGCTAAAATGATAGTCGCTGACCCGATGCTTCTGAAAAGCCTGAATGACCTTCCACTGATTGCGTTCTGCAATGCGGTCAACCGCCTTCATTCGATCGCCTGCAAGCTCCTCAGCTTCCTCAGCAAGCTCCTCAAGCCGTTTCCATACCAAGTCTTCTTCCTTGCCGCTATGTCCATTTTCAAATCCGCTATTTCCGTTCATTGCTGCTGTAGTCTCTCCCTTTTGTCGATCGGCTCCGAGGCATCCTTATACGATATAAGGATGCAGGCGATGCCCATTCACTTCATAATCCTGCTTGCTTAGTTGAATCGTCAGCCGAAGCAGTTCCCCCTCTTCGCCATCCACTTCTTGCTCAATTACTTCCCCCGTACGATAAGCAAGCGCGATTAAATCGCCTCTGGAAGCTGGCAGCGCAAAAACAATGGTATCCCCCATCAGCTTTTCCTGAATCGTATCGCAAAGCAGCTTCAAGTCGGCTTCCTTGTACGCATTAATAATTAGAGAATCTCCACCAGAACGAAGCGTGTAGGCTTCCTCAGGCGAACAAAGATCGATTTTATTATAAATCGTCAGCGTCGGTTTGCCCGCAGCCCCAAGATCGTTCAGAATGCGGTCTACAACCGCCATTTGCTCATCGCGCATCGGCGAACTGCTGTCTACCACATGCAGCACTAAATCCGCCTCGTTCACTTCCTCAAGCGTCGCGCGGAAAGCGGCAACGAGATCATGGGGCAGATTTTGAATAAAGCCAACCGTGTCGGTTAAAATCACTTCGCGGCCGTTAGGCAGCTCCAGCGTGCGTGAAGTTGGATCTAGTGTGGCGAACAGCTGATTCTGCACATATACGTCGGCATCCGTCAACTGACGCAGCAGCGTCGACTTACCCGCATTCGTATAGCCGACTAGCGCCACTTGAATGATGCCGGATTTTTTTCTGCGCTCGCGGTACAAATGCCGATGGCGAACAACTTCGTCCAACTGGGCTTTAAGATCAGAGATACGCCCCCGAATATGGCGCCGATCTGTCTCCAGCTTGGACTCGCCGGGACCGCGCGTACCGATGCCGCCGCCAAGACGCGACAAGTTTTTGCCGTGTCCTGACAGGCGCGGCAGCAAATAACTGAGCTGTGCCAGCTCAACTTGGATATTCCCTTCGCGCGTTCCCGCACGCTGGGCGAAAATATCTAAAATAAGCTGCGTCCGGTCTACAATTTTCACATCCAGCATCTCTTCGAGATTGCGCACCTGCGCCCCGGAAAGCTCTTGATCGAAAATAGCAGTCGTCGCACCCATTTCATCGGCTACCAGACGAAGCTCCTCCGCCTTGCCTTTGCCGATAAACCATTTTGTATCAGGCTTTTCACGGTTTTGCGTTAATGTTGTAAGCACTTCAACGCCTGCTGTTTCAGCAAGCTTCACCAGTTCCTGAAGTGAATGCTCCGGGTCACTGGAACCGCGTTTAATTTGTTGTGTAACCAAAGTGACCAATATAGCCCGGTCCTGGATGTCAGTCTGTGTATCGTGCGTCTTTTCTCGCATATGTTTACCCTCTCAATCGTTCATTGTGGCTCCATCAAGCTTTCGGCTCCCATTTGAAGTCCTCCGGCCTGATGGTCAACAGCTCTTGCTTTGGCGGTACACCGCTTGCATAATGATTCAGCAGCCGCACCGCCTGATGGCGAATCGCCTTTTCCAAAATATTTCTAACGTATCTTGCATTGCTGAAGGAAAAAATGTCATTTTGTTTCTCCGTCATTAAATGCTGCCTTAACTTAAATATGGACTGCTGCGCCAAATGATAATCACGATCCTTGGACATCAGCTCGGAAATTTGTATCAATTGGTCCACCGAATAGTCAGGAAAGTCAATCTGAATCGGGAACCGCGAAGGCAGACCGGGATTCGTCAGTAAAAAATGCTCGATCTCGGCTGGGTAGCCGGCAAGAATCAGTACAAAATCATTGCGCCGGTCTTCCATGCACTTCACAAGCGTATCAATCGCTTCTTTGCCAAAATCCTTTTCCCCGCCTCTGGCAAGGCTGTAAGCCTCATCGACAAACAACACGCCGCCCATGGCCTTGCGTACTAAATCGCGCGTTTTCTGAGCCGTATGGCCAATGTATTCGCCTACAAGATCAGCACGCTCTACCTCAATCAGATGGCCTTTCGACAGCACGCCCATTTTTTGAAACAGCTTGGCGACGATGCGCGCAATCGTTGTTTTGCCGGTACCGGGGTTGCCTTTGAAAATCATATGATACACATGCGAGCCGCCAAAAAGACCAGCTTCCGACCTCATGCGGCTTATATAGAGAAGGGCATAAATTTCATAAATCAGCGTTTTCACATTTTCCATCCCGACCATTGGCTCAAGTTCTTTCTGAATTTCAGCAAAATGGTCGCTCGCAGGCAAAGGCTTTACCGCTGACAAAGACTCGCTTTCAGTGAGGGGCGCAGAAGCTGCGACTGCATACGTCTCATGGCTTCTGAGAATAACGTTAATTTGCCTTGAAGGCCTGGGTCCGCTATTTGTGCCCGATTTGACATGTCCGCTCATCTGACGCATCACCTATCCTTCGCACTTGTCATTAGGAATGAGCGCATTTGCATAAGCGCCGCATTCAAGCAGAAACCGCTCCCTTGCAGCAGTCTCGCTGCTTGGGCATTGTTCCGCTTTACAAGTGTATTCAGGCATAAACGGTCCTATTAACAGATTTTATAACTATACCTGTCATATGATCAGCCCAGCCAGAGCATCAGGGCGTCAAGCTTCCATTTTGTATAGGCTAAAACCTCGCGTCCTTCAGCGTTCCACGGCTTCAATACCTGTGATGGTGTACCCTCAGCTTCAACTGACGCATAGTTCAAAAATTGCGCAATTTCCAGTGCCCTAGGCGCATGGAATTGATGGGTAATAATCAAAGCGCTCGCAAAACCTTCGCGCTCCATAATGGTTTTGCTGAACAGCAGATTTTCATACGTGCTCGTCGATTTGTCCTCCAGCAGCACCTTGTCCTCTGGAATGCCTTTATTGACCAGATACGTCTTCATTCCCGCCGCTTCTGTCACAACAGCGCCCCCTGCATCAAGACCGCCGCTCATAATGAGCTTGTCCACCTTGCCTTGCTCATACAGCTTATAGGCCAAGTTCAGACGCTCTTTGAGCGCCGGACTTGGCACATTGTCCCAAAGCGCAGCGCCGAGCACGATACCGACATCCGCTTTCTCGCGCTCTTTAGGTGCTTCATAGCTGTTAATAACCCATAATACATAACCACACCAGAACACCCCTGCAACGATACACCAGGCCAACATACGAAACAGGAGCAGCCCCGGACGCTTATTCGTCCGCCGCTTGCGCCGGCTGCTCCCTGTCCTTAGCATTTGCTTCATGACTCGCTTAACTCTCCTGTCTTCTCCACCAAGCTTTTGCGATGCTTCAAGCTAAGCGTAAAATAACGGAAACGCCCATTGCGAATATTAGACAGCAGCCTGCCGGCTGTCTTGCGTGCCATAGCAGCCTCCTTGCCTGTTACATCACCCTGACGCAGCGCATCCTCAAGCTCATCCTCATCGAGCAGAAACACTTCACCGCTTGGCAGTACGACCACATCAAGAAACAGATCATCAAACCAGGGAACCTGTTGATCCGTCAGTCCCTGTGTCTTGCAAATGTCAATGTACCACTGCACAACACGGCCCTTGTCATCAAACATCGTCGTCACGACGAAATGCTCGCCACGAGGAAAATGCTGCATCCACAAATAACCTCGATCTGCCAGACAAAGCCGGCGTCCGTTGTACTCTTTCCAAAGCGGCTCACGCAATTCGTGAATGCGGTAAAAGGTGACCAAGCCTCGGAACTCATCATTGTCCAGCGTGATGCAAGAGTAGCTCTTGCGCAAAATGCGACGCCAGTTCGCACGGTCAGAAAATTTTCGTTTCATACGGAACGTACCTTTCCGTTGAGATAAGCCCTAAAGTAACGGCTTTCGATGGTAAAGGATAGCTTTGTAAAAAGCTTACCATAACCAGCCGCTCATCTCCACCCGACTTGAAAAATAAACCAAGCTTCGCTTTCTTACACTGCAAAATCGCCGCCCCAGTAACGGGACGGCGATGGCAAAGCTATTTTTCCTGAATGATTATATTTTGAATAATAATTTCTTCAAGCGGCTCATTATTGTCTACTGGCGTCTTCGCAATTTCAAGTACCGTGTCCATACCGCTTACAACTTTGCCGAAAATGGAATAGTTCGGGTTCTGATTCAAATTCTCGGAGCCAGAGCCTGTGCAAATGAAAAATTGGCTGCCGCCGGTATTCGGCTTTCCAGCATTCGCCATTGCAACAATACCAGACTCATACTTAATTTCCGTATCCAGCTCGTCGGGAATCGAATAACCAGGCGTCCCAACGCCATTGCCTTGCGGATCGCCACCCTGAATCATAAACGACTCAATAATGCGATGAAACGTCAAACCGTCATAAAAGCCGTGGCGAGCCAGAAAAACAAAATTATTTACCGTAATAGGCGCTTCGTTCGCATACAGCTTCACAGTAAAATTCCCTTTATTCGTTGTAAAAACGGCGGAATACGTTTTATTGAGATCCAGTTCCATCTCCGGCATGCGCTCCCAGCGCATCACCTTCTCGGCATTTCCGGATTCCGCCGCCGTTCCTGTACCGGTCAAGCTTCCCTTCGCTCCACAGCCGGTAAGCAATGTCATTATGAGAAGTGCTATTACAAGAGCACTGCATACCGACCACTGTTTCCTGCTCATTCCTGTAACCAGCTCCTTACGTATTGCCGCTTGCTACCCGGCTTCGTTAGTCGTTCCATCCCCTTGGGCGGGGTCCGGCGTCGCGTTCGCCGGATTATCCCCTCCTCCTACATTGCCGCCATTTTGCCAGCCCTCCTCAACTGGAGGGCTAGCCATGTTATCCGTAGGCTCGGGACTAAATGTCCCTGGGTCGATGGTTTCAATTGGAGGTGTCTCCAGGCCAGGCGTCGGGGTTGGCGTCATACCGCTGTCAGGACTAAAGGATGGCAGCTCAATACCCCCTTCATCAGGATCAATAGAATCCATCGGAACGTCTGGAACATCAATGACCGTCTCGGGAATTTGTACGGTTATCGTCTCAGACTGCTTGCTTGTCAGGTTGTTTTCCGCATCGATTGCTACGACATAATAGTCGTACGACATGCCTGGTGCAACGGACATATCATCAACCGTTGTTCCAGCAGCATCAACAAACAAGCTGAAATCCGTTTGATCCATCGCCTTGCGATAAACCTTATACGAAATGTTGCTGCTTGCTGCCCCTTGCCATGACAAAGCAACTTTCATTTGCTCTGGTACAAACACAGCGTTAAAATTCGTTACTGCTCCGACATCTTTAACCGGCTCTTTCACGCCCTGCGGCTTCTTAAAGCTGGTCTTCGGCATGTCTGCCATCGCCTGCTTCATAACCTTGGAGAACATGGCAGCCGACTGGGCACTGCTCTTCTTGAGCACATGCTGCTCATCTGTTCGATCGTACCCCATCCATACAGCGGCTGTCCACTCTGGTGTATAGCCAACAAACCAAGCGTCACGGTTAGCGCTTGAATTAAAGCCGGGAATACCGTGCTGAGTCGTACCCGTCTTGCCGGCAACTGGGCGATCTATTGCCGCGCCTGTTCCCGTACCTCCGGATTGGACAACGGTCTGCAGCATTTCGGTCATATACCATGCGGTATCCACATTCATAACCTGCTCAGTTGACGGAGCTTTGTACGTATAGACAGCCGTATTGCTGCTCGTTGTAATTTCTCTAATGGTATGGGAATCAACGGTTTGTCCACTATTGGCAAAAGTACTGTAAGCTGTCGCCATCTGCAGCGGTGTAACACCTTCCGTCAATCCGCCAAGCGCAATCGCAAGATTGCGATCCTGGTCGCTCAGTTCAAAACCAAGCTTTGTCGCAAATTTCACGCCGTTGCTAACGCCAATTTCATTCAGCGTCCATACGGCTGGCAAGTTGCGGGAATGCTTAACCGCCTCCTGCATCGTAATCGGGGTTGCGCCTCTTGAATCTTTAGGACAATAGTTGCCGAAGCACGTTTTATCATTTTTCAAAACCGTCCACGGGAAATATTGACCGGTTTCCAGCGCCGGGCCGTAAGAAGTAATCGGCTTGAACGCCGATCCCGGCTGACGCGGCAATTCGACGCGGTTCAAGCCTTTGCGTTCATAATCGCGGCCGCCTGCGATGGCTTGGATGGCCCCGTCCCGATGGTCGATAATGACCATTGCGCCTTGAACCTTCTTATCGTCGACGCTTTCTTCAAAGTTGGAGTCGTCGGCAAATTCTTTCTCAACGACGCTTTGCGCTGTTGGGTTGAGCGTCGTATAGATCCGGTAACCGCCAATACGCAGATCCGTTTCGGTCATATCCGGCATAACTCTCAAAGCTTCTTCCACTGCGTAGTCAACAAAAGCTTTATAAGGCTCGTCCTTGCTTTGCTCTACGGTTGGCGGAGTCACATAATCAACGGCCTTCGCCTCGTCCATTTCGTCCTTCGTAATGTAGCCCTGGTCGTACATCAGCTGAAGCACAACTCCACGGCGCACCTTGGAGCCTTCCGCATCATTAACCGGGTTGTAGCGGCTTGGCGCTTTCGGCATGCCGGCGAGCGTCGCCATTTGCCACAGCTTCAAGTCTTTCAGCTCGGTATTAAAATAATACTTTGCAGCTCCCTTGACGCCGTAAATGCCTTTGCCGAAGTATATCCGGTTTAAATAAAGCGTCAATATTTCTTCCTTCGTATTGTTGTTTTCCAATGCGACAGCAATCGAAGCTTCCGTCGCTTTCCGGAACAATGTCTTATCCGAGGATAAAAACATATTTTTAGCTAGCTGCTGGGTAATCGTACTTCCGCCCTCGACCGCGCTGCGAGCGATAACGTCCTTGACGAGTGCCCGACCAATTGCAAAAAAGTCGATGCCGGCATGCTCGTAAAACCGCTGATCCTCCGTCGCCACTACGGCGTTCATCATTTCTTTCGGAATTTCATCGTATTCGGCAATTTCACGATTTTCTTCCGGCGTGGACAATCGGGAAATTTCATCTCCATTCGCATCATAAACAATGGATGCTTCGCCCATAACCATCATATCGGCTCTTTCCTTCAGCAACCGCTCACCATTCAAAATAATAAGCGAATATCCGATGATCCCGCACACGATAGCTATAACTACAGTGAAAAACAACAGGAAAAACCATGTTTTCCCCGACATTCTTCTTTTCTTCTTAGGCTTTGTTTTCTTCTCAGGTTGTGTTCTTTGCCTGCGATCAGCCATTGTGACTCCCCTCCTGCGCTTCTTCTTAGAAGCTGTCTGTCTTCTTATTTATACCCCCGGAATGAAAAGGACAACCCCTATTAAAGCGGGCTGCCCTTTCCTTCCGCTATCTAGTTAAACGCAGACCGCTATTAGAAAGTTTCACTAATAACGTGCGCCTTACGAGTCAGAGCTGCTGTTGTCCTGCATGAGAGATACATTTCGCTGCGGAGTAAACGTCGAAATGGCATGCTTGTACACCATTTGTTGACGGCCTTCGCTGTCAATAATAATGGTGAAGTTGTCAAACGCTTTAATAACGCCCCGGATTTGGAACCCGTTCATCAGGAAGACTGTAACGGGAATGTTATCTTTACGCAATTGGTTCAAGAACGTATCTTGAATGTTGATGGATTTGTTCATTGGACGTTACCTCCGTCTACAAAAGATTGATTAGAAGTATATTCAAGATGGACTTGAAACTTTCCTGCTATTATACCATGAATCCGATGCAAATTGTTGTGAAAATTTTCCCCCATATCGATCCATTCGATATCTTTCATGTGACGAAACCATGACAATTGGCGCTTGGCAAAGCGTCTCGTGTCTCTTTTCAGCAAAGTTACCGCAGCCTCAAGCGTACATTCTCCCCGTAAAAATGACGCTATTTCCTTATAGCCGAGTCCTTGCATAGCTACAGCATGAGGCGGAACGCCACGCGACAGCAGCGCCTTCACTTCCTCGACCAGCCCCTGTTCCAGCATCTGGTCAATTCTCAGTTCAATCCGGCGGTACAGCTCCGCCCGATCCATCGTCAGCCCGATGATACACAATTCGTAGGGGGATTCTTTTTTCTGACCCTCGAGCTGCTCTGATTGCTTGATTCCTGTTAAATGGAATACTTCAAGCGCGCGGATGACGCGCCTTTGGTCATTCGGGTGCAGGCGTTCCGCGGACTTCGGGTCAATAAGCGCAAGCTTCGCATGCAGCGCCTCAGCACCGTGCGCAAGAGCAAACTGCTCCTGCTCCTGGCGAAAGGCCTCATCTGAGCCGCTCTCTGAAAATTCAAAGCCGTAGCATACGGCTTCCACATATAGTCCCGTGCCGCCAACGATGAAGGGCAGCTTTCCCCTAGCAGCAATCTCTTCAATGCTGCTTCCGCAGCCTGCCTGAAAGTCTGCCACCGAATAGGGGTCATCCGGGTCGCGAATATCAATTAAATGATGTGCGATGCCCTCTCGCTCTTCCAGTGGAAGCTTCGCTGTTCCGATGTCCATGCCGCGATAAACCTGCATCGAATCGCCCGAAATGATTTCCGCCTGCCAAGCTTTGGCCAGCTCCAGGCTTAAATGGGTTTTGCCAACTGCCGTAGGGCCAATTAATACGAGCAAAGGCTGCTTTTTGCCCAGCGCAGTTACCCGCTTATTCTCTTGTTCTGGCAACCTCTATCACTCCATAAGCAATTTTTGAAGAATGTAAATGCCGCCGCTCAAAGCCGAGTCTTGCAAACTCCTCGCTATGGCGATGCTCCTTAAGCACGATGGTTTTGCGCGCCACTCGCAGCGCTTCGGCCACTGCCTCGGCAGACAAGGCGCTGTCATTGACCAATTGGCGCAGCGGCTGAATCGAGCTCGACTCATGAATCGGCTGCCGGAACATCGGGTCAAAATACACGATGTCTACGCTTTGATCCGGCAGTTGCCGCAAGTAGTCCAGATGGTTCATGCTGATCATTCGGATTCTGCGCATCGCCGCATCCACATCAGCAAGCCCCGATTCGTAGACCGTAAGCCCTTCGCGCACTAGGGCGCATAGCACCCGCTCGCTTTCGATGGCAGTTACTTGTCCGGACGTACCGGACGCATAAGCGAATACAAGCGAATCTGAAGCGAGTCCAGCTGTACAATCTACTATCGTATCGCCTTCCTCGCAGCCAGAGAGCGTAATGAGCGGATCTGTTTCTCCCCTTCGAAGCCGCTTGACTCTTACAAAAGCCATGCTGGGGTGAAAAAATAACGGCGTATCCGTCTGTCCTTCATAATACCTGACTTCGCGATCCGTCACAACAAACAGGCGAATCTCGGCCATTTCGGCGCCGATTTGCCGCAGCGTCATTCGGCCCCTCGCCCGATAAGGGACGGACAGCTCACCTGCAATTCTTCTCGCCTTGGCGACCGTCGCCTCAGAGGGACGATCGGCGGTTGTCACGATCATGACATCACCCGCTTAAACATTTTTTCGAGCTGATAGGTGGACATATGCACGACTATCGGGCGTCCATGCGGGCAAGTATACGGTTGATGGCATGCACCAAGCCGGGAAAGCAGCGCTGCTCCCTCTTCCCTTGTCAGTCTGTCATTCGCTTTAATAGATGCCTTGCAGGAGCACATAATGGCCGCCTTCTCGCGCAGCTTGGCAATATTGATTGATTTGCGCTCGGCCAACAGCAAATCAGCCATCTCTTCAATAATATCCTTCTCCTCGCCATCCGGCAGCCACTGCGGATACGCTCGTACAAGAAACGTTTGGGAGCCAAACGGTTCAAGCTCTACGCCCGCTTCGTTAAATAGGGGCAGCAGGCCGCGCAGCTGCTCTGCCTCGCCCGGCGTAAACTCCAGTGTAAGCGGCACTAGCAGCTGCTGGCTAGCAGCCTCGGGCATGCCAAACTTGGCGTAATAATATTCATAATTGATCCGCTCATGCGCTGCATGCTGGTCAATTAAATACAGTCCTTCCTCCGACTGTGCCACAATATACGTGCCATGCAGTTGGCCAATCCAATGCAGCTCGGGAAATCCCGCTTCATTCGCTGCTGAAGGCTGCTCTGGAGCAACTGGCACTTGGCCTCCTTGTCCGAAATTAACATCGGGTAAGGCTGCCGTATGAACAGTAGCAGCAACTTCACTGCTTAAATCGGCAGTTGCTGCCCCTGCGCTTTCCAATCCGTTGCCGGGCTCGCTTCCGTTAGCCGCAGTCTGCGAGCTAGCTGCGTCTTGGCGTATCCATGCAGGCTCGGCTGGAAGCGGAGCGTCTTCGCTTTGCGACGGGGAACTATTCGCCGCTGCTCGTCCAAGGGACTGCACAGCCTCAGAGGCAAAGTTCCCCCATGCTGCGCTTGCTTCACGCGCCAAGCTATTTCCAGTTTGGGCAGGCTTGTACAAACGTTCAGCCGCATCCTTCGGCACAAATTCTCTGGAAGCACCTTGGCCAAATGGGGAATAAGGGGCTTGTGCTATCGACCGCTCCCCTATGTTGTCCTTCTCTGGTACAGGCGGTGTTTTGGGCTCTGGACGATGAAAGGACATGGCGCCCTGAACAAATACAGGACCTGACCTTTTCTGATTATGAATAGAATCCGGGCCAGGAATGTGACGTTCTTTGCCAAGTGCAGCCTGAATAGCCGTCTCAACAAGCGTCCGCAGCTCTGCCTCCTTGCTGAAGCGAACCTCCATTTTGGAAGGGTGTACGTTTACATCAAGCAAGCTCGGATGCATTCCAATTTCAATAATCGCAAGTGGAAAACGATTGATCGGCAGCAGCGTATGGTAAGCCTGAAGCATCGCCTGATTAACGGCATGGCTGCGAATATACCGCCCATTTACAATGACGGTTATGCCATTGCGATTCGACCGTGTCAGCTCAGGCTTGGAAATATAGCCTAACAGCTCATAATCCGGGCTTTCGCCTTGTATCGCCATCATTGCTTTGGCCGTATTCGAGCCATAAATAGCAGCAATAACCTGCAGACGGTCGCCTGTACCGAGCGTTCGCAGCAGCGTATTGCCATTATGCTTTAATGTAAAAGCAATGCCGGGATGCGCAAGCGCAATGCGGTAAATATAATCTGAAATATGTCCAAGCTCGGTTTGCACCGCCTTCATATATTTCAACCGGGCCGGCGTATTGTAAAACAAGTCGCGCACCGTCATATCCGTTCCTTGCGGCATAGCAGCCGGAATACTGGCCGTAATCGTCCCGCCTTCAATGCTCAGCTTATGTCCTAGGCCAGTCTGTCCGGTAGAGGACAAGCATTCCAGCCGCGATACGGCCGCGATACTTGGCAGCGCCTCGCCGCGGAAGCCTAGGCTTGCGATGCGGAACAAGTCGCTGCTCGTTGCTATTTTGCTCGTAGCGTGGCGCTGGAATGCCGTTTCGATTTCTTCGGCAGGAATGCCTGAGCCATTGTCTGTCACACGGATTAGATTCAAGCCGCCCTCTTCCACGGTGATGTCGATCGTGGAGCTGCCGGCATCGACTGCATTTTCGACTAGCTCCTTAATGACAGAAGCAGGTCTTTCTACCACTTCGCCTGCGGCAATCTGGTTCGCGAGCTGCTCGTCCAGTACGAGAATTTTACCCATATGTGTTTTCCTCCTTCCCACACGGACATGCCGCTTCTAGTCGTTCATTTTGCGTTTCATATCATTAAGCCACTGCATCGCCTGCATCGGCGTCATATTAAACAGGTCGAGCTTGCGCAGTTGATCAGCAAGCTGCTCGGATTTGGGACTCCCTTTACGGCGGCTCGAATCCGCCTGAGCGGCAGCTGGCTCATCCCAAATGGACAGCTGAATGGCCGCCGCAGTTTCGCGAACGCCAGCACTCGATGCTTGGCTGGCCGAAGGATCGGAAGCAGATGGAATGCTGCTATCTGCATGGCCCGAAGCATTTGACAAAGTATCGCCAGACTGCAAGGCTGCATACGAATGCTCTGGTTTATTTTTATTAGAAGCGGTTTTCTCCTCAGCAGTGCGTCTATCTGTTTCAACAACAGCAGCTGTGCCCATCTTGATGCTCGCATTTTTTTCAACCAATGCATCCGAAACTTCCAATAGCTCATAGGATCGGGAAATAATGGACTCCGGCAAGCCGGCAAGCTTTGCGCAATAAATGCCGTAGCTCGTCCCTGCAGCGCCGGGTATCATCTTGCGCAAAAAGGTAACATGATCGCCGCTTTCCTGTACCGCCATACATGCATTGGTCAGCTGAGGCAAGGAATCCTCCAAATGCGACAGCTCGTGAAAATGGGTCGATACGAGCGCTTTGCAGCGAATCTGATGATGCACATATTCAATAACCGCTTGGGCAATGGCCATGCCTTCGCCCGTAGAAGTGCCGCGCCCAAGCTCGTCAATAATGACAAGGCTGTTCTCCGTCGCCTTCTCGGTCATAATTTGAATATCCTTCATTTCCACCATGAACGTACTTTGTCCGCCAATCAGATCATCCGCCGCGCCAATCCGCGTGAAAATCCGGTCGGTCAGTGGAATTTGTGCCGATTTTGCCGGAACAAAGCAGCCGATCTGCGCCATAATGCCTATCAAGGCCACTTGGCGCATGTAGGTGCTTTTGCCCGCCATATTCGGTCCGGTAATGAGCAGCATCGAGTTATGCTCTTTATGTAGCTGCGTCGCATTTGCAATGAACGCTGCCCCATTTTCCATAACAGCCTCCACAACGGGATGCCTGCCTTCTTCGATGACCATATCGAACGAATCGGTAATCGAGGGGCGGGTAAATCTGCGCTCTGCGCTGACCGTCGCAAATGCCTGATACACATCAAGCTCAGCTATGGCTTCAGCAAGCCGCTGCAGACGGTGAAGCTGCCCTGCTAAATGCTCGCGAAGCTCCAGAAAACGTTCATATTCGATATCGACCATCTTTTCCTCGGCCTCAAGAATTAAGCGTTCCTTTTCCTTCAGCTCCGGCGTTACGAACCGCTCGGCATTGGAAAGCGTCTGTTTTCTTTCGTAGCGGCCCTCCGGCAGCATCGCGAGATTGGCTTTGGAAACCTCGAGATAATAGCCGAATATTTTATTGTAGCCGATTTTGAGCGAGCGAATGCCAGTTGCTTCGCGCTCTGCGCGCTCCAGCTCAGCGAGCCATTTTTTCCCATTGGTGCTGGCTTCTTTAAGCTGGTCCAAATAATCATCGTAGCCTGCACGAATAATTCCGCCTTCGCGAATCGAGACTGGCGGCTCGTCTACGACTACTGTCGCAATCATATCTGCCAAATCGGCGCAATCATCCAATCCGTCGACCAACTGCTCTAGCCGCTGCGATCCCGAGGCTTTGCATAGCTCGACCAGCTGAGGGACGCGCTGAATCGACGTTTTGAGAGCATTCATGTCGCGTCCGTTGGCACTGCCAAACGCCACTCTGCCGACCAGACGCTCCAAATCATAAATATCATTCAGCTCAGAGCGAATATCATCGCGCAAAATCAAGTTGCGGTACAACGTATCCACCGCATCCAGCCTGGCTTCAATCGCGGTGCGCGACAGCAACGGCTTGTCGATCCAGCGGCGCATAAGCCTTGCTCCCATTGAGGTTTGACTGCGGTCCAGCAGCCAAAGCAGCGAGCCCTTCTTCGAGCGGTCGCGCACAGTTTCAGTCAGCTCCAGATTTCGGCGGGTATAATGATCAAGGATCATATATTGACCCGGCTCATAGCTGCGAATTGCGCGAACATGACCGAGCGAGCGCTTTTGCGTATCATCCAAATAGCCAATTAGCAGGCTCACTGCGCGCATGCATGCTTCATTCAACTGTACAAGCTCCTGCTTTCCGAACTGGTCGAGCAGCTTTTGCTCCGGTACAGGCTCGCGCTTTGTCAGCAATATCGGGCGATTCCACGCGTCTGATGCTTGCAGCTTGTCCAGCAAGTCCTCATCGCCAACAATTTCCGCAGGCTGATAAACGTTAATTTCATCAATCAGCGCTTCCATCTGAAGCGGGAACGAAGTGACGTACAGCTCGCCTGTAGACAAATCGCATGAGGAAATCGATACTTTCCCGTTTAAAAGCGCAATCGCTGATATAAAGTTATTCGTTTTATCCGCCAGAGCCTTCGACTCCATGACCGTTCCCGGGGTAATGACCTGGACAATTTCACGTCGTACGACGCCTTTGGCAGCCGCTGGGTCCTCAACCTGCTCACAAATGGCAACCTTGTACCCTTTTTCAACGAGTCTTGCAATATAGTTTTGGGCAGAATGATAGGGTACGCCGCACATTGGAATTTTTTCCGTGCCGCCTCCTTCTCTTCCGGTTAGTGTAATTTCAAGCTCTCGCGAGGCCGCAATCGCATCTTCAAAAAACATTTCATAGAAATCGCCCAGACGAAAAAAAAGAAACGCATCCTTCGCTTCTTCTTTAATCGCAAGGTATTGCATAATCATCGGGGTATAGCTAGCCACTGTTGCCCCTCCTTTATTTTGGTAAGCGAACTCTGTCGTTCGCAATCTATGTTTATCGTATCATCAGAGCCGCAAATTTCGCCAAATCTCCGAAATTGTTCCGAAAATCTAATGAAGCAACTTTCTACTATTATATCAAGCGTTCGCTTTCCGCGCCAACTTGTCTATTTTTCCTGATGTTCATATAGGGAGATAAACCGGGGAAATTAGTAAAAAAAGAGTGAAGTGAAGAGAGAAATAAAAAAAGAAATAAAAAGAGAAATAAGGGGGAAAAGGGCCTGTTTGCTTGGGAAACAAGCCGGGGTGAACTTGCAGGATAGCTCTTTTGTCGGATAAGGATGGAAAATAGGGCGGTATGTGAAAATAGTGAATTCGCTTCGTTGGTTTGGGGAAAATTTTGTGAAGCTAATGAGCTGGCAGCGCTTTGTCGCTACGTTAAGTGGGCACCGTACAGGCTGGGTTTAATGTCAGCTTCGTTTGCTTCAAGTATAGGGCTGAGGCGAAGCGTGTAATGAGCATTAAAGATTAAAGATTAAAAATTATGTCGTCTATTTGTTTGGCCGCTTGTTAGAAGCTGGGGCTAGCATAGGGATGCGCCATTTGTGGCGGATGTCAGCCCGCTCATCCCAGGTTATGCCGCGCCGCGCCGCATCGAGCAAAGGCTCGATATCGGCCGCAAGCGCCGCATAGCTCGGCGTCGCCGCCATCGCTGAGGCAAGCGGGTCCAGACATCCGGCCAGCTCTGCATGGTCGCCGGAGTAGAAGGCTTCGACATACCGCTCGTCAAGAGCCGGTATGTCAGTGAGGGCTCTAGTCTCGCGCGCGCATAGCAGCGCGAGCGCAAGCGCGGCTTTAGCCGCTGCTGGCGAGATGAGCCAGCTCGGCAGCGTGCGGTATTCGAAGCCGCCATGCGGCTGCTGGCGGTATTCGCCAAGGGCGCCGTAACGGGGGCGTCTGCCCCGGCCGGCCGGGTCTTCGACGAGAGCGAGCGGAAACGCCGCGTAGCTGTCGAGCAGCCGCAGCAGCCGGCTGGATAGCGGCGTGCCGCTGAGATGGATGTGCCCGCCGAGCGGCAGCCCCGGCACGGGCATGGCTCCGGCGACCCAGCAGAGGCTGGGGTCGCTGATGCGTTCGGCGGCGCGCAGCAGCAGCCGCCGGAGATGCGCGGCGAGCGCGGCCGGGCTTTCAGCCGGCTCGGGCCGCAGCTCGGCGACGGGATATACGATTCGTCGCCCAATGAGCATGGCGTCGCTGCCCGCGGCCCCCTGGGCACCGTCGCCAAAAAAGCGCGAAGCCGGCACGATCCGCCCATCCGGCCGCACCAGCGCAAACTCCGGGTCGGCGCCCAGCAGCAGCTTGGGCGCCGTTCCCGGCACAGGCGCTGCAGCCGCCTCATACCAGGCGGCCATCCGCGCCAAGCCCACTGCGCGCAGCTTCGCATCGCGCAGAACCCCCGCTGCGCGGACGGCGGCCCGCCCGCCTTCGCCCAACACAACCTCGGCCTCGCCCATATCGAGGCCGAGTGCATACAAAGCGGCGACTGCGGCGCGGATGACCCGCCGCAGAGCCGCATCCCGCGGCCATGGCGCTGCCGCATGGCCGCCTGGCTCCGCCCGCAGCAGCGGCTGCCCCGCTGCGGGCCTGCCCCGCCGATCGAGGCGCTGCAGCTCGATCGGCTCCAAATGCGCAATAGCGACCTTATACAATCGGTCGCTATCTCCCAGCTCCTGCCGCCGGAGCAAGCCTGCCCGGCGCAGCCTTTGCTGCTGCTCGGCGGCAGACATCGCCGCAAAGCCGCTCTCCCCCTCATTCAGCAGCCAGATGCCGCTTGGCAAAACAGGCAGCAGCTGCTTTCCATAGCCTTCATGTTTTTCACTCATATGCTGTTTTTCCGTAATTCCCTTCTGTTCCCTCAAGCCCTGCTTTTCTTTAACGCCCTGCTGTTCCCGCCTGCTCTGATCTTGCCCGCTCTCGCCTTGCTGACCACTCTCCCCCTGTCTAGATTCACTCCCCTTCTTTTTCTCAGCAACACAGCTGCTGACAATAACCGCGTCCCCAGCCTTGACCTCTGCAAGCAGGCTTGCAGTTGGAGCTGATTCAGCGGCAGCAGCAGTCGCTTCGCCTGCCAACTCCAATCGCCCGGTACTGCTGTTCCACAGCCATACTGCCGCCATCTCATTGCTCCTTTCTGCTAAAACCCACTCACTCTACTCAAACCCGGCTTATAGGGCATACGCCCGATTATGTTTAATCCCAACAAAAAGAGGGCTTTCGCCCTCAAGTTTGCGGACATCGCCGCATATCATACCTTACAGAAGCCGAGGCACAATGGAGTTAAGCTAACGTGGAGAAGATTTAAGCTTCCGTGCCGGGAAGTTTCAATCCACATAAGCCACATGGCCGTCAGGCTGCCAGATTAAAGCTCGTCGTCGAGCAAATCCGGATCAAGATCTTCGTAGTCGTCATCGCCGAGACCGAACTCGTATTCCTTGGCATCAAGGCCGTCCAAACCTCCAGGGATACAAGCAACCGTCACTTTTGTCTCGGCAACCAGCTCTACCGAAAATTCGCGTTCAACCCGGATGACAACGCCGGAGCCGCTCGATGAAACATTCGCTTCGATACAATTCGGCTCCTGAAGCGCGTCTGCTGAAACTTCCACGGTTGTGGCACGATGCTTCGGATCGACAAACGATAGCGGAACATTTTCTACATAATGAACGGATTCCTTCGCAACCTCGGTTTGCGAGTTTTTGCTGTACGAGTACCAGATGTTAATGTCGTAAGTACCGATGACCTCAATCCCATCGCCCGAACGAACCGCTTCATATTGATGGTTGATAATCCATGCGCCCAAAATACTGGTCGGATGTTGAGGCGGCGTAACGGTATGGGTTACAGTGGAAAACTTACGACCTTTGCCGCAGACAGCTTTGGTGATAATTTCTCTGTACTGAAGCTGTTTATCTGCATTAGCCATTGATTTAACCTCCTCCATGCAATCATTCACTTAAAGTGTATGCAGGACGTGGGCGAATGTTGATAAAACGAATGCAGACAAAGAGAGATTGTTTTAAAAAACACCCACAAAACCCGCTGCAAAACGTAAATCCACGTTTCCCCAAGACCTTCGCTCCCCATTTCCCCGCCTTTAGTTGGCCGCTATATACGAGCAGCTTGCGGGAGGCTCGCCGCAAAATCTTTTTTCACCCTTGCAGCTCCCGCTCCTATTACGAAAGCGCCAGCTAAAATCGAACTATACTCATAGTTATGAAGGTGCCCTAGCCATTATGCCAAAGCCTGTATTTGTACCTAATTGTTATCTACGAACTAGCTGAAAAAAATGACATAAAAAACGTTATGCCCTATGCCCTACTGCTCACGCCAACCCGCCATCAGCCTGCGCTCCAGCGCCGAAACGGCTTTGTACATTACGGTCGCAACCGCAGCAATTACAAGGAGGCTGGAGAGAACGAGCGTAAAGTTGAACACTTGGAAGCCATAAATAATTAGATAGCCCAGCCCAAGCTTCGCCACGAGAAACTCGCCTACAATAACGCCGATCCATGCCAAGCCCACATTCACTTTCAGCGTCGAAATAATAACCGGGAACGAAGCTGGCAAAATCACGCTGCGAAAAAGCTGTGACCGCCCCGCTCCGAACAGCCGGACGACTTTAATATAGCCTGCATCCACCTCACGAAACTGGTTATAGATGTTCAAGGTTGTAATAATAACCGTTACCGATAAAGTGACCGCTACAATGGAGAGAAAGCCAGGACCAAGACAAACGATAAAGATTGGCCCTAGCGCTACCTTCGGCATGCTGTTCAGCACGACCAAATAAGGGTCCGCAACCCGCGATACAAAAGGGAACCACCAAAGCAGCGCCGCAAGGAGCGTGCCCAGCAGTGTGCCCAGTGCAAATCCGACAATCGTTTCCGATACGGTCACCCCGATATGCGGCCAGATTGAGCCGTCCGACATCGTCCCCCACAATTGATGGAACATCTTCGTTGGATAACTGAACAACAGCGGATCAACCCACCGATTACGTCCCGCGGCCTCCCACAGCCCAATAAAGAGTACTAAGATAATGAACTGCGTCACGCCGACTAACGCCGTCGTCCGCTTTGCCCGCCGCATATAAGCCTGGTGCAGCCAGTCTAGCCATACTGCTCTGCCCTCTTTTACATCAGAAGGCAATTGTTTCTGCTCCTGCCCTACTCGCTCCGGCTTTCTATCTGTGTGTTGCTCCCTTTGCTGATTTGAACCCCCGTCATCCTTCATTGCTCTCGCTCCCTTCCCAGAGGGTCTTCTCGGCAGCATCCAGCTCAGCCCATAATTGATCGAACAGCGGCTGAAATTCCGGCAGCTGTCGAGCTTTCATCGGCGATGCCTGCCGGATTGAATCGGGTATCGTCAGCTCGTAGCGAATTCGCCCTGGATTTGCTGCCAGTACGATGACGCGATCACTCATCGCCACAGCTTCAGATAGATCATGCGTGACGAGCAGCGCCGTTTTCCCAAGCTTTCGCAGCGTTACCTGCACCAAATCCTCCAATTGAAGCTTAATGTGCAAATCCAGCGCTGAAAAAGGCTCATCCAGCAGCAATACTTCCGGCTCAGTTGCCAGCGTCCGCGCCAAGGCGACCCGCTGCCTCATACCGCCCGACAGCTCATGCGGATAACGGGCTCCCGCTCCGGGCAGGCCGAGCTCTGCCAGCAATTCAGCTACGGTTTCAAGCGCAGCCTGCGTCTTATTTCCCGTCAATTCCAGCCCCAGCGCCGCATTATCCAAAATCGTCCGCCATGGAAACAAATAATCCTGCTGGAGCATATAACCGACAAGGGTTGACGGTTGTTTAACCTGTCGATTGTTCAGGAGCACTTCGCCGCGTGTCGGTAAAAACAAGCCCGCCAGCATGCTGAGCACCGTCGTTTTTCCGCATCCGCTTGGGCCAACCAGACTGACGAACTCGCCGCGCTGAACGGTCAAGTTCATATCCTCCACAGCAAGCGAGGCGCCCTTGTCATTCACATATACATGAGTCACTTGCCGCAGCGTAAGCGCGGGGTCACTATTCGCCATCTTTTCTTCCTCCTCGCAGCCATTGCTACTTCACGGCTTCAATCGCAGCTTCCGCAAAGGCCGTGTTTACGATGGCATCATGCTCGGTTCGCGCCTTCAGTTCGCCGGCCGAGGTCATGACATCCAGCAAATTGTTCCATTCCTCCTGGTCAATAATCGGGTCGGTCGCAAAAGAGCCTTGCTGCTTATAACGATCGATCGAGCTAATCAAAATGCCGCGATCTACATTTTCAAAATAAGGCAGGACAACGTCCGCAATGGTTTCGGCACTATTTTCAGCCACCCATAATTGTGCCCGATGAATCGCATTGGTGAAAGATTGCAGCGCCGACTTGTTTTTATTTGTAAAGCTTTGCTTCGCCATATAAACGGTGTACGGCAAATGCCCGCTCTCCGCACCAAAGGAAGCCACGACCTTGCCACGGCCCTCTTTCTCAAAAATAGAAGCGGTCGGCTCAAAAAGCTGCACGAAATCGCCTGTCCCTGAAGCATAAGCTGCCGAAATGTTGGCAAAATCGACATTTTGGATCAGCTCCAAATCCTTCTGCGGGTCAATTCCGAATTTTTTCAGCGTAAATTCTCCAGCCATCTGCGGCATGCCGCCCTTCCGCTGCCCAAGGAAAATCTTCCCTTTCAATGACTGCCAATCAAAGGTAGGCTCCGGTTGACGAGCAACTAGAAACGTCCCATCGGTCTGCGTCAATTGGGCAAAATTGATGACCGGGTCATCCGCGCCCTGCTGGTACACATAAATCGACGTCTCCGAGCCAACAAGCGCCACATCGATGACACCCGACAGGAGCGCCGTCATCGTCTTGTCCCCTCCAGCCGTTGTTGTCAGTTCAATGTTCAGCCCTTCCTCTTCAAAAAAGCCCTTCTCCAGCGCTACATATTGTGGCGCATAAAAGAGGGAGCGCGTAACCTCGCCGACTTTCAGCGTTGTTTTCTCGCTTTTGCCGCCGCAGCCTGCCAGCGCAGCGGTTGCAGCCAGCATGACAACTAGCAGCAACGTTGTCCATCTTCTCCTCATCTTTCTTTCTCCTCCCGCTATTTAAAGCTTGCGTGTTGTACTCCAGCCTATGCGTGCATGCCCTTGGCGGTGATTGCCTCTAACGGCTTTTTGGGCATGAAAAAGCCGCTATTCCGCTTGTTGCGGAATAACGGCTCTACTAGGGCATGGATGTGAACGCAAGCGAGCTATATCTCGAAAGAAGCCAGCATTCAAGCGTCTTCCCTCTACTACCGAGAATGGCACAGCTCATAAATGTGAACCTGCTTACCAAAAGGCAGCTTCATGCTGCTCTTTTTGGAGCTTTGCTCCCTGCACAAAGACACAAAGAGAGACTTGGAGGACACAGCAGCCGCTATTTGTACCGGATCACTGGTTTTGGCGCAGGCTGCGGACTCAGGAGCCTCTAATGCGCTGCCCATCGTCATTTTCAGAGGATTATGAAGGCAATAGCGGATCCCCTGTCCGCTTAAGGCCCAAAATGGGAGTGAAATCCAGAATAACGGAAACACAGTCCTTCAAAAAGGAGTAAGATTCCAAATATACATATCCTAAGCCACAGTGGTCTCTGTGATTGTACTCTAAGTAACATTCGCATGCTGTGCTTCCTTAAGCCTTGAATGGTCAGAGGAGATTGGTCTCGAATATGTACTTAGCAATCGGCAGCAGGAAGAGCTTCCGTTTGCATACACATCATCGGAAGCAATAAAATAAATTTGCAATTTATATAAATTAATAAACATTTCATTCCACGCTCCCGCACGGGGAGCGACATAGGAGCCATTTTCGTTGACTATCTCACTATCATGTTTCAATCCACGCTCCAGCACGGGGAGCGACATCCAGCGATGAAGTTGGTATCCCGAATCATCCAAGTTTCAATCCACGCTCCCGCACGGGGAGCGACTGCATGAGGACAAGGTGAAAGCAAGATGCTAAATGTTTCAATCCACGCTCCCGCACGGGGAGCGACTAAGTCGGCTTGTTGGGGCGTTCCGATAAGTCCTGTTTCAATCCACGCTCCCGCACGGGGAGCGACGGATTCTGGCGTGCTGCTCTATGATGCCAATGCGGTTTCAATCCACGCTCCCGCACGGGGAGCGACGGGGTGCTGTTGATGCTGACACTGACACAAGTAAAGTTTCAATCCACGCTCCCGCACGGGGAGCGACGCTATCGACAATCTGTTTGCTTTTATTAAGATCGGTTTCAATCCACGCTCCCGCACGGGGAGCGACACAAACGGCTGCTGCAGGAGTGTACCCACGCACTGTTTCAATCCACGCTCCCGCACGGGGAGCGACGTCTGAGAGAGACGCATTGGAGGTAGTACGTCATGTTTCAATCCACGCTCCCGCACGGGGAGCGACGCTTCCCCAGTGCATTCGCTGACATTCTGGAGGATGTTTCAATCCACGCTCCCGCACGGGGAGCGACCGGCTATTGCTGGACTCGTTCAGTGGACCATTATGGTTTCAATCCACGCTCCCGCACGGGGAGCGACGATATTAAAGAGGCGTATAACAGGCTGCAGGATGAGTTTCAATCCACGCTCCCGCACGGGGAGCGACGCTTCCCCAGTGCATTCGCTGACATTCTGGAGGATGTTTCAATCCACGCTCCCGCACGGGGAGCGACAGCACACCCAAAAACTCCTTACCTAGCAAGGAATAAAAGGGCCATTTTCGCGAACCTCATTTTCCTCTTCCTTATCCACCCGTGTATCTAATTCAAAATCCGCATTACCCCTTACGGGGTGCGGAGTGCGAAAGTGCCGGGGTTTTCATGGGAGCTTCCGGTTCGCGTGGAGGTAAGTCGCTTCCTAACAATAGCGCAGCTGCTTTCCCCCACTAACCAAACCTTCCTTACCAGCTACAACTAATCCCGTATTACAGCTTATAAATCTCGCTATACTTCTTCTCCAAATATTTCACCAAATATTGCGGGTCCAGCGGCTTGCCGGTTACATTTTGGATCAATTCAGAAGGTGTTCTGAGCTTTCCGTATTTGTAAATGCGTTCGCTAAGCCATTCTTTAATCGGCAGCAGATTTCCAGCACTTACAAGCTCCCAGAAGTTCGGCAGCTCTCGCTCCAACGTATCGGCGAATTGTGCTGCATACATGTTGCCTAGAGAATACGACGGGAAATAGCCGAATGCGCCGCCAGACCAGTGCACATCCTGCAGAACGCCTTCTGCATTCGTTGGCGGTTCAATACCCAGATATTCCTTATATTTTTCATTCCAAATAGCGGGAAGATCTGCGGCCTTCGCGCCTTCATTAAATATCATTTTCTCAATTTCATAGCGGATAATAATATGAAGATTGTACGTCAGCTCATCAGCTTCAATACGAATGAGTGACGGCTGAACGACGTTATTGCCCCGATAAAACTGATCCAGCGTCACATCCAGCTGACCCGGGAACTGCTGCTGCAAAGCGGCAAAATTATGCTGCCAGAACGGCTTGCTGCGGCCAATGACATTTTCCCAGAAACGCGATTGCGATTCATGGATGCCCATCGATGTGCCTGTGCTTAGCGTTGTTCCATCCAGCTCAGCCATAATATTTTGCTCATACAGCGCATGGCCGCCCTCGTGAATGGTGCCGAACAAGGCGCTCGTCACATCATCTTCCAAATAACGTGTCGTAATTCGCACGTCGCCTGTGTTAAGTCCTGTTGCGAATGGATGCGTGCTTTCATCAAGTCTGCCCGCTTCAAAATCATAGCCCATCTGCTTTAAAATCCGCAGGCTGAACGCTTTTTGCGCTTGCTTATCATAGTTTTGGCGCAGGAAGGACGTATCCGGCTGGTGCTTGGAAGCCGCAATAGCTGCTGCTAGTGGAACCAGCTGCTCGCGCAAGCCGCCAAACACTTTGTCCAGCTCCTTCACGGTCATGCCCGGCTCATATTGGTCAAGCAGCGTGTCATAGCGGGTTTCTTTCGGCCCCCATAAGTCGATAAACTGCTGCGTATAATCGATGACTTTTTCCAAATAAGGCTGGAAGCCCTCATAATCGTTTGCTGCCTTCGCTTCTTCCCATTTGGATTCTGCCTGAGAGCAAATAACGACATGCTCCTCATAAAGCTTCGGCGGAATTTTGACGCTGCGGTCGTATTCTTCCCTTGTATCGGTTACAAGCTTGCGCTCTATTTCGCTTAGTTTGCCAAACGTTTCCGGCTGTTCCAGCTCACTCAGCCATTCACCTAATTCAGGCGATGTGGAAAGCTTGAACATGTCGCCGGACAACGATCCGATGACCTCCGAACGCATATCCATGCCTTTGCGCGGAGCACCGGTGCGCAGGTCCCAATACAGCACGCCAAGCGCCTCACCGTAAGCTTTCAATTTTTTCACCGTTTCCAGAAACGGAGCAAGTGCCTTCGAATTATGTACGGTCATTTCTCATCACCCTTTCCAAATAAATAAAAAATCAGCCTATTACACCATAAAATGAGCGATTTCAGCAAAAGAATAATGTCATTCCTTCATCTTTCATCCCATCTTAACTTGATCTTAACGATTACTGTACGTATAATCAACTTTAATCTAAACATCATTAAAGTGCGATTTGAAATGGAAGAGAGGCATCACCTATGTTTATAACTTTTTCGCCATCGGCAGTTGAGCAGCTTTCTCCTTATTTAGAAGACGGCGTACATCAGCTTAAGCTGCTGCATGATACAGAAGGCTGCGGCTGCGTCGTCAGCGGCGTCCCTGCCCTCCAGCTTGTAAAGGAACCTAGTTCAGACGACCGATTAACCCAAGGTCAGCCCTTCTCCTTTTTGTATGAGCCCCGCCATGAAGTTTTTTTTGAGCCCCAACTGCGTATCGGCTACGATACAGATCGTGGAACATTCAATTTAAAAAGCGACGGACAAATCTATTCCCTTAATTTGCGATTTCTGACCCCCTGACGGCTCCAGCCTATGCACACTGTGTTTTTATGAGGATTCAACTAAGATTAACCTGCAACACCAGATATAGGAGGAGTCTATGAACAACGTTGATCAAATCATGAACGATAATACAGCTTTTGTTGAGCGCAAGGATTATGAGCAATACATAACGAGTCGTTTTCCCGATCGAAAAATGGTCATCGTCACCTGCATGGATACGCGTCTCACCGAAATGCTGCCTAAAGCGATGAACCTGCGCAACGGAGACGCCAAAATTATTAAAAACGCTGGCGGCATCGTCACCCAACCGTTCGGCAATATTATGAGGAGCGTCTTAATCGCCATCTACGAGCTGCAAGCCGATGAAGTGTTTGTTATCGGGCATCATGGCTGCGGCATGACCGGGCTTAATCCCGAGGTCATCGTCCAGCATATGACGGATCGCGGCGTACCTGAGCAGACGGTTGAAACGCTGAGGCATTCCGGGCTCAATTTTATGCGTTGGCTGACTGGATTCGACAATGTGAAAGAAAGCGTAGAGAAAAGCGTAGGCATTATTCGCAACCACCCTCTGCTTCCGCCAAACGTTCCCGTTCACGGCATGACGATAGAGCCGGAAACAGGCCAACTCGATCTCATTGTCAACGGCTATGACAAGCTGAAGCAGCCATAAACGTAAGCCGTTCCTAAATAAACCTATTGTTTTGAATAAGTAGCCGTTCCCGCACAAAAGGGAAGTTGAACCGATCACTGCCTGCGCAGAATTGTTCAACGATTGTGCGTGGACGGCTTCTTTGTTCTCGCGGCAATCGCTTCTGCTCTTGCGGCAATGACATCGCTGCGATCCCGCAACGTGTGACGATGAATAAGCGCTTCGTCTGCCATATCGCTTGGCAACCCCCACTGCTTCTGGGCTATTCCTCTTTCCGTGCATTCCTGCTCACATAACACTTGCAGTTCAGCATCGATAATCTCCAGATTCATATCTTGATAGGCAGGCGCAATGGCCTCTTCCAGCTGCTTGGCTCTCGCGAGCACAGCTTCCAATTCCACAACTGCCTTAGCGCCATTTAGTCCTAGACTGTCCAGAGCTACGGCGGTCAGCTTGCCGAGCGCCTGCTCATACATTTTTGCTGCGCCTGCGAGATTGCCCCGCCGCTCATGATATTGGCCGACAGCCAGCTGGATCAGCCCTACCCAGATTAACGCCCGCTCATCTTCTGGATGCTCCTTCCAATATTCCTCCAACAGCTCATGGCATTCGAAAAAATCTCGCGTTGCATGAAACTCAACTAAATACGATACGTAATGTCCTGGATATTTCATACCAATCTTTCCCTTCTGCCTTTCTCCTCATTGTAGCGTTTTGTATTAAGGATGTGCAACTGACTAAACAGGCCACAGCGAATGCCATTCATACGATAATTTCTATAGCGATCATGCAACAATATTCGCCAAAGCACAGTCTAAATAAAATACGGCTACCCATATTTTACAACGGAAGGAATTAGATTAATTTGAAAAAAAGCAAATGGATAACTTTAACAGCCGCATGTGCTGGATTCCTAATTATATCAGGATCTGTCTTTGCCTCATCCTCCGGTGCACGAATTTTTATAAACCATACAGAATTTTCAGCTAGCCAGTTTAACCTTCATATGGACAAAGGGACAGCCATGGTTTCTTTAAGATCCATCGTAGAACAGTTCCATGGAAAATCAACTTATAAAAACAACAATATTTATGTAACGATGCCCGAATCTGCCGATTTATCGATGCAGGTGAACAGCTTGGAAAATGCACTTATCGCAGAATCTCCAGAAGAAGCGGTTCAAACCTGGATTCATGGGGTTCAAAAGAGAAGCGGAGCCATGCAATATGCCGTCTTATCGCCTGCACTTCGCCAAACAACAAAACAGGAATTCAGTGATCATTTTTGGGTAACCGGTGGTTCCAGTCCTCATATGGGCAAAGTTGAAAAGCTGAACTCTAAGGAAGTAACAGCTAATAAAGTTCAAATTACGTTTGCATATCCGCTTGTCGTTATGGAAGAAACGATTGGAACGGGAACTGCTACCCTCACGGTCGAGAAGATAAAACGGGAATCTTCCGATTATTGGGCCATTTCAAAGATTAATCTGGAGGACCCAGGTGATACAGGCACGATGATAGGAGCTAATGCATCAAAAACTTCTAAATAAAACTTTAATAAACGGTGGCAGTATTAATAACATAGCCGCATTAACAAGCTGTTTCCAAAGCTCTAACGGAAACAGCTTGTTTATTTTTCAGGTTCATTGGCTGTTTTAATGGCTATCGATCATTTTATGGCGTGCCTTGTGGCATGTCTTTTTTATTTTTCCCACCATTATCCAACCTTTATTTCAATAAAAATTTGGAAATCAGGCATATGTCCAAGCGAGTAAGCTTCTGCCTGCATTAAATGGTTAGAAATTATAATTAGGAGGTATTACGCTATGGCTTGTAGTAACAGTGCATCTGCTCTAACCTGCTGTTCAGATAAAAATTTCGTGCAAGATAAAGTGTGTACGCCTTGGAGTGGCACAGTTGTAGCGGCTGATGTGCTAGTTGTTACTTTCACGAATAATATCAATCAAAATATTGTAGGAACGGGATACTTGCAATACGACGTTGGTCCTGATGATATAACCTTCGATTTCCTCGACAGTACCGGAACACCAATTAATCCTACTCCCTTTACGCTTGCCCCTGGAACGAGTATGGCATTTACGTACCGCCGTTTCAGCGCTATCCGAATTACGCTGCCGGCAGCATCTCCTGGCACTTATCAAGGCGAGTTTTGTATTACTACCCGGTACCCTGTTTAATAAAACTGACGCAGGAGGTATAAACGTATATGTGTGATAATACACCTTCACTTAGTTGTTGTACGGACAAAATTGTCGTGCAAGATAAAGTATGTATCAATTGGCAGTTAGCAGCTGCTGGTACTCAAGTTATTTATTCCGATAACATATCTCAAATTATTAGTGGTACGGGATATGTGAAATATGAAACAGGCACGGGCACTCTAACCGTCAACTTTTTTGCAGCTGGAGTTGTGGCCCCTATCGAAACAATCGTTATTCCCGTTGGAGGAAGCGCATCATTTACGGTAGCTCGATTCCAATCTATTTCAATAACTTCAACTGCAGCCGTACAGGGCGAATTTTGTATTACTGTACGTTACAACCTCTAAAATAAGCAGGCTTTAAAAAGGTGGTTCTTCCATTTCGATGGAGAACCACCTTTCTTATTGCCCGTTCATCGTAGAGGTATTAGCAGGCAGCTGCAGGGTGGTCGAAATCACATATTTTCCTTCCACATAAGTGAAATCATTGCCTTGTACAGAAATTTTAACTGATTTTACACCTTGCCCAATAAAATTGGAAGTATTCCCCGGCAATACAACGATCCGTTTTTGTTCCTCACCGTTTATATCTATGTTTAAAGCATCCGTGCTCGTAGCATTAGAGAAAACGCTGATTTGTGCAATCGTTGTTTGGGAATCGACATCTGCCTCCCATATTAAAAATTCAGGCTGTTTACCTTGAACCAGCATGTTTCCACAGCATTCTTTTTCAATGACGATTTCGTTCGCATTTTTACAAGGCTTCACTGGAATGATTGGGACGATTGGATTTACGGGATTTACGGGATTTACGGGATTAACAGGATTGACAGGGTTGACAGGATCGACGGGATATACGGGGATTACCGGGTTCACGGGATCGCAGCAAGGTGCAGTAGGGAACGGTATTGGGAAGGATAGTCGTCTACGGCAGCGTTTGGGACGGTTCAAAAAAACCGGTCGCAATCTCCGTTTGCTTCTTCGATTTCTGCAACGCTTTTTCTTTACTTTGCAATTGAATTTGCGTTTGTGTTTACGTTTGATTTTCTGAATACAGGAGGAATTCATTTTGAGAACGATGATAAACGATGGCAAGACTTCTCTTCTTGAACGACGTCCCTTTTTCAGCATATTCGCCCTCTTTTCAACAACGACAATTCATCACTTACTTATATTAAATGTTCCTCCTCCGCATATGGTCATACATTATGAGAATTTATTTCAAATGCAGTTTAAGTGATTTCATGCATGGACCAAACAACGCCATTCGTAGTGCCGTTCCCGATGTTAAGAGCAATTGTTAATCCATTCGCATTATAAAACAATCCAACTACATCGCCTGCATTAAGGGTAACCTCGCCTGCTAAAGTCACTTCTCCACTTCCGAGAACAGCTCGTAATGTTAAAAGCAGTACGATGTTGACATTTAATATGGGCAACAGGCCTGCTACTAATTGAGTCACCGTAGGCGAGGTTCTTTGAACGACAAAAAATGGGTTGATTCCGGCACCGAGTGCGACACTCAGAGCTGCCGTTGTTGCATAATTTATAGTTGCTAAAATTGTGTATCTTCCAGTTGTCGGAATTGTGTAGTTTCCAGTCACTGCATTAAAGTTCGGATTTCCATAATAGGGACTTGCTACGGACCAGTTTGTAAGCTGTCCCGTTGCGGATAACGTAATATTAGACAAAAATGCAGAAAATCCTTCTGTAGCAAAATTGGGACCTGTAGCCCCTGTTGCACCTGTTGCTCCTGTTGCGCCTGTCGCTCCCGTTCCACCTGTCGCACCAGTTCCGCCCGTCGCACCGGTTCCACCCGTTGCTCCCGTTCCACCAGTAGCTCCTGTTGCGCCTGTCGCTCCCGTTCCACCAGTAGCACCAGTTCCACCCGTTGCTCCCGTTCCACCAGTAGCTCCTGTTGCGCCTGTCGCTCCCGTTCCACCAGTAGCTCCATTTCCTCCTGTTGCTCCCGTTCCACCAGTAGCTCCTGTTGCGCCTGTCGCTCCCGTTCCACCAGTAGCACCAGTTCCACCCGTTGCTCCATTTCCTCCTGTTGCTCCCGTTCCACCAGTAGCACCAGTTCCACCAGTTGCTCCTGTTGCGCCTGTTGCTCCCGTTCCACCAGTAGCACCAGTTCCACCCGTTGCTCCCGTTCCACCAGTAGCACCTGTTGCGCCTGTCGCTCCCGTTCCACCAGTAGCACCAGTTCCACCCGTTGCTCCCGTTCCACCAGTAGCTCCTGTTGCGCCTGTCGCTCCCGTTCCACCAGTAGCACCAGTTCCACCCGTTGCTCCCGTTCCACCAGTAGCACCAGTTCCGCCCGTTGCTCCCGTTCCACCAGTAGCTCCTGTTGCGCCTGTCGCTCCCGTTCCACCAGTAGCTCCATTTCCTCCTGTTGCTCCCGTTCCACCAGTAGCTCCAGTTCCACCCGTTGCTCCTGTTGCGCCTGTCGCTCCCGTTCCACCTGTCGCCCCAGTTCCGCCCGTCGCACCGGTTCCACCTGTCGCACCAGTTCCACCCGTTGCTCCCGTTCCGCCCGTTGCTCCCGTTGCACCAGTTGCCCCTGTTGCTCCCGTTCCACCGGTTGCTCCAGTTCCGCCAGTCGCACCGGTTCCTCCAGTTCCCCCAGTTGCACCGGTGGGTCCTGTGGGCCCAGTTACACCTGTCAACCCTGTTGCGCCTGTTTCACCTGTCGCGCCGGTTCCACCCGTAGCTCCCGTTGCACCAGTTGCCCCTGTTGCTCCAGTTCCTCCGGTTGCACCAGTTCCGCCAGTCGCACCGGTTCCTCCAGTTGCACCCGTCGCTCCTGTAGCCCCAGTCGCACCGGTTGCTCCCGTTGCACCCGTTTCGCCAGTTGCACCCGTCGCTCCTGTAGCTCCTGTCGCTCCTGTAGCCCCAGTTGCACCTGTACCTCCAGTTGCCCCTGTTGCTCCAGTTCCTCCGGTTGCACCAGTTCCGCCAGTCGCACCGGTTCCTCCAGTTGCACCCGTCGCTCCTGTAGCCCCTGTAGCCCCAGTCGCACCGATTGCTCCCGTTGCACCCGTTTCGCCAGTTGCACCCGTCGCTCCTGTAGCTCCTGTCGCTCCTGTAGCCCCAGTTGCACCTGTACCTCCAGTTGCTCCTGTTGCTCCCGTTCCACCGGTTGCACCAGTTCCGCCAGTCGCACCAGTTGCCCCTGTTGCTCCAGTTCCGCCAGTCGCACCGGTTGCTCCAGTTGCACCCGTTTCGCCAGTTGCACCCGTCGCTCCTGTAGCCCCTGTAGCTCCCGTTTCACCAGTCGCCCCTGTTGCTCCCGTTTCGCCTGTTGCTCCTGTTGCTCCTGTTGCTCCCGTAACGCCTTTCTTACTGGGTATTCCATTACAGCTTAACTGACCACCACAAGTACAATGGTTAGTTGAATCTCCTTTGCATTTGCTGCAATATCCCGAGCCGCTTAAATACATGACTTTAGCCACTCCCTTTATCCGGTTATCCTAATTTCCGAAGACTGTTGAAATTATTAATATATAGCTAGCGATAAAATAGAAAGCTGCATATTCTCGTCATGCTACTAACCAAAGCTATATAAAGTAATCATTCTGCCAATGTGCTAACATGCTCATTTTTTAACCCCTCGATTTTGCTCCTCTAATACTAGTTAATGGATTTTTCAATCATACGGTTTGTACTTATGCCTTTTCTTCAAAAGAATAGTGTAAAGCACAAAGAAACCGGCTCCATCAAGAGCAGGTTTCTTTGACTTAGCCATCTTTCAATATCACAAGCCTCTTGACCTACTGTTCCTATAAAAAAGAAGCTCCCAGCAGCTTTAGCCGCAGAAGCCTCTATAAAAGCACACCTAATCTATTCGTTAACAGCTAAGCATTTGCTCCATCATTCAATAGATCGAGTCTCTCCTCAGCGCTGATCCTCGGGCAAGTACTGCAATACCCATGCACCTGCTGTCCCTCCCGCCGCAGCCGGTAAGCTAAGCAGCAATATCGCCGTAAAAGAACCAAAGACCCTCCATATTGGCGATGCTGAAATTCTTTAAATGAAACATCCAGCGGATTACCCTGCCTTTTTTGGAACAAAACATGCCGGTCAGCCTTTATAAGCTGCAATCGCTGTTCCGTTTGCCAAATGCTCGTATTGTGCTCGAGTTGGGCATAACATTTTTGAACATAATGCGAAATCAGCGACCACATGACGCTAACCTTTGCTCCAGTATGCAAGGATACCGCCGTCAAAATCTTTTCCGTATGCTGAAGCAAACGATCTGTCCAATATTCAACCTCTACTTTGCGTTGTTCCAGCTCAAGAACGGACAGCCATGGACACACGGCCAACGTTGCCTGGTACTCCATCGCTGCTAGATTCATTATTCGAAAACGCACTCCTGCAGGCGATGCTTCCAGTTGGCAATCAAATAAACTAACAGCAGACAGCAGGCCCATAAAAAATACAGCGTAACGTTTGGCAAACAAGGTTCCCACAACGATATCCCCTGGATCTCCCAATTGTCTGGACTGGAGCTTCATAATGTGAGAACATTTAGCTGGATCCAGAAGCTCTGCAGCAGAGAATGGATAAGCTTCTTCCACTAATTCCCCTATGGAAATCCGAAAATGGTGTTGTAAAAAGTTAGCCGCCTGTTCCCGCTGAGAACACACCTCCATATTCTTACTCAATCATCTTCAATACTTCATCTATGATTTGTCCGCGTCCAATGACGCCCCAGCCTTTAAACAGCCAAAACGAGTCTGTTTCATACACCTTATTGTTTTGCACCGCAGAAACCTTATTCCAAAAAGAGCTATCGTTGATGCTCTTGAGATTATCCTGTCCATTAGGATCAACTTCAAGCACGATATAATCGGCGTCTAAGCCTGAAATCACTTCTAAAGACAGCTCGCCGCGCTGCTCCTCAGGCGTCAATGACGTTTTCGTAAAGCCGAGATCGTGGTACAACAACGTATTTGTTGGATGGCCTTTTTCCGCATAAATTTGCAGGTTTTTCTCTCTGACTCTTAAATAAGCAAGGTTATAGTTGTCGATAGCCTTAATTTTCTCACTGGCTTGTTTAGCCTTTGCATCAAGCTCGGCAATTTTCTCTTTAGCCAAATCCACTTTGTCGTACAATTCGGCCACCTTCAATAAATCCGCAGTCCAGTAGGTCGTATCATCGCCATACTCCAGCCACTCCGTACCAAGCACAAGCGTTGGCGCGATCTTAGCCAGCTGATCATACGTATTTTCCGCAGTCCGGCTCTCTATGAGAATGACATCCGGCTCCAGCTGAACAATCGCTTCCAAATTGGGACTATCCGCAGAGCCTACCAGCTGTACGCCTTCCAGCTCGCTTGCCAAATAAGGCAGGTAATCTCCGCCATAACGGGTCTCTACATTTACGCCAACTGGTTTTTCGCCGATAGTCAGCAGATGATCAATATAAGCAGCGGAGAGCACGACTATTTTGTCGATCTTAGCTGGAACGATGGCCTCCCCTTTCAGGTGGGTAACGGTTCGAGTCGCTTTTTCCACAGGTTGATTCGCAGATTGATTCGTTTGTTCGGGCTCGCTCGCTGGACTTTCTGCTTTACCGCAAGCCGTCACTGCAAGCAGCAGCATAGCCCATAATACGAGGTACATCATTCGGTGCTTATTCATTTGTTGTTAACCCTCTCTTTATAGTAATAATAATCATTATCACTAATCATAAAGAAAGGCCCTTCCAATAACCATGGATTATTCCATGCGATTAGGTTGGATCTTTTCATTCTATTATTCCCAGCTTTAATGCTGCATAATTCATCGCCCACATTCTCCCGGAAGGGCCTAGCGCTTTAAAAAATAAATCACTAGCATCATATACATGATGGCGACGTACTGCCTCAAGGGATTGCCACTCCTCCGATTGAAGCAAATGCTGCAATCGCTTCTTCGAACCTTTAGTTGAATCAGCCATCAGAAAAATATGCTGTGAATTAAATAATGGCAGTTCATTCAGCTGGATGTCGAGTGCCCATTCGTGGGCAGGGAATCGATCCGGAAGCGTTAAACCCAGATCATCATAAAAAAGGCTGCCCGTTTGATTTTTCCGCCCATATACCCGATAAAAGTTCTGGCTCACCCTTATAAAATAAACGCTCTGTTCTCCCAAGCAGGCCTTCATTCGTTCCTTCAGCCTTTCCGTTCTCTCGCCATAGCTGCTTATCCATGCCGCGGCCTGCTGCTCTCTGCCTAATAGGCCAGCAAGCTGCTCCAGCGTCTGTCCATACTTGTTCGAATGCTTGAGTACAGCAGTTGGCGCAATCTGATTCAGCAGCTCATCTCGCTCCAGACGATCACTTGTCAGCATCAGATCCGGCTTTGTTCGGAGCAGCTTATCGTAATTCGTGTGACCGCCTTGAAGCATAGAGCTTTGCTGGCTGGATGCGCTAAGCCCCGGAATGGAGCAGGACGAGGAAACCCGGCCCGTATAAGACAGCGAAGCAACTGGCTTATAGCCAAGCGTGATTAAATGGTCATCCAGTCCATAATATAAAGCCGCTATGCGGTGGCATTTATTTTTAATATATAAGGTAGGAGCAACGCCTTCGGCTTTTTTGAAAACTCTGCTGAAATAGTGCTCATCCTTGTAACCGACCTGCTCCGCTACACGCTTGGCTTTCATTGAAGAAACCAATAATTGCTTTGCTTTAGTAATTCGTTGTTTCAAAAGATATTCGGTAGGTGTGATCCCCATTTGATGTTTAAAGATTTTCGTAAAATGATTCGTACTGAAGCCTGCCATTTCCGCCAGTTGGCTGACCTGCAAATCCTTCGTGTAATTTTCATTCATATAGGCCAGCACCTGCTCCATGCCTACAGTCTGCTGCTCCGCCGCTATGCTTCTGCCCATTATCAGCAACAGCAGCTTTGAAAGATTGTAGTGGATCGTATGCCTCTCTTGTACTCTGGCATGCCGATTTAATTCAAATAAATGCTGGATTAGCCCTTCGACCGCAGCAAGATCGTCAACTCCCCCCATCCTCCCCTTCAATGGAAAAATAGGCTGCTTCACTGACCAGCCTTCTCTCGGCCTGCTCAGCTGCATACAGGAGAACACAATCAATGAATACTGAATCGGATCGGTGGAGTCCGAATACCCTTCGACCATCATTTCAGGCTGTAGAAAAAATAAATCGCCTGGCTTGACTTGAGCAGCATGACCGTTCATTTTCATTAAGCCCTTGCCAGCAGTTACATAGACTATGGAATAGGTATGGAGCATTTTCGGAGTTAATGGATCGTCCGCTTGACCCCGGAAAGAATAGCAGTGAACCGAAGTAAAGATCAGTCTCTTTATCAAATTCGCTAGATCATTCATGAGCCGCGACGCCGCCAGCCAAAAACGCGTACATGCACAATGCCCTTCGTCACCCAATGGGCTAAAATATACAGCACAATAAATAGAATCAGGAGCGGTTTAAAAAAGAACACCGCCACTAGCCAGCTAACGAGAATCTGCCAGCGTTTCATGCGCCTTATAACCTTCATTGGCGCTAAAAAAATACGATACAGCTTATGGCTGTTTTGCAAAGCATTCAAATATTCATCCTGATACTGCTTATCCTCTGGATTGAGCCTGACGGCGCTTTGCATATACTTTTCCTGCAGCGTATAATCGCCGCGGTGGCCTGCCGCCCAAGCGAGATGCAGCAGCACACCTGGATCTTCCGCCTCGATCTGAATAGCCTGCCTGTCCAGCTGCTCCGATTCCTCAAAATGGCCCAGCAGCGCTTCCGTATAGCTCAGCACAGCCAAATAAAGCGGCGAATCTGCATTCAGCTGGAGCGCTTGCAGCAGATGCTCCTTCGCTTGCTTTAATTTCCCCATTTTGTTCATTTGACTAGCAAGCAAATAGTAGTAATGGGCTCTATATGGTTCAATTCGCAAAGCTTCATGTGCCGCTTCAAGAAAGGCCTCCACATCATCCGTATCGTAATAGGCCACAACCCGCACATACCAAGCATCCGTATGGTCCGGATCTCGCTTCAACACTTCACCGGACCAATACAAGCTTTTTTCGTAATCTTCCATTAATAAATAAATCTGTGCTATAAGGGCCAATGCATCAGTATCTTCCGGGTTATGGCGCAAAAGCTGCTCTGTTTGCCCGAGAGCTTCCTTATACCGTTTCCACTCGATCAGCTGATATACAGCAGTATAAGTATTTTGCTCAAAATCTCTGTCTTCCGCCAAAGCTTTTCCTTGCTCCTTCCTGCTATTTAATGCCGTGCTTCTTCATATAATCCAGCACAACCTGGTAATCACGGTTGACATCACTGAAGGTCGCATAGTTTTTTGCGGTGGAAAACCATTCCAGTGTTGTCGCTTTGCGGGATTTTACTGCAGCTTTCACATCATTTTGAGAAATAGGCTGCACTTCACCCGTCTCCAGAATGCGCTCCATCGCCGATTCCACCGCATCGCTAACGACCTGCTCCAAATCAGCTCCGGAAAAATATTTCGTCTCGGCAGCAATCCGCTCCAAATTCAGCGAATCCATCGGCTTGCCTTTCAGCTTCAGCCCCAAAATCGTTTGGCGCTCCGCTTCCTCTGGCGGCGGTACAAAGACGAGATGGTTAAAACGTCCGGGACGTCTGAGCGCGGAATCCAAATACCATGGCGTATTGGTTGCGCCAATTACAAATACGTTCTCGTTCTCTGCTTGCAGACCGTCCAGCTCTAGCAGCAGTTGGTTGACCAGCATGCGATCGTGATGCTGGCGCATTTGGTTCCGGCTGCCGCCCATTGCATCAAGCTCATCTATGAAAATGACACAAGGCCTGCATTGTCGGGCTTTTTCAAAAAAGTCATGCAAATTATGCTCGCTCTGGCCCGTATACATCGAAAGAATGGCCTGCAGCTCAATATGGATAAAGTTTGCTTCAATTTCGCCCGCTACTGCTCGTGCCAGAAACGTTTTTCCACAGCCCGGAGGCCCAAACAGCAGCAAGCTTCCTCCAGCTGATTTGCCATAGGCGGCAAACAATTCCGGCTGCTTTAGCGGCAAAATGAAGTTCATGCGAATTTTCTTCTTAACATCCTCTAGTCCGCCTACATCATCGAACGTTTCCGCTGGCTTGTCCGACTCGACAAGCGATTGATCCTCTTGATTGAATTGGATAAGCTTTAGATTTTTGCGCCTTTGCGCTGCGAGATCATCAAAATCAGACATTAGGCTCTCTCCTCTACTAATCTAGCATGCTGAATTTACGCTATTTATCCAGAATAATGAAATATATGGTCGTTTGCAAGGGAAGCAGGCCATTCTACTCTTCCTCCACTACCTCTACCCATGCAGCATTCTGCCCCTGCCTTTCAAACGCCGAGCCAAGCTCCCCCTTAAAAGGCATCAATAAACTAGCATCCCGGTCTACCATTTCATAAACCTGCACCCTGAAAATATTATCGGCGTTAATGTAGCTATCCTCCTCATCGCCTGCGAACAAACGCCAGCCGCTGTCGTGCTCATTGTCGCCAGCTTCACGGTACATCCAGCACACGGCATCGCCCTGCTCCAAGCATCTCCTAGACACGAGCGCCATTTTTTCGCCATCCGCAAGCCATCTCTCATCGCCTTCCCGCAGAATCGTTCTGGCAATATGCTGCGGCTCGAACACTAAGCTGTCTCCTAGCTTCAAGGTTTTCAAATATACTGGCTGGTTCGTCAGTACCCCGGTATATTGCTCAGTCGCTTGGTTAAAGCCTGTAACCTCCACCCACATCCGTTCGGCTCTCGGCTCATTTTCACCCGGGTTTGCCAGTGTAAAATGCAATCGGACCCGCCTTCCTGCTTCTTGCGACCGTCGCTCCTTAGCAGACGGGATAAAGAAGCTGTCTGGATACAGCTTGCTCGTTTGTTCTACATCTTCAAGCGTCCATTCCATCATTCATTCCCCTTTCTCTCTTATACTCTTCATATCCCCAGAACGCTTCCTCTGCTCCGCCGTCCTCCAGCAGAATCATTACCGCATAAGAGATGATACTCAGCCATTCCTCCATCTGCTGCGTTTGCTCTGCCGTAATGATGCCGTTGCTCCGCAGCATGCCATCCGGCTCTACCGCCCAGGCTCTGCCCAAATGGCAAATGCTCCATAAACAGGCCATGATTTCACTGCTGACCAATTTACTCGCTAATTCGGGCGACAGTACATCAAGGATTGTCATTACCTCATGAAAATTATCCTCTACGAGCTGGCCTCTAAAGGGGCGGAGCATGCCGAGAAACCCGTTCGTCATTTTTTCCTGCTCGATATCGTCATGCGCAAATGCATGACATTTTAACAATGCCAAAGCTTCTTCCCTATTCATTGGCCTCTCCTTAACTTTCAAGCGTCGCGCTGAAATAGAATTGTTTTTATAAAAAAAGCCATCCCCGCACAAATCAGAAAGTTGTGCTGTGAGCTGCAGAAGCCTCTCAGTTCCATTCTTGTGCTTGGACAGCTTTATAGTTTACTTACAAAGCGGGAAAGACCTAAAGCTCTTTCGACGCCTGCTCCAAATATTTCGTTAATTGCGAATAATCAGGGGTATCTTTTTCCTGAATTTTGATCGTTTTCCGCTCCTCCGGGCCTTCAAACAGCTCTTCTGGCAAATCCAGACCCGTCGTATGGAATAGGGTAAAGGAAACCGCTTTTTTGGAAGGCGAAATGACCGCCGCATACTTGCCATTTTTCAAAAAGTGAGGCTTCTTATATTGCAGTCGCTCCTGAACGTCTGGAATGGCCTCATGTATGAGGCTTCGTAGCTGATTCGATACTTCCACCTGCCAGGGCACGTCCAGCGCTTCTATAAAAGCGGTTATTTCTTCTGTTTCGGGCAAAACGACTCCACCTCTCGCCTATCCAATGAATTTCGACAATGATTCACAAGCTTGTTTTTTCCTGCTGTCATTCCCTGAGTGTATTATGCAGGATTATGGAAGCGATGTCCATATTCGTGTATCTACGTTCCGCAATAAGTGCGGTAAGCACGGCCTGACGGCTCAGGCAAAGTTGCATATTCAGCCTGCTTTGGAGAATGTGCATACGGATCAGCTAGCGCCTCAAGCAGCCGCTCCATTACACTGTAATCACCATTAACCGCTGCTTCCAGCGCCTCTTCTACCCGATGATTGCGCGGAATGATAGCTGGATTGCTGCTGCGCATGAGCTGACCCGCTTCCTCTACGGACTGCTCCTGCCTGCCCAGCCTATTCTGCCAGCGCTCATGCCACTCTGTATATTCCTCGCTGTTAAATAGCGCCGAGTCATCCGGCTTGTTAAAGGTTAACGCCACAAACGTATTTGTGTAATCCGCGCCATGCTTCTCCATCAAAGTGAGCAGGTCTTTCATTAGCTCGTCGTCCTGCTCCTCCTCATTGAAAATGCCCAGTTTTCCACGCATGCCTGCGAGCCAATGACGATGGTATTGGTCTGTGAAATCCGCTAAAGCTTGCTCAGCAAGCTTTAGCGCCTGCTCCTCATCGTCGTGCAGCAGCGACAATAGCGATTCAGCCAATCTCGCCAAATTCCAGACCGCAATGTAAGGCTGATTGCCATAAGCATAACGGCCTTGACTGTCAATGGAACTGAATACCGTCGCTAGGCTAAACGCATCCATAAAGGCACACGGGCCGTAATCAATCGTTTCGCCACTAAGCGCCATGTTGTCCGTATTCATGACGCCATGAATAAAACCGACGAGCTGCCATTTGGCAATAAGCGATGCCTGACGCTTAATTACTTCCTGCAGCAAGGAGAGATAGCGATTGCCTTCCCCAGCAATTTGCGGAAAATGCCTTTGCACCGTGTAGTCAGCCAGTGCCCGCAGCTCCTCTGCCGTTCCCCATTGGGCAGCAAATTGAAACGTTCCGACACGAATATGGCTCGCAGCTACGCGGGTCAAAATAGCACCCTGCTGCGTATCCTCCCGGTAAACAGGCTCGCCCGTTTTCACGACTGCCAAGCTGCGGGTAGTGGGAATGCCCAGCCCATGCATGGCTTCGCTAATGATGTATTCGCGCAGCATCGGCCCAACCCCCGCACGGCCATCTCCGCCGCGAGAATAGGGCGTGCGCCCTGCTCCTTTTAATTGAATGTCGACTCGCTCGCCTGAGGGTGTTATTTGTTCGCCCAGCAGCAAGGCACGCCCGTCACCCAAGCGGTTAAAATGGCCAAACTGATGACCCGCATAAGCCTCAGCAAGCGGCAAAGCGCCCTCGGGAATTAGATTGCCCGCAAGCATAGCAACGCCTTCCTCGCTTTGCAGCGCCTCGGCATCAAGTCCAAACGATTCAGCCAGCTTGTCATTGCAAATAATTAGCTCTGGCGAGCGCACTGGGGTTGGGTTTGTTGCTGTAAACAAACCTTCTGGCAACCTTGCATAGCTGTTGTCAAAGTTCCATCCGATATATATATTGGCTTGCTTCTCGCTCATATTCGATCGCCTACTTTTCCATCAATTTGCACACTTCTTCATTATACTACATCTTGAAACGACATCCTGCATTCCCGCTTAGCCGCGTATGAATTAGCCAGCCGCCTTCGTCTCAGGATATAATTAACAATATATCATAACAGATATAGCTATTTCATATTGAGGAGTGAAGCATACTTATGGACCAGCAGCTTCTGGCACAAATCAACCTTTGGCATGAAGAAGAGGCGTTCGAGAGCATTGTTGATCGACTGCAAGAAATCCCTGAGGGCGACAGAGATTATGAGGTCATCATCCAGCTTGCCCGAGCCCTTAACAATACAGATTGTTACCGCGAGGCACTTAAGCAGCTTTCCTTAATCGCCGAGCAAGGCAAAGAAGACCCTTTGTGGCATTTTCGCCAAGGCTATGCCTATTATTTTCTAGCGCGTTACGTGGATGCCTTACAGGCTTTTGAGCTATCCAGCCGCTTGGACCCCCAATCGGAACCAACCTTGGAATTTTTGGAGTGGACCAAGCCGCTCGCTGAAAAAATGGTGCGCCAGCATAAGCGCTATGTAGAGGAAAGCGAAGCGGTCGGGCAAAAGCGCGGCAGCGGGAATGACGCGCCCTTCGCCTCGTTCGATTTACAAAGCTTTTGGGAGGACAGCGATTACGCCCGCAAGTCTTATGTGCTGCCCCCTCCAACCGCTGAGCTGGTCTCATCCATTGAGCAGGAGCTTGGCTACAAGCTGCCGGCCTCCTACATTGCTCTTATGAACAGCCAAAACGGCGGGGTTCCCGTCAATTGCCGTTTCCCAGCGGACGAGCCGACCTCCTGGTCAGAGAATCATGTCGCGATTACGGGCATTATGGGCATTGGACGCAATAAATCCTACACGCTTGGCGGAGATTTAGGGAGCCGGTTCATGATCGAAGAATGGGGCTATCCAGACCTTGGGATCGTCATTTGCGACTGCCCTTCCGCAGGCCATGATGTCATTATGCTGGATTACCGCTTCTGCGGGCCAGACGGCGAGCCTGCCGTCGTTCACGTTGATCAAGAGGACGAATACAACATTACGTATTTGGCATGCAGCTTTGAACAATTTATTAAAGGGCTCGTTCATGATGATGTGTTCGATAGGTCCGCTGAGGAGAAGGAAGCGGATTTGAAAAAAGTAGCCGAAGGCGCATTTTCCCCTCTCTTGGCTGAGCTTTGTGCTGCTGTTACGGAAACGGATGATTTGGAAGAGAAAATCCGGTCGATTTGCAGCCAGATTACCGAGGAGAAGGGCTATTTCGTCTTTCAAGCCGACAAGCTGTCTACCTTGATGTATGATTTGCAATTTTGGCTCTACACGAAAACTTATCCGAATCCTGCACGGAAAAAATATATTGACGACTATGATAAGTTGATCGCATTCGGCGAAAGCGAGTTTAGCACAGGCGGCTATGCGCCGGCATTTATTACCGACTGGCTCGATGATCGCATCAAGCTGGGAAAAATCATCGTAACCGACCGTACTCTCGCCATGACGGATGAAGCTATCGAGCAGGTGATTGAACAGTTAAACGCCTATGCAGCTCCTAACAATAAGGCAGTGCTTCCTTCAGAGGCTGGCGGGATTATAGCACAATTGCAGCCTTTTATTTTTATTGAACACGACAATAAATCCTGGTCTGTTATTCTAAATGCCGGCACCTACAAGCAGGAACTTTTTGATACGAGGGCGGAAGAAGGCTTTCAAGGCAGCGGCTATGACTGGGGCTCGCTTGCAGCCGTATTTGTGGAGGAAAAAATGCCGGAGCTTGCCGAGCATATCCACTTCGATTCAGAGGCAGATATGTTCTGCGTGTGCGCCAGCAATCGGGAAGCCCTGGTGAATTTTGCGCTAGCCTTCAAAGCAGCCTGTGAGGATCATGATTTAATCAGCGATCTATTTACTCGCGCTGAGCTAGATTAATTTTATGTAACGACTAGCCTTCAGTCATTAAACGCTGCTAACCTCCTGATTTTAGATAATCGCTAACCAAAAAATGCCCGATAGGCTCCTTTATAGAAGCCTTCGGGCATTTTTTCTAGCTCGTTTAGCTGAATTCGCTAGTTTCGTGAGGCTTATAAAGCCCCACTCACCAAATTTCCTTTATACCATACAGCCTGACGCTGCGCTTTTCTTGCAATAGCCTCTGCCGAACAGCTCGCGTGGGTCAATACAAAACTGGCGGCATCGCCTACTTTGGGCCACACCTGCTCGCCTTTCGCATTAAGTGGTGTAATTCCACCTGTAATAAAGGCAAGTGTCTGGGACAACGAGGCTTCCTCTTGGCAACCATACAATTCTGCGTAGCGTCCTGCCTTATCCAGCAAATCCCCGCTGCCAAATGGCGACCAGTGATCCGTGAGGCTATCGGTTACCAGCTTCACCTTCACGCCTTGACGGCTCAGCATCGGCAGCGGCATATTCATTTTCCCAATCGGCACTGTGGAAGCAATGGACATGCCCAGCTTAGCCATCCGTCCAGCCATTTCTTTTGCCTCCTGCGGCTCAGCGCCTGCAAACCAAAAGGCATGGCTTACGGTTACTTTTCCGTGCAGATCCGCTTCTTCAGCCAGCTCCGCTAGCCGGTTCAAAGTTTGCCGGCCAGCTTCGCGTGCATCGTGCAAATGAATATCGATGCCCGCACCATGATAAACAGCCAATTCAATTATCGTTTGCAACGATTTTTCAATATCTCCATCTACTGTATACGGATCTACCCCACCAACATGCGTGGCACCTTCAGCCAGCGACTGCTTGACGAGTGCAACCGAATCAGAGCGAAGCAGGCCATGCTGGGGAAAAGCTACAATTTCGGCCGAGATTTTACCAGAGAACGTCTCCAATGCTTGCTTCGTAGCTTCTAATCGCTTGAGTCCGCTGACGGGTTCAATATTGCAATGGCTGCGCACATGCGTGGCGCCAAATCGTTGGATTAGAGACAAAATATGCTCTGCTTGCAGTTTCGCCGTCGGCAGCAGCTTGGGCAATAACACCTTCTCTTCCTCTATTCGTTCGAAAATACTCGCTGCAGGCTTGACCGCTTTCCACGGGCCGCCAAAATAGGTTTTGTCTAAATGAATATGTGCTTCCTCAAACGATGGCAGCAGCAATAAACCTTTTGCATCATATTTCGGCAAAGCGCTGATTAGCTCCACTCCATCCTTCAAAATTTCAACAATGGTTCCATCTTCTATCCGCAATTGGCAGTTGCGAGTCTTCGTACCCGCTACTTGCCCAGCCTCAAACTCATACCCTTGCTCCAGCCTTACATTGGTTAACCAGTAAGATGTATTCACCATGTCAGCCCCGCTTTCATTTCAGCTTAAAACTATGGTAACATAGCTGTCATCATACTAAAAATATTTAAAAAATTCGTTTTCCATACTTTTTTCGTTTGGAATGGAAAGGATTTGCCGCATGGATATTCGCCAGCTTCGTTATTTCATCGCGATCGCGGAAGAGAAACAAATTACAGCGGCCGCTGAAAGGCTGCATATGACACAGCCTCCGCTTGGGCAACAGCTGAAAGGCCTGGAGGAAGAGCTCGGGGTACAGCTTTTTGTAAGAAGCGGGAAAGCGCTGGAGCTTACTGACGCTGGAGAGGCGTTATACAGGCGCGCCTTATTTTTAACAAAAGCGCTTGAAGAGACCAAGCTGGAGGTGGAGGAAATTGGTAGCGGTACGCGGGGCAAATTAATGCTGGGTATCAATACGCTCTCATCCGTCGTTTTGCCACAGCTGCTGCACAAGTTTAAAGAAGCTTATCCGCTCATCACTTATAAAATCCAGCAAAATGAATCAGCCCAAATTGTTCGGCTGCTCAATGAACGTTCCATTGAGCTTGGAATCGTGCGGCTGCCACTGGAGTTAGCTGAATTCGAAGTGCTGGAGCTCCCATCCGAGCCCTTTTATTTCGTAACCGCGAGCCATGTCCTGCACCCCGCCGATCAATGCTCCTACCGTGATATTCAGCGTTATCCGCTTATTTTACCCAGTGCGGAAGGGCTCGGCCTATATAAAAGCATCATCCAGCAGTTTGCTGATCGCGGCTTGCAGGCTGATGTGATTGGAGAATGCTCGGATATTCCCCTATTGTTGAAGTGGGTAGCCTACGGGGATGGAGCAACCATTGTGCCGCAGTCCGTTCTTGAGCTGCATCAAGGCTATGACATCCAATCGTTTGCCATTTCAGACAGTGACCTGCATTTTGCCACCGGGCTTATCTGGTTAAAGGACCGTTATTTGTCTAAAGCGGCACAACGCTTTATTGAATTAATGAAGCAGGAAAGCGGCAATAAACAATCTTAGTGCTCTTCAATCCCAACCTCATGAACCTTTCTTTACTATTCAATGGTCAGCGCCCATAAAAAAGGTCAACCAGAGTGCCTGGTCGACCTTTCAGAAGAAAACAGCATCTAATCCTCTCTTGGATAAAGGGGTCTATCAAATCCGCCTAAAATAAAATCCGGTTCACTTCTGTTTGGCTGCTTGGATATCCAGCAGCCTTACGATAACCTCCGCCGCTTCCGCACGGCTCACAGCCTGAAGCGGGCGGAAGTAGCCGTCCTTGTAGCCTTGAATTGCCCTAAGCTCGACGAGTGCATTTAGCGAGCCTAGTGCCCATGGGGAAATATCGGCATTATCGCTGAACGATGCGTTTTTCGTGCTGTCGGTGTTTAATTGAAAGACTCGCGCCAATATTACGGCCATTTGCTCGCGGGTAATTTTCTCATTTGGACCAAAGGTTCTTGTATTCATTCCCTCTACAAGGCCGAGCTTGGCAGCAGCTCTCACCGCATCCTCTGCCCAGTGGCTGTTCATATCGTCGAATGATGGGCCTTCATCCGCTTTAATACCAAGCACCTTCACGATTAATATGGCAAATTCAGCACGTGTCATTTCCCCTTGCGGGTGAAACGAGCCGTCCGGATAACCGTTTAGCGCATTCATAGCATAAAGTCGCTCAATCGCGGGTTTTGCCCAGTGCTTTTGCATATCCGTGAATGGAGCAAGGCCAGCAGGCTGTTCCGGTCCATTAGTAGGAGCCGGGCTTGGGGTCGGTTCCAGCACAGGTGCAGGCGTCGGCGTTGGCAACGGAGAAACTCCTCCACCCCCAGAAGATCCTCCACCACTTACAGGTGGCGCAGCAACCAATATGCTCACCTTTGCGGAATCTGAGACAGCTATGCCGTCTCCAGCTGTATACGTAAAACTGTCAGAACCTATAAAACCCGCACGAGGGGTGTACATAAATGAACCCGTATTATGATCCATTAGCGTCACGGTTCCTTGTGTTGGCTCCGTAGCAATAACATAGTGAAGCATGTCCCCTTCCGCATCCGTCGCCTTCAAGTGACCAGTAATTGCCGTATTTTGTTGTGTCGATATCGTTAATGCTGTCGCCTGTGGTTTGCCATTAGGCAAAATGCGGATTAAGCCATACGCTTCATTCGTTAAACGGCCGCCTGCACCAATTTGGAATACAAACGAATCCTGTCCTGTCGCGCCCGCGTCCGCCGTATACTCAAATACGCCGTAGACGGAATCCGTCACTGTCAACTGTCCCTTCGCCGGAGCTTTCAGCACTTGAACGCTCATATTTTCCGTTGTTTCGGTGACTGCATCAGCCAAGCGCCCCGTCAGCTTGCCCCCTTCTCGCAAAGTGAACTCCAAATTCGATGCTTCCCAATTTTCCGTTTCAGGCTGCTTATCGTTAATTTGGATGATGACCAGGGCTTCTTCTGATTCATTTTTCCCATCGGAAGCTTGGAAAGCAAAGAAATCGATTCCCGTCGCGTTAACTGCAGGCACATACTCAAACGCGCCTGTTGCTGCATCCGTAATTGTGGCACTCCCTTTACTCGGCTGTTTCACAATACGAAATGAAAGGGCGTCTCCATCTGCATCCGATGCTTGCAAAATGTTCTTCAATACTTCCCCAGAGCGAACAGCATGCTCCTGCTTTACTGCAACAGGGGCATGATTTGGAATAATCGTAATCTTCACCTGTGCTTCATTGGAATATGCTTTGCCGTCATACGCCCGGTACGTGAAGTAATCGAGTCCGTTATAGTTAGGATTAGGCGTATAAACAAAGCTGCCCTGCGCATTCGCGTTCAAGGTTCCGTTAGCTGGCTGCGTTTTGATTTCATAAGTCAACGTATTTAGATCAGGATCAATCGCAGAAAGCTGGCCAGTGTAGGCTTTATTTTGATCCGTCGTCACTGATAGATCGCTGCTGACAGGAGCTTCATTTTCATTGATCAAAAACTCGGATGGAGCCAACGCACGATCCGTTATGCGGATCTCATTGATCCAGCCATTAAAGCCTTTTTCAAATAGGTTATTGTATTGAGAAGCTCCGATAATCCACGGCACATACGAGCCATTTTTCTGTGCAGTAGCCAGACCAACAGAATTGCCAGCTGCTCCTTCGTCATTACGAAGCACAGGCGATCCGTTAATATACATGATTGTCGAAAGTGAATCATTGACAACGGCCACATGAATCCAGTCATGCAACATTTCGCCCGACCAGTTCGTTTTTAAGTCATTCAAGTTTGTCGGATATGCTGCCCACTTCATTTCCTTATTTGTGGAGACCGATAATGCAGCGAGCGGCCGGTTACGGTCGCCGTCCATTTTCCCGCCATCACGACCTGTTCCGCCACGTCCAAGTAAACCCATCCAGCCATTTTTCTCGGCATCAAAGCTGCTCGCCAGACGGATGTATGTCTCGAACGTGTAGCCTTCTGAGAAGGTCATAGCATTTAATGGCGCATCATCTGCCGTTCGTAAATAAGACAGCTCGTCCGGGAAGCTGTCATAGGAAGAAATTTGAAGGCTGCCCGTACTTTTCGAGAATGCCGGCTTTTCATCCGACCAATCCATAAAAATATCCGGCACATCCCGTTTCATAACATCAACGCGATACAGGTCATTGCCGTTTCCCGACAAGTCCTTCACTTGAAAAGAACCGTCTGCGGGCTGTTCAAACCTCCAGTGTGCCCCTCCATTAGAACTAGGCTCGCCATCCTGGACATTAATTGTCACTATGCCAAACTCGGAATCGCTCGAACCGTCATTCACCTTGAAGGCAAATTGGTCGATGCCCACATATCCAGGGGCAGGTATATATTCAAATATACCGTCTGCTGGATCAAGCAGGGTTACCGTTCCTTTTGGCGGCTTCATATCCAAGTAAAATTCAATTTCAGCAATATTTCCCCACCCGCCAAATGGTGCCGCATAACGCAAATAACGATAAGCTGTCGGGTCGTTGATTTCTTCCTCTCTCCAGCCATCTTTTGTCATAGGGGGAACCACATAAAAATCTTCCAAATACCCTGTGTTGGTTCCTTCATTTGATCCTTGAAACTGCCCATCCACCATTCGCGAAGGATACTTGTCCCGCGGATGAAACCTCAATTTGCGAACGACCGCTTCATTCCCTTCGCCCAAATCAATCCCAACATAAGCGCCGCTTGGATGATGAAAATCATAATAGGTGCTCACATCCCCATCAAACACTTTTTCGGCTTCAAACCCTGGCCTATAAGGAGGACCTGCGCTGAAAATCGTCCCGGAAGCTTTAACCAGTGGACCATCTCCAGCCGAAAGGGAATAAGTCACAGGCATGCCGTCTATCCCCAGCCCGCTCAACTTGCCTGTCAGCTTCATTTCCTTAGCTGTGTTGAACGTTTCACTTATTGCTAACGGTACTTTACTTGGCGCTTCCCCAGCAGCCTCAACCCGATTCACGCTCCAAGCCGCAGGAACACTCCAGACCAGCAGCAAAGCTATTAGGCATAATAACAGCCTTTTTGCTTTTCTTCTCATTAATCGCATTTCATGAATTCCGCCTCTCTCGTATTCTACTTTCCCCTCCCTGTTCCTCTCTCGCTGCTTGTTAACCATTTTTCAATCTCAGCTTCTGCATGCTTCGTCTAGTTTGAAAGGATCACCTCCCTTCCGGAAAAATCCATTGAATACATATTAAAATGATCATCTGAGGGTCAATCAATTGTTGTAGGAGGCCGAACTTCTGAAGAGGTTTCATTTGATTTTTGGGGAAAAGAGGCGCAAAATGTGCCACGTATTGTGGCATTTTTTGGACAACGTAAAAAGGCCCAGTTATAATTGAGCCCCTGAGTATTACTATATAAAGACGTTCACACGAATCGACTAAACCATGATCATGAAACGTATTATTAACAAATCGTTTTCACATAAATAACCACTCTTGTTCATTTCGCCAAAATACTTGTATAGTCCTGCTCAATAATGAATTTAAAATCACTCCCCACAAACGCCTACTAAATGCCGCGTATACGCATGTCTTTACGACAACATTAGCATTTAACTGCTGGATTCATCTATGATCTTCCCGTTCTCCAGCACCATTATTCGGCTGCACATGAGCTGAACGGCTGCCAAATCATGCGAAATAAACAAGCAGGCAAAACCAAGCTGCTGCTGCAACCTCTGCAATAGCTTTAAAATCTGGGCTTGAATGATCATATCCAAACTCGCAGTAGGCTCATCCAAAATAATAAAGTCAGGCGCAATGCTGATCGCCCTGGCGATACATGCCCGCTGCCTCTGGCCTCCGCTCAGCTCATGGGGATATTGCCGCATGACGCTGGCTGGAAGTCCTACCATATCAAGCAACAGAGCAGCCGCTTCATCCCGTTTATATCGGCTATCGCCTAAAAATGCAGGCGCTTTGTCCTTGAATATATCAAGCGGTTCCATTAATGAATCCACAATCGTCAGCCTCGGGTTCAAACTGGCTGCTGGATTTTGAAATACCGTTTGAATACGTCCGCTTATGTACGACCGCGCGACAGCTTTCCGTTTATGCAGCGGCATTTGCTGGAACTGGAGCTCTCCTTCGTCAAGCGGCTCCATAAGCATCAAGCATCTAGCCAATGTGCTTTTGCCGCTGCCGCTCTCGCCGACCAGCCCTAAACATTCCCCTGCTTTCAGCGTAAAAGATACTTGATCCAGCACCTTAATGCCTTTGCCTTTCGGGTATGTTTTGATGAGATTTTGGGCGACGAGCAAGCTATTCTCACTGCTGGCCTCCAGTCTGCCTCCCTGCTCCCGCATCGTTTGCTCGGTGTCCACTGGCTGTAACTGCAGCATCGGTTCTCGTTCAGTCTTAAAGGTTGGTGATGACCATGAGCTGGGCTCAGCTGCAAGAAGCTGCTTCGTATAGGGATGGGTTGGCGCTTCCAGCACTGCCCGCACATTACCCGACTCCAGCATACAGCCCTCGCTCATAACAGCCACTTCATCGGCATAACGCCTGACATGCTTTAGGTCATGCGTAATAAACAGAATAGCGCAGCCGATTTGCTCCTTCATCTCCATGAGCAAACGGAGTATTTCCTCTCCCGTTGCATAATCCAGCGCAGTCGTTGGTTCATCGGCAATAAGCAGCTTTGGCTTAAGCAGCAGCGCGGCTGCGATGGACACCCGCTGCAATTGTCCGCCGCTCAGCTCAAAGGGATAGCTGTTATATACGCGCTCTGCCGGCAGACGCACCTTGCCTAAGCTAGACAATATTTGCACTTTCCGCTCCTTGCGGCCTAAGCGGCTATGCGCTTGCAGCGTCTCATCCAGCTGCTTCCCGAGTCGAATAAAGGGACTAAACATGCCCGCATAGTCTTGAAAAATATAAGCAATCTCCTTGCCCCGCAACCGGCTTAGTTGTTGGGCGGAAAGCTCTGAAACAGATTGCCCCTCGAACAAAATCTGCCCTTTCGTTATGCGCACAGCATGAGGCAGCAAGCCGCCAATCGCGAGGCCGGTCAGCGTTTTTCCGCTGCCGCTTTCACCAATTAAAGCGAGCCATTGCTGCTTTTCAATAGATAGATGAAGGTTATGAACAAGCTGCTGCTGCCCTGCGTGTAAGCTAAGCCCTGTTATTTTTAATATGCCCATTGCCTTGTTCTCCTTTACTCTCTGCTGCGTTTCACATCCAGCCGATCGCGAATCCGGTCACCCCAAGCATTGGACAATAGGACAACGAGCATAATGGCTAGTCCCGGTGCAAGCATTAAATAAGGGGCCTGGTGAAAATAGGCGCGGCCTTCATTCAGCATCGCTCCCCATTCTGGTGATGGCGGCTGAATGCCGAGTCCTATGTAAGAAAACGACGCAATCATCAAAATAATTTTGCCCACGTCCAGCGAAGCGATGACGATGACGTTGCTGCATGCATGCGGCAGCAAGTGCTTGATCACGATATGGGGCGAGCTTAGCCCGTTCAAGCGGGCAATCGCTATATAATCCTTATGTTTTTCGGACCTGACACTATTGCGTACGATACGCGAGTAAGCGATCCATTTGACCGCCGCAATGGCAATGATTAGATTGAATATATCCGGCCCTAGCAGGCCGCTTAACACAATGGCAATCATAAAATCCGGGAAGGCGAGGAAGGAATCCGCCACCCGCATAAATAGGCGATCCACGAAGCCGCCAACATACCCGGACAGCAGACCGACAGGAATACCGATACTCAGCGCTGCCACAAGCACGATCAGACTCGCGCCGATCGTATTCCGGCCTCCAATGAGCAAGCGCGAAAACAGATCTCTGCCAAGTCCATCGGTACCCAGCCAATATTGCGGACTCGGCGGCAGCAACCGGACGTTAAGATTCACTGCATATGGATCATGAGGAACGAGGAAAACCGAGAAAGAAAGCAAGGCGATAAGAAGCATGGCTATATAGCTGGCAAAACCTATCTTCTTCATCGGCTCTCCCCTTTCAAGCGCATTTCCGGGTTTAGAGCATGATTCGCCAAATCTACCAGCAAATGAATAAGCGTCACGGCAATTCCCATCACGACCATATAACCTTGAATGACCGGATAATCTCTGCTCTGAATGGCATCCACAATAAACTTGCCCATGCCCGGATAAGCAAACAGCACCTCAATGACAACCGTGCCGCCAAGCAAACTGCCCACGCTGACGCCGAACATCGTCACAACGGGCGTAAGCGCATGGCGAAAAGCATGGCGGAGCAAAATATTTCTGCTGCCAATGCCGCGCGACCGTGCTCCCCTTATAAAATCCTGCGTTAAGCTGTCCATAAGACTGGAGCGAATCAACCGGACATAAACGGCAGACATCGTAAGACCGAGCGTCAGCGAAGGCAGCACGAGATGCCAGGGCGTTCCCGTTCCCATTGACGGCAATAAGCCCGACCTTACGGATAGCCCTTCTATTAAAAGAAGCCCTAGCCAAAAGCTAGGGATAGAAGTACCCATTACAGCAAGGAGACGGCTTGCGCGGTCAATAAATCGATTGGGATAAAGGGCCGACAAAGCGCCCAGCGGCACCGCAATGAGCAATAAAATGAGCAGCGAGCTGCCGGCAAGCAGCAGCGTCGCTGGCATTTTATGAAGCAGTTCCTCGCTTACGGGGCGATTCGTCATGTACGACTTACCCAAATCGAGTTGCGCCAGCCTGGCAAGCCAGCTGCCATACTGAACCAATACTGGCTCATTTAGTCCCAGCGCTTCCCTCTGTTGCTTGATTTCTGAGCTTGTAATGGCAACGTCATCTGAACGAAGCATTTGCTTAACCGCATCTCCCGGGGCAAGCTTGACAAACACGAAGCTGACGAAGGAAAGCAGCAAAATAAACAGAACAAGCTCTACACCTCTTTTCCAAACGATGCTCACTTCACTTCCACATCCAATTGGTTCGTCAGCATATAATATTCGCTTTTACTCGTTACCCAGTTTTTCACCTTATCTCGGTACACAACGAGCGTATTCGGATGAACAAGGTAGGAATAGTATGTTTCTTCATTAATACGGGTAAGCGCCTGTTTGATTAAAGCATTGCGCTTATTCACGTCTACCGTTTGATCCAGTTCCTCAATCCAAGCGCTCAGCTCTTGGTCGTTGATTTTCCCGAAATTCAGCGAGCCCTCCGGCTTAAAGGCTACATTTAGAAAATAACTCGCATCCCCGCGCGGCGCAATTAACGGGCTGTAGGTGCCCAAATCCCAATCGTCCTTCTCAAGCAAATAATCCTCATATTTATCGACTTGTGCGATCGTAATGGTAATGCCAAGCTCCTTCGCTTGCGCTTGCAGCACTTGGGCCAGCAAGGGAAATTCCGCGCGGGAAGCGTACGTTGCCAGCTTGAAAGCAAGCGGCTGTCCATCCTTGGTCACCTTGCCCTGCTCGACCTCATAGCCTGCTTGCTTAAACCATTTGCGAGCAGCGTCTACTCCGCTTTCCTTCGGTTCATAGACAGGCACGAACGGAAATTGCGGCAAAAAAGGACCGCTGGCAACCGTCGCTTGGCCGCCCATAATGGCGTCCTTGAGTTCATCGCGATTGACGAGCGCATCGAAAGCTTTTCGAACGTAGCTGTTTTGAAAATCCTCATGCTCCGTATTGAATATTAGCTCATTTGTCCGCAAGCTGACGACCGAATCCAAATGCAGGCTGGCGTCGCTTTTCATCGTTTCGATGCTTTCTACTGGCGGACGGTACACAATATCCGCATCCCCAGCCATAAGCGCTGACAAGCGGGCGTTGGCATCTTCATTAAAGCTGAAAGAAGCATGGCTGAGCTTTGCTGCACCGTTCCAATATGCCTCGTAGCGATCCAGCTTAAGCGAGCTGCCCGAAGTGAACGCGGCCACTTGAAACGGACCGGTTCCAATTGGCTTTTTATCCGGCTCTGGTGCAGATACGTCAATAATCGCTGTATTGGGATGTACTAGCTCTGACGGAAACTGGGGAAACGGCTGCTCCGTCGTAATGTGCAGGCTTTGTCCGCTCGCTTCCATTTGCTTGATTTTCAAAACCTGCTTCACACCCGGATTTTGCTCCATCGCCCGTTCTAGCGATTGCTTAACGGCATCCGCATCGAGCGCCTTGCCATTTTGGAACGCAACCTGCTCCCGGATTTTAAACGTCCAATGCTGCCCATCCGAGCTGCTCCACTCCTCCGCCAGCCAAGGCTGGATTTGAAGGTCCTCGCCCAGCTTGACCAGCGTTTCCACGACACCTGCTCGGAGCGGGGTATAATCCAGATGGGGGTCTATCGTTTGGCTCGCAAAGTTAAAAAGGAAGGTCAGCTCCTTCTCGGGCGGTTTGGCTTGTTCTCCGTTCGTGCTTGACCCGTTCGAACAGGCTGCCGCGAGCAGCAGCATGCTAATGAGGAGAAATAAGGGGATGATTTTTCGCATAAGCAATGTAAGCTTACCTCCATATTTTCAATTGATACAAGATTACCTGCCTCATCGTACCTTAAGAAGCTATGAATGGTAATAGCCCGATCGAGCTATTGCAGCGTGGAAAATGTGACAATAATAAGCCAAGCCATCGCTCATTTACATCATAAACATGCTGTGCTATGCTCGAATTTAGAGATTTTAAACTTTTCAAAACAGAAAGGCGGCGCTCCGATGATTCTCGTAAGCTCCTGCCTTGCAGGCATGAAGGTGAGATATAACGGGACGGATTGTTTAGACGAAACCGTTCGCAAGCTGCTGGATGATAAGCAAGCGATAGCGGTATGTCCAGAGCTGCTTGGGGGCTTCTCCACCCCTCGGGAATCAGCCGAAATTGTAGGCGGAAATGGGGAGGATGTGTTAGCTGGCACAGCCTCTGTCATCGACAAATCAGGTACGGATGTGACGGACCTCTATATAAAAGGCGCATATGAAACGCTTCACCAAGCGCTTGAATTAGAAGCCACAGTAGTTGTGCTTAAAGAGAACAGTCCCTCCTGCGGCAGTACAATGATTTACAATGGTCAATTTTCGGGTGAAAAGAAGGCTGGAAATGGCGTGACATCAGCGCTGCTCCGCCAGCATGGCATCAAGGTCATATCTGAAGATGGGCTGCAGGCTCTGCTGCTCCCTTGAACATGAACGCCATTTGCCAAGGCTGATCACAATTGAATTTTTAATGCAGACAGGCTAACGTTTAGCCTATCAAGTTTTTATAAGCGTCAAGGAGGAGTAAGTTATGCAATATGCAACATTCGCGGGCGGCTGTTTTTGGTGTATGGTTACCCCTTTCGAGGAGCTGCCAGGCATTCATAGTATTATTTCTGGCTATATGGGCGGTCATCAGGAGAATCCGACTTATGAGCAGGTAAAAACAGGCGAAACAGGACATGCCGAGGTTGTGCAAATTGCCTTCGATCCGCAGTTGTTTCCTTATGAGCGTCTGCTTGAGCTATATTGGCCGCAAATTGATCCGACAGATGAAGGCGGACAATTTCAAGATCGCGGCAGCCAGTATCGCACGGCGATTTTTTATCATAATGAAGAGCAGCAGGCCCTGGCCCTCGCCTCCAAGCAGGAGCTTGCGAGCAGCGGGCGTTTCGACAAACCGGTCGTAACGGAAATTCGCGCGGCGGATACGTTTTATGCAGCGGAGGAGTATCATCAAAATTTCCATAAGAAAAACCCGAAGCATTACAAAGAGGACCGCGCACAATCAGGCCGCGACGAGTTTATTGAGCAAAAGTGGAAATAAAGCTTGTGATATTGGAATGAAAACCAAACACCTCGTCAGGCGATTGCTGGCGGGGTGTTTGGCTTTACAGGCTTGCTTTCGTAGGCCATACGTTAGACTGCAATGGAATGGAGTTCTTTACCTCGCTAGCCATTTGCCCTCTGCTGCTTATTAGCTGCAGCGGCAGCTTGAGCAGAGCGCAGCATCAGCAGGCAAAAAGACCGGTTATGTCCAATATAAAAAGAGGACAGGTCATAGCGGTTGCGAGCCGGCTCGAACGTTACGAGCAGACGATGCTTCATCCGCTGCATCGCCAGCTGAATAAAACGCTCCGTCTGCTCACAAGCCGGAAATGTAATATACGCGTACAAAGAATGATCCTCCGGCTCATCCAGCGCGCTAACGCCAGCGCATGAAAATTCCGTCGGTATGCCCTGCTCCTTGAGCAGCGTGAGCGCAGGAAGCAGCTCCGCATCAATCGCGACATGCCCCAGCAGCAGCGTTTGCTTTGGCCGCTTCGTTATTTTTTCACGCTCCAGCCAGCTGTGCAGCTCCCGCTCACGATGCTGCCAGCGCTGCGCTGCATGCATGCTTATTACCTGCTCCGCTTCGCAATCCATACTTGTCTTCTGCGACATGCTTTCTCACCTACCTTCACTTCGTATGGCATACGCCGAGTCTGCGCTTATCATTACTCAAAAAAGCTTACGCTACACCGCGATGATTTTCGGCTTATATTCGGTCAAGGATTCTTGTATGTGGGATTGGAGGAGCGAACTGCCCTCAATTATCGCTTTACGCTTTGCCTTGAGCACAATTTGCTCCATATCCGCAAAGCTGCACCCAGCAAGCAGACTGGCGGCCGTATCATAAATAGGCTCCTGCTGTTCAAAGTCTCCAATTAACAGCGATATATATTCGTACCTGCTGCGATCATCCGGCATGCCATAATGCATTTTCGTATCGAATCGCCGCCATATCGCATTGTCCAGCTCCTCCTCCAAATTGGTTGCCGCAATAAAAACACTTTCGCAATCAAACTCGTCCAAGCATTGCAGCAGCGTATTAACGACGCGCGCCATTTCCTTCACTTCATCATTGTTTTCACGCGTCCTCGCTATCGCATCAAACTCATCGAGAAATAAGACGCAGGGCGTCGCTTTGGCGTAATCGAATATTTTGCGGACATTGCTCGCCGTCTCTCCTAGATGGCTGTGGATAATCGCATCGAGCCTGACCAAAATAAGCGGAACGTCCAGCCGCTGCGCGATGTAGAAAGCGGTCAATGTTTTGCCCGTGCCTGGCGGCCCGTACATGACAACTTTGTTCGGAATCGGCACATCATGCTCCTCAAACTTCTCCTTCATGCCCATAATCGTGAAAAATTCTTCTACGATTTGCCGATTCATCGGCGGAAGCACGATGCGTTTCACCTTTTTCGCACAATCCTTCGGGCTGTAAAAGCTAGCCATATCCGTTCCCTTGGCCCTTGGCAGGCGGTGATTGCCCTGATTTTTGCTCATATTGGGGAAGCTCCTTCGTTACATGTTACGCGCGAAAAGCCCGACATATCGGTCGGGCCATTGCGCTAAATGGTCTCCTTACGTTTAAGAAATCCAGAAGATGCCCTCCTGATCGATTTCAACCTGCTCCAGCTGCTGCTCGAAATGAGGATGCGGGGCAATCGCGGATGCAGCCTTCCAGCCGCCATTGCCATCAGTGGCATACACATGCCACTGGTTGTGCTTCCATTGGAACTGGACGATAGGTGCGCCTGTCCATTTCCGATTTTCAAAATCCGGAAGCTCCTCGGTCAAAGTAAGCCGATTACCCTCCCACTCATAGGTTAAACGGACAGCTGAACGCACATCCGGGGGGATTTTGCGGCTAATGTAGCCGTCAAGTATTTTTTCCAGCCTGCGGGTCGTAAATGGGTCCATGCCCTCCCCCCTTTCTTGCAAATTTTCATTTCCTTATATATTGGCTTACCTACATTACCAGCTTGCTTTCTTGATGCCGGGAATTTGCCCTTTGTAGGCAAGCTCGCGAAATGCGATCCGCGACACTTTAAATTTACGCAAGTAGCCATGCGGCCTGCCCGTCAGCTCGCAGCGGTGATGCAGCCGGGTTGGCGATGCGTCGCGCGGCAGCTTGCTAAGCCCAACATAATCCTTGTTGTCCTTGAGCTGCTTGCGAAGCTCGGCATAACGCGCAACCGTCTCCTGTCTTTTTCTTTCCCTTACTACTTTTGATTTTTTAGCCATCCTTGTCGTCTCCTTTTGTTTATTCGTAAACTTTACGATTTATTATAACGCATGGGCTAGGTTTTGGAAAGGGGGTATGAAAGCCTTATTGGCTCACATACTCCTCCCCTGCCTGCTGCACCCATTGCACGAACAGCTTTGCCCCTTCCGTCAGCACCTCTTCATCGATATCGAATAAGGGATGATGCACCGGATACACCGTTTGGGCTGACGGGTTGGCGATGCCAATAAACGCGAATGCTCCCGGCACCTCCTGTACATACAGCGCAAAATCCTCCCCAGCAAGGCTGGGCTTCTCCAAAATCACAACCTTATCGTCACCCAAGGCGATTCGCCCAGCCCGAACAGTCAGTTGAACAGCTTCCGCATCATTAAGCAGCGGCGTTCCTAGCCGATATTGCGACGTATAAGTGCCGCCATATGTACTGGCTACGGCATCTGCTCTCTTTTCCAGCAACCGATGTATTTGTGCAGTCAGATCCGGGTGAAAAACGCGATACGTCCCGCTCAGCTTGCTTTCCCCTGCAATGGCATTAATCGCAGTACCAGCGTGCAGCGTACCGAATGCGAACACCTTTGTCTCCCATGGGTCCGTTTCCACTGCAAGCGCAAATTTAACATCAGAAACAAATTGCACCGCCATCGACAGCGCATCTACAGCCAAATGCGGCGTACTATGATGACCGTTCAATCCTTGAAAAGCGATATGGAAATGAGAGGATGCCGCCATCGCCTCCTTGCGATGTATGCCAACAACGCCCGTAGGCAGCTCGGGCCATACATGCAGCGCAAAGCAAAGGTCAACGCCGTCCAGCACCCCAGCCTCGATCATATCCCGGCCGCCGCTTATCATCCGCCCATCTATTGGGCTAGGAAGCGCACTTTCCTCCGCGGGCTGAAACACAAACTTGATTGTTCCGGACCATATGTCTCTGTGCCGACTGAGCGTTTTAGCTGCTCCAAGCAGCATCGTCATATGGGCATCATGTCCACAGGCATGCATAGCCCCTTCGCTCGTTGAACGATAGGCGAACGTATTTTCCTCCGTGATCGCCAAGGCATCCATATCTGCTCGCAGTACGATCGTCGGTCCTGGCTTATCGCTGGCAAGAATGCCAACAACGCCTTTGCCAAAATGCTTGCCGACATGCCGTTGAACCTGCAAGCCCCATTCCGATAAATAATCCGCTACCTTCTCTGCTGTTCGGTCCACCTCGAATAATACCTCGGGATGCTTGTGAAAATCTCTGCGCAGTGCAATCAATTCCTCCCGCAATGTGTCTACATAGGCAAGAGCAGCTTGTGCATTCATAATAATGGCCTCCTTATATAGGAAATCTTTTTTATCCAGATCGACATACGCAAAAAAGCGGAAACACCCCCTGTTCAGGATGTTTCCGCTTGTACGGTCAACTCTATTTTCAATAATAGGTATGGCTCAGCCATAAGTCAATGACCGGCACATTTTAATACTGGCGAAAAGCAAGCACGGCATTGACTCCGCCGAAGCCGTAGGAGTTCGACACCGCAGCGGCGGACTTCACCGCACGCGGATTTTTGACGACCAAATCCAGCTGCGCTTCTGGGTCGGGCTCGTCCAGATTGGTAGTTGGCGGCAGCCAGCCGTTGCGCAGCGCAAGCAGTGTAATGGCTGCTTCAATAGCACCTGATGCGCCGAGCGGATGACCGTATAAGCCTTTCGTGCCGCTAACAGCTACCGGATGGTTGCCAAATACTTTGCGAATGACCCGGGATTCCGTCACATCATTGAGCAGCGTCGAAGAGCCGTGGGCATTGACGTAGTTAATGTCCTCCGGCGCCATATCCGCGCTCGTCAGCGCTTGCCGCAAGGCCCGTGCTGCCTGCGTGCCGCATGGGAGCGGCGCGCTCATATGATGGGCATCATTAGTCAGCCCAAAGCCGGCCAGCTCGCCATATATTTTCGCGCCTCGCGCCCTTGCATGATGCTCGGCTTCAATGACGAGCACGGCACTGCCCTCGCCCATGACGAAGCCGTCGCGATTGCGGTCGAATGGCCGGCTTGCCATATCCGGCGATTCATTGCGAGTAGACATTGCCCGCAGCATGTCGAAGGCGCCGAAGGAAAGCGGTGCAAGCGGGGCTTCCGAGCCGCCCGCCATAATGACGTCCGCTTCGCCGCGCCGGATCGCTTGCAGCGCCCGGCCAATAGCGACGGCACCGGACGCGCAGGACATCGCGTTCGTCTCATTTAAACCTGTCATGCCAAATTCCATGGCAAGATTGCACGAGGCCGCGCCGCCGAAGACGGAAAATCCGAGCGTCGGCGATACGGCCCGAAAGCCGCCATTATGGTAGCGGCTGCATTGCTCTTCCGCATAGGCGATGCCGCCCAGCGCGCTGCCCATAAATACGCCCGCCCGATCCGCATCGAGGTCGGCGGGATTTAGACCCGCGTCGCGAAGCGCCAATGCGCCGCTGGCAACGGCAAGCTGCGAATAGCGGTCCATGCGATGCGCACGCTTTTTATCCATATAACGCTCCGCCTGAAAATCTGGAATTTGTGCAGCTATTCGGCTGCGCAGCCCTTCCGGTACAAAACGCTCAATTTCCCTCACTGCGCTTTTCCCCCGAACCAGACCTTCCCATAGCTGTTCCACGCCTGCGCCAATCGGCGTTACACAGCCTATTCCCGTTATGACCGCTTTAATCGCATTAGCCATTGCGCCCACCTGCCTCTCTTTGTTGAAAAATGGCTTGCTCTGCTGCTTCGTTTGCAAACTGCTCAGCTACCTGCTCTCTTAGTGCCTCCCATTGCAGATCCGTCCATTGCCGGGAATCATCTTCTATGGCTTGTTTCTTGGCATCCAACGCGGCTTCAAGCTCGGCCTTCTGCTTCAAGCCTTGCAGCGTTCTCTCCGCAATGGCATAAACGAACCAATTGCCAATAAAACTGGCGAAAAGCCTGCGGCTCCATGGAGGAGCATTCCAGCGATGCACGATCGATACAGAAACCTTCTCGCCGGCCGGTACGATGCGCCATTCCACCTCCATGCCTTTCGTCACACCGCGCACATGGCGGTAGCCAACCATCAGTTCCTCCTCGCTGACAACCATTTCACTTTCCCACCATACGGGCCACTGAAACCGTTTGAACGGCCGAACGGCAGCCATTTTAACGAGCCCTCCCCGCTCACTGCCGCCATAGCGGAACTGGATCTGGCGATAATGCGGGAGCAGCTGCGGCCAATTTTCGATTTTCCTTGCATAGTGGAACGCGGTCAACGGCTCACAGCGCATCGTTACCTCGTTGTAAGTATGCATGTATTTCAGTCCTCCTTGTATGTACATCGATTTACAAGCAACCCTCTCTTTACAAGCAATCGCCAATCATTGCTACAAGGCGGCTGCGGGCGGCTGGCAGCGAGCCAAGTCCGCGCAACGCGGAGTGCCACAGCAGCTCATGCCTGCTCGTCCATTCGATCAGCTTCTGCAGCCGGATAGCTGGAGCGAAGCGGCTTTGCTGAATCGCTGCATATTGAACGAGCGGCGCATCGCTGCCGCTCTCCAGCGCTTGCAGCAGCAGCGGCGCAGCAAGCTCAGCACTGCTGAGCGCGCGGTAAATGCCTTGGCCTGTCAGCGGATCGTAATAACCCGCGGCATCGCCTATGAGCAGCAGCCCTGCTTGCTGCGCTGCCCGAACCCGGCGGTCAAACGGCCCACAAGCGAGCACCTCGCCTGTGCAAGCCGCACCCTGCAAGCGCTCGGCAAGCTCGGGCAGCTCACCCGCTTTTCCCAGCAGCCAAGCGCTGCGCTTCTCCTTGCTCGCAACAGAAGCAGCCCTGTTACCTGCTTGAGCAGGATCAGGAGCTTTTCCCCTTGCATTAACTTTGAACGATGCGGCTTCAAGCATCGCAATTCCTGTATCTGTATCTGTATCTGTATCTATATCTATATTTTTATCTGTATCTGTATCTATATTTTTATCCGTATCCGTATCCATATCCATATGACCAGCTACTTTCTTAACTGCTCCGTTTTCTTTCAAACCTGCGGCTAAAGCTGCCGCACTCCCGCTCCCTGACAGCTGCGCCAGCGTCAAATTGGCTTCGCCGCCGCCAATCGGCGCCAGCCCCACAACGATGCCGCGCCCGGTGAACAGCTCGACGCGCGGCTGCAACTCCCGCACACCGCTCACCCGAGCTGTGAACGCTGTTTTGCGCAGCGGGCCGAAGCTGCTCAGCCCCGCGCAGCGGGCCACTGCCGAGCGAATGCCATCCGCGCCAATGACGAGGCGCGCCCGAAATTCCATAGCTGTCCCCGCTGCGGAATATGCGACAACGCCCGCCACTCGGCCCTCCTCCCAAATAAGGCGCTGCACCCGCATTTGTTCAATGGCCTGCGCACCGGCCTCGCAAGCATGCAGCGCAAGCGCATAATCCAGCTTTTCGCGGGCGCAGGCCATTCCGAATTGCCCTGCGGGGAAAGCTGCCAGCAGCTCCGCCTTCCCGCTTGTCAGCCGCCAGCCATGGATGAGCGAATGCTCCATGCTGCTGCGAATCGCTGCAAATTTGCCAGCGGGCAGCACGCGCGCAAGCGCGGCGACTGCGCCTGGATTCAGCGACTCGCCGCAGGGCTTGCGCCGCGGGAGCGATTCGCGCTCCAGCAGCAGCACCTTTACACCCGAGGCAGCTAGCAATGCAGCCAATACGCTGCCGGCAGGCCCTGCACCGACAATGATAACGTCATGCATGGCATACAAGCGCCAAGCGAAATGGAAAATGCCGATGCACGACGGCGGGAACACCGGCCTGTACCAGCAGTTCCTTCGCTTCTTTCGCGGTATAGGAGCGCTGGACTGACATTGGGCCATCATGTTTCGTCACCGGGCTGCGCCAGATGAACTTCGCGAGCATCCGCGCCGATAGCAGCGCCAGCTGGTGACGCTCCAAATCGGTTACGACCCAGCCGACCCGCGCGACCCGGTCGATTTCCCCCAGCATGCTGCTCGCTTCCCCATCATCCAAATGATGCAGCGCCAAATTGCTAAACACGATGTCAAAGCTGTTGTCCTCGAAAGGCAAAGCCGTCCCATCCGCTTGCAGTACCTGAATGGCCTTTTGATGAGCGGTGCGTTTCGCCGCAAGCTCCACCATTTTAGGATGGATATCGACGCCGACAATTTCGACCGCCATACCGCGCTTGCTGCACCATTTCTCTAAAGCCATCGGAATATCCGCCAGCCCTGTCGCCACATCGAGCAGCTTTATTTTCACCCTATCGACTTGCACAGGCCTAGTCTCTGACCCGCTCCATCCCCGCTGTTTTCCTTCCGAACTCAGTGCCGCTCCTTGCTCTATTCCTTGCTTCAGCACTGCTCTTTGCTCCAGCCCGGCCCCTTGTCCAAATTTCAGCTCCAGCTCCTGTGCCCGCCGCGCGATAGCCGTCTGTCTGAGCAGCCGCTCCAGATGCTTGAACAGCACCGGATTGCCGCCCAAATAACGATTGACCTGCCATACCTCGCCGAGACTCCTCTCCAGCTCCTCCAGATCCACCTCTTCCTCGTCGAGCTTTTCCTTCGCATACAGCCGCTTCATGACTGCCACCTCCTGCTTTGCTGTCCTTATTGTTATTGTTTTCCACCTTTTTTATCCGCCTACGCCATATTTATTTCATTTTTTTACCTGATGGAATAAGGCAGCTGTCTTCGCAACCTCCAGCCTCCCTTTGCGTCTAATAGAGTAGAGAAACTAGAGGAGAGTGATAGAACGCTTATGAAATTCAAAATGAGAAAGCTGACCGCTTTGCTGGTGCTGCTTATGCTGAGCCAGGCTTTTGCTGCGGGAAGCAGCATGGCCGCGAGCTCCGCGACGAAGTACCGGGTGTATCAGAACGATGCGGCGCTCAAGGAGTTTGCAACCGAGAAGCAGGCGATTGCCTATGCCCAAAGCTTTGCCTACAGCCATGTCGAGCAAATATCGGGCCGGGTGTGGGTATGGGATAATTTTCCAAGGTATAAGGTATATCAAGGCGGCGCCTCCAATCCCAAATGGGAATACCGCACCTACGAGCAAGCACAGGCCGCTGCGAAGCAGCTAGGTCAAGTACATATTCGAGATTTGCAGCAGCCGGGCTGGGTGTACGAATCTTATGCCAAATTCCAGCTCTATCAGGGCGAAAATACGAAAAACAGCTGGGGCTTTGCTACTCTTGCAGCCGCTAAGAAGGAAGCTGCCAATTGGGGCAATGCCCATATTATTAAACGTTCCACGAATGAGTGGGTATGGGACAATGTGACAGCGGCGCAAAAGAAAGTTCAGCGTGCAGGCAAAGCCGTGTACACGATCACGAAGGATGGCGGGCAAATTTCCGGCACCAAAACATACGCTTACCTCTATGACGCTGTTCAAGCCGCAGCCAAGCAAGAGGGCAGTGAAGTAACCAATACTGCGAAAGGCAAGGTCGTTTTCTCAAATGTTCGCAGCTATGAAGTACAGCAAAATGGCAAAACCGTAAAAGCATTTATTAGTATGGAAGCTGCGATACCCTTTGCCAAAAAATATGCGGGCGCCGATGTCGTATACAATAACGTCGTCTGGTGGACCAACAAGCCTTATTTATCCGTTTATCAAAACGATAAAATCATTAAAAGCGTACACACCAAAGAATCCGCCGTCACACTCGCCAAAAGCTACGCGAACGCCACCGTTCGTAATGCGGATGGACGAGTATTATGGAGCAATGTCACAAAGCTGATTTATATGGGCTGGAATGGCTCTTCGAACAGCCAGACGATTTTGGGGCATGTTGCGGGGACACAAGGGCTCGATATTGATTCACCGACCTGGTTCGAGCTAGGCGATGCAAGCGGCAAGCTGAACGATATGTCGGATGAGGCGACGGCCAGTACGTTGAAGGCGCAAGGCATTCTCGTTATGCCGCTCCTGCACAACCAGTTTGATAAAAAGATGACGAGCGCCTTTCTTGCCAATTCGGCAGCACAGTCTGCTTTCATTAACAGCCTCGTCACAAAGCTTGCGTCCCTTCGTGTCTATGGACTCAATATTGATTTTGAAGAGGTAGCTGGGACAGACCGGGCAAGCTATACCGCTTTTGTCCAAGCACTCACGAAAGCTGTTCATGCCAAAGGCATGAAAGTATCGATCGATTTGCCGCGCGGCAGCGCCAGCTGGAACCAAGCGACGGCGTATGACCACGCTGCACTGGCAGGCATTGTCGATACGATTATTATTATGGCTTATGACGAGCACTGGAGCACAGGCCCGGAAGCGGGCTCCGTATCCAGCTTGGCGTGGGCTGAAGAGGGTGTAAAGCAGTTTCTTGATTACGGCATTCCCCGCAAAAAGCTGATGCTTGGCATTCCTTTCTACGTTCGCGAGTGGAAGCTGGACAATGCGGGCTCGCTCATCAGCAATCGTGCGATTTATATGAAGGAAGTGCCGCAGCTCATTAAAGATACGAATGCTCTAGCTACGCCTGATGTAGCATCCGGTCAAACGAAATACACGTATGTAAAAGATGGTTTCACCTATGTATTTTGGGCAGAGACCGCTTCAACCGTACAAGCCCGCATCAATATAGCGAAAAAATATGATCTTGCAGGCGTTGCTGCGTGGCGCCTGGGCTACGAAAGTGCCGATCTATGGACGATGATGCTGCGTTTGAAATAATTGGTTTATTTTATGGACAAGCGCAAACGTCTGCCGCTGTCCTCTGGCGGTAAAGCCAACGTTTCGCGGTGAAATATAAGCGAAGTATAAGAGGGAAACTTTTATATTCTTATATTTTGAAAAAGGAACAAGCCAGGAGCTTCATAGTTGAACTGACCCCCTAGCGTGAGTCAAATTAAAACACCTTCAAGAAAAGGCAGCCATGTCGGAAGATATGCATACCATCTTGGAGGTGTTTTTGCCTTGACAACAAGAGTTAGTCATCCCGTGGATAAGCGATCAAGGTAGTGTCTGCACGTCTCAGGCGTACCAAGAAGCAGTCAAAGGAAAAGGCATGACCACGGGCATGTCCCGTAAGGGAACGCCCGCTGATCATGCCTCCATCGAATCGTTTCATTATTTACTATAACTCCATTGGCATTCAAACAAAACTATACTTGAATGAGAGCCTTCACAACACGTTTCACGGCATCATTGGCCGCTCCCTCGATCGAAGAGCTGTTTACAGCAACATCGATTGGCAAAAAGGATTGGCCGATTATTTCTTGCGCAATGGCTTGGTCGTTGTCGCTTGCAGTACCGCCCAGTACCAATGCAATAAGTCCCGCATCGTTTAGCAATGCCGCATAACCCGCGATTTGCCGCACAGATTCTCCTAAGCTGTTATCGATTAGCATCGTATGATAACCTCTGGCTACCAACCGTTTCTCGATTCCCTTCGCAAGAGCCACGTTGTCCGAAACTGAACCAGTAAGCCAAAGCGTTAATGGCTGCTGTCCTTTTTGCTGGGCACGAACATCTCTTGTGATTTCCGTATCGATCTGGCCCGCATTGCCCACGCTTTGAAGAGCTTCGTCAATGACGCCGCAAGCGGATGTCATATTCGTTACACGATCGATGAGAATAAATCCGCCGATGCTTTTATTTTTTTCAAACGCGTCAAAAATAATACCATCCGATAATGAAAATTCACATTTAGCCACTTCATTCTTAACCACATGGTCGGCTGTAACCGTATTGCCTGTATTAATATCGATTTTGTGATTAATTGCCGTCACAGTACCAGGAAGAACCTTTGTACCTACCTTCACCAGAACATTTTTTCCCGGCGTCAGGACAGAATCATCCATCCAAAGAATCGTGGCGCTAAAGCTGTCGGCCTCTTGGAGCTGATTGTCCTTCGTAAACACACAACCTCGTGATACGTCGACTTCCCGATCTAATTGAATCGTGACAGGCTGGCCGGCATGAGCCGAATTCCGGTCTTGGTCTGTTACAAAAATTCGTTTAACCTTCGCCTTCTCACGGCTAGGCAGAGTTGTCAGTTCATCGCCAACTGCGATGCTGCCGGCTTCAATCTGACCTTGGAATCCGCGGAATGTGTGGTCTGGCCTGCATACCCGCTGAATGGGCATCATAAACGGCTTCGCGTCGTCGTTCGAATGAACATCAACACTCTCCAAATAGGGTAGCAAAGCAAGCCCCTCGTACCAAGGCGTATTAGGCGATTTCTTCGTAATGTTATCCCCTTCTGTTGCAGAAACAGGGATCACCTGAATACTTTCAAACTGGAATTCTGTGGCGGTGCGAGCGAAGTCTGCTTTGATTTCATCAAATTTCTTCGTATCAAAATCCACCAAATCCATTTTGTTTACCGCCAAGACCAGATGCTTAATTCCCATGAGGGCACAAATTCTTGTATGGCGCTTCGTTTGCGTAATAATTCCTTTGGTTGCGTCCACCAGAATAATGGCAAGATCCGCAAAAGATGCGCCTACGGCCATGTTGCGTGTATATTCTTCGTGCCCCGGCGTGTCCGCTACAATGAACGAACGGTGATCCGTTGTAAAATACCGATAAGCGACATCAATCGTAATCCCCTGCTCACGTTCGGCTATCAGCCCGTCAAGAAGCAAGGAGTAGTCTATTTTGCCGCCGCGGCTGCCCAGCCTGCTGTCCAGCTCCAATGCTCTCTCCTGGTCGGCGAACAAAAGCTTAGCCTCATAAAGCATATGTCCTATCAAAGTGGATTTGCCGTCATCCACACTGCCACAAGTAATAAATTTAAGCAGACTCTTCATCTTAGAAATAGCCCTCCCGTTTACGTCTTTCCATGCTTCCCGCTTCTTCCTGGTCGATCACCCTTGTTGTCCGTTCGGAGGATACCGCACCAAGTGTTTCTTCAATAATAGCATCCAGCGTGTCCGCATCGGACTGGGCGCCGCCAGTGAGCGGATAGCAGCCTAATGTGCGAAATCTCATCTTCATCATTTCAATCTTCTCACCGGCCCCCAGCTTCATCCGCTCATCATCCGCCATGATGATCTGTCCATCGCGATTAACGACAGGCCTTTCTTTCGCTAAATAGAGTGGAACAATATCAATGTTCTCTCTGCGAATGTATTGCCAAATATCTTTTTCTGTCCAGTTGGAAATCGGGAATACGCGGATGCTTTCACCCTTATTAATTCTTGTGTTGAAGAGCTTCCACATTTCCGGCCGCTGGTTTTTTGGATCCCAGGCGTGATTTTTATTGCGGAATGAGAAAATCCGCTCCTTCGCACGCGACTTTTCCTCGTCGCGTCTTCCACCGCCAAAAGCAGCTGTAAATCCGTATTTGTCTAGGCCCTGCTTCAGGGCTTGGGTTTTCATAATATCCGTATATGCGGAACCATGATCGAATGGGTTGATCCCTTGCTCAATCCCTTCCTGATTGGAGTGAACAAGCATGTTGATTCCGAATTCTTTCGCCTTGCGGTCGCGGAATTCAATCATCTCTTTGAACTTCCACGTTGTATCAATATGCATGAAAGGAAACGGCGGCTTCTCCGGATAAAATGCTTTGAGCGCCAAATGCAGCATCACGGAGCTATCCTTACCGATCGAGTACAGCATCACGGGATTTTCACTTTCCGCCGCTACTTCTCGAATAATATAAATTGCCTCAGCCTCGAGTTGATCCAGATGTGTCGTTGCATCTATGGAATCAAGCATCATTTTGTCCATGAAAAAAGTGCCTCCCTTTAATCCTTACTAAATCTATAGACTATAATATATATCCTATCAGATTTTCACTTTTATGCAAAGTGGAATAAAGTGAATTCTTTTAATTTTTTAATCCATCCGTTTTCATCAAAAAGCACAATGGAACTACACACAATTGGATTGGATAATTCCATTTTAGAAAAAATGTAGGGAAAATGTGCATCAAGCTTTAATTTGCTGCGCATTTATTGAAAGCTCTCGCTCGCTTTGAAGACGTAATTTTTATGCACCTTACTTAACCACCTGTTCAAACACCAGCTTCCCCAGCGGCAGCTCCATGAATTTCGCATAAGCTTCTGCACGCTGTTCAATGCCCTCCTTAAATTCATCAAGAGGCTCAAAGGGATGAATGACGACATCGACTCCGTTCTTCTTAACGGTACGTTTCCAAGTGCCTACGACTTGTCCATTTATCACAATCATCGGCAGAAAAACACCATTATTGCCAGGAACGATTCGTGGAGCAATGTCGGGTCTCAACACGGCGCTTCGTTCCTTGTAACCTAAAATATATTCATCAAAGCCCGGCAGCAAATAAACGCCAGAAGCTTTGCCCTGTTGCTCCTCAGCCTTCAAATGCCTCTTTTCCCCCTGCTTCGTCCAAGCACCATTAGCCTGCTTAACCATCCAATAGTCATTCCCGTCCATCCGCTCACTATCCAGCTGGCCCTTTATGGCTCCCAGTCCTTCCCTTGCATCGCCAAGCGTCATCCCTGTCCACCAGGCAAAATCATGAACAGTAGCAGGACCATGCGCGGTAAAATATCGCAAAGCGAGCTTGGCAAGCGCATGTTCACGCGTCAATTGTCGCGCATCTGGCACCCATTCATCAAGCAAAACGAACGTTTGCTGCTTGCCGCTTATCGGCCCAAAGCAAATCAGCCCTTTATAGGCGCTGTGCCATAAAATATGATAACCCCGCTGGCTGTCCGTGCGTATGCCAGCCTGCTCCAGTTGTTCTAGCAGTTCTCCGCGCGAAACCTGCGCTCCCCCTTGCAGTCTATTGCGAATCAAGCTTTCGCTGCGCGTAAGCGTTGCATCATCTAACTCCAGCTGCTCCCTCCGCCGTCTTGACTGCTGAAGCAAGCGTGGAGCAGCAAGGGACAACCGCCATAATACATCCTCTGTTGGCACAAAATGAATCGTTCCGCGCTGCGTCCAGGTCAGCACCATCTCGCGGTCCTTAATGCTCTGCTCCACCTTGGACAATGTCGCCCCAGGCGAGCGCAGGCCAATCGCCCACATGGCCTGCATATAATCCTGAGCCTGCACTGCACCGAGCTGCCCTACTACCTGTTTAGGCGACCAATTGCTTTCAGCTGATGCGATCCCTTGATTTTGCAGGCGAAGCCCTGCTATCCTGTTTATATTCATCCGGCACCCCACTTGCACAAAATGCGTACATTAATGCTTCCATTTTACCATAGGGTACGATCGGTGTTTCAGCTTGACTGAAACACCCTCATGCTTTTACGGATAAAAATGTTACAATTTCGATACATTTTCTGCATTTTTCGAAACAAGTACCCGATATAATTCGTCATAGGGATCACATAAGGAGGCATTTTTGAACATGAGGATAAAAAAAACAGGACAGGCTTTGACGGTTCTGCTGCTGTTGTTTGCCTTTGGCTGCTCTGGTGCGCAGCAAACAGTATCGCCCGTAGCTAGCCAATCGCCAGCAAGCAATACGAATACCGATGCTGCTGGGGAAGCGGGTGATACCGCCGTGCAAGAAACGTCAGGTACGGTTGACGATTTGCTTGTCGTAGCGAACCCTACGGCAGCCGTCGTGCTCGTAAATAAGCAATACAGCTTGCCAGAAGGCTACGAGCCGCAGGATTTGGTATATCCCGACGTAGCATTCACCTTCACTGAGAAAATCGACAAGCGCATGCTGCGCAAGGAAGCGGCTGACGCTTTGGAGCAATTATTCGCCGGAGCATCTGGTGATGGCATTCAGCTCGCTGGCGTTTCCGGCTACCGTTCTTATGATCGCCAGAAAACACTGTTCGACAATTATGTGAAAAAAGATGGCGAAGAGGCCGCTCGCATGTACAGCGCTTTTCCAGGCACGAGCGAGCATCAGACCGGCCTTGCAATTGATGTTACGGGAGCGGATGGCAAATGTGCGGCAGAGGATTGTTTTGCAGGTACGCCTGAAGCAGGCTGGCTCGCTGATCATGCCTGGGAATATGGCTATATTATTCGTTATCCCGAAGGGAAAGACAGCTTGACCGGCTACAAATATGAGCCTTGGCACATTCGCTACGTCGGCAAGGAGCTGGCTAAAGAGCTGAACGAGCGCGAAATTACGCTCGATGAATATTACAATGCGGTTCCGGTATCCGAGAAACGCTAATGAGCATACAAAAAAGCGGCCAAGCGGCCGCTTTTTTTGTATTCCCCCTCAAATTCTCTCAAATATACTGCTCGTCCGTTGCCAGAATGGAATCCAGCAGCCCTGGAAAACATAAGTCCAGATTGTCCCGGCGAATCGAATAATAATGCTGCTTGCCTTCAATTCGCGGCTGAATGATTCCTCCTTCGCGCAGTATTTTGACATGATGCGACAACGTCGATTTGGACAGATGCTCTACCTCGAAAGAAGAACAGTTTTTCTCTCCTGTTCGGGCCAAACATAAAACAATTTTAAGCCGCACAGGGTCGCTCAGCGCGTGAAGCACCGTTGTGAGCTTCATTTCATTGGCTTCTGGTACTCTCATCGCTCTCATACTGCTCAAGGTACCATATCCTGCGGGAGGTTTCAATGCCCGATTTCATTCCAACTATTCCTTGCATTATTTCAGCGGGTTGTGCTAAGCTGTCATCAGTTTGATAAATATCGAACTGAAAATTAAAACTTGCGTAATATGCACAAGGACTAGGAGCCATGATGATGACCAACACGACACACACAGCTGTTTTAGATGTTTATTTCCAACTTTTTGACGCCTCCCGCACGGACGAGCGGGCGATGGAGAAGCTACTGGCTCTCTTCACACCTGATGTAGAGATTGTTTTAAATGGCACGAAACGTACCGGCTTCGAAAGCTTCATTAAAGCCTTCCACCAATTCAATAACGACATTAAGCATATGTGGGATAGCTGGGAGCTGCAAGACAACGGCTCTTACCAGACAAATTGGGCGGTATGCGGCAAAACAGCCGACGGCGCCGTATACGCAAAAACCGGAATCGATATCGCCAAACTAACAGACGACGGAAAAATCATGTATTTGGAAAACGTCCAGGATGACAAAACCGCGTTTAAAAAATATGAATAAACGAACGAATCAGCCCTTTCGCTTTCCTCTTGGGAAACGACAGGGCTGATTTATTTAGGGCAGCTAATGCTGCAAATCTAAATCCCAATCGAGATTTTTCCAATAACTGCAAGGATGATAAAGGCTGGAGTATAGGTTTCTTAATATGCCCTCTTCAAAATCTTTACCGCTGAAAAATAGAGCTCCAACTGCGCAGGACAAGGCGAACTGTTCAAAGCTCGTAAAATATTGCCGTGCAAGCGAGGAAGATAATTTCAGCCTCTCGAATACCTCCTCCTCCGTTAAATAGTCCAAAAAAGCGCCTAGGCGGCACAACAGGACGTAATTCGCAATATCATAACCGCGGATGCCTGCTGGCGGAAGCGTTAAATCATATTGCGCAACGATAGAAACAGAAGCCGGCGAGGCAGCTTCTTCAGCGGTTATTCCCTCCAGCATTCGGGCTCTTTCACGAAGCGGCAGCGCTGAGATCATGCGTCTTTTTTCATCAAATAAGGAAATGCCTACAATATCGCTTTCTAATTGATCAAGCTTTTTGGACAATTGAATTTTATCTGGAATTTCGAAATCATCACGCAAATAGATCCGGATTCCCTCTTTCTGACTTGTCCTCCTTACCCCTTGAGCAGCAGGCATACCATAGAGCAGCTCTGGGCTGAATGCAGTCTCACCGAGCTCTATCTTCTTCCAAAAATGCTGATCGCTGCACAAAACTTCCAAGTCATCGGCTGAGCCATAAGACGATGTCATACTTAGCGAAAGCTGCCAAAGACGTTGTTTGATCATAATAGGTTTACCTTTCTAATTTGTCTATATAGTAGATTAATGTGATTAGAAAAAGGATCGGCAAAATGATAAGCAAATATGGAATTATTGAAATATCCCCTAAGAGCGAAAACACATGTATAACCAAACCTACATTTACTAAAAAACCAATGCCAAAAAGAATAATTTTCGGCACAACCTCGCTGTTTTGCTTCAAATAGGTCAGAAAGTTTCCCTTCGGCGGCGGCTCAGGCCACACCAATAAATGCTCGCCGCACTTATATAACAGGCCTGTCTCTAAGTCGCTTCCTTTCATTGCATATGGTAGAAGTTTACTCGATGAACTTCCCTTATTCCGCTGATTCATGGCGTAGAGAGATAAATTCAGGCCTTTGCGAGCTTCCGCATGCCACGCATCATTTTTAATAACCAGCTTGAAATCCGCAACAGCTTCTTCAAACCAACCTATATGGCGATACGCATACCCCCGGTAAATAAGGGCATCCTCATGCTCTGGGATTCTATCAAGTATTTGCGTAAAAGCGCTAATAGCTTGCTCGTATTCTGACCGTTTATAATAGGCCATACCTAACAGACGATGAAGCACAGGATCATCTGCATACAGCAGCGTTGCTTCCAACCCAAGCTTGATACTTTCCGTATATTGCATTTGCTGAAGCAGTTGGAACACTTGAAACCGTAAATCAGCATAATGCTCAAAATCACAAGCTGCATGAGGATCCAAGTAATCTAAGGACAATTCGTGGTCATACTGTATGAGCGCTTTCCAAGGGAAATTCGTTATCTCCAATAAAGAAAATTCCTCATTTAAATAGCTCCAAATCTCATGCGGCAAATGGCCGTGCTGCTTCAGAAAACGAAGGACCTCCGCTTTGACATTGTCGCGTTGAGCCAAGGAAACCTGCAGAAACATTTTTCTCCATTCATAAAGATCTCTTCGTTTAAAAACGTCTTTATAGAGAATGTTCAGCTGCTCATAAACCATATCTGAATGGCTACTTGCATCTGCCAACGGTTCCTCCAGCTGAATATATTCATATCCAAACTCAGAGCCTATATCTGTTGATCGGCATGCCGTTTCCTCTTCCTCTATTTCGGCAATCACAAGATGTGCTTCGCTGCTCTCCGTAAGTGAATCATTGTCTATGTCGTGTATAAAATGCTGTGTTTGTACCTTCTCTGCAAGCTTTAAAGCTTGTTCGTAGGCGCTTCTAAGCCGCATAAACCCCATCGGATCATCTTCGGGATGGCATTTCTTAAGCAAGGCTGAATAAGCACTGCGGATTTCTTTTTTATTACTCGTCGGATCAATCCCTAAAATATCCCATTCAGTCATCGTTCAGGCCAATCCTCCACACTGCGCAAATACTGTTCAAACGTTAGCGCTGACTTATTGATTTCAAGCGGGCTCTGCCGATCTAATACCTGTTCAAACTTTTCGATTTCCAGCGCAATTTGATGACGTGTATCTGAAAGCATCTCCTCATACAACCGTTCACCTTTAGCCAGCAAAAACCGATTTTTATGATCTTCCCTAGGGTGAATTTTAAGTTTTTCTATTTCCTTCAAGCGAATGCTGATTTCTTCATCCGTTAAGGACGTATTGCTGTTCTTAATAATAAGGGACTTCTTCTCCTTCGTTATTCGCGAAACAACCTCTACCTCCAAAATCCCATTAATATCGTATGTAAATCTAACATCAATAACTGATTCTCCCGCCCTCTTTGCCGGCGGGAAGTCGATTGTAATTTCGCCCAACTTTAGATTATTTGCCACTTTGCGACTTTCGCCTTGAAAAATATTAACGTTAATGACAGTCTGACCTTCATGCACATTGCAAAATGTATCTACTTTACTGAATGGAATAACCGTGTTTCGTTCAATAATGGGAGAAAACCGCTCGCCTATTATTTCTATCCCTAGCGTATATGGACAAACATCCGTCAGCACCGTTTCCCGCAGGCTTTCATTACGCTCCTTCATAGCCGCATAAATGCCTGCACCTATCCCGACTACCTCGTCAGGATTCAAATGACTAAGCGGAAGCTGGCCAAACAATCTTGCCGTGAACAATCGAATAACTGGCATTTTGGTCGAGCCGCCAACCAGAACGACATGGTCGAGCTCTTCGGGAGCGATATCAGCATCCTTTAAAGCTTTTTGTAATGGCTTTTTAAGCTTAGCCAGCAATTCCAGTGCCAGTTTCTCGAAGTCTTGTGCCGTAATCTCCAATGTGTAAGTCGTTTCATGAATGGTACAGGTCATTTCAGAGCGGTTTTGTGTCGTTAATGCCATTTTGCACGATTCTGCCTGCTTTTTAAGCATAGCGTACACTTTGCTCGTTTGACCGCCCAATTTTAATTGATGCTTCTCCAGAAAATAACGAATTAAAGCTTCATCAAAATCCTCTCCGCCGAGAAAATTATCCCCTGCTACTGCTCGAATCTCCATAACATGATCAAACATATCGAGTACGGAAACGTCAAAAGTACCGCCACCAAGGTCGAAAATGAGCAACTGCTGTTCTTCCTCCGCTTGATTAAGTCCATAAGCAACTGCCGCTGCCGTTGGTTCGTTAATAAGCCTCTCTACCTTTAAGCCCGCCAATTGCCCCGCCTCTTTCGTAGCGCGCCGTTGGTGGTCATTGAAATAAGCGGGTACGCTAATAATGGCTTCAGTAACTTCACTCCCCAGATAGCTTTCCGCATCTGCCTTCAGCGCTTTCAATACAATGGCGGAAAGCTCTGTTGGCGTGAAAATATATTTCTCCAAATCGTAATTTTTCACTGTCCCCATATGCCGCTTGAATACAGCCGCCGTCAAATGCGGATGCGTGACCAGACGTTCTTTTGCGGCACTTCCCGTAATGATTTCTCCCGTTTCCAATACGCTAACAACGGAAGGCGTTAATTTTTCTCCTAAAGCATTAGGAATAATGACACATTCACCATTCACATAACAAGTAACAAGACTATTCGTCGTTCCCAGATCAATTCCGATAATCGGCACATTCTCAGCTCCATCAACATATAAATTCACCCATAAATACACAAAAAAATAAATAAAAAGACATCTTTAGCTCACAGTCTTTTTCTAGGATAAGGATACTTATCTCATTTATATCGGTTAAAAGGGTAAATTTGTTTGGCGAAAAAATCGAATGAAACCTAATATCCCTTTCAAAAAAAATAATTTAGGCATAATAACAGTATATACATATGCCTCCATTTAAGCTGGTCATCATCATAAATTTCACAATTGCCTCCTATTAAAATTCTTTCCCTTGGGCAACATATAAGCGCAACGGAATGAATCAATGAATGAATGAAAGGAGCCGCAAACGCATGCTGCTCGTTTATGCTGTCGCCCTGCTGCTTGGAGGATTATTCGCGGTGAATGCCGTATTCGCTTATCAAAGCAAGCATATTGATCCCGCTTTCTGGGCCACGATTTGGTACCAACTCAAGCTGCTGCCTGTCATTTTTGCGGCAAATGTCATGATTGGCTTCGGTGTCAAATTGATGTATAAAGGGTTTGGCAATTTGACCTTCGCCCTCACCTTGTCGAAAGGCATTGAAATTTTGGTCTGTGTCATCATTGGCATGATGTTTTTGCGGGAAATGCCCAATTGGAAAACGATCGCCGGACTCGCTGTCGTCGTGCTTGGCTTCTGGATTACAAAGCTCAAATGAGTGCTTTCTATCACTGGCATTACACGAGGAAAAAGCAAACAGCCTAAAGCCGCCCCTTGCAGAAGGCATCAGCTTTAGACTGTTTCATTCATTATTCCATCATTATTCTTTCATGGTTTCTTCATTCTGTATGTTGCTCTCGCTGATCAATTCGAATGCGGTACGGATTTTTTCAATGTAAGCAGCATCATTGCCGGTACACATAAAGCGAACGCTGCCGCTTCGTACGCCGCCTACCATGCCAACACGGCTTAGCAGCGCCATAAGACGTTTTACCGTTCCGACATTGCCATCTATAATTTGAATGTGCGGCGGCAATATTTCGCGGAGCAGCCCTTTGTAGAAAGGATAATGGGTACAGCCCAGCACAATCATGCCATAACGGTCCAAATCATAGTCAGCAAGCTTGGAGCGGAAATAGTCGCTCATAATGCTTTTGTCGAACTGCAGCTCCTCGCAATAATGGACGAGCTCTGGAAGGGGCAAGGAATCTACTATCCCCTCATCGTCCACACGTGAGACCAGGGCATAATATTTGGGCTGCTGAAGCGTCAACGGTGTCGCGAACACCAGCACCCTCTTCCCTGTCTTGCGGTTCATCTCAACAGCTGGCTTGACTGCCGGCTCCATACCGACAATAGGGAAAGAGTACATCGTTCGCAGCTCGGCAACCGCAATACTAGTGGCCGTATTGCAAGCTACAACCAGCGCATCCATCCCCTCGCCAACCATCGTCTCAACGGCCTCCAAAATATAGGCTCTGACTTCTTCCTTCGACTTCGTTCCATAAGGCACATGCAAATTATCAGCCATAAAAAGATAATCCTGGGCGGGAAGCATTTGAATCGCCGTTGCCATAACGGTTAGACCTCCAATGCCTGAATCCAAAAATCCGATTTTCATTTTTATCGATCCTTAACTTATGTAATAAATACTTATACAAGCATAGCGCGATAGTTGGTTATAGGCAAGACCAGTCAAGAAGATAATGCGCAGCTTTTCATGATGTGCCTTCTACATTTTCACAAAAAAAAGGACCAACCAGAATTTTCTGATTGGCCTTGCTTCCCTATTCTATTTCATTGTCCTTCAATTATATTAATATACGCCTACCGCATTATAAGCTTGTTTAACCGATGCTACTTGTGTTGAAGTGGCGCCGTACAGCTCTGTTGCCGATTGGATGACTGCTGCACGCGTAGCGGAGAAGTTAGAGAATGTCGACAAATAGTACACAAGCGCATTATAGTAAATTTTTACCGCTTGATCTCTGCCAATCCCTGTAACGCTCACCCCACTGAACGTTCCGCCCTGTGCCAGCAAATAAAACGCCTTATTGTTAATGCCGCTATTGATATGCACGCCGCCATTATCATAGGAACCAATATAGCGGTTGCTGTAATGGGCGGGCTGATCATACAAGGTCGGATCAGCAAGCGAGCGAATTGCGTCGCCTGGAATACTTGGCGTGTAAATATCATCCCCAATCAGCCAGTTATCCCCTTCAATGGAGTTGCCGATAATATCAGAGATCGATTCGTTAATGGCTCCCGACTCGCCGTAATACTCCAAATTAGCCGTATATTCGGTTACGCCATGCGTAAACTCATGGCCAACTACATCCAAATCGCCAGACAGCGGCTTAAAGGTTACGCCATCGCCATCGCCGTACACCATTTGTACGCCATTCCAGAAGGCATTGTTATAGTTCGTATAATAATGTACGGTGGAGCGGAGCTGCAGGCCATTGTTGTTCAAGCTGTTGCGGCCAAATTTCTGCCAATAATAATCATAGGTTTTCGCTGCATAAGCATGAGCGTCAACAGCAGCCCCATCCGTCCAAATGTTCGTTGATCGGGAGAAGAGCGTCCCCGGCAGCGAGACCCCATTATTTGCACTGTAGGTTGCAATGCCGCCCCCTCGCGTTGCATCATACAGCTGATAAGAGGAACCCACGAGCCTCGTTTCAAACGTTTTGCTATCGCCGTTCACACCGGTTCCCGAGCCTGTTATTTCATGTAAAATATTATATTTAAACAATACGCTGCCTGTCTCTGCCGCGATAAAATATCTAACCCGCAGCGGCTCAGGCTCCAGCACATTCACTTCCGTAATATAAGACAATACCGGTTCGCCATCCTGCACGAAATAATATAATTCCGCTTTAGGAGTCGTTTGCGGTTCGCCAAGCGTGCCGTACTCCTGCGATACATCAGCCTCGGCAGCGGCAATCGCAGCTGCTTCGCTAATCGGAATGACCGGAGCGATCGTTTGCGGCAGCTTGTCCTGCACATTTTCCACAACGCTTCCAAGCAGTGAAGTCACTTGTCCTTCACTGTCCACATGAAGCGTCTGATCGGCACCATATACAGGAATGCCCGATGCATACTGGCTCAGCCTAAAATGGATCGTTCCCGTAGTACTATTGGTCTGCTGCTCTACAATTCGGAAATGATCACGAATGTTGCCCTCTTCGCCAACATTCAGTTGGTCTCTTACGCTTTCCAAATAGCCCCATACTTTATCCTCAGGCGATACAGCTAAAGGAGCTACCCAATCAGGCGCCGTAATGAAAATTTGCGAGGAATCAGCGAAAAAATCGCTTGAATCGTTATTTTCTTCTGCTGCGACAATCGAAGCGAATGAACCAAATACGAGCATACCTGCAACAATAGAAGCTACTTTCTTTTTCATAAAAAATACACTCCTCCAATATGAATACTAGGTTATAAGTACGAGCGAATTCCTGTTGATTGTTCATTCAGGCAGATGCCTAAGCTGTTATCTGGGATGAGAGACGATTGCGACGGACCGTTTACCTTTCTTTGTTCGCATTCAAGCTTAAATCCATCACCCACCTAATAAGGAAATATTTACAAACTTTTGGAGCTGATTTCATATTACTACGAGAGTCTATCATTTGTGAAGCTTTTTTTGAGAAATCTGGAAATTAATTGTAACCTTCTATGTTAGATTACGCTATTTCACTCGCTCTTTGTCTTCCATAATCATGGCGTTTACTAAATCTATTCTTGTTTAATGGCAGTCTAGTTTAATAGTCTAGTTAATATAAAATAATATTTATAAAAAATAATTATCCCAAAAAAGGATTTTGGAAAACTTTGACGAATGTTGAAAGGTATAGAGAGACTATATAACTATAGATGGGAGTCCTATTATTGCAAACACCGCCTAGAAGACCAGGAACGACGACCTATAGACCTGGGCAACCCTCAGCAGTGCGACCTGCCAGCGCCCAAACAGGGCGGCCAGTTGCCAATCCGCGAGTTGCTGCCGGACAAGCAACTGCAGCAGCAAGTCAAGCAGCTCCTCCCGCTGCTGGGCACCCCGCACCACAGGCTGCATCAGCAGCGAACAAAAATCAGCCAAAAAATAGGCTGGCCTTAGCGATTATATCGCTTATTTTTGGCATTATCAGCGTATTGCTGTGCGTTGGAGGCTTGTTCAGTTTTATCGGAACGGCACTAAATCCCTATGCCAGTGATACAGCTGGAATGGCCAGCGTTATTAATTTTGCTATTCTCATTTTCATTTTCAGCCTGCTCGGATTTATATTCGGTTTGGCCTCCAAACGTTCCTCCAGCGGAAAAGGCATGGCGATTGCAGGCATTATTTTATCCGCTCCTCCACTGTTTCTGACGGTGCTTGGCGTAGGCGGCTTTATTTTTGCTGCGATATTCGCAATGTATTAAACTAACACTTGGCAGCACTTTACTCGCAGCAAAACAAGCCTTCGCGTTCCATATGGAATGCAAAGGCTTGTTTTGTTTTTCTAGCTTGTTATAAATCTATTATGCTGCTACTGCTTCAAAATTCCCGGCAGCACCTCAATCAGCTTCTCTCTTGCAAGCGGATCAGTTGAAACGCCTAGGCTTCCATCAATGAAATAAACTTTGCCCGCTTTAACCGCCGGGAGATCTCTCCAGATCGGCTCGGTGATCATTTTTTTGGCCGCTTCGCCTTCTTCTGCATCAATGTAGACGATGAAAATGCGGTCGCCAGCCAGCTCCGGCAGCATTTCGGCAGATATATCCACGTACCCATAGCCTTCTGGATCGTCGATTAGTTTTTGAATTGGTTCAGTCGGCTTAAAGCCGTCCTTATCATAAACAAAGCTTGCCAAATAGCTGGTTGTATATACGCTCAGCCTATTCGCCGTTAACATATGCTGAAATACAGAGGCTGTTTCACCCTCTTTGATCGTTCCATCCGCGACCAAAGCCTTCCACATATCAGCCACTTTCCCATTATGCTCGTTTAGAAAAGCGTCTGCCTCTTTTTCATAACCGAACCATTCGCCAATTCGTTTAATGCGTTCTGCCATTGGGTCCCACTCGTTCGTTACGAGAACCGGGGCAATTTTGGACATTGCTTCAATTTGTGCGGCATCCGTAACCGAGGTAATAATAACATCCGGCTGAAGCTCGATCAGCTTCTCTGCACTAATGGGCCAGCCCACATCTGCAACCTCTTTAATTTGCTCTTTATATACGGCATTTTCCAAACCGCCTTGCACTAATCCGACAGGCTGAATGCCAAATAACAAAATATCGCCTACCGTATTGTCTGTATATACGACCCGCTGCGGCGAGCTAGGAATTTCTACTTTTCTGCCCGTTGAATCCGTCACGCTTTTCGTTGCTGCTGCCTGTGATTCCGTATTCTCCGCTGCGGCTGGCGCTGCTTCTCCCTGCACTGAGTTAGCCCCGTTGCTGCTGCCACAAGCGCTAATCATCGCTGCCATTACAATAATCATAAGACTCGTCCATAACCATGGTGTCTTGTTCAATAAAGCATTCATTTTGCACAGTCCCCTTTATATATCGATAATGATTCTCAACATCATTTATTATATCGCTACACCTAATTGTGCCACAATGGATAGAACGGCTGTTTTTTTGCACCAATCGGAAGGCTGATGGACGAATCGGATGCATTGTAATGAATGGACATTTCGTGTAAAATCAATTTAATTGATAATTATTCTCAAAAAGAGGTGTTTGTTTTGAATTTGAATATGCTGCATGCCGCGAGCCCGGTAAACTCCCTGTCCTTTCAACTGCATGGCATGCTGCAAGGCAGCTTTTCTCACCCAATAATCGTACCACAGCAGGAGCTTACAACATACACGCTGATCGTGGCACAGCAAGGGGAAGGTGTCCTGACTTGGAACAACGAAGAGCACTCCTTAATGTACGGCACCTGCTTTCTGCTAAATCCTCACTGTACGATTGAGATAGAAAATACAGATCAATCCCCGCTATCGCTGTGGATTTTAACCTTTTCCATACATATGAACGAAAGTCATCCGTCTTCCCTATTAAACGCTGGAGAGTTTTGCGTCCCGTCCTTCGAGGCGTTAATCCGCGAGCTCAAGGAAATTTCCCAAAAGCAGCATGCAATTGATGCCCAGAAGCAAATGGCCGCACATGGCAACTTTCAGAAGCTGATGGGCAGCCTGCTTCAGCATCTCGGACCGCACAAAAAAACAGAAAACTCGCGGCAGGCTGTGCTGGAAATCATCGCTGCGTTGAAGGAGAATTACCAGCAGGACGTATCCGTTGAAGAGCTTGCCAAGCAAGCCAAAATCAGCATTCGCCGATTTACCCATTGGTTTAAGCTGTTGACTGGCACCAATGTTTCCGGCTTTATGACCGCTTTGCGGATAAGTCATGCCAAGCAGCTGCTGCTGAGCGGCGGACGCCTGCAGGAAATTGCCGATACGGTCGGCTATCGGGACGAGTTTTATTTTAATCGGCGCTTTAAGCAAACCGTAGGGATATCACCCGGCCAATTCATTCGCAATCATAAAAAACAGCAGGTTAACATTTGCGCGATGAGCTGTCTCGGCCATTTGCTTGCGCTTGGCATTCGCCCCGTTGCTGCTGCCAAAAACCTGGCGAATAATTTGCATCTTCGCGAGCTAAGCTCGGATATTCATAAGGTCAACAGCATCCCTATGCAGCTTGAGGAAATAGCCAATCTCCAGCCTGAGCTCATTCTAGCCCCTTGCCAAAACGATTACGACAAGCTGTCGACCATTGCTCCGACCCTATTGTTGTCAGGTAATGAGCATAACCCGCTCTCCCTGCTCCGAATGCTGGGGGAAACGTTCAATAAGCAGCAGGAGGCAGAGCAGTGGATTGTGCAATACAATCGGAAAACTGAGCGGCACAAGGCGCGATTAGCTGATATTGTTGCAAGTGACGAAACGTTCTCCTCTATTGAAATTCGCTCGGATTCGATTTATGTGTTCGGCAATTTCTGGTGCAGAGGCGCCTACAATTTATATGACGGCCTGGAGCTTGCCGCCCCAGCTATTATTCAGCAGGAAATGATTAACAAGGAAGCCTATCGCATAATTTCGGAGGAGCAGCTCCCGCTTTATGTGGGCGATCATCTCTTTTTGACGGTAGTCGATCCCGAAAGGTTTAAGCAATTATCTGCTACTTTATGGTGGAAATCTCTGCCTGCAGTGAAGAATAATCATGTCTATCATACGCAATTGGAAAAATTCCGCGTTAGCGACCCTATTTCGCTGCATAAACAGCTGGATACGCAAATGAAATTGCTGCTTGCACGCTGATACGCTGATTAAGAAGCTTCAAGTCTCATTTCAGCTTGCAGTAGTGAGCAGCACATGCCTATATACAACAACAAGAACGGCGAGCCAAATGCTTGCCGTTCTTGTTGTTCCCAAACGATCATATTGGATCTTAAACCTCATGCAACCATCTTACCTTCAAGCTTTGGAACAATGCAGCTTAGTTAACCTGCTCATGAAGCCTGCTTGGCAGCGGATTGTGCATTAGGAATGCTTTGCCTGCCTGGGCCTGCAACGAATGCCGCCACAATGCCAAGAAGAGCGAAGACAATACTTAGTATAAATCCATGATTAATCGCGGTACCCAAAGAATCACGCACGAAAGCCACAATATCTTGCGGAACATTGCCAGCCCCTCGCACAAGTTGTTCTGGATTCGCCAGCGTTGCGATCTGATCCTGCGGAATATGGTGCTCAGCTGCTCCATCCGACAGCAGCGTCTTCAAGTTGTTGTTGACAATGGTCGCCATGATCGATGCGCCGAGAACGCCGCCAATGCTGCGCCAGAAACCAACGATGGACGAGCTAATGCCGATGTATTTGCGTTCCACGCTTGCTGCCATAGCTGTCTGCGACATACTCATCAGAGGGCCGATAGCTCCGAGCCCCAGCAGTATCATCAGACCTATCATATACCACTTGGAAGCATCATGGCTAACCGTACTAAGCAAGTAGCTCACGACAACTCCGGCTGCCATTGTGAAAGCAATAAGCGTCCGATAAGCAAATTTGGATTGCAAAAAGCCAAACAAAACCGCTCCGGATATTAACGAAACCATCATCGGAGTCAATAAAGCGTTGGAATTTTCCTGCCCTAATACGGCAGTTGAGAAAATCGGCAAATAAGCAATGGCCGAAAACATAATCGCTCCCTGACAGAGGCAGGCGAGACATAGCCCGACGACCATCCGATTTTTGAACAAAACTAAGGGCAATATCGGCTCCTCTGCACGCAGCTCAACGGATATGAACAGCAAGCCCACGATAACCGACACCGCGAACAGCGATAAAATCTGCCAAGACGTCCACGCGTAGTCCTTGCCACCCCACTCCAAAGCGAGCATCAAGGAAATGGTGCAAATGATGAGGAATGCCGTTCCTAAATAATCGATTTTTGGCTTCCGCTCCGAACGGGATTCCTTGAGGGCAAAGAGCAATACGAGAAAGGATACGATGCCAATCGGAACATTGACGTAAAAGCACCATCTCCAGCCCCAAGCCTCTGATAACAGCGTCCCGATTTGCGGTCCTGCAACGGAAGACAAGCCGAAGATGCCGGCAAAAACGCCAGCCATTTTGGAAGCTTGCTTCGGATCGGCAAACACCGTGTAAATGATCGTAAAGCTGATTGGCAGCAGCGCCCCCGCACCAATTCCTTGAATAGCACGGAACACGATTAGTTGGGTAATATCCTGCGCCATGCCGCATAAGGCTGAACCAAGGAGGAATATCGATATGCCAATGAGATAAAATAGCTTGCGGCCGAATAAATCGGACATTTTGCCAAAAACGAGCATCATGCTCGTTGACGCGAGCATATAGGCGGTAAATACCCAGCTGACCTGCTCAAATCCGCCAATGTCTTTAATAATATGGCTCAGTGCCGCAGAGGTAATCGTGTTGTCGAGAGACGACATTAGCAGGCCGAGTGCCATTGCCAATACGATCAGCCCTGTTTTTTCCTTGTTCATGTTGAACCCCTTCTCCTTATAATTGAGCTTTCAGCTTCTGCAATCCTTCTACCAAAATTCGATGGGAGCTCTCCTGATTGGCAATACCGATTGTGATACACAGCTCTTGGGTGGCATTCATGTTGGGTTTCCAATTTGCATAATCAGCCGTTAATTGTGCAATCTCTTCCTCCTGTTTGGCAATCGTTTTCTCCAGCCATTGAATCACTTGCTCTTGATCTGCCCATTTCCCAAAAACGAGCCTCACCATAAAATCGGATTTCGTTTCCACAGCCTGGATATCGCTTTTTAAATACAGCATAAACTGTTCCCGGCCTGCTTCCGTAATCGTATACACATTTTTATTCGGCTTGCCGTCCTGCAAAATGCTCTCCTTCGTAATTAATCCCTGCTTCTCCATCTTGCCGAGCGTCGGATAAATCGTCCCATAGCTGGCATTGTAAAAATACGAAAACAGCGTTTCAAATTTGTGCTTGATTTCGTAACCCGAACAATTTTCATCCATTAAAATACCCAAAATCACATCCTGGCTGTTCAAAAAATTCCCCACCTTCTTTGTAAGTATCATTGCGCAAACTTATATTAACACAAATCATATATCAATTCAATATATAAATGTTCAGCATATGACTGTCAACGATATGTACAGTAGTCAAGCAGCTTCATGGCTAAAGTCGTTATGCATTCAGCCATTCATGCCTGTATACAACAAAAAAAACGGCGAGCCAAATGCTCGTCGTTCTTTTTGTGAATTAATATTTTTAATCTATTCGGCTGGCTATTCGCTCTCTTCGTCCTCCGTTACGCCTAACGCGCGATTTTTCTCTTTAAACTTCTCATTATGCGAGGATACATAGGCCATCATCGGGGCTTCCGGGTCCAAATATTGCTTGGCGCTATTGAGTGCCATAATGCCATCGGTAAACGTTCCAGCGATCAGCTCAACTTTACTGCCATAGGTTACGAAATCGCCTGCGGCAAATACGCCCGGCAAATTCGTTTCCATATGTTCGCCGACGGTTACATGCCATGCTCCGAGGTCAAGACCCCAGCCCTCCACTGGCCCGAAATCGCATTTCATCCCGTGATTGACAATTACCGCATCGACTTCCAGCAGCTCACGCTCGCCTGTTTCCAAATGAGCGATGGTCACCTGATCAATGCTAGACCCATTGCTGCTTAGCAGCGCTTCTACGCTATAAGGCGTACATATTTTCACCGAGGAGCTTCTCATGTTCGAGACGTTTCGCTCATGTCCGCCGAATTGGCTGCGGCGATGTACAATGGTGACGCTTGCTGCAATCGGCTCCAGTTCATTCGCCCAATCGACTGCGGAATCGCCGCCTCCCGAAATGAGCACATGCTTGCCGCGAAAGCCTTCCAGCTCCTGAACGGTATAATATAAATTCGTCACTTCGAAACGGTCTGCTCCTTCAATTTCCAGCTTGACCAGCTTTCGGGCGCCATAGCCTATGGCCAAAATAACGGTTTTCGTATGATGCTGCTCGCCGCTCGACGCCGTCAGCACAATCGAGCCATCCTCCTGCCGCTCAAAGCCTGAAATTTGCTGGCCGAGCACGATCGTTGGCTCGAAGGTTTTGGCTTGCTCGACTAATTGAGCGATCAATTTCTCTCCACGGATAGGGGTTACACCCCCTACATCCCAAATCATTTTTTCAGGATAGGTCAGAATTCGCCCTCCGAGCTCCGGCTGTGATTCAATCAGCTTTGTTTTCAGGTCGCGCATGCCGCTATAAAAGGCTGTGTACAATCCAGCTGGACCGCCACCGATTATCGTTACATCATAAAGCTCCAATTGTTTATTCATCGTCTGCCTCCAGCTTCTATAAGTTCGCTGGTAGTATAGATTTATTTTCTACTGCTGGCAATGGACTCAACTGCTTGCCTTTGCCAAGCAGCCAGCCTTAAAGTACAAAGCAGGAATCAGAGAGCCCGTACCGGATCGCCCATCCCTCCATTTGTTTCTTTTCCGCTAACCCCCTATAATCGAAAGAACGAGATGGATAAGGAAAGTAGGGAAATACAGATGAAGCTGTCATCACTGCTCCCGGCTATTGAGCCGCTGGACTTAAGGAGCTGCCTGGTGTCTTATAATGGCAAGCTTATTTTCGAGCATTACCGAAATGATCGTACGAGAGAAGAAATTGCAAAAGTTAACTCCTGTACTAAAAGCGTCGTATCTGCGCTAATTTGTATCGCGATGGGCAAGCAGCTGCTGCCAGAGGCATCGACGCCAGCCACTTTATTTTTCCCCCAGCTTGCTGAAGATTCTGACCCGCGAAAACAAACGATTACGCTGGAGCATCTACTGACGATGTCTGCCGGTTTCAACTGGACGGAGTTCGGCGGACAAAACTCCTTCCCCCGCATGACGCAAACGTCAAACTGGATTCAATTTGCCTTGGAGCAGCCATTATCGGATGAGCCTGGCTCGCGCATGGAATACAATTCCGGCATCTCCCAAATGCTGTCTGCCATTCTCGTACAAGCAAGCGGCATGACCACTGCTGCATTTGCCGAACGTTACCTGTTTCAGCCTTTAGGCATTTCCCAAAATGAATGGGAGCATGATCCGCAAGGCATTCATACAGGCGGCTTTGGACTGCGGCTGCTTCCAGCCGATATGCTGAAGCTGGGCCAGCTGTATTTGCAGCAAGGCATATGGAAGGGGCAGCAGCTTATCCCCCAAGCTTTAATAGAGCGCTCCGTCTATCCTGCGATAGCCGCTGAGTCTCCTCGCCCTGGCCAGTACGGCTGGCATTGGTGGGTCGATTCTTTTTCAGCAGGTTCGAAATCCGTTTCGCCTTCTGCTTTCGATTTTTATTATGCGTTAGGCTTCGGCGGACAGACGATTACCGTCATCCCCAGCCTCAATATCGTCGCAGTCGTCACCAATGACAGGCTAAAAAGAGGCAAGCCTCCCGCAGATGTTTTCCGTCATCACATTGCCCCGCTGCTCGCGCAGCAATAATTTAAATATCAAGACAACTCCCCTGCGGGCGTTGTCTTTTTAGGTCGTATAGTTTTCCAGGCGGCAAGCCATACTGGTAAATGTAAGAAACCAGGACATGGAAACTAGGTGAACGCACATGACAACCGAGAATAGCCATACGGGGACAAGCACCCAGGAAACGATGCCAACCGTACCACAAAGTGGTCAATCAGGCAGTGGCGATGGGAAGCATCCGCTCACCTCCATACTGGAGGATAATGTCCGTTATCTGGAATCTGTCTTTGTCCGCAGCTCCGACATCATCTTTATGCATTGGCATTACGGTCCCGATATGCTGCATAAAGCATGCTCGATCTATTACAGCTCGCTTATTCAAGACGATACCATTAACTATATGAAAATATCGCTGCAGGATCTTGTAACGCATGAGGTCGGACCTGGGATGGAAGCCGGCATTGAGGACGTCCGCTTTTTTTTCGAGAATCATGGGCCTTCCGGCAAAAAAGTACAGCTCGTAAACGATTTAGATGCTGTCGTAGACGGTATTTCCAGCGGACAGCTGCTGATTTTATTCGACGGCTGGAATCAGGCACTCAGCTTTAAAGCCCAGTCCGTAGAGACAAGACAGGTCAATGAGCCCGTTAATGAATCGGTCGTGCAAGGGCCGCGGGAAAGCACCGTTGAAAACTTGCAGAAAAATTTAGGACTGCTGCGGCTGCGGCTGAAGACGCCAAAATTCAAAATTGAGCTAATGAGCGGTGGCGGGGATACCAACACAACTGTCGCCTTCGGCTATTTGGAAGGCAAAGTGGATACGGAGATGCTCGCCGAGTTTAAGAAACGAATGGAGCTCATTAAGACGGTAGATGTTTTGGAAACCTCCTATATTGAGCAGCTTATTGAAGATTCCAGCTACTCCCCCTTTCCTCAGCATCGGTATACAGAAAGAACCGATATGGCTGTAGCCGGATTGCTAAAGGGAAAAATCGTCGTGCTGGTGCAAGGAACAGGCGGCATGCTGCTTTGTCCCGGGTTGTTCACCGAGTTTTTCCAATCGAGCGAGGATTATTACCAACGGACGATCATCTCGACGATGATTCGCTGGCTGCGCATTCTCGCTTTTATTATCGCCTTATCGCTGCCAAGCATTTATATTGCGCTATCTACCTTTCATCCTGAGCTGATTCCTACCGTGCTTCTATTAGCAGTATTGAATGCACGCGAGGGGCTGCCGCTGCCAGCCTTTTTCGAAGCGCTGCTGATGGAGTTCTTTTTTGAGCTTATGCGTGAGGCAGGCGTTCGCTTGCCCCGGACTGTCGGCTCCGCTGTGAGCATCGTTGGAGCCCTTGTCATTGGGGACGCCGCAATTAGTGCAGGTATTGCATCGCCGATTATGGTTATCGTGGTGGCGCTGACGGGTATCGCCTCCTTCTCTATTCCGCAATATGGCATCGCGATTGCGCTCCGTATTTTGCGGTTTCCGCTCATGCTTTGCGCTGCGCTGCTCGGAGGCTTCGGCATGATGATTTGCTTCTTGTTCATTTTGCTGCATCTGTGCAAGCTTAGATCGCTTGGACAGCCTTATTTGGCTCCGCTCGCTCCTTTTCGGATAGTCGAGCTTCGAGATGTCATTATGAGAATCTCGCTCAAAAAGCTGCTGCGCAAGCCGCAAAATTTGCATAAGCCATAAGAAGCTCAAAAAATCAAAGAGATGGGATCTGCATGAAAAAACAAACCGGCATTTTACTGATTGCCTCTCTATTCATGAGCTTCATGCTGCTAACGGGCTGCTGGAGCAAATATGAGCTGACCGAGCGCGGTTTTGTGATGGGCGTTGCCCTCGACGAAACGAAGGACGGAAAAATCGAAATGCTTACCCAAATTTATCGTCCCGCCTCCGTAGAAACTGGAAAATCGGCTACTACGCAAACGTCTAGCGTAAACATTCATACGCAAGATGATACCGTAATGGAGGCGGTACGCGATATTCCGATCCATTTGGGCCGCAAAGCCCAGTGGAGCCATACCCGGGTCATTATTGTCGGAGAGAAGCTGGCAAGAAATCAGGATCTCGGTAAAATACTCGATATTTTTTATCGCGACCATGAGCCGCGCAGCAGCGTCAAGCTGCTCATATCCAAAGGTCCCGCTCACAAGATGCTGGAGAAGCATCCGCTTATTGAGCAGACGACAGCGCAGCAAATTCTTCGTACAGAAGAGTTCTCCTATCTCAATGCGGCGAAAACAATGGACACCTCCCTGCTCGATTTGCTGCTGCAACAGGAAAGCGCGCATCCAGACACGGTACTCTCCTATGTTTACAGTAATTCTAATCCTGAACAGACGCTATCCACTGCCGGTCTTGCCTTAATCAAGAATGGAAAATTGCAGAAAGTAATGCCTCCCGATAAAGTTGAGGGACTGCTTGCTTTACGAAATGAATACCATTCAGGCGTGCTGGAAATTCCTTGCCCGGGCATGAAGGGCGACAAAGAAACAGCGGAAGTGCTGTCTCTGCGTACAGCGAGCAAAGTTACGATAAAGGATGGAAATCCCGTAGTCAGCTACCGTATTAAAGGGGAGCTAGCCATTACAGAGCTAAAATGCACAGCTATAGCTTCCAAAAAGGACGAGCAAGCCTTCCTCGAAAAATTTAGCGCGGCACTATTGAGACAAACTTCAGCGACGTTAAAATTTTTGCAAAAAAATAAGCTGGAGGTTATCGGCATCGGCAACCAGATTTACCGCCAGAGCCCGGGGGCATGGCATAAGCTGCAGCCGGACTGGGATGAGCGCTTTGCGGAGCTGCCAATTAATGTGAAGATAGAGTTTAAACTCGTTACGGTCGGGACGATGAACAGCAAACCTGCATCGTAGCAAGGCGGGAAGGAAGATATTGATGTGGGAGCGGGCATTGATTGCAACGCTTTTATTCGGGGGCATGCTGCTTTATGACAGCCTCACTCTACGCGGGAAGATGAAAGGCCCTGCAGTTTGGCTCTATTCACTTATTACAGCGGCATGCTTGTATATGAGTATAGATTATGTCTTGAACAAAGACTGGTTCGATTATTTCGACGTCGTTGAGCAAATATTGGGCGGGCCTGCCAAACAGATTAGCAGCATGCTGGGGGTGAAAGGCTAGGTTGGGCGAAGAAAGGAGCAGAATCAGCTTGAATAAACAAAAGGTCAGTTCTTTTCAAATGGGCGTGCTTTTATTTGTATTCTTGACCGGCTCCTCGATTATTTTTGTGCCTGGCCCGCTGATTGGAAAAGCAGGTGCCGCTGCATGGCTCTCCCTGCTGCTGTCTGGAGCAATCGGGTTTGGCATCCTAATGATGCTGATGTATTTAAATCGCCGATTTCCCGGCCAGGATTACATTGATTACAGCCGCAAGGTGATCGGCAATGTACTAACGGTGCTGTTAGGGCTGCTGACTATCTCGTATTTGTTGCAAATGCAGGCAGCTATTGTCGTAGGCGTAGGCCAGTTCATGATTGGGGCGATGATGAGAGAAACTCCGATGTACGCCTTTACTTCCCTTATTTTTATAATTTCTGCTTTGACGGCCCGCGCAGGAATAGAAGTGATCGCACGAATGTTCACTCTGATTATGCTATTAACTTCCTTTTTCATTGTCATCGTGCTGCTGTTTGCGATTCCTGAATACCGTCCTGAGCAATTGCTGCCGCTGCTGCCTAAAGGACTGATGCCCGTAGCGGCTGGAGCCTATTATACGTTTGGCTTCCCTTTCTCCGAAGTGTTTTTATTCGGCATGCTGCTGCCCTTCGCCGCAGGGCAAAAGCCGAACAAAAAGCTGATGATGACGATGTCCTTCTCCTTCGCCGCCAGCTTGCTTGTACTCTGCGCTGTGACGGTATGCGCCTTAATGGTATTCGGTCCGGTTGCAGGGGCAGGGCCCTATATGCTATTTTCCGTAGCCCGGCTCATTGAATTTCAGGAAATTTTCCAGCGCATTGAGTCCGTTATCGGCATGTCGCTCATTCTCGGCTCTTATATGAAAGCTACGCTTTCCCTCTATGTGCTCAGCCTCTTTATGGCCAAGCTTTGCGGCATGAAGGATAACAATGTCATCATTATGCCGCTGGCATTGGCAGGTTTTCTGATGGGGCTCGTCACTTATGACAGCAACACCCAGTGGGCTCGCATTGTTACAGAAATTCATCCGATATGGACGGGGCTGGTGCTGTTCGTTCCGCTGCTTGTCGTAATGGTTGTAGCAATGTTTCGGCCGGCTAAGGCTTAGAGGAACGCAAAACTTCTTTGATATAGCCCGCCAGCTCACTGGCTGCTTTCGCATGGGCTAATTTGCCGGGATGCTGTCTTGCGCCTAATGTGCCATCAGTCGTATTGGGAAGCTGAAAAATGGTTACCTGCTTATCCCCTGTTTGCATTCGATAAGCATTTACAGCACGGTAGATGGCTGGCATCATCGGTATACCCAGCATGCCGTAGGCCCATATGATAGGAGCATCTGGGTTATATTTTCTAATTTTGTTTAGAAAGCGCACAGCTGCTTCCTCAAATGCAGCTAAATCCTCATCATCATACGTGCCATCGGCCTTTAACCGCTGTTTGTAAGCTTTTCCAGTAGCTGTATCTACCCATTCCGGAGAATGAAAAGCGCCGTCATCATTCGTTCCCAAATTCACGACGACGACATCCGGCTGCCAGGAGGCAAAATCATTTTTTTCGTGCGCGCCTAAAGCTTTATTGTTCTCCCCGGTAAGAAGACCGCAAACCTGTTCGTAATAATCAGGAAGATTGGCATGCGGGTTGTTGTCCCAGCTCGTAAGGACGCCCCATCCGCTTTGTGAAAGGACACGGTAGTCAGCATCCAGCGCTTCCGCTGTCATCGCCGTATAATTGTCAATCGCGCTAAACCACATCGGAATCCAGTCCGTCTCCGCTTTCGCTCCGATGGCCCCTTCTCCAGAAGTAATGCTGTCGCCTATAAATTCGATGCGATATGGCTTTTCTTCAATCGGTGTACATTCACCGTCAAACTTCACAGCGTGAATCTGCAGGAGGCATTCCGAATCCGCGCTCATCGCCTGTACATCCTTTACGATACGAACATTTTTAATGGCGGTCTTAGTCATGCCTCTATAAATACAAACCCAGTACCTGCCCGCCGTTAACATTAGTCTGCTGACCGGCACACCGTTGATCAGGATGCTGATCCAAGGCTCATACTGGTCGTAATTCACCTCGACTTCAACCCAAAGCTCAGATCCTTGCGCATTTAATTCCACCGAGCTTCCGGTCCAAAATAACGTTAATGGATCAAGTTGGCCAGTCGTCCGGCCATGAACCTTAAGATGAGCGATTTCGGATAACGGATATACCTTTAAGCGATCCTCTTGCGGCATCACACACTCCTCCTCATTTCTATACATTTTTCGTAAATATCAATTGGATTGTTGTGATTGTCGAGCCCCTCGCTAATTTTATGAAACCCATTCTTATTCCAAAAGGAAGCCCCGTTATGGTTGCCATGCTGAACACAAAGTCTGACTTTGTCTATGCGCTGTGCTGCCCATTCTTCTTCTAACAATTTCAATGCAAGCGATCCGATTCCTGCCCTTTCTTGCTCCTTATGAATAATAAGCAGCCCAATCCACGGATGATGATCATTAGGATTTTTCGGAAGATACGTCATCATTCCAACGCATTCGTTATTTTCAATCAAGTGAAACATTTTTTCGCCCTGTTCGAGATTTTTCTGGTTTTCTTCCCTAATCTCTTCGTCCGTTTGGAGTCGTTTACCAAGGACTAAGAGATTAAACAGAGGCTGTGAATTCATAATCGCCTTTTGAATGGTTATACTTTCTGTCGAGAGCGGATCAGATACTAACTTTAAGTGAATCAGCTTCTACACCTTCTTTAGCTTAAAATGGAGCATATTCTCACGCTAGATTTTCCCATTTCGCCCACATCTCTGGCGGGTTCAATACGTAAATTTCGTTTTCTCTGAACATAAATTGGTGCATGATAAATTCCCTGCGTATGGTGGCGAAGTCATCATGATAACGTTTAATGAATGCATTGATTTCCTTTTCGCTGTATTTGCGCCCTGTTTCTAGTTGAGTCACTAGGTGCTCCAATACGATCAGCTTTTTCTTAAGCTGCGCGGGTACGTGCTTTAATTTATTGTCTAATGTGAAAAAGTTTTTAACGACAGACTGCTGAAGCCGCTTGTTTTTGTCATCCTCCAAAATATCCACACCTCCTATTGCATTTGTGTTTTTGTAAATTAACTCCGCAGCAGCAGTAGCGCTGCTTTTGATGAAGTAGTGATTTAAAGAAAAGAAGATCGTATTTTTATCTCTTCTCTCATTAATCAAGCTTGCTTCACGCAGCTTTGCAGCATGATGGGTTATCGTAGCTGGAGAGACACCTAGCTTTTCTGCTAAAACCTGGCCATTAAGCTCTCCTTCCGATAGCAAAATTAATATTTTGATCCTGGTTGGATCTGCAAGCGCTTTATGGTAAGCGACTACTTTGTCCAATTGCATCTACTTCCACCTCCAGACCAAATGTTAGACGCGTCATATTTAGCTCATATCTAATTTAACAATCATCTAATTAGATATTATTCTAATTAGATTCCCAAAGTCAATAGGCTAGGAAATTTATGTGAATCTTTTAGGCGGCCTGTTTTGCCTTTAGCTCTAATCGTTTACTATTAAGAGTAGTTTCCATTTCATAACCACAAATTAACCAACAGGTCGGAGGTACACTGCCGGATGAACATTCCTGAAGCCTTTATTAAGCCGTTTCCCGCGTATGAGGATGTCTTTTATGACGAAATTGAAAAGCATCGCCAGCACTTTCTTCCCCTTTGCTCGATTCATTTAAAATGCATCGATCCCGAGCTTGATGAGTGGCTGCATATTATATCAGCCAAGGAAATTTATGATGGCTGTGTGGGTGACAGCACACAAAGCTACCATACCCTTTTTACAAAAGAAGATATGCTCGGGTTTGATGTCATCGATGGCAAATACAAATTTGAGGCAGACTGGAATTACTTCACCTTGCATCAGCAGGAGCATTCAGCAGACAATGAAATCGATGAGGATTTGAAGGCTGCCTATTCGCAAAATGATTTGGATTATCATATCCGCAAGCAATTTTACCAAAACAATCAGAAGATTTACCCTTACTCCCGATTTAGCGAAGAATTCACCTCTGCTGAGGAACTGCTAGCGGATTTTAACAAGAAGCAAGCGGATGGGTGGGGACTAAGCTATCCCGAAATTAATGGCATATGGGACGATATCGCATTTATGTCCGATGAAGCCCAAGGATTTATGCAAAAATATAATGAACCGATTGAAGAGCTCCGCAAGTTTGAAAACACCAATCTATTTCATGTTCCCAAAAAAGCAAATGGGGAAGTCTTTGATTACATCGGCTCCTTAACCGGATATTATTTTCAGGCTTATGGCGCAGATAATGTATTTTTGTTCTACGATAAGGAGCTGCGCAAGGCCGTCATTTGTTTTGAATACACCTAAGCCAGCCCGCTTCGTTCAGCAGCAAAAGCGGCGACCTTCGCCTCCATCTGCTCTCTCGCATCAGCGAACTGCTTGTGTCGGTGGCCATTGGCTCCGGAAGGATGGGGAAATCCCCACAAGCAGTGCTTGTCCTCTAGCGTATCCCCCAATTCCTTGCTGCCAACAAGCTCTTTAAGCATCGTTTCCACGGTTTTGCCCAAAGGAATAATAAGCGGCTTATGCAACAGCTTTAGCTCAGCCTTAATAAATTTCAGCGCATAATGATGCAGAAAAGCATTGCCAGCAAGTGGGGGCTTATGCCCCGTGTAGTTTTTCCCAGCTACAAATACCGGATATTTGAGCAGCGAAGTCGTATGCAGGAGCGAATTATTTTCAGCAAACAAAGCCTCGCTGTCTGGAAGGCCAAAATACTCCGGCAGCTTCAGGCTGTCCAGCATTTGCATCAGGTTGCGGCGCATCGCACCGGAAAATCTGGCGGCGATTTTGGCGGCTTTGCACACCTCGTCCGCCGGTTTATTTTGCTCCAAAGCGAGCTTTGCCGTCCGGTAGGCCAGCTCCATCTGGGTCCAGCCGGGCGTGATGCCGACAATTAAAAGGCTCGCCGCGTTGTTCCGGTATTCATTATGAGGGGCGTAGAACATTTCAACCTCCCCTTCACGGTCTATTAGCAAATCCTGAACGAGCAAATCCGCAGGCTCATATCGGGCCTTCAGCGGCAGCGATTTTATAAACGGCTCATAATGCAAATACTCAGTGGATAAAGACAATGGCAAACCTCTCCTCTCCATTCCGCTGTAACCCTCCTGCTTACTTCCTCACCTTAAAAGACACTGTTGTGCCTTGGCCTGATACACTTTGAATAAACAAGCCTTGTCCATACATTTGCTTCAATCGCCGATCCACGTTTAGCAGCCCAATTCCCTGCCGCTCGCTGGAACTTCTATCCAATAGCTTATCCAATACCGCCGCATCCATGCCGACACCATCGTCTGTAATCACGATCTCCATTTGATTGTCGCTCTCTGACACTTGCACTGAAATGCTTCCGCCCGCAGCACGCTTCATAACGCCATGTCTTACCGCATTTTCTACTAACGGCTGGATTGACAGCGGCGGAAGCATGTTTTTCAGACTGGCTTCCACCTGCCAATGCAGCTGCATTTTATTGCCGAAGCGCTGCTGCTCAATATATAAATAGGAACGGACAAAATCTAGCTCCCGCTCCAGCGGAATCAGCTGCTCTGAATTTCTAAAATCAAAGCTCGACCGCAAGTAGTTGCTGAACTCCAAGAGCAGCACATGCATTTTGTCCAAATCAATCACGCTCAGAGCCGCAATCGCATTCAACGAATTAAGTAAAAAATGAGGCTGGATTTGCGCCTGCAGCCAGGCCGCTTCCATACGAAGCCGCTCATTCATCGATCGATTCACATGGATCAAAGCGAGGACGCGCGATTTCAGCTCTAGCGCATTGGACGGCTTCGTCACATAATCGTTCGCTCCCGACAGGAAGCCTGCGGCAATATCCTCCGCCCGATTGCGTGCGGTTAGCTGAAGAATCGGCAGCTCCGAGAGAGCATAACGCTCGCGAATGAGGCGCGTGAGCTCATATCCCGACATATGAGGCATCATTATATCGGTAATAACCAAATCCCACCTTCTCGAATCCAGCAGAGCTAGTGCTTCCTTGCCGCTTGTGAGCGACACAATGTCAAAATCTCGCATGCCAAGCATATTTTCGAGCACCTGCAAATTAACCGTGTCATCATCTACCACTAATATAGCTGGACGATCTTTCGCTTGGGATGGTAGAGGTAGATGCCTATCGCCAGTGTGCTCTATTGATTGCTCCCCTAGATAGGCTGTGCTTGTGACATTGGCCGCGGCAACGAGCATTTCCGCAGACGGAACGGACGGCAGAAGCTTATGATCATGGTCATGTTCGTTACTCGCTTCTGAAGCGGCACCCCTTTCTGCCAGCGGCAGCGTAAAAGTAAACACGGAGCCTTGCCCCGGCTGCGAACGGACCTCAAGCGTTCCGCCATGCAGCTTGACCAAATGCTTGCAAATGCTAAGTCCAAGCCCAATTCCGCCGCCAGGTGCAGCGGCCATGCTCGAATCTCCCTGCTCATACGGTTCAAAAATCGTGCGCTGCGTCTCCTCATCCATTCCCATGCCTGTATCGGCAATGCTGATATACGCCATTCCCCCCTGCTGAACGGCATGAATCGCAATATGTCCTTCGCTCGTAAATTTAATCGCGTTGTGCAGCAGATTAAACAAAATTTGAATGAGACGATTTTCATCCGCAAGGACATGGGGAAATGCATCTGGAATCGTACTCGCGAGGCGAATAGGCTTGCCTTCCACCATATAATGGAGCATGTCGATTACGCCGGCAGCGACGCTCTGTACCTGCTGGCTGCCTCTATTCAGCCGAATACGCTGTTCTTTCAGTTGGGTCAAGTCTATCAGATCATTCAACATAAATGACATCCGGCGGCCGACTGTTAAAATAAGCTCCAATTGCTTCACGCTTTGATCACTGAGCGCCTGCTTGTCTCTATCCAGCACAATTTGCGTCATATTCAGCATGCCGTGCAGCGGATTTCGCAGCTCATGGGACGTGTTTGCCAGAAAATCATCCTTTTGCTTGTCCGCCTGCTGCAGCTCCTCGGCTAACTGCTTCGACTGGGCGAAGGTATGAATGTATTGCTTAAACCAATACGCTACGAAGCCGAGAAAGGAGACGACCAGATCGACAGGGTAGTAGGAGCTTTCTACGCCAATTATATCCTTCGCGACGCTCCAAATGATATTGTTCGACATCGCAGCCACACCGAGCAGCAGCGCAATCGCATCCTTATCGCTTCTCATCGCGGTTCGCAAGGTGATGACCGGATTGACGAGGAAGGGAAGAAAAACATAAATAAAGAGCAAGCCAGCTACCGCTACTACATAAGAGGCTGGCGCAAGCAGCACATATACAGCAAACAACATGCCGAGCGATGTATACCAGCGAAAAATTCGCACATTCCGGTATTCGGTTAATAAGCGCTTCGTAAATTCCAGCATAAATATTGCAGCACCCATATAGGCAACAAACTGGATCTTTAAGCTCCAATCATTGTTCATTGGCAGCCAGACCATCAGCAGCATATCATCCGATACGAGGAGCCAAAGTGCAGAGAAGAACATAGCGCCGGCGAAAAACAGCAACCCCCGCTGCCGCAAGCCAATAAAAAACAAAATAAAAGCATACAGGGTATGCAGTAAATAAATAATAACGACTATTATTTGCAAATGGAGGCTAACTGCCGTTTCCTTGCTTACCGCTTTCTCCGTGCCAAATGAAATGAAGCCAAGAATGCCTCCCGAGCTCGCTGAATCATAGTTCGCGACTTGAATAGCAATATCGATCACTGGCTTGTCGGATATGAAGGACGCTGAATAAGGCACGTTGCGTGCTATGTAGCCTTCCTTCTCTGGTGCTGGCTGTCCTGCTTGAGCCACAAGCTCTCCGTCCACATATACGGCGGAAGCCGACGGAATGTTCTTCAAGCGGATGCCGTACGTTTGGCTTTTAACTGAATCGATGAATATGCGCAGACGATACGTTCCATAGCCATACGCCGAATCCGCCTGCGAAGATAACGCCGTATTCCAGTTTCCAGGCACCTGAATGAACGCCTGCCCTTTGGCTGCTTCCGCATTTTCTGGGCCGCGTATTCGTAATTGATGAGCATAAAATTCCCATTCGCCATCCAGCCTGATGGCCTTCGAGTCTGCCAGGTTATACCCCCGCAAATCCAATTGCCCTTGCACGATAGCAGGATGATCGGGAGGGAGGGTCATATAAATCCAAATTAAACGGATCGATATGAGCAGACAGAGGAACAGGCCGGTGACGAGAATTATTTTTCGTTTAGTTAGCATAATTTCACAGGTATTCGACAGATTTTGCTAAATCCCTTCTCGTTAGCCTGCCTCCATTAGAATTACTTTTGACCTATTAATAAACAGCCGTTGTTCAATGAACTTTTACATCAGGAAGCCGCTTTTCATAAATGCTCCAGCCACTCGCTTCTCCTTTGTAGGTATAGCCGCATTGCTTATAGAAGCGGTTAAGCTTTTCATTGTTTGCGATACAATCCAGCTTCATTCGGTCTTTCCCGGGAAATTGGATACCCCGTTCAACCCAAGCCATTATGTCGCCGCCCAGTCCTTTGCCGGAAAACTGGCGATTAACGACTAACCGATGCAAAAAGACTGCGTTTCCCTTGCCAGCCTCCGCTTCGCCCCAAAGCTTACGATCCCACTCGCTTGGCTCCTGCTGCAAAATTACAGCGCCCGCAAGCTCCACTCCCCCTTCTTTGCGAAATGCAAAAACCTCGCCACGAGCAATCGCTCCCTTAAGGTCATGGCTATCCTCTCCTTGAAGCAGGCCGCCCCACTGAATGGAGCCCATGCTGTTCAGCCAACGAGCCGTTGCCAAAATCAGCTCGCGTACCGCATCCTCGTCCTCGGGACCAGCTTGAACAGCATATATGTCGTCGTTAACGGACGAATTGATTATTTTGATATTTGCCATCATGCACCTCGTTAGCAGAAATTTTTGGATTCATACTTTTATTATTAGGCTAGAATTTAAATATAACATAAGGCATTCGGCGATTAAATTATTTATCCTTATCGCCCGGCATATCGCCTTTCTTCTCCTACTGCTTTTCAAATTCCAGCAATTAAACATAACACCACGACATAGATCAGAGGCATCCACCTCATGTTTTCTTTTTAAAGATAGTTTAACTTATATTCAATCCATGAGCGACCTACTTCCATTCTGAACAAAAATAAAACGATAGCAGGCCAAATGAGCCTGCTATCGTTTTTCTTTATATTATGATGGCATTGAATACATAAGCTATACGATCGTTTTATACTCGGTATTAACGGTAAACGTGTTCACGCCGGTATATTTGCCTGAAGCCGTTTCGGTTGTTTTCCCATTCGGGTACTCCACTTCAAACGTCACCGTATAAGGCACATCGATAACGCCCTGCAATAAAATAGCGGAAACCTCGATAGTTGCACCTGCTGGCATAACGACTGGAACCTGCAGCGAAACCTCCTGGGACTCGTCTTGTGTCTTGGTTTCCGAATAGCTGCGCGAGCCCTCTACGGAAATTTTCACACCCGTATCACCTACGAGCGGCAGCCCTGCTTTAAACTCAAGCGTTTCCGATACCTTCAGCCCTCTCTCCCATTTGAAATTGTACGTTTGGCTTTTGGAAAATTTCAATGTAACTTGCTGCGTTTGCTGGATATTCGAATGGTTGGTCACAAGCTGTTTGGCTGCTACGATTGGTACACTATTGATCACAATTTTGCTGTCCATTTGAAATTCCATTTTCTTGATTGTAATCTTCTTGCGATCGGGTACGAAAACCCATAATTCATTGATCTGACCGTGGCACCATTCCCACGTCACAAGCGAGTCGCCGCTTTTAAATGGGCCGTTGCCAGGAATATTGAGCTTCTGCTCCCAGTCCACATAGCTGTTAATCGCATTGTGCGTTCCGGCAACATTGTCGTCACGCCATACCATGAGACCATTGACGTCCGCTTCTGTAACGGGTGCCTGATAAATCTTTGAGCCCTGCGTGGTGTCCTTTCTTCCAATGCACTTGCCCGTCGCTTTGTTAACGAGCGCATAAGCATTGTCATCTCCAGCGCGCACCTTTCTTTTTTCCCACAATTGATGTTCATTTCCGTACACCTGTGGCAATATCGTTATGCCTTCCCCACTCTCAGCCGCTGTAATAACAAGCAGCTTATTATCTGAGGTCCTCGCTTTTGAGACAATTACCTGATATTCAATTACATCCGCCATAACCTTCATCCACCTTCCGCTCAATTTGATAAAGAATCCTCTTCGTCATCTATTCAACGTTTGCAATCGTGGATGCTCGCAGCTCTTTGACTCCTTATCATTAGCTACATCTTGGAGTAGATCACTTAGAGGATCTAGCTACTACAGAATAATGGCAGAATGTGTCAGGCGTATGGCAAAAAAATAGAAGGGATTAGATTTGGCTCGCTGAATCCGACATTTTGTGACTGGAAGTGCAAAGCAGCAGTCGTTGATTAATTTTCACGATTGGTATAAAACTGGTACCCCGTTCCCCGCAAGGTACGAATTTCTCCTTCTTCTGGAGGCAAATGCAGCAGCGCCTGTCGCAAGCGTTTAATCGCATGATCCACAGCCCGGTCACTCCCATCATAGCCGATTCCCCATACCTGCTCGATCATTTGCTCCCGATTAAAAATTTGATTAGGATGCTCCATTAAAAAATGCAGCAGTGCAAAGTCTTTCGGCGTTATCGATAGGCATACTTCATTCAAATAAACGCTTCTGTCATTTACATTGATTTTCAGACTGCCGTACTGGATCTGATTTCCCGCAATTAATGCATGCGTACCTCTGCGCAATACAGCTTGAATCCGTGCTACTACCTCCTGCGGCTCGAACGGCTTGGTAATGTAATCATCCGCGCCGCTGTTAAGCCCTGTCAGGCGGTCAGCAATCTCCCCTTTAGCTGTGAGCATAATGACCGGACAGACGCTGCGCCGCCGTACTTCCCACAGCACCTCCCAGCCGTCCATTTCCGGCAGCATGACATCAAGCAAAATAAGCGCGGGTTGAAGCACGGCCAGCTTCTCCACCGCCTCTTTCCCTCGGTCAAAAATAATGCTCGCAAAGCCTGCCTTTCGTATATACGCCGCCAAAACGCGGGAAATAGCCGGCTCGTCTTCGACGATCATAATCGTTTGCAAGGTTAGGCCTCCTTGGGGGAGTAGGATTTCTTTTGGCAGCAATGGCACGGTTGGCGTATGGATGAAGTTAGTTTCTCCAATCGAAGCTTACTGGAATGTTTCAGCCCTTAGTGTTGTGCGAAAAATAGGCAGCCAATATACTAAGACTTTCCTCCCGTAATATCCCAGCTGTGATATCAGGCTTATGGTGAGAATTTTCAAATACGATTTGTGAGCAAGGGCTTCCCTGCTCGCCCAATATACTGCACAGCTCCATGTTGCTGGCGCTATAAACCAGCCGTCCCACATTTGTCCAAACCATCGCACCGCTGCACATATAACAAGGCTCACAGCTCGAATATAAGGTGTATTCATGTAAATCCGTAATGTGGGTTTCTTCGCAAAATCGCCGCAGCAGCCCAGCCTCTGCATGGAAAGTTGGGTCGGTTGCCGAATAAATTTGATTTTCATTTGTAAATACAATTTCCCCGTCTTTAACGAGTATGGCTCCAAAAGGTTCGTTTCCGTGTTCAACCGCAAGCTTAGAAAGCTTAATTGCTTCTCTCACAAGGTGAAACGGCTTTCGCCGTCCTCTGGCGGCGCGTTTCATTCCGAGAAATATAGAGAAAGGATGGAAAATTCATATGCTTTCCTATATTTTAAAAAGCTCGTCTTGACTCATATTCATTTCTCCTTTTATGTGGCGTTCCATCACAATATAATCTTTGCCGCTTTTACTGAAGGTGGCGTCCGTTTTTGAAAGCCCGAATTTCTCATAAAACATTGCTTTATCCATTCTTGCATTGCAATATATCCGCTTAACGCCTAGGCGCTCTGTTTCGCTGAGTACGTAATTCAGAAGTTTGCTTCCATAGCCCTTATTTTGATGACGGGACAGAGTAGCAAATTTTCTAAACTGAGCTTGAACGCCATGAATAAAGATGGACACCACTGAGACCAGTTCTTCCTCTTCAAAAAGTCCATAGTGAGTGCCCTCGCCATCCTCTTTAAGCTTTATAAAATCAAAGTCCTTGTCCGGCCACATGACCTGATGACGCAATTGCCAAGCTTGCTCCTTCTCAATGATTCTAATTTCCAAGTTAAATCAAACCTTTCATTGAGCTCAAATACTATCTATTTTAACATATACAGACCATAAAAAAATAAGGAGCCTTCTTGGCCCCCGCATAATGCTTAATTTATATGCCAAGCCTTTTAGTAAGTATGATTTCCAGAGGCTCATCTTCAAGGATTAAGCACCCTGAATCTCGATAACCTAATTTTCTATAAAAATGCTGTGCCTCTTCATTTGCTAGTGTAGAAGTCATAACCAAGTTAAAACCGAGCTTCTTCATTTCATCCTCCCAAAAAAGGACGGCTTTCTTCCCTAATCCTTTACTTCGATAGATATCATCGATCCAAATCATATTCAAAAAAGGCGTGTTGTCCCAAAAATAACTGTGACGCATCCACCCAACGCTACGATATTCTTCATTCTGCAAAATATAGATCTCATTCCCTCTAATCTTCGTTAAGATTAAATTTTCTAAGATGTGATGGTCATGTTTTCTAATATATTCGTAGTGCGAATCAGTGGCAGCAATAATCCTCATTTTAATTACTCCTCTAAGATATTTTTTTACATTATTATACACCTGTTTACTTCCCTAGAGGACATCCGAATAATTGTCTGCTCAAAGAAAAAAGCTCCTGCTCAGACTACGGGCAGAAGCTTTAATACGATATTCTAAATCATTTGTTCTGGGTTGTATTTGTCAGCCAATCAGCCAATTCTTCCGTCTGCATCAATATCGACAGCGGGTCAATAAAATAAGAGCGAATGTTAGGCCAGGCATATAGCCTCCCATTTTTGACTGCTTCCAGCCGTCCCCAGATTGGATCCTCGCGAAGCTCCTCCAATGATTTCTCGGTAGTCAGAATAATATAATCTCCAGCATATTGCTCCAATACTTCCATGGAGATATCCTTGTATTTCTCTTCCTTAACTGCTTCATCATAGGATGGGGGCGATATCCGTCCTAGATTCTCATATATAACTTTTCCGCCACGGCCAAACTCACTGCCATATATAGTTAATGTTTTGTCTGTCTCCTGCATAATACTAAAGGATGCCTCTGCAGGTATAACTGCTTGGACCTTGGCACTCGCAGCCGCGATTCGCGCATTATAATCGGCTATCCATGAAGAAGCCTCCTCGTCCCGTCCAAGCAGATCTCCAAAGAACTTCACTTCCTCCTCAATGGATGTGAATTTCCCGTAGGGAATAGCAATCGTTGGAGCAATTTTACTGTACTTTTTATATTCTTCCTCCTCCGAGGTCATGACGACAATCAAATCAGGATTAAGATCGAGCAGCTTTTCAAACGAAACATCACTGCCGGAAGAACCGACAATCTCAATATTGTCCGTTAAACCGCTGAAATATGGATTATCCATAATGCGTGTCGTAGAGGCGATTGGATTAGCCTTTACGGCTAGAAGACTGCTCAAATATTGAATCGCTACAATGCGTTCGGGCTTTTTGGAAACTTCCACTTCGCCGAAGGCGGTATTTACGATCTTGGTGTCTGTTATTGGCGTCGCTTTCTGAGTTAGTGCCGCAGAATTAGAGCCAGCAGCGGCGGTTTCCGATGAGGACTGCAAATTCGTATTTCCCCCTCCGCAAGCTGTAATCAATAAGGCCATACAGATAAGAAGTGCTGCCATCATATTTTTTCTGGATGTTCGGTACATGTAAGACTCTCCCTTTTCTTTATAGTGATAACAATTATCATTATCACTATAGCATGAGGCGGTGGACTCTGACATGGACAATCCCCACTTTTTATATGGATTAAACCGAACACCCTCCTTATCCGACAGCTTTTTTTTGAAATGGCTGGGAGAAAGGCCAACGTTCTTTTTGAAAATGCGGTTGAAATAAAACACATCCTCATAACCTACACTTTGGGCAATGTCACCAATCGAAGCATCTGTATTTTGGAGCATATGACACGCTTTTTCAATACGAAGCCCTATTAGATAATCAATTGGACTGTGCATCGTCAATTCCTTAAATCTGCGGGCCAAATATTGAGGGTTGTAGCCAAACCTCTTCCCTAGCAGCTCCAGCGTCAATGGCTCATCCACATGCTCACGCATATACTGTGCTGCTTGCTTAACAATCTCTGTAGGAAGGGAGTCTATTCCTAACTGCTGCTTTTGCTGAAGCATTTCCAGAATAAATGGCAAGAAGAGAGTTTTCGCTAAAAATTTTTCTTTCTCCGTCGATTGATTCCATGCAGCCTCCATTCGCTGTAGAAGCTGATAAAGCCCTATAGGCTGCGCGGGAGCAAAAGCAAATATTTGCTGAAACGGCGGGATTCCTCCCTTGTCCAGAAAATGCCTTCGGCGCAGCGGAAACTCGCCACGATAAAGCACCATATAGTATTCCAAATATTCCGCTGCTTCAATATCCAGCCGCATTCCCTTGCAGCCATGCAGACAATGAAAATGTTCAACAGGATGAATGAGTCCATCCATCCGTATCGTCGCTTTGCCTTTATACAGAAATATAAAAGCACTTGCAGGCAAACGGTAACCGATGCTGGACTCTCCCGCACCAAGCGTATGCAGACGGATGTCAGACAGCTCAATATGTACGTAATTCCAAACCTTGTATTCTTCTTGCTGCTTCATCCTATGATAAATACTCCTTCCGTAATCGCTTTATTAACTTGGTTGGCTTAGGCTTGCATATCTGCCCTGAGTATAGCAGTTTCGCCAACTCTTTCAAAGACTGTGCTTATATCCTGTTATTCGACTACATTATTTCATAAAAATCTTCATTAATTTATTATAGATTGGATGAATGATATAACCGGTAGGATTAATCGAATATCTTTTACCTATATTCAGCTGTTTGATCTGTTCCATATCATCACTTGTAAGCTCAAAATCAAATATCTCGCTATTTTCTTTCATTCTTTTAGAGCTCGATGATTTTGGAATGACGATGATGCCTCGTTCCAAGTGCCAACGCAAAATGACCTGCGCCACTGTTTTATGATGCTGATCAGCCATTTTTTTCAATAGCGGGTGCTCCAATAACGCTCTATTCCCTTGCCCTAGCGGCCCCCATGCCTCATGCAAAATCTGATGTTCATGGAGATAATGATGCAGATCATTTTGCGCAAACTCGGGATGCGTCTCGATCTGATTGATCATCGGCGGGATTTTAGCATGCTTCATTAAATGCTCCAGATGCTGAATCTCAAAATTTGCAACGCCAATTACTTTGATACTACCTTCGGAATACAGCTCTTCCATCGCTCGCCACGCTTCCAAATAATTTGGTGCGGCAAAATGGATCAAGTACATGTCCAGGTATTCTACCATCAGCTTCTTGCAAGTTTGTGCAAAAGCTTTCCTGGTCGCCTCAAACCCGAGATCCGTATTCCACACTTTAGAAGTGATAAAAAAATCCTCGCGCGGCAGCCCGCTTTTCTGAATCTCTCTTCCTAAAGCTTGCTCATTGCCGTAAATTTTAGCAGTATCAAAATGCCGATATCCGATTCGAATCGCCTCGCTGATCGCCATTTCAAATTCTCGTTCTTTCGTTATTTTGTATACCCCAAACCCCAATTGCGGAATTTCAACGCCATTGCTCGCTTTTACTGCTCTATTTTCAAAAATCATATTATTGCTCCTTTCGGTTGTGTAAAATTAAAAAAGAAAAATGTAATATATTAAATATTCATTATATCTAGTTATCTCAAAAAAAGAGAAGGCAACCGTCGTTTAGTTCAAAAAGTCGGTTAACCTCACTTCTTTCAAATGATTGTGCATAGACACCTCAACGGTTTGTAGACTGGAGGCTATCTTTTGTTTGACTGCGTCGACATCTTTTCCTTGCAGTGTGGTATCGGTATGGAGCTTGAATAGCGCTTTGCCAGGCTCGACTGCCAGAAAAACATCCAATAACGTAATTTCTGCTAGCGGCCTTGCCAGCAGTATGCCTCCCTTCGCTCCTTCTTTAGCAAGCGTAAGCCTAGCATTGTTCAAATTTCTGATAACCTTAACCGTTGTCGGAACCGGAATATTTAATTGCTCTGAAATCACTTTGGTGGACAAAAAATTAGAGCAATTCTCCTCCGCAATGGTGTGAATATAGAGCAATATCGCAATTCCTTGCGATAGAGCTGTTGAGTATGACATTTTTTACTCATCCTAACTATTCGGAAATCTCATTATACTATATATCATTTATATTTAGTTTTCAATAAAACTTTTTAAGCAATTGAAGTTAAAGATGCGGAAGCAGCGGGCTTTCGAGAAAATATCCTTACACAGCCCAAGCTTGGGCTGTCTAATATTCAGCCTCTTACACCGCATTAATCCCTGTTATTACAATAGTAGGCAATGTCTCTATAGAGACATTGCCTGCAACAGCTCTGGAGATCATACAGGACTCTTCTGCCCGATGTGCCAGACGCTCGGCTTTCGCCCGCTCAGCCTCTGATGCATCCGCTTTGAGCACAATTCGCGGTTTGTGTATGATCCGTTCGTACGTAAACACATTATTCGTTACATCTACAATCGCTTCAGACTCCAGAGTCAGCTCCTGCGGTGTAAGATCCGAACGCTCAAGCATTGCTGCTAAGGTAATCAGATAACAGGTCGCTGCTGCCCCCAGAAGCATTTCGTCAGGGTTGGTGCCTGTTCCTGGCCCTCCCATCTCTTGCGGAATGGAAATAATCGTTTTTAATCCGCCGGCATCGATATGTCCTTCACTGTTACGCCCGCCATTCCATACCGCTTTCAGATAAAAAGGGTGTTTCATCTCGCTCATTCCTTTCGCTATCTTCGATTCAAGCTAGGATACATTGTATAGATTGTTATTTACATTCCATCCTATCATAACGCTCACTGAGGTATAATTTCAAAACAGCGAAAAAAAGGCCGCCTCTATGAAGGCAGCCCTGTATTCCTGTTTTTCTGTTTTTCTGTTTTACCATCTAAAACACTTTTGTCGTCCAATTTTCGCAGTTCCACGTGTCCGTCACGATATCGCGATAAAATTCAGGTTCATGGGAAATTAGCAAAATGCTTCCCTTATACGCTTTAAGCGCACGCTGCAGCTCATCTTTGGCATCCACGTCGAGATGGTTCGTAGGCTCGTCGAGCACGAGCAGATTCGTCTCGTGGTTGATCAGCTTGCACAAGCGGACTTTGGCTTTCTCTCCGCCGCTTAGCACCACGATTTTGCTCTCAATGTGCTTCGTTGTCAGACCGCATTTGGCAAGAGCCGCGCGAATTTCAAACTGCGTAAAGGATGGGAACTCGCTCCAAACCTCTTCAATACAGGTGTTGTTGTTCGTTTCCTTCATTTCCTGCTCGAAATAGCCGATTTCCAGCAGATCCCCTAGCCTTGCCGAACCTGAAATAGCCGGTATTTGGCCAAGAATGCTGCGCAGCAGTGTTGTTTTACCGATCCCGTTTGAACCGACCAACGCTATTTTTTGTCCTCGCTCCATGCTTAAATTCAAAGGCTTCGACAGTGGCGAATCGTAGCCGATGACGAGATCCTTCGTTTCAAAAATCACCTTGCCAGAAGTGCGCGCCGGCTTGAAGTTGAACTGCGGCTTCGGTTTTTCCCTGGCGAGCTCGATAACATCCATCTTATCCAGCTTCTTCTGGCGGGACATCGCCATATTGCGCGTAGCCACGCTGGCTTTGTTGCGTGCAACGAAGTCCTTCAATTCCGAAATTTCCTGCTGCTGCCGTTTAAAGGCGGATTCAAGCTGTTGCTTTTTCGCCTCGTACACCTGCTGGAAATACTCATAATCCCCCACATAGCGCGACAGCGACTGATTTTCCATATGGTAGATCAGGTTGATGACGCTGTTCAAGAACGGAATATCATGCGAGATTAAAATAAAGGCATTTTCGTATTCCTGTAAATATCGGGTAAGCCATACGATATGCTGCTCATCGAGATAGTTCGTAGGCTCGTCAAGCAGAAGGATATCCGGTTTCTCTAGCAGCAATTTAGCGAGCAGTACCTTGGTACGCTGACCTCCGCTGAGATCATGAACATCCTTGTCCAAACCGATGTCTGTCAGTCCGAGCCCGCGAGCCGTTTCATCGATTTTGGCGTCGATCATATAAAAATCCTGATTCGTTAGCGTGTCCTGAATCGTTCCGACATCCTCCAGCAGCTGCTCCAGCTCCTCCGGAGAGACATCACCCATTCTGCCGTACATGTCGTTCATTTCCTGCTCCATATCGAACAGATATTGGAACGCACCACGCAGAACATCGCGCATCGACTGTCCCTTTGTCAGCACTGCGTGCTGATCCAGATAGCCCGTCCGCACGCGTCTTGCCCACTCAACTTTACCATCGTCCGGCTGAAGCTTGCCTGTGATAATGTTCATAAAGGTAGACTTACCTTCACCGTTGGCCCCTATTAGACCGATATGCTCGCCCTTTAAAAGGCGGAATGATACATCGCTGAAAATCGCCCGATCTCCGAAACCGTGACTCAGCCGCTCTACATTTAATATGCTCATGAATAACACCTATTCCTTTATTAAAGTATTCTCGTCAAATTATAAAGGTTATAGCGCCACAACTCCATACTGATTTTAAAAATAATATAGGAGCTGGAATAAAAAAACCAGAACCGCACACCCACGGTTCTGGCTTCTACCCGTCAAACACCCATTATTCCCCAATAAAACTCTCCACAACAAACTCCAGCTGTGCGTCCAAAGACACAGGGTCGCTGAACATAAAGCCTCTTCCTTCTTCGCGGAAAACGCGATTGTTTTTGACTGCGTCCAGCTGTTCCCACAGGCTGCCTTCAAAAACAACCTCTGGATTGTCCTTGCCAGTCCACTCGTTAATAAAAATATAATCTCCTGCATATTCGGGCAGCAGCTCCAGAGACAGCTTCGCCCAGCCTGTACCGCTGTCGATCGCTTCCTTCTGAATAATAGGCGGCGCCTTCAACTCGAATTCGCCATAAATAATCTCGCCGCCTCTTCCCAGCTTATTGCCGTAAGCATAAAACTCTTTAGCGCTGCCAGAGTCAAAGATAGCAACGGTTTTGTCACCCACAGCCGCTTGCACCTTCGGTTTGTAATCGGCTATCTTTTTATCCCAAGCCGTAATCCAGGCATTAGCCTGATCCTCACGGCCCGTCATTTTGCCGAATTCTAGCAGCTGCTCCCTTACAGGCACGCCATAATCGACAACTACCGTCGGAGCAATCTGGTTCAGCTGCTCGAGCACAGCCGGGTCATTCCATACGATAATGAGGTCCGGCTGCAGCTCCAAAATCTTTTCATACGCGATCCCGTCGCCTATACTTTCGACCCCATCCAGCTTTCCTTCCGTATAGCTGTTGAAAGCTTCTTCCCCCGCGCCCACCGGCTTAATGCCAAGTGCCAGCAAATGGCCAACAAAGGCGCCCGCTATGATAACGATACGCTGCGGATTTTTGGGGATTTTAACATCGCCATTCACTGCCGAATAAGTCACCATTTCCGCTGCGCTCGCTGCACCACCGTTTGATGCTGAGGCCTGCACTTGAGCGTTTCCATCTGCCGCGGCTGCTGGTGCAGGTGACGCAACTGATCCATTATTGGAGCTGCCTGCTCCTGAGCAAGCGCTAAGCAACAGCGTAAGACATAAAAGCAAAGTGACCCCCATAGCTGGTTTGTTTCTGTACATCGATAAATCTCCCTCTCTTTTATATCGATAATGGTTCTCATATCCACTACCAATATAACGTTGCAGCCTGCTCGGGAAAAGGGACGATCCAACCCTAATGATAGGATAATCGAACCCCGCTTTCTTTGCTTTATGCTGATCCTGAAATTGCTTAGGAGTCATTCCGGTAAATTTTTTGAAAATCCTTGTGAAATACGATACATCGTCATAACCGACACTGGCAGAAGCCTCTTGCACGGTCATATCTGTTTTGCGCAAGTATTCCATGGCTTTGCTAACACGCTCTCTTATTACATAATCAATTATGCTTATGCCTGTTTCCTGTCTAAATTGTCTGGATACATAGGGGACGCTGTAGTGAAAAATCTGCGCGATCGATTCCCTGGTTAATGGCTCCCTGTAATGCTCCTGAATATAACGAATGGCCTGGGCTGAGAGATTAGGTCTTTTCATGCCAATTTGCTGATGCTCCAGCTGCCATAGCAGCTCATAAACAAATTGATAAAATAACGTTTTAACATGAAATTTTTCTAACGTGCGCGAGTTCTGCCATTCTTTCAGCATATTATCCACCTTGTCAAATAAAACAGCAGAACGCAGTGGAGCCACACTATATTGCAGTTGAAAAGGATTATACCGCTCCATGAGATGCAAGATTTCCCCCCTGCCAGTCGATGGAATCGTTGCTCTATAGAAGATCAAATAATATTCAAACTCCGCTTCCGTTGGAAAAATATCCAGACAGGTTCCTTTTCCACCGTGCCATAGTTGGAACCGCTTCGCGGAATGCTCGATCCCGTCCAGCAGCACCAGAGCCTCGCCGCGAATGGCATATAGGAAGACACTTGACGGAAAGAGGTACGACCGCAATTCCTCGCCATGCTTCATGCTGAAGTGCCTTACGTCCATAACCTTGATAGCAGCAGCATTCCATAGCTGGATATGCTCTTCCGCATTGAGCGTGACAGTCAAGTGATAAGCCCCTTTTTATGTAGAATCATAAGTCGAATTTATCATTACTGAGAATTATTATCAATATTGAAAATTATAATTCATTTGTCTGCAAACCTCAATGGATTTGGCTTGGTGCAAACGAAACCACCCCCCTATTGCCTCATATGACAGCAATGGGCCAACCAGACCTTGTCATTTCGTTATCTTGCTATTCCATTCCAGATTGCACACAAATACCCCCATTCACGGTTATACTAGCGTTAGAGGTGAATGAACATGTCCGATGAATGGAGAGCGAATTCAGAACAGACTTCTGACAGCCTGCGCAATAAGGATGAGCCAGTCCTTCCTGCACCTGTGTCTGATGAACAATGGCGAGCTATCGTAGGCAATGACCCTTCATATGACGGTCAATTTTATTATGCTGTCAAAACGACGGGCATCTTTTGCCGGCCATCCTGCAAATCCAGACCGCCCCATCGAGAGAATATCGGATTTTTCCGAACCGCTGAACAAGCGCTGGCTGCCCAATTTCGTCCCTGCAAACGCTGCAAACCGACTGGGCAACGATTGCCTGATGAAGAATGGATCGCGATGGTGACCGAATATATCGATCGAAACTACAAAGAAAAGCTAACGCTGGCTGCGCTTGCATCCATTTGTCATGGTACGCCGTATCATTTGCACCGAACCTTCAAAAAAGTAACGCGCAAAACACCTGTCGACTATATCCAGCAAATAAGAATCGAAAAGGCTAAGGCGATGCTTCTATCTTCTCCTATATCCATTGCAGAAGCTGGCGAATGTGTCGGCTTGTCCAATACGCCCTATTTTATTACCCTGTTCAAGCAGAAAACTGGATATACGCCCGAAAGCTATCGACAGCAGCATAGCAAAGATGACTTAACATAAATAAAGGAGATCATTCAAAATGACGAATTCAATTAATAGGACCATATACTGGTCGCTGTTTAGTTATGAAGATTGGAATATGCACGTCGCTGCAACCGACGAAGGGCTTTGCTTCGTCGGTTCACAAAACCAGCCATTTGAAGAGTTGGCGAAATGGGCTGCATCGCGTTTTTCACATAGCCCTTTGATCCATAATGATGAAAAGCTGCTTCCGTATAAGGCTGAACTAGTCCAATATTTGCAAGGAACGCTTGAAAACTTTACAGTTCCTGCCGTATTTCAAGGAACGCCTTTTCAAGAGGCCGTATGGCAGGCTCTTTGCAGCATTCCATATGGGCATATCTGGTCCTATTCAGATATTGCCAACCATATTCAAAAGCCTGCAGCGGTTCGAGCAGTTGGTGCAGCCATTGGCGCAAATCCATTGCTCATAACCGTTCCGTGCCACCGCGTAATCGGCAAAAATGGGACACTTACCGGCTATCGGGGCGGATTAGATATGAAAACAAAGCTGCTGCAGCTGGAGAGTATCCGCACCAGTGCAAAAGGGAACCTACAACATGTCTAATGAGATGGCATCATTCATCCGCCAATTAGACTGGGAAGCACTGCAGCAATCGCTTGATGAGTATGGTTATGCCAAGCTCCCACGTTTGCTAAGCCCCGCAGCCTGCATGAGCTTCATCAGCAGCTATGAGGATGAAGCACTGTACCGTAAAACAATCGACATGGCACGATACCGATTCGGGATGGGTGAATACAAATATTTTGCTGACCCACTCCCCAATCAGCTTCGGCAGCTGCGTGAAGAGCTGTATCCTGAACTAGCTAAAGCTGCTAATCGTTGGTCAGAGCAATTAAACAAAACTGCTGCATATCCTGCTTCGCTCGAAGAATTTCTTGAGCAATGCCATCAAGCAGGACAACTCCGTCCTACACCATTGATTTTGAAATACGAGACAAACGGATATAACTGCTTGCATCAAGATTTATATGGAGATAGGTTTTTCCCTTTCCAGGTTGTATTTGCTTTGGGGCAGCGGAATAAAGATTATACTGGTGGTGAATTTCTACTTGTAGAGCAGCGTCCACGCGCACAAAGCAGGGGACATGTCCTGACATTAGAGCAAGGTGAGGGACTGATTTTCCCAACTCAGCATCGTCCTGTTTCAGGAATGCGTGGCTATTATCGTATTACGCTTCGCCACGGTGTCGGCACGATTACTTCGGGAACCAGATATAGTCTGGGAATCATATTCCATGACGCTAAATAACGACAATCACTCTCCCTCCATTCCCAGACAAAACGATAAAACGGGTCCCCTGACATCAGGAGGACCCGTTTCCACTATTCTAGCGATGCTGCAGCAATAGCTCCGAATGCCCAATGAGAAGCTGGAACATCCTTCCATAATAATTGTGCCGAAGCGTTCGCATTTGGCCTACCCAGCACCTTGTTGATAATGGTGGCTGCTTCCGCGCGTGTCAGCGCCTGATTCGGCTTGAACGTGCCGTCGTTGTAGCCGTTAATAAAGCCGTAGGACTGAACCTTCATAATATCGCTTTGCGCCCAATGCCCCGCTATATCGCTAAAACCTTTGCTGGATTGCGAGTCCGAATCGCTTACAAGCAATTGCGACATAAGCCGTGCCATCTCCGCACGCGTAACCGATTGGCCAGCTCTAAATTCCCCATTGCCATATCCCTTCATTAAACCCATCTGGGTCATGTCGGTTATATATTCCTTAGCCCAATACCCTGCAGCTACATCCGTATAATTTATATTCGCCGTATCCGCCTTATGGCGCGTCAGTATACGGGACAGGATGGCGGCCATCTCCGCCCTTGTAATCCGATTGTCCGGCTTGAACGTGTCATCCTCGTATCCTTTCATATAAGCGATGCCTAGACTAGACTGGTCCAGCCCCGATATATGAAGCAGCGTGAACAAGCTGAATTTTGTTACGGTAAATGCAAGCCCTTTGTCGCCCTGATCGTTGTAGGGTACGACAGTCCCCCTGAGCAGTTCCTTCGTTCCGTCGCTATGCTCGATATACACGGCTAGATTTTGCCACTCTGCTTCATCAAGCTTACTGCCCTTTAACGGTAAAATAATCGTAACTTCCGCATTTTGCAAATTGGTTTCAATGTTCATCGGACGACCAACAACCGTCGCCTCACCATCACCCATGACAATGCTGACGGCTGCTTGGCGATTCGCCTGACCAGCAAGCTCCTGCTGCTTGCCTGCGTCCTTCATTGGAGCCAGCTTAAAATACAGTTCATCCTGCAAGCCCGATAATGGGCCGCTGCTGACCGTAATAATAGCATTTGCAGTAGTTAACTGCAGCCCAACCTCTGCTGTCGTCAAGCTTTTGACCGCATCCTTGGGAAGCTTGAACGCTGTTTCACCAACTTCATCCAGCGTGTCTGGAATGTTAATGTTCACAGCCTTCGCGCCTGATGCCGCTGCGCTTGCCGCCGCTTTGCTGGCCTCCTCGGCCGTCAGCACAAGCTCATCTTGCTTGCTGCCGCCCACCTGCTTCGTTCTGTTTATGACCTTTTTGATTCCATTCCCTACGTCCACTGTAATCAGCTCCGAGGATGCGTTTCCCCCCGATGGGGGAGGAGCATTGGTTGCCCCTCCCCCTCCGTTTTGCACCTGTGTTGGTGCGGGTGTCGGCGTCGCTGTAGGTGACATTGGCGTTGCTGCGGACTCCGTTGGTGTTGCAGAAGGCTCCGACGATGGTATTGTTGATGGCGTTGCCGATGCTGTAGGCTCCATCGACGGTGCTGTTGACGGCGCGCCAGTTGGCGTTGCCGATGGCTGCGATGGCTGCGGCTGACCACTAACAGCAAACTTAACACCGTCCAGCAGCATGTAATCCCCTGATTTTTTCACCGCTTTAATCGTATGAACGGTGTCAGCCAAGCCGGCCACGGCGTAAATCTCCTGCTGCGTCAATCGGCTTGCGTTGACGGCGCTAACCGTTTGTTGGAAGATGTTATCGATGTAAATATCAATATCTCCCTGTACAGATGATTTTGGCGCAATCAGGGCAACACCTGTGCCCGTAAACGAAAATTCAGCATAATCCCCATTGGTCATCGTACCGTGCAAATCGTTGTAATAATCGCCACGATAAGAGATCGCTAGGCTCACAGCTCCATCAGGCTGCGATGCCAAATACTCCTTCTTGATCGTAATGTCACTACCCGACACGGTATAGTCCACACCAGCGGCGAGCATTGCATTGCCATTTTTCACACCCAGCAGATTGCTTCCATCGACTTGAAGCGTTGTTGTTATATCCGACTGCGCGGTTTTGTCGAAGCTGCCTGTGTCGGGGGTAACCATATCGGCCATTCGGAATTTCAATTGGTCAAGCAGCATGTAGTAGCCCGATTTTTTGACCGCTTTGAGCGTATGCTCGCCCAGTGTCAGGCCTTCAGCGACAAATACGGTCTGATTCACTTGGCGGCTAGGATAATACGTGCTGACCGTTTGCTGGAATACGCCATCGATATAGATGTCCATATCGCCTTGGGACGAATCTTTTTCGGTTATGAACGTAATGCCTGTGCCCTCAAACGTATATTCCAAATAATCGCCCGTCGTCTCCGTGTAATGGACGTCATCCTTATAATCGCCAAGTCCTCTGTTGCGACCATGCTGCCAGGCGCCCTTATACGAAATCTCGCTGTCATCGTTGTTGACTGCCACATAGCGGCCTCTGGAGGAATCGCTAATGGCAACGGCCAGCGTTTGCTCAGCACCGCCACTGAAGGACAACGTCAAATTCGTCATGCCATTTGGCATTTGGGAAAGATAGCCCTTGCGAATCGCAAGCTGGTCTCCGGCAAATTGGTAGTCCGTACCCTCTTGCAGCGCTGTCGCGCCATTAACAATTCCAGTTAGCATATTGCCGTTCAAACTAACCGTCGTCGCAATATCTGCCTGAGCCTCCGCTTTATGATCAAAGCTTAGCGTGCTAGGGCTAATCGTACTGTTCTGCCCAGTGGTGTCGGTGATCTCGATGTCCAGCGTCTGCGGAGCCCCCGCGCTAAAATCAAAGCGCAAGTTTGTTGTGCCTAACGGCTGGCTGGCAAGGTACGCTTTGTGAAGAAACACATCGTTGCCGGATACGGTGTAGTCCGTGCCCGCTGTCAGAGCTGCTGCATGGTTGCTGATGCCCAAGAGCGTGTTTCCGTTCAGCGTCAAGGCCACAGCAACGTCGGCCTGGGCGGCAGCTTTTTTGTCAAAGCTCGCCTCAAAAGGGCTAATTGTACTGTTTGCCGCCGCCGAATCGCTGACAGCTACAGCAAGCGTCTGCACAGCCCCTCCTGCGAACGAAAACGTCAAGCTTGTTGTACCAATAGGTTGTGCCGCCATATATTCCTTCTTCACGGTAATGTCATTGCCAGATACGGTGTAATCTGTTCCCTCTGTCAGAGCTGCTGCACCGTTTGAAATGCCGGCGAAGCCGCTGCGAGCTCCTGTCGACGTAAAGACCAAATCTGCCTGCTGACCCGCTGCCTTGTCGAATCCGCCACCCGCTGCGCTTACAAGATCAGGCAGTAGTACCCGCAGCTTATCGAGCAGAAGAAAATAACCTGATTTTTTCACCGCTTTAAGGGTATGCGTACCGTCAGCCAGACCAGTGATGTTAAACACAGGCTTCTGCGCCAATCTTCCAATATGGTACGTACTGATCGTCCGTTGAAATTGATCGTCGATATAAATGTCGATTGCCCCCTGTGACGGGTCAAGCTCCGTAATAAATTCAATTCCTGTGCCTGTGAACGTATACGAAAAATAATCGTTGTCATTCGCTTCGGCATAATGCACATCATCCATATAATCGCCAAGTCCACGATTCCAGCTGCGATTCCAACCGCCAGTGTAGACGATGGATGAATCATCATCATTCAGGGTGATTGATCCGCCAACTGCTGTATCCTGAATGACAAGCGATACCGTCTGTTCCGCTCCCGCACTAAAGGTAAAGGTGAGCGCCTTCGTTCCCGCCTGCTGTGCAGCAAGCCACGCCTTCTTGAGCGTCAGCGTATTGCCGCTTACGGTATAGTCGGTTCCTGCTGCGAGCGTAATGCCATCATGCTTGACGTCTGTCAGCATATTGCCATTGAGCGCCGTTGTGAGCGTTACATCCGTTTGCGCAGACGGCAGCAAATCGAAGCTGACCGTTGACGGGGTCACCCTGCTGTCTCTGATCGTCGTATCGTTGATTGCAACAGACAGCGTCTGCGGCAATCCGCCGCTAAATGCAAAGGAGAGATTCAGCGTACCAACTGCCTTGCTCGCCAAATATTCCTTTTTAATCGTCAACTCGTTCCCGTTCACCACATAATCCGTACCTGCCGTTAACGCTGTGCCGCCCGCCGAAATACTCGCCAGCGTATTGCCATTCAGCGTCAATGTCGTGGCGACATCGGCCTGCTCGGATTGTTTTTTATTGAAGCTGGCAGTTGTTGGAGCGATGGTGCTGCTCTGCGCTGCCGCATTGCCTACATCGATAACGAGGTTTTGCGCGCCGCCGGCAAGCTCCTGCCCTCCATTGCGCGTCCAATCCCCCGTATACTTAAAGCCAGTATCGTCATCGTTAGCGATTGAAGTTCCGCCAAGCGACGTAACCTTCAGCAATCTCGAACCATGCGAAGCCAAATTTGCCGAACTGTAGCCTGAGTTAAATGTACCTAAATCCTGATGCGTCCACAGATCGCGTACCTTGGCTGGCCCTTCCAGTCCGATATCGCTCCAGTCCACGTTTACCGTTGCCGCCGAACTCCCCAGATTGAACAGTCCGACGGTATATGTGCCATCGCCATTGTTCGCATACCATACTTGCTGCTCGGCAGCTGTAGATACGGGATGTCCCGGTCGGCCCGCCTGATTAACAGCGATGACCTCTTCATTGGTCAATAGCTCTAGCCCATAAGCATCGAGGTTGGTCATATCATTGCCAATGTACAATTGTGCGGATGACAGTGCCCAGAACGACATGGCTGTTCTGCGCTCATCCTGCGTCAGGCCATCCATCGAGCCATTTCCAACATTCAAAGAATCGAAGTCATTCCAGCCGCCCGGCCCGGCATGGCGCCAAAATTGCTCGGCTTTCGGGAAGAGACGGGCAATGCTTGACCATACCGTCAAGCCGCCAGTGCCGCAATAACACTCCACATCCCAATCTACGCGCCAGCCGTTGGCGTATTTTTTCCAGTAGTCGATGTATTTGATGTCCAGCGCCCATGAAAGCTCCAGCCAAATATTGTGCGGCTCAAGCGCCTGCGACCATGCTTTGACGTCATCGCGCGCATCAAGCGACAGGTCCGATATGCCAGAACCCGGCGTCACACTGTCGAACTTGAGGAAGTCAATTCCCCATTCGCCATATAAATTGGCAATCGAATCAATATATTTCTGTGCGCACGGCTGATTGAAATCGATTTTGTAGCCGAGACCCCAGTAGTCCGATTCTTGCAGCGGCTGTGCAGCAATATCCTGCATGGAGCAGCCCGGCGCACCATAAATCGGCAAATCCTGATCATACGCCTGCGGCGACATGCCCGGAATACCGTACAGCCCTACCTTTTGCCCGTTATCGTGAATATGGTCGATCACTTCCTGCAAGCCGTTTGGATAAAGGGTCGTACTTGGAATCGGCCGCCCGTAGCCATCCATGTCACCATTCCAGGCCGCATCGATATTAATGTATTCATAACCGTAAGGCTGCAGCTTCTCGTGCATCGCATCGGACTGCGCCTTGATCTGATCAGCGGTAATCCAGTGGCCGTTGTTCGTATACACCTGCATGCTGTAGCTGCTCCAGCCCATATAAGGCTTCTGGGCAAGTCCATTGTCCGCAGCTTTCGCTACGTTTCCGTAAGGCGCTACCAGTCCAAGCTGCATCGTGAGCAGAACGACAACGAGCAGCCAAGGCTGTATTTTTTTCACGAATGGGATCATAATTAAGCTCCTTTTTCAGAAAATAAGACCAGGCCATTATCTCGCAATAATAACCTGATCCTGTGAGTTCGGCGTTGCTGATTCTAATTAATCCAAGAAATTTGCTATAACCGCAGGATTACTTGAACGACGCGTCATAAGCTTTTTGCAAAATTTCCAAATAACGATCGATTTTCAGGTCCTTCAAGCCTTTCACATAAGCGTCCCAGTCCTTCTCCAAGCTTTTGTTGCCGGTAATAAATTGCAAGGCGTTCTGCTCAATGTAAGATTTAATGTTCGTTTGCAAAATGCTAACTTCGTCCACCTCGTTCTGATCGACCCAGATCGACCACAGCGGGAACAGCTCCTTCGGCTCATGGCCTTGGTACAGCAGTGTCGCCTGATACAATCTGCGCTCGTAGCTGGCGGAATCATAAATATCCGTTCCTTGAACGAAGCTGTCCCGGTACTCCTTCGGCATATAGAAATGGGCGGTTCCGCTCCAGCCCGCATTGCGAGGGGCTTCGCCTTCAGCGGCAGGAATCGTGGCAATTTGCGGTATTACGCCTTCGCCAAGCGCAACCTCGCCATCTTTCGGCTTTCTCCAATCAATGCCTTCCATGCCGGAGGCTCCATTCGTCTGGCCTTCTTGCGTGAACATATAATCGACTAGCTTAATCAAGGCGATTTTCTGCTCTTCGGATGCTTTATTCGTAATGACAAACTTGGCGCCAGGAGCTACGCCGCCCCCATCATGCGTTGCATAGGAGCCATGTGGTCCAGTAAGCGGCGGTACAGGATTGTAATCGGCCGAATTTTTGTTGCCAGCGTCGATATTTATGAAAATAGCTGGGTGCATGCCCGCTCCCGCGCCCAAAATTTGCGAATCGCCGTTTTCGCCGATTTTTTTGAACGCTTCCGCGTTTTGCGCGAATGCGCCCGGATCAATCAGCCCTTCATCATACAGCGATTTGATATAGCTCAGCCCTTCTTTCCATTCCGGCTTCACCGCCGCCGATTCCACCTTGCCGCCCGTCATGTTCAAATAGTTGCGATCATCATCATAGACGAAGCCGTTCATTAGGAATGGAATAACACGTACGCCAAAATCCTCGATCGAGCCGCTGAGCGGAACTTCATCGGCAACTCCGTTGCCATTTGGATCTTGGGTTTTGAACGCCTTCAGCACCGCTTTAAATTCCTCCGGCGTCTTAGGCATTTCAAGCTGGAGTTTATCCAGCCATTTCGTGTTGATCCACATTTTGTTCGGATACGAGCAATGGAAACATTGGCTGTAAGCGACAAGACCGTAAATATTGCCGTCAGGCGCCGTGTTAAACGCTTTCAAATCTGCGTCTTTTTCCATGGCGGCTTTAATATTCGGCGCATATTGCTCAATCAGGTCGTTCAACGGCACAATCACGCCCTGCTTGCCGTACTTCAATACATCAGCCTGCGAAAATTGATCGATATAGCCCGGAAGCATATAAGCATCTGGATAATCGCCGCTCGCAAGCGAAATTTGGCGTTTTTCCTTTGCCCCGTCCGGTGGCGTCGTATCGAACTTAAACTTCATATTGAACTTCTCTTCCACAAATTTGGTGAACTTGTTAGTCGTCAGATCAATGCCCGACTCCTGCACGGCAAACATCGTAATTTCAACCGGTGCGGTGCTTCCCGTCTCTTCCGATTGCGAAGCAGGCGCAGTCGCCACGCTGCCCGCCGGCTTATTGTTTTGCGAGCATGAAGCAAGCATCATGCTAACGACCACTGCAATGGCGAGCAGGCCTAACAGTCTCTTCTTCATTGTTGTTCGCTCCCTTTTCATCTCATAATAATGGCTGTCTGCCTTGCATTTGCGCTTTCGATCCCAAGCCTCACCTCCCTTCATTCTCCATTTCAGCATCAGCCCTTGACCGAGCCGACAAGCATGCCTTGGACAAAATACCTCTGTACGAACGGATAAATAATAAGCACCGGCAGCGTAGCTACGACGATCAGCGAGTATTTCAGCAGCTCGGATAGCTGCTGGCGCTCCACTTGTTTCAGGGCGTCCGTCACGCCTGCGGTATTATTCATAATGATGATGCTGCGCAGCACAAGCTGGAGCGGAAACAGATTAGCTGATTTTAAATAGATAAGGGCATCGAAATAGGCGTTCCACTGGCCTACCCCATACATTAGGAACAGCACGGCGAGTATCGGCTTGGACAAGGGAATGACGACGCTGCGCATAAACCGGAGATCGCTGCAGCCGTCGATTTCGGCCGCCTCCATCAACTCATCGGGAATCGATGACTGGAAGAAAGAGCGGGCGATGATTACCTGCCATACCCAGATCGCATTCGGAATGAGCAGTGCCCAGCGCGAGTCGATCATGCCGAATTCTTTGACTACCATATAAGTTGGAATGAGGCCGCCGCTGAATAGCATGGTGAACGTGATCAGCATCATAATAACCCCACGGCCAAAAAAGCTTTTGCGCGACATCGGATACGCAATCATAACCGTCAGCGCTACGCTAATTAGCGTTCCCGCCGTCGTATAGAACAACGAATTGCCGTAGCCCGTCATAATTTGCGGGGTATTAAACAGCACCTCGAAGCCGCGGAAGGAAATATCGACGGGCCACAGCCAGACACGTCCAGAAGTCACCGCGGCCGGGCTGCTGATCGAGCTGCTCAAAATATAAATAAGTGGATAAATGACTGCGAGCAGCACAAGTGAAAGCACCGTATAGATGATGAACAGAAACAGCCTGTCACCAGCCGATTCTCTGATTTTCAGCCTGAACGGCCGTTGCTGCCCAGCTGGTTTTGTTGCTGCCATAGGCGTACTCCCCTTCTTCTACCAAATACTCGATTTCGTTAAACGTTTGGCCAGGCCATTCACCGTAACCAACAACACCAAATTAATAAGCGAGTTGAACAAGCCGACTGCGGTTGCAAAGCTGTAATTGGCATTAAGCAGCCCAATTCGATACACATAAGTGGCAATAATTTCTGAATGAACCATATTCAGCGGATTTTGCAGCAAATATATTTTCTCGAACCCAATCGCCATCACGCTGCCCACATTCAATATGAGAATTATCGTAATCGTCGGCAGCAGGCCGGGAATGTCCACATGCACAATCTTTTGAAAGCGCGAAGCGCCGTCCACCTTGGCTGCCTCATACAACGTTGGATCGATGCCCGCCAGCGCCGCCAAATAAATGACCGCCGAATAGCCTGCCGTCTGCCAAATATCAGACCATACATAGATCGAGCGGAACATGCTGGCCTCGCCGAGAAAATTGATGGAGTCCAGGCCAAAAAAATTCAGAGCCACATTGGCAAAGCCAAGCCGCGGCGCAAGAAACAGCATAATGATCGATACCATGACGACCGTCGAGATAAAATACGGCGCGAAAGTAACGAGCTGGACCAGCCGCTTGAACCTGCCGCTGCCCACCTCATTTAACATGAGCGCCAGCAGTATAGGCACCGGGAAACCAGCCAGCAGCAAATAGCCGCTGACGAAAATGGTGTTTTTGACGAGCGGCCAAAACATCGGATTATCAAAAAACAGCTGAAAGTTTTTGAAGCCTACCCACGGACTGCCCCAGATCCCTTTAATGACGTTATAGTCCTTGAACGCCAGCACCGCATTAAGCATCGGATAATATTTGAAAATAAGGAAAAACAACACCGGCGGTATAACAATCAAATAGAGCTGCCAATGTTTCCTTAAGCTTCTTGCCGCTTCCTCCGTTACTCTTCGCTTAACACCGCCGTTTAACATTTGATGCTCCAGTACAACCTCTTTCTCCAGAACAATCCCCCCTAAGTCACTGCCTGATGATGAATGATAGCGCTTTCTATACGCTTGATCATAGGGGATTCAGCCTCGCTTGCGACAGGTACAATTGCGTCGTTTAGCGTACAATAACGCCGTTTTCAGGGGGACAATTGGCTGTGGGGCGTACATTTGGCGCAAGCTTCGGGGGAAGGGAGTAAGGATAGGCTTAATCTAAAACGGTTGCTCTGAACTAACCTTTTGTCCTGGCCAGCTTGATAACAACGGACATACGAAAAAAAACCGGCTAAACGATCAGCCGGTTTACAAATTTTATTTTTCAATACAGCAGTCAGTTGCCATGTACATATCTGTTAACTTATCCGAGTGATTGGCAGATGTCCAACAGTCTAGAAAAACTCGCTTATTTTTTATATAGATCATAAGCCCTTTGCATAATCTCCACGTACCGCTGAATTCTCATATCACGCAAGCCTGCTACATATCCGTCCCAATCGTTGTCTAAATCCCAATCGCCTGTAATGAAGCGCAATGTGCTTTGTTCGATATAATTAGTTAAATTTGTATGCAAAATGCCAGCCTCGTCCGCTTCGGCCGGGTCCAGCCATAACATCCAAAAGGGAAAAATATCTTTAGGCTCATGCCCTTCATACAGCCTCGTGGCTTCATAGAGCCGGCGCTCATAGCCATCAGGCGTATACATATCGCTGCCCGCTACCCAGCTATCGCGATACTCCCGAGGCATATATAGATGCGCCATCCCGCTCCAGCCGGAATTGGTCGACTTTGCTTCATTGATTAAAATGAGGCTTGTGAACAACGGCTTGACGTCTGCACCAAGCGCCTTCTCCCCGGCTTGCGGCTTGCGCCAGCCAATGCCTTCCAAACCGTTTTGGGACGTCGTTTGTCCTTCTGGGGTGTACATATAGTTAATGATTTCGATTAATTTGCGCTGCGCCTCCTTGCTCGCCCGGTTCGTGATGACAAACTTGGCTCCAGGCTGCATACCGCCCCCTTGATAGGTAGCATAGGAAGCATAAGGTCCCGCAAGTGGTGGAATCGGCACATAATCGTTCATGCTCTCGCCTGCGAAAATAGCGGGATGCATTCCAGCCGCCACTCCCAACATAGATACTCCTTCATTGTCGCCGATTCTTTTTAAAGCTTCCGCATTTTGAATAAAAGCTCCCGGATCAATCAGCCCCTCCTTGTAAAGCGATCTGATATAGGCCAGCCCGTCCTTCCAACGCGGCTTATCCGCAGCCGTCTCAACCTTGCCATCAGTCAGCATTAAATAATGGCGATCATCATCATAAATAAAACCGTTCATTAAATACGGAATAATTCGCACGCCAAAATCCTCGGTAGAGCCGCTGAGCGGAACCTCATCAGCCAAACCATTGCCGTTGGGATCCGAGCTTTTGAACGCCTCCAGCATTTCCTTAAATGCCTCGGTTGTCGTTGGCACATCCATACCTAGCTTCGCGAGCCATTGCACATTTACCCACATTTTGTTCGGATAGGAGCAATGGAAGCATTCGCTGTAGGCTGGAAGCCCGTAAATGTTCCCATCCGGAGCTGTGCTGAGCGCTTTGAGTTCCGAATGCTCCGCCATAGCAGCTAACACATGGGGGGCATATTTCGCGATTAACTCATTTAAGGGCAGGATAATGCCTTGCTTGCCGTACTTCAGCAGATCCGATTGCGAGAATTGATCTATATAGGCAGTCAGAAAATAAGCATCCGGATAGTCGCCGCCTGCAAGCGATATTTGCCGCTTTTCCCTTGCCCCGTCTGGTGAAATAACTTCCCAATTGAAATGCACGTTAAATTTTTGCTCCAGATAACGAGTGAAATCATTGGTCTGCAGCTCAATTCCCGGCTCCTGCAAGGCAAATACATGCAGCTCTGTCGGCGCTTCCTCATGCTTGCCTTCATCTCCGCTCACAAGATTACTCTCTTTAGCAGAGCATGAGACGAGGAGCAACAGCCCCACAAGCACAAGCATAAACACAAGGACAGCCATGCCGGTCCGGCCCATCTTCATTTCTCCTTCACTCCCTCCACGCCTGATGGGCGCCTAGATATGAATAGACTGCCTATAGGAGCTTGGCGCAACGCCCATTACCCGCTTGAAAGCTCTGCGGAAGGAATGCGAGCTGTTATAGCCGACGCGTGACGCAATTTCGTCAACTGTACAGCCTTCTGTGCGCAGCAAAGAGGCAGCGCGCTCGATTCGGACCATCTCCAGATAATCGGACACATTCATATCCGTCACTTCTTTGAATAGCTGAGAAATATACTTCTCAGGACGTTCAACCTTCTCGGCGATTCGGTATAAGGTGAGCTCGGAGTCGCTATAACTTTCGGCAATAAATCGCTTGATGTCACCCGCGGTCTGAATATGGGCACTATTTTTCTTGCTGTTAATAATGCCGCATAACGCTTCAATAATACCGTTGATCTCTTGCTGAATATCCGGCAGCATATCTGCTGCCTGGATGCCGATCATTTGATTTTTCAACGTATGAAGCAGCTCCGATTGGACGAGCGCCTTCTGATCCAGCAGCTTGAGCAGCGTTCCCTTCAGCTCGCCGACAAGCTGCTGCTTCATTTCCGGAGATAACTGGTGCTGATCCGAATTTTTGTCCATCACCGTCGACACGATCCGCTTAGCTTCCTCCGGCTCTCCTGCACGAATCGTACTAATCAGCCGCTGCTCCATGTCTAGCGGGTAATAATAGGTCGCCGTTTCCCGGCTGGAATCACTAAACCATAGTATGCTTTGCTGGCCGGATAGCTCGGTATACTCCAGCGTTTGTCCGGCCTGCTCGTAAGAGTGGCTGACATCCATCAGCGTGTGGAAGCATTCGCCAAATGCAGCTGACAAGGAAACCTTGTATTCGGAGTAGGCTGTTCGTGCGAGCCCCGTCAGCGCTTCATCTAACCGTTTACGGAAATCAGTCCCGCTAGTCTGCTCCCCCTGCTCCAACCAGATCATAACTAAACGATCCGATCCAAGCTCGGTCATCAGCAAATAACCCGCGGTTTCGGACAATGCCTGCTTCATAATCAGCCTTGCCGCGGAAAGCTCCTTTAATATATCGATGCTATCCATGCCAGAATAGCCGTTTATTCGCAAAATGCCCACGTAACCTTTCCCACCTGCAAGGCTAACGTCCGCTTGCGCCGCCGCAGCCGCAATTTCCTCCAGCGTATGAAATTCGCCTGCCAGCAGGCGCTTGAGAAAGCCGTCTCGAACGAGCGGCAGTTGACGCTCAAGCTCAAGCTCCAATTGGCGATTGCTCGTAATCATTTTCGAAATATTGCCCTGCAAAAAATCATATTCATTGCGCTCCGCCAAACCGTCCTTGCCGAAATGCTCCTTCATCACGCCAAGCAGCCGGTTAATCGGCACACTGTTTCGATAGGCGAGCAAGAGCCCCGCCAGCAGCCCAAGCACTAATGCAATTCCGGTTACCATCCAGGTCATATGCTTAATCTGATTCGCATTCTCCATTAGCACCTGGCGCGGTATGCCTGCGCGATAAGTCCAACCGCTCGTGTCCGATTGAATCGTTATGACAAGATCGTCATGGTAAAATTGGCTGCGTTTCGTCTGGTCAAGTTCAGTGGACGTAGAAAGCTGCCTTGCCGCTGCTTCCGTAATTCCCCGCACCCCTATCGTATTTCCCTGCGCATCACTAATGTGCGCCCAGCCGCCGTAACGGTCTTCAAGTCCAGCAAGCAGATTGGAAATATGCTCCTCATCGATCATAACAACGACTGTAGCTGGCGACGAGCCGCTGAAGCTGTCGAGCGGCAGCGATTGCATGTAGGTGACGACCGAGCTTTGCTTCTTATTGCTCATAAACGAACGGAGCGGCATCATCTCGCTGCTATGCGTTTTTCCGAGCACCTCATCCTTCCACTCATCGAGCGAAAGGTCCGTGTAGTGGAAATTTTGGTAATAATGCTCCGGACGGAAGTAGGCTGAGCCTTGGGTGAATATAACGTCATAATTTTTTAAATATATAAAATAATTTTGCAGAAAATCATTCGTCTGGCTAAATGGCGTCACCTGCTTCACCATGCTCCAGATGCCATAGACGTTGATTGCGTCTCCCTTTTTCTGCTCATTCATGAGCTTGTTCAGGTCAGGATTCAAGGCAAGCTGGCGGGTGAAGCCTTCCACCTCTACCATTCTTCGCTCCAATATCTCTTGGCTGCGCTGCAGTTGGGTCACGCTATTCTCGATGGAAATGGATTGCGTAACCGAAATCGAAGTGCGATACGACACATAACCCGCTATGCTAGGAATGATTAGTATAATTAAATAAGACACCAGAAACTTGCGAAAAATCGTCGTATATTTGGGCACAGCCAACCCACCCCTCTATATAATAGCGCTTTCATAAAAAGCGAAAGCATCGCCATCCCACTCTAAAAACGGCCGCACCTACATCATAACCTAACGAAGCGAAAAGACAACTACTTTATACTAAAGCGTAGTTGTCTTTTCTTTTATAGGATGAACTGCCCAGGCTACTGCTTTATTCCTCTATTGCTCTACCGCCATACGCTCCGATATTTGCAGCTCGGCATCAAGCCTGTAAGCCTGACCGGCCTTAAGCTCAGCCTTCACGGCAAGCTCACCGTACCGAACGACCACCTGTCCCGAGGCGTGTGCATATAGCGCCGCTTCTGTAAGCCGATTGTTGTCCCATGCGGCATCCACCTCGATGCCGCCTTTCGCACGCAGGCCCTTGAAGGAGCCTGACCGCCAAGCCGAGGGCAAAGCCGGGAGCAGATGAATGTTTCCTGTATGGCTATGCAGGAGTGTATCTGCCACCGCAGCCGTACCGCCGTAATTGCCATCAGCAATAAAAATATTCGTATCTGCCCCGGCAACCCCCGCCTTGGAATAGGTTAGCAGATTATCAAAGCATAGCTCGCTAATCAGATGGGCAATATGCCACAATGCTCGGTCGCCATCATACAGGCGGGAAAAGCCGGTTGCAAACAATACCGCCGTAAATTCAATATCCTCCAGCTCATCCGTCATACGACCTAGCAGCGTCTGCCTTGCGGCTGCGCTTAGCTCAGGCGTATCGCGCGGATTGATCTGGCTGCTTGGATAAAGGGCAAACAGATGGGCAAGATGGCGATGCTCGGGCTGCGCCTCTTCGTAATCCTCCAGCCATTCCTGCAGTTGGCCTCTGCTGCCGATCTTCAGTGGAGGCAGCAGGGAAATCGCATGCTCCAGCTTCGCTTGAAGCTCAATATCCGTTCCGAGTAATTTCGCCGCAGCCAGACAGAAGTCGAATAAATCCCGCACCAGCACCTGATCCATCGTCGAGCCCATCGACAGCTGCTGCGGTCCCTGCTCCCGATCAGCGGGATAAAAGCTGTTCTCAGGCGAGTTGGATGGCCCGGTTACAAGCCAGCCCTTGGCTGGATGGATCGCCATATAATCAAGGAAAAAGGCAGTTGCCTCCTTCATCACCGGATAAGCTTGTTCCGTCAAGAAGGTGCGGTCCAGCCCATATTCATAATGCTCCTTGAGGTGCATGGCAATCCATAATCCGCCAGTGACATTAAGCCCCCAGCCCGTCTCCCAGCCAGGTGCCGCGAAGCCCCACGCATTGGAGAATACATGAGCGACCCAGCCCTCGCAGCCATAGAAATCTTGTGCAGCCAGTCTCCCCGCATCCGCCAGCCGCTCAATGTAGTGCATGAGCGGAACATGGCATTCTGCCAAATTGACGATTTCCGTCGGATAATAATTCATCTGCGTGTTAATGTCCAGATGGTAATCGCAGCTCCAGGCCATCCGGTTCGCCTCGCCGTCATTCCATATGCCTTGCAAGTGCAGCGGCAGCGGCGAATTTGCGCGTGATCCGGCTATCGTCAAATAACGGCCATATTGGAAAAACAAAGAGATAAACTCGGGATCGTCATGTCCCTCCTGCCGCAGCCGCCGCATGCGCTCATCCGTCGGAAGCGCAGCGGCCTCGGATGCTCCGAGGTCCAGAGCTACACGGGCATACAGCGAGCGGTAATCCGCTACATGCTCGGCTTTCAATTGATCATAGCCTTTGGCAATCGCGGCTGCGAGCTGTTCCCCGCTTCGCACTTTCCAGTTCTCATCCGCTTGGCCGTAATCCGTATGCATGGCAAAATAAAGATAGGCTTCGTCTGCGCCTGTCACAACAAGCTTATCCGTCCTTGTCTGGACGCTGCCGCCCTGCACGACCAGCTTCACCAGCCCGTCGCACCATACACCGCATGTGCCGTCGCTATGCATATCCTCCGTTGCTTGCCCACGAAAGGCGACCGAATCATCACCTATTGCGACAGCCGCGAACTGCCCTGAGCGGCCGGTAACCCTGAGCGTGAAGCTGACACTTCCCGCCTGTTCGCCCGCAAACCGTGCTGCAACGATGCCGTCGACATTCGTTGCAAAAGCTTCGCGGGTGAACGTCTGGCCTTCGCTTGAATAAGACATCGCTGCCGTAGCTTGCTCCACGTCGAGCTCGCGAATGATGTCATCACTCTGATGTCCGAACCGCAGCACCATATCGCAAACGGAAAGGTTAGTGCCGAAATTTTGCTTCCTCGGCTGCAGCTGCTCCTTAGCGAGCCGATCTCCCTCATTATAATCGCCTCGGTAGAAGGCTTCCCGCATCCGGTTAAGCCCTGCTTTCCCTCCTCCGTTTCCGGCTATCCGCTCCTTCTTCCCAGACCAATACGTCAGCTCTGTCATACACCAAGTTTCCCGCTCGCTGCCGCCAAAAATAACTGCGCCAATCCGGCCGTTACCAATCGGCAATCCCTGCTTCCAGTCCTCTCCCGGACCGTTATACCAAAGCTTCGCTTGACTCACTATGCATCACCCTTCAGCTATATCATTATGTCCCATTAAAGATCCGCCCCTGCTAAGCCTCGCTTACAAATCGGTTGGTCAAGCTGCCTAAGCCTTCGATTTCAATCGTTACCGTATCGCCATGGCGCAAATAAACCCGCTGCTCCTCTGGCAGGCCGAGCACAACACCCTCCGGTGTTCCGGTCAAGATAATGTCGCCCGGCGACAGCGTCATATGCTGTGAAATATAGCTTACAATTTCGGCGCAGGAAAATATCATATCGCTCGTATGGGAATGCTGCCTGACCTCCCCATTGACGGTACACTTTATATCGAGCGCATTGGGGTCCGGGATTTCATCGGCTGTTACCAGATAAGGGCCAAGCGGACTGAAGTCGTCGCAGCTTTTGCCGAGCAGCCATTGTGCCGTCCGCATTTGAAGATCCCGTGCCGACAAATCATTGACACAGCAATAGCCGAACACATGCCGGAGGGCCTCCTCCTCGCTAATGTATTTCGCCGTTTGGCCGATGACGATAACAAGCTCCGCCTCATAATCGACCTGTGCCGTTACCCGCTCCGGCAATGCAATATCCCTGCCATGACCAGTAAGTGTGTTGTTAAACTTGTTGAACAAAATGGGGTAGTCTGGAACCCGCGCATTGGTCTCCGCTGCATGCTTTCTATAATTCAAGCCGACGCAGATGATTTTGCCCGGGCGGGTGACGCAAGGCCCCCATCTTACCTCGTCTTCCGCCAAAATAATCTCTCCACACGCCACACCCGCCTGCTCTGCCGCTTTCATGACGCGCTTTGCGTAAGATTCCAGCTGCGCAAGCGCCTGAGAACCGCCCGCAATAACCTCCATAACATCGGATGCAATAGAGGAGTCAGGCAGCCATCGCAGTGCCGCTTGAATATCCAATATGCCCTCGTTCACCTTAAGACCGAGACGATACATGCCGTCCGTATCAATCGTTACCAGCTTCATTTCATCCAACCGCCTTTATAACAAAATGGTTTACGCATCGATTATGCATCCTTGCCGAAGACGACGCCTCCATCAATATACAGCGGAGAGCCCATGATGAAGGAAGACTCATCGGAGGCCAGAAATAGTACCGCGCTCGCTACATCCTCCGGCTTCCCCAATTGTCCGCCTAGCTGTCTCAGCTTGATGGCTGCAATTGCCGCATCCGGGTCCTCGTAGGAGCTTTTCAAATATTGCTCTACAAACGGCGTCATGATTGTTCCAGGCAGCACAGCATTCACCCGGATATTGTATTTGGCATAATCGACCTGCATCGATTTGGCAAGCGACAGCACTGCCCCTTTGGTAGCCGAATAGGAAGCTCTTCGCGCGAGGCCTATCTCCGCAATACAGGAGGACATATGAATGATATTGCCGCTTCGGCGTTCCATCATATAGGGCAGCACGTATTTGGAGGGCAGGAACACGCCGCGCAGATTGACCCGAACGACACGGTCCCAATCCTCCGGTTCTATTTCATGTATAGCCCCTACCCCGCTAATCCCTGCGTTATTAAACAAAATATCGATGACGCCATACGCTGCTATCGCCTTCTCGACCATGGAGCGAACGGAGTCCGCATCCGTCACGTCAGCGTGCAGGAACAATGCCTCACCTCCAGCAGCTTGAATCGCTTTGACGGTATCTCGTCCCTTCGCTTCGTCAATGTCATTAACGATAACCGCAGCCCCTTCACTCGCGAAACGCTCTGCCGTCACTTTTCCGATGCCAGAGCCCGCTCCTGTCAACAGCGCTATTTTGCCATGCAGTCTCATCGCTTTGCTCCTTTCGGTTATCTGATGCGATATTGATCAAAATAACGAGGAATGATTTCAGTCGAAGCTCCCGGCAGCTCCGGCAACACATAAAACCCATTTTTGACCGTAGCCGGCTCTACAAAAATCGTCCTGATCCACGGAATGTACTCCAGCATGATCGCTCCAGATGTCGCAGCGACCAAATGCTGATGAATTTGCCCCATATCTCCCACATGCGGACAAATCGGGATATCGTAGGATGCGGCCAGCCCCGCCACCTGCAGCCACTCCGTAATGCCCGCGACACGGGTCACATCGACCTGGCAATATTCAATCGCCCCCTGATGGATATAATCGCGGAACGCATATTTGGAATAGACATGCTCGCCAAGAGCAATCGGCACATTGAGCGCATCGGCCAGCTTCCGGTGGCCCATAATATCATCCGGGTTAAGCGGCTCCTCCAGCCAGAACAGGTCGAATTGCTCCAGCTTTTTGCCCCACGTCATCGCCGTGTTGATATTCCATTGCTGGTTTACGTCTATCATAAAAATTGTTTTATCGCCAATAGCCTGACGGACCGCCTTCACCCGCTCGAAATCCTCATGCGGATCAGCCTTGCCCACTTTGATTTTCACCCCAGTGAAGCCTTGCTCGACAATGTCCGTTACATCCTTTAGCAAACGCTCCAAAGGCCAGTTCAGCCAGCCCCCATTCGTGTTATAAGCTTTAATTCCCGTTGACTTATGCCCGCCAAGATACTGCCACAGCGGCTTGTTCGAGGCTTTCGCCATAATATCCCAAAGCGCAATATCTACTGCCGCAAGCGCCATATGGGCAATACCCGCGCGGCCAATCCAATGCATTTTGCCGTAACGCAGCGTATCCCATATTTCCTTCACCATAAAAGGGTCTTTGCCAATTAGCTCGGGAGCGTAATAACGCTCGATTGTATCGACGATCATATCGTCACCATGCGCACAGGTTCCCGTGTAGCCATAACCGACATAACCTTCATCTGTAAAAATCCGAACGCCAGCCAGCCCCCAATGCTGCGCCACGTTAATCGCATCGGTTATTGGCGGATCAATCGGCACATGCAGCACAAATGTTTCTACTTTTGTAATTTTCATCTTCCCATCTCCTGCCATGTCAGTTAGTAGCCTAGCGATGCGCCGCCTTCGACCGGAAGCGCCACACCTGTAATAAAGGAAGCTTGCTCTGATGCCAAATAGAGGACCGCCTGGGCAATCTCCGCAGCATTGGCCGGACGTCCGAGCGGGTGCATCTCGTCCAAAGTACGCTGTGCTGCGGCAGGATCGATCTGCTGCTGCACCCACTCTTCCAGCAGCGGCGTCATCACGCCTGCCGGACATACGCAGTTGATTCTGACGCCGCTTGGGGCAAAATCAAGGGCCAGCGATTTGGTCATAGCGATAACCGCCCCCTTGGAAGCGGCGTATACGGCATTGTTCCGCTGGCCGACTAGGCCATTGAGCGATGCCAGATTGACAATATTGCCTTTCGTGCTGCGCAAATGCGGGATGGCATGCTTAATCATCAAATAGACGCCCTTCACATTAACCGCATAAAGCCGGTCGAAAGCCTGTTCGTCGATGTCCTCTATGGGCTTCGGACAGATGATAGCAGCGTTATTAATGAGCACATCCAGCCGTCCAAATGCTTGCAGCGTGGCCTCCATAAGCGAAGTAACCGACTCCTCCTGCGAGACATCGGCTTGGAGCGCCAATATTTTTGGAAGCCCTTTCAAAAATCTATATTTTTGCAGCAGACCTTCCGCTACTCGCTGAGCCTCCAAAGCATTCAAATCCGCTATGACAACATGCGCCCCTTCGGCGGCGTACATCTCCACACATGCCTCACCGATGCCGGAGCCGCCGCCCGTGACTAGTACAACCTTTTGGTTAAATCGCAATAGCTTCCCTCCTTGGACGGGATCAAATCTCGAAGCGCAGATCCTAATCGCTTCTGTTGTTTTCTGTTGTTAATTTATCCACTCATATATCAATAGTGCTATGCTTAACATTGCAGTTATTGTATCATTGATGTAGATATTCGTATTTGATCAGTCATCCATTAATTTGACGATTCATCCGCTAATTTTCAAATGCTATAATCTAAAACGAGGTGCTCGCATGAAGCTTCTGAACGAGATGACCCCCTATGTCGGCGACTGCATGAACTACTTGTATGATGGCAGCTCCAACGAGAAGCTCCGCGTCTGCAGCGTCTATGCTTTTCATCTATTTACCGACGGACCAGGGGAGATGGAGATTAACGGAGTGCGTTACCCATTCGACAGCAGAACGCTTATTTTTTTGAAGCCGGATGAGCCTCATGCCTTTCATATTACACCTAGCCATCCTCTGCAATCTTATAATCTCTATGCCGATCTATGGGATGACAAGGAGCCGGTTTCCGTCAATCGAACCTTCATTTACGCGCCCGAGCCGTTTGAGCTGCGCGAAGCCTCACGAAGCTTTCCTTGTGACGAGCTGGACCGTTTGCCACGCGTCTATTCGCTGCAGCCCTATCCTGAGCTGTATGAATCGTTCGTTATGCTCGCCAAGCTTTACCATAATGCAGCGTTCTACCGGACGGAGATGATCAATAGCCTTCTCTATGCATGGATGCTGAACTGGTACAATACGGTTCACACTCATCAGCCAACCGATTACCGGATTGTCCGTTTGCTCAACCACTTGAACGACCATCCAGAACAGCGCGAGCCTGTCGAAACCTGGTGGACATTTTGCGGCTTGAAGCGCACTTACTTCCACGCGCTGTTTCTGCGCGAGACTGGCCTAACGCCGAAAGCCTACCATCACAAGCTGCTGATGAGGCGGGCTTCCAATCTCTTGCTGGAAACCGAGCTGAGTGTGACGGCCATCGCTGAGCGGCTCGGCTACCCCGCCATCCATCCGTTCACACGCCATTTCAGCGCCTACTATGGGGTCAGCCCGAAGCAATATCGACTACAGCCACAGGCAAGAGCTTAATTTTTTTCTCACTTTGGGCTCACTCAGGCTCGCCTCGGGGCTACTCGCCCAACGCCAAACGGCCACCGTTTGCGCGGTGGCCGCTTGTGTTGTTTTTATGCTTTTATGGCTGCCCAAGCACATACATCCAAGCTGTAATCGCCGAGCTTAGGATGAGAACATGAAGAATGATATGCTCCAAGTTAGGTCTCGGGTTATTTTTAATCGAAGGCAATAGGATAATTGTTTTCGAAAAAATCCTGTCATACACCTGCTGCCATGTTTCGTTATTCGGCATTTTATATACTGTTACACCTGATACATACGGCAACCACCAGTTTAGTATGGCACCGACAAGTACAAGCGTCCAGATCAAGCCGCCGATGCCAATCCAAAGCGGAGTACGAGCGAACGTGAGCATGACGGGAACCGCCATAACAATACCGTTTATCAATGCCTCATTACGGCGTTCTTTGGCTGAATAATGGCGAATACCGTTAAAGGGGTAAAAATCAAACCTTGTTGTGAGCTGATGATAACTAAATGTTGTAAGCTGTACAATAAGTAAAATCATAAACATAAACGATATCACCCTATTCGTTAAATTGCTGTTCAAAGCCGCTAATCAATGCAGAGAGGCCCATTTCAAACCATTGATCGTAATAGCTTAATGGCGCTGTTGGCGGATCAGGCCAATTCCCCACTTCTGCTAACGCATGGCCGATGACAAACACGGCAATCGACTGGATAACAAAAATCGCCTGTTCGTGGTTGGCAGCCGTCTGCTCCAACGAGGCAATTAATGGCATAGCCAGCTTCGTGCCTACTTCTGCTGAAACAGCGTGCGTAGCCACAAGGGATACAGCCCCCGGATGCCTGCGTAATACTTCCCTAAAACGAGCTGCAAAAGTGCGGAATGTATGTGTCCACGGCTGCGAGCCTTCTATCGCAACTACAGCCTTGGCACTGTCAGCATCTATCACTTTCTGTATCAGGACGTTCTTGTTCGGTATGTGATGATAAAGCGAAGCAGCCTCCACATTCAGTGCAGCGCCGAGTCGGCGCATCGATAATCCCGTAACACCATGCGAATCCAGTATGGCTAATGCTGCATGAATGATACGCTCATGGCTTAATGGCTCTTTTGGCAAATTCGACATAAACTATCCCCTTCTTCCTCTAGCCTAACACCGTTAATCTAACATGGTTAGGTTGAGGGTGGAATACAAATGCAACGTCTATGCTGCTGTTTGCTGCACTCTTGCGTTATTCTAAGCATACAGAAACAGGCATTCTCTCTTGCAGAAAAAAGAAAAATGGCGCTACAGGAACTACGCCCTGCACCGCCGTTTTATTTTTTCATATTCAAGGCTTCCCTACGACTTATTATGCTAAATTTATTGCTCTTATCTGATCAAGCGCCACCTTCGGTTTGCGATCCTCCGTCAATAGCCCGTTTACTTCCTGCTGCACATCCGTAACCTGTGTATAGCAGTAGCCGCAAATATAATCGGTAGCTTTGATCGCCTGCGTAATTTTGTTAAACCGTTCGAGGAAAGCTTCCTCTGTATCGACCTGGTTTCCATATCCCCAGCCTGCTTCGGTTTTAAAAGCAATACCGCCAAATTCGCTAATGATGATCGGCTGTCCTTTATAAGCATAACCTTCTGCCATCGCATATTTCCAATTCATATGGGAAATTTCATTGCTCGTAATGGCATCCTTGCTCGTGTAGCGCTTGAGGAATTTTTCGCCTGACTCTTCATAATCGTGCAAAGTAATAATATCGGAAATGGTATGCTCCCATCCGTCATTAACGATGACAGGCCGGTGCGGATCAATCGATTTTGTTAAATAATAGATTGCTTCCGTGAACTGCTGCTGTTTGCGGTCAACGAATACGTTGGCTATTCCCCAAGATTCATTAAAGGGCACCCAGGTTACGATGCTCGGATGATTGTATTGCTGCTGAACGATGTCCAGCCATTCCTTGGTGAACTTCTCTACCGCTTGATCATTAAATTCATAAGTAGATGCCATTTCCGACCATACGAGCAGCCCTTTCACATCGCACCAGTATAGAAAACGCGGATCTTCGATTTTTTGATGCTTGCGCACGCCATTGTAGCCCATCGCTAATACTTGATCAATATCCTCAATAATGGCTTCTACCGACGGCGGTGTAAGATGGCTTTCCGGCCAATAGCCTTGATCCAGAATAAGCCGCTGATAGATCGGCGTATTGTTCAGCAGAACCTTGCCCTTCTGAATCGACACTTTGCGAAGCCCGAAATAGGAGGATACGCGGTCCACTACCGATTGTGAGTTGCGCAAGATGAACTCCACCTCATAGAGGTTTGGACGGTCAGGGCTCCACGTCTCCACACGCCATTCCCTTTTGTCGCTGATTAATTCAACGCTTGCGGACAAATAGGAGCGATCAATCGCGAGACTTGTTTCTTTAATCAGTTCGCCATCCATTGTAATCCTTGTAATTAAATGAAGATCGCCGCTGCTGGCACTGTCATCGACACTATAATCGAAACGAACCGAATTGGTATCCAAATCGGGCGTTATTTTGACCGTCTTCAGATGCTGCTGTTCTACATATTCGAGCCATACCGTCTGCCAAATGCCCGTGGTCTGCACATACCAGCAGCCAAAGTTCTGCTCTCTCCAGCGCTGCTTTCCTCTAGGCTGCGAGCAATCATTGCTGTCTTCTACCTTGACGACAATAACATTGTCACTATCATCTGATCGCAAATACGGGGTAATATCGAATGAAAAAGCGGAATATCCGCCCTCATGGCGACCGACATGCTGACCATTAACCCATACCTTTGCTGTATAATCAACGGCCTGAAAATGGATCATTATACGTTTGCTGCGAAATTCGGCAGGAATCGTGAAGCTGCGCCGATACCAAACCGTAGAATGAAAGCTGGACTCCTCAATACCGCTGGCTGGCGTCTCATAGACAAACGGCACCTGAATTTTCAATTCCCCCGGAAACGTCTTAAACCATTGCGCTTGCTCGCCTATATTTTCGTCATCAAAACAAAAATCCCATTCGCCGTTTAAATTTTGCCAATGCTCCCGAACGAATTGCGGCCTCGGGTACTCTTTGCGGTAACTTTTTAAGCTCACAATCTTCACCTGTCCTTTTTTTATTACTTCCTCGAATTTGAATTGCCCGGTGCAGCTAGCCTTCAACGATTTGCCTAATCGTCTCCAGCGGAGCCTTGGGCTGGCGATCATACGTTAACAAGCCGTTGATTTCCTGCTCGACATCGGTCAACTGGGTATAACAGAAGCCCTGTAAAATGGGCGAGCGATGCGCCGGCTCGAAGACATCCTTCAATCTTTGAATGTAATCGTCCTCATTTTGCGCGCCTGAATAGCCCCAGCCGTCCCAGCCGCTTTTCTTGAACGAAATGCCGCCAAATTCGGTTAATAAAATCGGCTGTCCTTCGTCATCGAAGCCTGGAACGAGAATCCAGCGATTGCCGGGTCGCGCCTTTAATGCCTTTTCCCGCTCGGAATACCGATCCGCCAGTACGTCTTTGCGCCACTCATAGTCATGTATGGTCACCAGGTCGGTCTTGACAAGCTCCCATCCATCGTTAGAAATGACGGGCCGCGTCGGATCAAGCGACTTCGTCATATGATACATGGCGAGTGCATGCTGCTGCTGCTGAATATCTACCACGATGTTGGTCACGCCCCAGCTTTCATTCATCGGCACCCACGCGACAAGGCAAGGGTGGTTGTAATCCCGTTCCACCGCTTGAAGCCACTCCCTCGTAACACGGCCTACATATTCTTCTGAAAAATGATAGGCATTGGCCATCTCCCCCCACACCAGCAGGCCAAGCCGGTCAGCCCAGTACAAGTATCGAGGGTCTTCTATTTTCTGGTGTTTGCGGGCTCCGTTGAAGCCCATCGCTTTGGTCAGCTCCACATCACGGCGCAGCTCATCGTCGCTTGTCGCCGTAAGAAGCCCGGCTGGGAAATAACCTTGATCCAGCACCAGCTTCATCGTATAAGGACGATTGTTAAGCAGGACAACTCCGTCTTCGATTGATATTTTGCGCATGCCGAAATAGCTGTCAACCACATCAACCGCCTTGCCGTCAACGAGAAGCGTGAGCTTAAGTTCGTACAAATTCGGATTTTCCGGCGTCCACCAACGCCCTAATCCGTGATCGTTAAAATCGTGAATGCCGATTGTCCGCGTGACCGACCCCCTCGTAATTTTAATCTCATCCTGCGCCACCGCCTCGTCCCCAAATCCAATCGAAGCTCGCAAGGAGATGTCAGCTCCCTCTTTGAACCCGGAAATAAAAGCTTGAAGCCTCAGCTCATTGCGGTCGATGTCGGGGGTCAAGCGAATGCGGCTCACATATATGGGGGCAACCGGCTCCAGCCAAACGCTCTGCCAAATGCCCGTCGTTCGGGTGTAGAAAATGCCAGCAGACTTTTCTTCCCAGTACTGCTTTCCTCTTGGCAGCGTAACGTCCTTGCTGTGGTCGATCGCTTTGACGACAATGATATTTTCGCCCTCGTGCAGCGAATCGGTAATATCGGCATGGAATGGCGTATGTCCGCCCTCATGGGTCGCTACTAGCTTGCCGTTAACCCATACGCGGGCCTCATAGTCCACCGCTCCAAAATGCAAAAGCAGCCGCTTTCCCTCATATTCGGCAGGTATCGCAAAGGCGCGGCGGTACCACACAATATCATGAAACGCCGTATCGGCTATTCCGCTGAGCTCGCTCTGATAGCAAAACGGAACTTCTATCCGTTTGGAAAAGCTTTTGCCGCTGGCTTCCCAGCCTTCCCGTTCACCCGTATCTTCATCGTCATATTCAAATTCCCATGTGCCGTTTAACGAAGTCCATTGCTTTCTCCTAAACTGTGGTCGGGGATATTCGCTGCGCAGTAATTGCTGATTCATCTTTCTTACTCCTTTTGCAGTATAATTGTGGGGTTGCTCATTCAAGATGCGCTTCTAGTTCTAGCTGTCATTTGGATATCAGAATGCGAGTTTTGCATCAGGCTCAGATTCCGTCTGTGGCACTCATCCTTTAATTCCCGACAAGCTGATTCCTTTAACAATCTGCCGTTCAAAAATAATAAATAGCAATATAATCGGGATTGAGGCAAGCGTATTAATGACCATCGGCTTCACATAATCCTCCGAATACTGGCTCATCAGGGTCGGAATGCCCATTGGGATAGTAAACAGATTGTCGTCGGTTACGGACAGGAACGGCCACAAAAAGTTATTCCACGAACCGATGAAGGTCAAGATCGCCATCGAGGCCAGAGCCGGGCGCGTCAAGGGAAGCATAATGTAGGCAAAAATGCGCCAAATGCCGCCGCCATCGATTTGCACGCTTTCAATCAACTCATTCGGTACGCCGTCGAAAAAGCTTTTGAGCACGATAACCGCTACCGGCGAGGCCAGCGCAGGTAAAATCAAGCCCTGGTAGCTGTTCAAAAGGTTCATCTCCTTGGCCACCTGATAAAGCGGAATAATGATCGCTTCCCCAGGAATAAGCAAGCCGGCGAGTACGACAAAAAACATGAGCGAACGATAGCGAAACGGCAGCTTCGATAGCGCAAAGCCAGCCAAAGCTGCAATCGCCACCGTTAAAACGGTCACACAGACGGCGACGAAAAGGCTGTTGAAGGTCCAGCTCATAATTTTAGTTTCGTTCAGCACTTGCTGATAGATGTCTAGCGAATACGGAGGTGTAAACCAGTCCAGCAGCGTTACAATCTTCATTCCTTCTCTTTTCACAGACACGACAAGCATCCAAATAATGGGGGCCGTGAAGAAAAATGCCGCGAGCAGCGATATCGCCCGATAAAGCCATTTCATTACACATGCGCCCCTTTCCGATTGTTGAACCAATATTGGATGACAGACAAAGCAAGCAGAATAAAAAATACGACATACGACATCGTTGCCGCGTATCCCAAATCGTTTTTGCGGAAGCCGGTTTGATAGATCAATTGGATAATGGGCCTTGTTTGGTCAAGCGGGCCTCCACCTGTAATAATGTAGATTTGCAAAAACACTTTAAATGAGCTAATAATTTGCAGCATCGTAATCGTCTTGGTGAGCGGATTCAAATACGGCAGCGTAATGTTCCAGAAAATGCTCCAATCGCTGGCGCCGTCCAAACGGGCCGCCTCGTAGATTTCTTCCGGAATGTCCTGCATCGCCGACAAATAGAGAATAAAGTTAAAGCCGACCGTCCACCACAACGTAATCGCCGCAATCGCAATCCAGGACAACCACGTTTCCGTCAGCCAAAAAATTTCTATTTCCTCCGGAAGCAAATGCAGCAAATGGAGAAATGTATTAACAAGTCCCATATACGGCTGAAAAATAAACAAGCCCAGAAATGAAGCGACAGCAACTGATAAAACGCTCGGGATAAAAAAGATGGATCGATAAAATTTTTGCAAAACCGATTTTCGATTAGCGATTAGCGCGAGCGCGAGCGCCAGCACAATCATCGTCGGCGTCGTAATGACAACAAAAATCGCGGAATGCCAAATTGCAGACCACACCTCTTGATCCTGAAGCATACGTTGATAGTTGTCCCAGCCCACATAAGCCATTTTCTTAATTAATGTCCATTTGTAGAAGGTCATCTCGACGCCCTTAAACATAGGCCAAATCGTAAACAACACATAAATGGTTAAAAAGGGCAGTAGAAACAATAATGCAAGAAGGTCAGCTCTCAGCTTGCTTATCCTCATTCGTGCGCCTCACGCCTCTCTAATGAAGAATCGGCAAGCTTGCCGCGGCAGCCTGCAAGCTTGCGGAATCTCCAACTTTTACAAAACTAGCTGTTTAATATTTTTTGAATGGCTTCCTGCATTTTGGTCATGACGTCTGCTGGCGTCATTTTGCTTACCCAAACCTCGTTCAAATATTTGAACAACGCATCGTCCCTAATTTGCCAGTTTTTCGTAGAAGGCTTGCTGAACTTGACCGTGTCCGCTACAGAAGCATAATCGCCGCGGTTCGGAAGAGCTTTAAACTCCGGCTTATCGAAAACGGATGGCTTGGAAGGGATATGTCCCGCCTTGGCCCAAATTTGGCCATTATCTGCAATCCAATCCGCGAACGTGATCGCAGCTTTGCGCTTCGCCTCATCTTCCTTCTTCGTCACTGGCAAAATGATCGTATGCGAATCGCCCCAAGTCGCTTCCTGATCGAAAAATTTCGGTATCGGCATCGCCCCAAATTCGAAGTCCTTCGTCGCCTCCCAAGTGCCTGTCGCCCAGACGCCCGTCATCATAATCGCAGCCGTCCCGCTTTGGAAGTTCTTATAGAAATCCGGATCGTTTTTCTTAATATAGCCGCTCGTGTAAAGCTTCTGGATATATTCGGCTGCCTTTGTGCCTTTGTCCGCGTCGAGCGCCGCTGTTGCAAGATCGTCTGAAACGACATCATTGCCGCCTAATTGGGAGTATAGCGACCACCATAGACGGAATGGATCATCATTGCTGTTCGACAGGGCAAACGGCGTCACCTTGGCAGGCAATTTCTGTTTGAGCGTATCCAAAAAGGCTACAAAACCGTCTGCCGACTGCTCTAGTACAGGCTTGCCGTTGTCATCAAGCAAACCCGCTTCCTTCAACAGCTTTTTATTGTAGTACATGATGAAAGGGTGTGTATCGATCGGAATGGCGAAATGCTTGCCGTCTACGATTGTTGCATTCAAGAGATTGGCGTTATAGCTCTCCCAGCTTACATTTGCCAGTTGCGCCACATCGTCGAGCTCCGTGACAACTCCCTGATTAATTAAATCCGGCAAGCGGGACGTATGGGAAATACCGATATCGGGACCGTTTCCGTTGCCGACAGCAGTAATCAGCTTGGTGTAATATTCGCCCCATTCCAGCTTCGTGTTTTTCACTTGAATGTCTGGATGCGTTTTGTTGAACTCATCGATCAGCGCTTGCATATTGTCGCCATCGCCACCGCTGAATAACGTCCAGAACGATAACGTTACCTTTTGGCCGCTGGCAGCCGATTCCTGCTCACTGCCTCCGGATTCGGAAGCAGCGTTTCCTCCCGTTGCCGCTGCATTGCCGCCGCCATTGCCTCCCGAGCATGCGCTAAGCAGCAGCGCAACCGACATCACTGCCGCCAATACCGGACCATAAACCTTTTTCATGTTTGCCCCCCTAAAAGTTAAAATGATCTCCAGGAACAAAACCTCATTATTGTTTTAATACAATATTCTTGTTCCAATGTCTATATATTATGCCGCTATCCGCTTTTTGTCAACGCTTTCAAACCGAATTGATGTAATTAAAAAAGCCCTTAGCTACAGTTTACCTGTAGTTAAGAGCTTCCTTGCTTACTCCTGCGTTTCGGAATAATAAATCTTCAGCACAATCTCCTGCTCATAATCCCCAAATTGTCTGCCGAATACATTGATTCCGCCTTGGTGGACGGCATCCTGCTTAACGCCGATTCGCAGCCTGACATATGGACGATGCATAAGCTGCAGGTCATCGACCGTAACGCCCGATATTTCCTCCATATCCAGCGTTGTCAGCTTCCGGTCGATTCGCCACGTCTTGAGCAACCCGTATTGGGTTGACCAGTCCGGCCACCATGCTGGATTCAGCTTGCCGCGCCGATCTCCGAAATCGCCTGGGCTCGTCCAAGTTCCGATGTCCACTTCATTTACCCATACCGTAATATCCGAAGGCCAGTTATTGTCGTAGTTTGGCGCTTCGGAGCACATTTCCAGCGCCACCTCTAACGATTCAACCCGGGCATTCGCGGGGATATCCAGCGGCATTAAATATTCCAAATAGCCTTTGCGCAGCCAAATAATTTGAGCTCCAGTATGCTTCGGATGATAGAAGGCTGCAGGGTCATCCTCCCTGACGATCATCCCCTCGGCATTCGCCATGCCGCAGGTCGGATGAGCCTCGCATTCACTATAATGCCCGATCGGCATTTCCATCTCATATACATTTAGCGCCCCTTTAGGGAACGTTTTCTCTACATTAAAGGAAATGCGGATATCATCATAATTACGGCTGCATACCTTCATCGCTCCTCGTGAAGCTGGCAGCAGCTCGGTATTGATGAGCTCAGCCGCCTCTAAAATCTTCACGTTATTAGCAACCGTTGATACCGGCAATTGCAGCGTCTCCGCAATCTCCATTACATTCAAGCTTTTGGTGCTAAGCAGTTGAAGCATATCGACACGGGCACGGGTGGATAAGGCATGTGAGACGGATACAAGCCTGTTAGGGTCACGAAAACTTAGCTCCAGCATATTGAAATATCGCCCTCCATACCTAATCTGTTTATTACAATGATTTTACCTGGATTTTACCTGAAGAATATGATTATTTCAATATTTATGGAATGAACTAAGAATGATGTTATGTCTTCTATTCATTGCAATCTTAAATAATCAAAATGATGTTGCCCCGTTGCATGACAAGCCCCTCCAGCCTCACAAGCCTAATCCTTTGCTCCAGCCATAAAGCCGCGTCCGTTAGTGCCAATATAGACTTTTCCGTATTCCTGACGGTCTGCCACCATAACCTGAGGCTCATTTCCGATTTGCATTTGCGGCGAATTAATCTGTATCCATGTGCTGCCCATATCATCCGAACGGAATATTCCCTTCAACCCGCCGGCCTCTCCATATATAAAAGCTGCTGGCTGTGTCTGTCCCGGGGCCGCTTTCCCGAATGCAAACAATCTCGCCTCCTTGATCTGATCCAGCTTGGTAAAAGAGGATCCTGAATTGGCTGAGGCATACAAGCCATTGGCTCCTAAGCTAATCCAGAGCACGCCTTCCATTCCGGGAGCAGCCTCAACCTTCACAGGGCTTCCCCCTGGCAGCGGAGTTTGGTTAGCTATGGACCAGCTTTGTCCTGCATCCGAGCTCACATGCAGATAGCCCGATTTATATGCATAAAACTTGCTTCCGTTCACCCGATCAGCAGCTACGGGATGATTGTATGAAAAAATCATACTCCCGCCCACCGTACCCGTCGGCGCCCCTGTCATGGCCTCCCATGTAGCTCCCCTGTCTGTTGTCCTCACTGGACTGCCGGATTGGGGAAACCATAGGATCGTATTGAGATCTGTGGCCGAATAAGCAAGTCTGCCCAGCTTAGAGCCCACAGGTACGGGGCGGGCTTCCAGTGTTTGTCCATTATTCGATGAAACGAACATGCGGGTAACCGTTCCATACCAGTCATCACTCCCGATAAAGGCCACATATTGCGGATTAGCTTCGTGATAGTCGACACTAACCAACTCCCGCATTGAGCTCATCTCCAGCCTCATTGCAGGCGAAGCATTCACATCCATATGACGAAAGCCAATAACATCGGCTACACCCGTGAACAGCGGTGCTCCTTCTGGCGGCGCTGCTCCTGTAAGGGCAACCACTTCTTCATGGCCTTTGGACAGGGTCTCCCATTTTGTCCATAACGTACCGATGTCTCTTGTTCGGTAGACACCAAACCAGTCAGCGGAATAAACGGTTCCGGCATGATGCGGGTCAAACACGACAGTTGAAGTGGCTGAAAAAAACATATTGGGCTGCCACCAACCGGGTTTGGAAGTTTGAGCCTTGTTCACTAACGTCCAGCTCTCTCCCCTGTTATAGAACGGTACAGCGGAAGCTGGCCTCCGCTTGTCCTGACCGCTGCCAGGAGATGGCTATCGTTATGCGGATCAATATCAATGCCATAATAGGACGTATATGCTGCATTAGGCGTAATATTGCTCCAGCTTCCGTCCTTATACCTATGTACCCCGTTATTGGGCGTGGTCACATATAACGACCCGTCCTGTCCTGTGGCCAAACGAGCCGGATGGGTAGGGCTTCCCGGAATCAGATTCCAAATAGAGCCCTCGCCATGTGTCTCATAAATCCCGATTCCCATTACACCGACATAGAGTGCTGTCTCCAGGTTAGTTGCCCCGGGAACGCTCCCGAAGATCAGGCTGCGAATCCCTTTGCCACTTGTCCCGGCGGGAACCTCATTAACTTTGGACCAGGTTTGTCCTGCATCCTGGCTTCTAAACAACCCGTCATACCGGGTACCCGCATACACAATGTTAGATACATTGGGATGAACAGCAATACTCTCCCCCATGGCTCGCTCCACATTGCCATTAGCCTCATTGCGTTTGTTCAAATTTGTTCTGGACCACGTATTCCCGCGGTCGGTAGATTTCAGAATATCACTGGGAGATGCACTCCCTGTTTTTCCAGCTGCTGCATAGACGATATCAGGGTTTTGTGGATCAAGCGCAATACCATCAATTCCATATAAATTGCTTTGCTCCGGGCCTAGTCCGTCCATTAGCGGAATCCAGCTTGAATCATTCGGGTCCAGTCGGTATGCCCCGCCAACGTCAGTGCGGATATACACCAGATCCGGTTCAGAAGGATGAATCACAATTCCTGTCACATACCCTCCTCCCCCAATCGATACATTTTTCCACGTATAGCTATCCATTGATACAGCATACGCTGTGTTGCCAGGCAGCAACAGTACAACAAAGGTCAACAATGTACCAAGCATTTTTCTCCAGTCCAAATCTATACCCTCCATTCCTGCAATATTAGAACGCCAGCACGTTCCCTGCCAATCGCATTCTGCAAAATTTCTACTCCCCAAACCTCGAAATGCCAAATTCTACGACGGTCCCCTCGCCAACCTTACTCGCAATCCTAAGCCCTTTCCCATAAAGCCGCGTCAAACGGCTATGCGTATTCAGCAGCCCAATCCCACGATTTTCTCTGCCTGCCGGGCTTAACAGCCTGCTAAGCTGCTCCGCATCCATGCCAACCCCCGTATCACTCACATAAAATTCCACTGTATCGGCGTGCTGTACAATACGAATGCCTAGCGTCCCACCCTTGCGCTGGCTCAACAGCCCGTGCCTGACCGCATTTTCTACTAACGGTTGAATGGTAAGCGGAGGAATCGGCATGTCCTTATCCACTTCCGCCTGTACTTCCCACTCCACCTTAAGCCGCTCTCCAAAACGCTGCTGCTCAATATATAAATAGTTTTCTACCAGCTCAAGCTCCCGTGACAGCGGTACAAGCTTGCCAGCGGTGAGAAAGTCAAAGCTAATACGCAGGTATGACGTAAACGCCTCAGCTAAGTTTCTCATCTTATCCGCATCAATTTCGCTTAGCGCCAAAATCGAGTTCAAAGCATTAAACAGAAAATGCGGCTGGATTTGCGCCTGCAAATAAGCGGCCTCCATGCTTAATCGCTCATTAACTGCCTGCTTGAGCGAGGAAAGCGACCCCGCCCGATACTTTAGCTCCAGTGCGTCTACGGGCTTGGTAACATAATCGTTTGCTCCCGCCACGAAACCGGCATAAATATCTTCCGGCTCGCTGCGCGCGGTCAGCAAAATAATCGGCAGCTCATACAGCGTAAACCGCTCGCGAATTAATCGCGTCAACTCGTACCCTGACATGCCGGGCATCATCACGTCTGCAATAACAAGGTCCCACTGCTCTAGGTGGAGCTTGTCCAACGCTTCCCGCGCGGAAAACGCCAGCTCAATATGGTACATTTCCGCTGACAAAATATGAACCAGCACCTTCAGATTGACGGGATCATCATCAACAGCCAGCACACGAATCCGGTCTGCATCTCCACCAGACTTCGAGGCAGGCAGAGCGACTTCAGTTAAATCATAACGGGCGGCTGCCATCGCGTCCGCTCCTGCTGCAAGCTGTGCGCCGACAGCTGCCAGCGATTCCGCTTCTTTTTTCACATGAATCATGGTCTGAGGCAGAACGTCTTCCACGCTCGCATCAAACACGGACAATTTAAAGCTGAACATGCTGCCTTTGCCCGGCTGGGATTGGACGAACAGCTCGCCGCCATGCAATTCGACCAAGTCCTTGCATATACTTAAGCCGAGCCCAATGCCCCCGACCCCAGAAGCTCCTTGCTCATAACGCTGGAAAGCACGCTTTTGCATCGCCTCATCCATACCTACTCCGGTATCGGTTACCCGTATCCACACAGATCCGTTTACCTGCTCGGCAGCCAGTTCCACGCTCCCCTCTTCGGTGTACTTGAGCGCATTATGCACCAAATTAATGATAATTTGCACCAATCGTTCTTCATCGGCATAAACACGCGGCAAATTTTCCTTCATATCCATCCGCAGCTTAACCTTCGTGCCCTCGGTCAAAAACCGCAGCATATCCAGCACGCCAGCAGCAACGGACTGGATGTTGACCGCGGACATGCGGACTTGAATCCTTTTATCCTGAAGCCTGACAACGTCGAGCAGGTCCCCTAGCATGAGCGACATTCGGCGGCTGACCATAATAAGCAGCTCCATATCGCGCTGGCTCTGTTCATCCAGCACATGCTTTTTTCGCGTCAGCACGCTTTGAGCAATGTTCATAATGCCGTGCAGCGGCGTACGCAGCTCATGCGACGTATTGGCGAGAAAACGATCCTTCAAGCGATTTGATTCCGCCAATTGGGCGTTGAGAGAAACATTTTCATGCCAATTATGATAATATCTTTTAAACCAATGGGCCGAGAAGCTCGTAATCGCAGCAATTAAATCTACCGGATAAAACATATATTGCGACGTTCCAGCGTAATACACCGCTCCCCATAAAATATTGTTAATGACACATACGACGGAAAATAAAAGAAACAAGGCGCCTTCTGCATGATTCAACACCATTTTCATAAAATAATAGGCCGTCCAGAACAAGGGGATATAATACAGCAGCATGTATAGCCCCGATTCTATCGAATAAAGCACCAGCTCTAGCGGTCCCATTGCGACAAAAATCGTATACGCCGCTAGGAGGCAGACGTAGCTATAAAACAACAGGCCTTTGCGAGTAAGCCCAATAAACGCCCTGCCCATCATGAGGAGAAAGAAGGAGAACCATACGTACGCATAAGCTTTCAGCTTCAACGTCCATGCAAATTCAGCAGGGAATAACTGGAATAAAATCCCGTGGTGATAGACAGCAATCGTCATGGCCGATGCAATCATCATGAGAAAAAACATAATAAATTCGGTTTTCCGAACATTAATCAAATAAATGATCAGCCCATATAACGCATGAAGCAGGAAAATGACAATCACGATGAGCTGAAAAGCACTGGAGTAGGTATAGATTTGGTCAATCCCTGCTTCCGTGCCAATCTGTACAGAACGAGTAATGCCGCCGTTCAGCGGCGCTTCATAATTGGATGCTCGAACGAACAAATCCAGCTCCACTTGATTTTCACCGTCATAGCTCACCTTGAATGACTTATTCTCGGAAACATGTCCTTCCGGCCCCTCGGCAAGCTCGCCGAACTTCGCAAGCAGTTCCCCGTTAATCTCCACCTCCGAAGCGGTATAAATGGATTGAAACCACACGCTAAACGGCTCAACCGAAGGCCGATCGAGCAAAATTCGCACATAATACGTTCCATATCCATATGCCTCTTGATCAGTATGGGCAAAGGCCGCATTCCATTTGCCCGGCACCTGCAGCAGTTGTCCCTGGACAGCGCTTTCTATATTAGATGCACCAACCCATTGCCCCGCATAAAATAACCACTCTCCGTCCAGCAGTAACGGCTTGGTTTCATCCAAATCTACACCGCGCAAATCCAGCACGCCTTGCTTTACCGTTGGCGGGTTTTCTACGGCGAGCTGGTTTTGCCAGCTCCAGCGCACAACAATGAGCAGCAAAACAAAAAATACCAAGTAAATCACATGGCTTAACTTAATTTGTTTTCTCAAAATGATGATAAACCCCTCTTTACCGTTACATTCTAATTCTCTCAAATATAGCTCATGCCGCCATAAATGAAAATAGTCCGAATCATCTTGCTTCCGAAAGCCATCCCTATAACCCTGATTCAGCAATTTCAATGAATGTAAAAAGGGAAGCGCGGTTCCTTCCGGCTTCCCTTTCTTTTCATGCTGCATCAATTGCTATAGTCTTACATTCGCTTCCTGACTGGTATCCAAATCTCGCTTTTAAACGCCGCCGACGCAGTGTCCTTATGCTCATTCCACAAAATCTCCGGCCCCTCTACTTGCTCATAGCTGGAAGACGGGAACCACTCCGAATAAATCCGGCCCCAAATTTCTTGAAGCGTACCCGGGAATGGCCCGACTGCTTCAAATACAGCCCAGGATGATGCAGCAACCTCCAATTGTGAAAATGGCTCTGGACATGCGAGCGTTGTGGCTACGCCAATATAATGATCCAGCTCGCCCTTCTCCTCCATCCGGCCTTCCGAGAAATTCGCCGAGCCGCTAATCATGCCATAGGGCTCGGTATTGGACAGCTGCTTGAGCGCAGCTATCTTTTGCTCATCCAAGCTTTGCCACATCGCCGCGATTTCCGGATTCACCCCGTTAAACTGGATGGGCACCCGCTTGTGAATGCCGACGATGCGAAAACCCGCTTTTTCCTCGATGCGATAATTCATTTCGACTCCTCCTTTAACGATTAGCTGGAAGGTCATGCGAGGGCAAACCTTTAACGATGGCCCGCTGCTTCTTGCTTCGGATGGTGTAACCCCATGGTAAAGCTGAAACGCCTTCGTAAATGCGTCCGGTGATTGATAGCCGTATTTGATCGCAACATCGATCACTCTAACCTGGCTTTGCTGCAGCTCAAAGGCAGCCAGCGTTAGGCGCCTGCGGCGAATATACTCTGACATCGTAAGCCCGGCAAGAAATGAGAACATTCGCTTAAAATGATATTCCGAGCATAATGCCCGCCTTGCCGCCTCTTTATAATCAATCTCCTCCGTCAAATGCTCCTCTATATAGGCCAATGCCCGGTTCATGTGCTCAAGCATCTTGAGTTGCCCTCCCTTCCCCATTTGTAGAGTATCAAATTCGCCCCGAAGGAGTCCGACAGTTTTTGCACCAAATTGACGGGGTAGTTTAAGGCATCAACTGTAACAAAAGATGATAATGCGCATAAGCCTTCTCGGACAGCTTGTCCCCATCCTCCCAAAACTGCTCATCCACTCTTTGAGCGTATCGTTCTCCTATCCGTTTTCCCTCACCACTCCAAAAAACAATCCTCTATCAGCGCCTCAAACGAGTCTGCCAATGGCTTCATTTCCCCATTATCGTGATAGCAGATGAGAACCTGCCCATCCGAATTAATGATAATAGGATCGCCGGAACCATCCATCGCTATCACATAACTGCTCTCCAAAACCTCGGCAATTGTACTTCCCGCAAATTGCTCCCGAAACGCCAGCGTCAAATCAACAACGGTTTCTTTTCCAATGCTAGAGCCATTCGAGAACGCATGGACAGCTAGACCTGCATACGCACCGCCAAACGCCTGGATAAAATGAATATAGTCTGCATGAAAGCTCACCTTCAGCCGCTGCTGCGCACTTTCAATTTCCTCTTGGCTGGCAGCAATGCCGACTAACGTACTATTATCCTCCCGATGAAGGAACGCCTTTAGTCGTCCCATTAGCTCGTCATTCATATCATCCATATCCTCCTTGCCGATAATAACTAGCTTTTAAGCCATTTTAGCTTTCACCATTCCTGCTTCCTACTCACTCTGCTCATGCTTCCTATTGTACCATCCTATTAGCGGATTCTACCAATTGTTCCTCCCCGATTTGCATTGGCCATGCGTTGCTATTAAGCTTGTATTTGAACAGCATTCACCTTCAATTCTAATAGACAAGGAGTCTACATAATGGATAAAAAACTGCTGAAAGCGCTCAAAAAGCTGTATAAGTATACCAATTCCAAATACGATCGTGAGCGCAGCATCAGCCTGTATAATACGGATATTTTGGAGCCAAGCGAGCGCGAGCTGCTTGAACATTATCATTGGGAAGCTAATAAAATTGAGCTGCTTACCCATGACGAGCTGAACCGCAAGCTCATTGCGCTTCAATCCACCGAAGCATTTTCATGGGCCAGTATTGCTGGTATTTTCGTTGCTGGTGTGGGTGGAAGCTTTCCAGCAGGCATCTCCTCTTTAATCAACTATAAACAAATGATCCATATGCAGGAGCATCCTTATGAGCAGGCGGAGCGTTTCCTATGCTGCAAATATTGCGGATTCACCAGTGACCAGTACGAGCATCTAGCCTATATTCGGTACGCCGTTCATTTGGGGAATGCCTATGATTCAACAGTTGGCGCTTATGCCCATTTAACCGAACTAGCTGAGTTGACTGAGCAGAGCCCGATTGTTCCAACAACTGAGGATATTCAAAAGTTCACTCAGCTTCTGCACTTCATAGATGAGGCGGAAGACGATGAAACACCCGGCAAATTGGAGAAACGCCTTACCGCTGCAAAGCTTTTGAAAGGAACGCCCGGCATGCGCCGCAGCATTTTGCAATCCCTCGCATGGGTAGGCGTACTGCCCAATACGGTTCTCCCCCTCGCTCTTGAATCTCGGACGAATATCGAGGACGTTTTGAAAGGCGGTCTCCAGCTAAGCAATACGAAAGGACGCTCTGATTTGGAGATGCCATGGGCAGGCTGGAAGGGCGAGCTAGGCGTAGACTGGGATAAAGCGCGACAGCTGTTCGGGAACTATATTTCAGGCCAATAATAGGCCAAAATATCAGGTATTGACCGAAAAATAGCGAGAAGGCAAGGTGTAAACATGCAGGTAAAACGAATAGAAAAAATGATTGCAGAGTGGGCGTCGGCAAACGCCGCTGCCATTGGCTTAGACCCGAATCCAATTCGGGCGTCATACATCTATAATCCTGGGGGCTTCGACAACTTGTCAATCCTTCTGACGGACGGCCGCACTCAGCTTCACGTCAAGCTGGCTCCACCTGACAATGCCCCGCAGCTTCGCCAGTGGGCTGGCGTCAGTGATTATCTTGCTGAGTCCTACACCGCGCCAAGCTTGGTCTATGAGATTGACCGCGAGATCGTGCCGGGATATCCCTATGGCTTAATTTTTGAATATATCGCGGATGCGATTCCGCTTATGGAAACACCAAATCCCGAGGTTGCGCTAACAGGTGTCATAGAAACCATTGCTGCGCTCCATCGCGACGAGCGTCTTCGCGAAATGCTGCCTAAGGCTGGGACTCGCACTTATGCGGAGGCATTCGAGGACGAGTACATTTCCCGTTTTACGGAGGATCTCGACGGAATTTTAAGCTCGCGCGATCTGATCAGGGATTTCGTGCCAGACGAGACGATTTTATGGTTCGGGGAGGAGATTGGGAGACTGAGGGACACCGTCCTGCGCACACCTGCATTCCTACTCCCTGCAAGCGATGTTGTTCATAACGACCTGAACAGCAACAATGTACTGGCCTCCAGCAAGCATGGCTTCAGAATAATTGATTGGGATGATCTATCCGGTCAGGGCGATGCGGCGATGGACTACTCGGTACTGCTTTGGCCACTATTGCATGAGCCATCTTGGCCGTTATGGAGAGAAATGGTGCTGCATGTAGCAGGGGCCAAGGCCTTTGAACGACTGGAGCTGTATTTTCGAGCAAAGCTTCTTGATGACGTTATTGACGTGCTGGCTGACTATGTCGAGGCTGAGCAGGTGCCAGAGCATCGGGAGGAAGCTCAGCGCAAGGCCAAGGCTATCCATCTTCATGCTTACCCGCAGTATCTCGCCAAATATGGCACCGGTTAGAGCGATTGCGCCGCAGTCAGCTCGTCCCCGCTAAAAATAGATGACTTCGTCTCATGGCGTTCTTCCTCTGTATAAGGCTATAATATAATGGAACACAAATGTTTATATTTTGTCATCGCGGAGGGCTTATGAAGCATCTGTTCGAACCTGTTCTTTTTCCTAATCAGCAGTCGCTCGTGTGGAATTATAATCTGTACACAGACGACCACTACAAAGGTTATTACCACTGGCATCAATGTTGTGAAATCATGTACATCCATCGCGGCCAGGGGCATATAGTCGTCAACCAGCAAATGTACGATATTCGCGGAGGCATGCTGTTTTTCTTCCAGCCGTATCAGCTGCACCGCATTTATTCGGACGTATCGCCGGAAACGCCGTTTCATCGCTCGATTTTTTACATTGACCCCCATGTTGCTGAGAAGCTGCTGCTCGGTTTTCCGAATCGCAAAACGATCTTTTCAGCGTTATGGCAAGGAACAAATGATCGCTGCGGCTTTGATCTGAGCGAGCGTGCCGAGGTTATGGAATGGATGCTACAGGCTTACGACTGCAACCAGCAGCCAAACGGTTTGATTCAGCGTGAAAATGTTGAAAATATTACGATGCTGCTGCTTCAGCTCGTGAGCTGCCTGGAGCTTGGCGACAGCACCCTGCTGCCTGCCGAGCAGCATCGTTCGCTGCGCTATTCCGAGCGCATGATGAGCTGGATTGAGGACCATTACCATGAAGAAATTCATTTGGAGCAGCTTGCAGCAGCTATGCATTTATCCAAATCCTACATTTCCAGACTGTTTCATCAGGAAACGGGCAGCCGGCTTGTCGATTATTTGACCGCTCGGCGCATTAAGCAGGCTTGCCGGCTGCTGCGCACGACCAATTTGTCTGTCGAGCAGATTGGCATTGCCAGCGGTTTTCCTAATGCCTCGTATTTTAACCAGCTATTCCGCAAGGCGCTCGGAACCACTCCGCTCAAATACCGCAAAAATCAGTAACAACCCGTACAAAGTAAATCTAAGCGGCGCCAAAGCTTTGCAACACAATGACAAAATATAAACATTTCTTTATATTCAATTGCAACTTTCTATGTCTCATACAGGCTATACTCAGGTCACCACATATTCAAAAATGATGGAGGCCTGAACAATGACTACAACCTACTGGCAAGAAATAATGAATCGGCTGGATAGCAAGGCTGAACGGATGATACAGCAGATCGGAGCAAAATGTCCGCATTTCGCTGGCAAGGACGGGAAATTTGACGATATTGGGTCCGACTGGTGGACGACGGGCTTCTGGCCGGGACTGCTGTGGATTATGCATGATATGACGGGCAAGCCAGCATACAAGGATGCGGCTTGGCATTGGGATGAAACACTAGAGCAATGGTTTATTAAACCGACGGTTGAGCTGCATCATGATGTTGGCTTTCAGTTTTTGCCAACTGCGGTTATTAAGCATACGCTTACGGGCGATGAGGATGCTTTGCGCCGAGGAATCGAAGCGGCGAACTTCCTCGCTGCCCGCTACAACCCAGTCGGCAAATTTATTCGCGCCTGGAATGAGGACAAATATGGCTGGGTCATTATCGACTGCATGCTCAACATCTCCCTCTTGTTCTGGGCGAGCAAGGTGACCGGAGATCCGCGCTACAAGCATATAGCGATCAGCCACGCGGAGACGACGATGCACGATGGCATTCGTCCAGACGGCTCAACGAAGCATATTATTTCCTTTGATGCTGAAACTGGCGCCTACCTCGAAAACTTCGGCGGTCAAGGCTATTCGCCGGAATCGTCGTGGAGCCGCGGCACCGCTTGGGGGCTGTACGGCTTTACGAATACGTATCGCCATACTGGAGATGAGCGTTTTCTCGATGCGGCGAAGCGGATCGCCCATTACTTTATCGCGGGCCTGCCGGGTGATCAGGTACCGTATTGGGATTTCCGCTTAGGAGACGATGAGCGCCTATTCCGGGACAGCTCGGCGGCAAGCATCGCCGCATCTGGTCTGCTGGAGCTGGCGGAGCTTGTGGCACCCGGCGAGAAGAGCTTGTATGCGAATGCCGCGGAGCGGATTTTGCGTTCGCTGACGGAAAATTATGCGACATGGGAGCAGCCGGAGCATGAGGCGATTTTGCTGCACGGAACGGGCAGCGGTACCAGCTTTATCGATGTATCGCTCATCTATGGCGATTATTATTATGTCGAAGCGATTGCCAAGCTGAATGGCTGGAAGCACCGCATTTTTTAACAGCTGGCAGCCCTCACCCCCAAAAAAACGATTTGACCGCATCAAAAAGAATGCCCTTCGGACATTCATTGCAACGCCCACAAGGGCTTTGCAATGAGCTTCCAGAGGGCATCTTTAAATAGGAGCGACAGCGAGAACAGGTGACCCAAGTTTAACGTTAGCTGTTAAATAGTGTCGTCATCTCCGCAGCGCTGAGCGCTCGATTGTAAATACGGAAATCGTCGAGTCCCCCGTTTAAATACGGGTCTCCCGTATATTGCGAACGTCCCAAATAGTTAAGCGTCGTATTGCCAAGACTGGAAGGCTTAAGCGTCATATTCGCATTGGTGCCGACGAGGACGCCATCTACATACAGACTTGCCGTATTGCCCGAAAGGGTAACTCCGACATGCTTCCATACCCCAGTCGGGAATGCCGTCGTCGTTGAAATTCGCTGTTCCCCTCCGCTGCCGCTATTCGTAATGGCAAATCTTAAGCCTGCACCGCCCGGACTTGGCGTTAAGAACATGTTGGCCGTTGTTCCCGTGCCAAAATCAAAAATTCGCGTCCAATCGGATACCGAATTGAGCTTCACCCAAGTCGCAATCGTAAAATCATTCAAGCTGCTTACGATGCCGGCTGGCAAGCTGCCATAGCCAGTGGTACCGTTAAAATTGACCGCGCCCGACGCATGCCCTGCGGCCCAAGTGATGCCGCCGCTCAGCGTGGCTGTTTTTCCATTGCCTGATGCATCAGCGGCCGAAGTTCCGCTTGTTTCATTGAATAAATATTGGGCAACGACATTGCTGACTGTCCCGCCTCCGCCTAAATTAATCGTAAACGATTTGGTGACAGGCGTGCTTTGCGCATCATAATCCCTCAACTGAACGGTGAACGTATAGCTGCTTTGCGGCGCACTATTGTCAATCGTTCCAGTTAAAGTCCCTTTGAAGCGATCTAACGTCAGCCCTGGCGGCAGCGAACCGCTCGTTACATTCCAATCATAGAATGGCACACCGCCCTTGGCAGTAAGCTGCTGCGAATAAGCAGCGCCCTTCGTTCCGCTTGGCAGCGAGGTTGTTACGATGGACGGCGCCACGAACGGCGACAGGTTTTTATTCAGCTTCCAGCCCGCATTTTCAGCGATCAACAGGCTCAGCTTCGTCATCATCCAGCGCTGGGAAGGAAACTTGTGGTTTCTGCCTCCGCTTTGGCCGCTGATTCGATCCCAATAAAGGGAATTGGCATCCGAAATATGATAGCTGGAATCTAGCGGAACCGCGTTTCCTTGATAAGCGATGACTTCCGCATCATTGCTGCCGCCGGCGCTATGGTAATTCACCATGCCATTCCAGCTGCTGTGGAAGGCAACCGCATGGCCAAATTCATGAGCGATTAAGCCTAATACATCAGTCTGGCAGTTTGAGGTACAAGCAGATCCCGGCATTTGAGCCAAATAATACTCTTCATCATTCAAAGAGGAGAACGGTGTAAATCCGGAGTAAAAGTCCAAAATCAGTCCATAGGAGCGGTGAATCGGACCTTGAACCCCTGCCCGCTTATGGAATTTGCCGTTATCTGCCGGATAACCTGTTGAGTAAGGATCGTTTAAGCCGCGCAGAAAAACCCATACGCCATTATAGGCAGCATTATTGGTTGCCGTAATGGGATTCAGCCAGTTGTCGCCCGGAATTGAAATATTTTCAGCTCCTGCAGCTACTGTGTCATAAGGCGTCTCATCAAAGAAATAAAACCAGTCCTTGATGCCCTGCTCTGTGGCAGCCTTCACCCCTGCATCGGCAAAAATGCCCGTAATCGTATCAAAACGATAATCAAAGTTAATAGGCAGCGACGGTTCTGCATTATCATCCTGATCCAGCACCCGAATCGGAATCGTCTGCGTGCTCTGGGTATTATTGCTTTGGATGACCTGCATGCTCAGCGTATAATTTTCGATTTCATTCGGCCCGCCAATACGATCGGGGTGAATCTCTAATTCAAAGTCCAACTGCTGGGATGCATTAGTAAACGTTAGCGTTTTGGCCGAGCCCGTTGCCGATAGCGTACTCGGCTTATTCATCATCAGCCGGGTCGTTCCCTGTGTACGCAGGTTAATCGTAACGGGGAAAACAGCGCTCGATGGCGGCTTAACCGTAAGCTTTACTGAAGGATTCGCAATATATCCCTGCCAATCGACCAAGTCAATGCCGTTGTCATTAACGGTCCGCCCGAATATATCCACTACTTCGGCAAAATTGGCCGCCGCATACACCGGTTTTTGCGGAATCGTGCCTATTACGCCTAACAGCAAAGCCAAACAAACAACTGCTGACATCATTTTTTTCACGGATATGCGGTTCGTACCTCTTTTCAACATCGCCAAGCCTCCCTTTTATTTGTGGATTGCCTGCCTTCTGTGTCTAATCCAGCTTAATCTGTTTCTGTCACGCGGATGACCTTCCACTGCTCAATGCCCGTTGAGGTTGCTGCCTTTGCTTTCATCGTTAGCCGAATTTTCGTCGTCGTCACCGGATCAAAGGCGGTCACATTATACTGGTCCGGCAATACGCCATATGCAGACGGATTGGAAACATGCGCCCAATTCGTCCCATCCCAATATTGGATGTAGAACGACTCCGGCAAATCAATGCCGTCATTATCATCAAACCAATACACTTCACTTGATGATAGGGTAAAAGGCTGGTCAAAATCATATTGCACCCATTGCTCGGTTCCGTGCGTGTCCCAGTTGCCATATACCGGATGGCCCCGGTCTGCGGAGCTTTCCGGTTCGTACTCGTCATTGAGCCCTACCAAGCTCTCCCAAGGCGAGACATAGGAAGTCGTAATGCTTCCTTCAATCGCCACATTAGGGTTTGCGGGCTCTGGCGGATCAACAACTGGAGGCACTGGCTCATCTGCTGCAAGACTGGCAATTTCAGCGGCAGACAAAGCGCGATTATAAAGCTTGATCTCATCCAAAATGCCATTCCAATACCGTTCATCGCTTTGAGACTTGCCAATGTAATGGTGCTCGCCCTTTAAAAGGGATTCGATCGCTCCCAGGGTCAAATTAGAGGTCCTCGCTACTTCCGTCCCATTTACATAAAGGACCGCCGTATTACCCGATGCCGTCACCGCCACATGCTGCCATTTTCCAGAGGTTATGCCGCCCCCTGAGATGGTTGCTTCCTCCTTGCCCCCTTTTCTCGAAACCTTAAAGCTCAAGACACCTTCGGAATCTGTGGATAGTGCCAAATACTTCGCATCCGATGTGCCAAAATCAAAAATCCGCGAGCTCGTGTCATAGACCGAATTCGTCACGCCAACTGAGCTTGGAGAATAGACGCTATCCGTCACATTCACCCATGAAGAGAACGAGAACGCTTTTGCTTTTTTCAGCATGTCACGTGGCAGTTCAACATAATTGGAAGCCCCATTTAAGGCTATCCCACCCCCTCTCGCCCCATCTGTTCTGCTTGCATGCAAGGTCGAGACATCGTACCCCGCTCCCGAATAATCTAGGGCGATCGCCCCGTCTGCTTCATCAAACAAATAGCTTCCTAAAAGCTCGCCTTGGCCCACATTTAATGTAAATGTCCTTTGAACGGGGGTTCCAAGCTCATCGTAATCGCGAAGCTGTACCGTAAACGAATAGCTTCCTTCTGCTTGCCCAGACACTTTTCCCGCGATCTTGCCGGTGAAGCGGTCCAAGGTCAGCCCTTGAGGCAGCGAGCCATCTACAATCGTCCAATCGTAAAAAGGAACCCCGCCCTCCGCCTGCAGCTGCAGCTCGTAATTTTTCCCCTGCTTCGCATTTGGAATCGGCATGTTTTGAATGGATGGGCTCAGGAAAGGCGTTAGCTTATCGTTCAGCTTCCAACCTGCTTTTTCCGCAATCAGCAACGTCAGCTTCGTCAGCATCCAGCGCTTATTGTGAAAAAGATGCGTCCGTCCGCCATTTTGACCGCTAATCCGGTCCCAATAAGGCTCCTCTCCCGGAATATGATAGGTTCCGTCGAGCGGAACGGGCCCGCCTTGATAGGCGACGATATTGTCTGCCGTCCCCCCGCTTCGCTTATAAGCAGCTACCCCTTTCCAGTTGCCGGAAAATACGAGCGCATGGCCAAACTCATGCATAATGAGGCCGTACACATCGGTAGACGTATTCGACATTTCCGTGAGATACCACTCCTCATCATCCATAGAGGTAAATGGCGTAGCCGTATCGTAAAAATCAAGAATCGTCATTAATGAACGATGAAGCTTATCCGGAATCGTAATGCCGCCGCGCTTATGATATTTTCCATTGTCCGTCGGAGCGCCTGTTGAATAAGGGCCATTTAGCCCTCTTAGAAAAATCCACATTCCGTTGAACGGCTCATCATTCGTTACTTCAATATGGCCGTCAAAGTTATCTTCGGGAAGCATGCTTACTTCGGAGTTCGCAGGAACGGTATCAAATGGCTCCATATCAAAAAAATAAAACCAATCCTTAATGGCCTGCTCGCCCGCCTCGCGGATAGCAGGATCACTAAAATAAGGCTGTATCGTATCGAATCGGTAATCGAATTTTAAGGGAAGCCCGGGCTCCTTCTCGTCATCCTGATCCAATACGCGAATAGGCGTCGTCTGCGAACGAACAGCTCCCAGCGCATCGGTTATCGTCAGCTCAAGCGTATAATGCTCGATTTCGCCATTGCCGCCTATCCGATCCGGATGAATTTCCAGCAAAAATGGCTTGCGCTCGCGAGCAGTATTAAAGGCCAGCGTTTTTTGGGCACCTGTTGCGCTGAGTGTACTTGGCCGGTCCATCATCAAGCGGGAGGTGCCTTTAGCTTTAATGTCTATGGTGAGCGGATAAGCAGCATCGGCAGGCGGAATGACGTTCAACTTTACATAGGGGTTGGCAATATAGCCTTGCCAGTCAACCAGGTCCACGCCGTAATGATTGACGGTTCTGCCAAAAATATCTTCAAGCTTCGCTTCGCCGCCCGTTAGTTCCGGCTGAACAGGCTTAGGCTTCGCAGCAGCGGGCATAGCAAAAAGCGAAACGAATAACATACAGCAAATGACGAAAGAAATTCCTTTTTTCATCAACAAGCCTCCCTCTACTTCCGCATATTAGCTTTCCCGAATCCACACCGCCATTTCTCCTTCACCGCGATTCGCCCAAGCATAATAAGGGATAGCCCGAATGCTGCAGGCATGCTCCCCTCGCTTGCGGGATTCATATAACCTTTGGCTGCTGCCCGGCTGTTCGTCCCGCACGGCCTGCCCTTCAATGACGACGATACCGCCAAGCAGATCCGGCTTAAAATGCGCAGCAAGCGCTCCTTGCCGAGGCAGCGCGATATGCGCTAAGGCCGCCCCGTTATCCGCCTCCTCCAAGCAATAAACGACAGGCCCCCGCTGCAGGGCCACCTTGCCTGCGTTCGCACGAACATCAGGATGCGCATATAGGCGCTTAATGGCCATCGGAAATTTCAGCGCAATTTGATCTCCTGCCTGCCAGATGCGGTTTATCGCAGCATAACCTTTGAGGAATTGCAGCGAATCTGGCGATATCGCTTGACCATTTACATTCAATTCTGCCCCATCGCACCAATCCGGGATGCGAACGGCGATCGTAAACGCTTCGTCACGCTCAGGCGTCACGTTAATGGCGACCGTCTCTTCCCAGGGAAAATTAGCTTGCAGGGAAAGGCTTACGTTTTGCCCGGCAACCTTTAGCGTAGTCTCGCTGCCGATATATTGATGGACATAAACCGCATGCTCGTTTTGGGAATAAATATAAGAGCCGAGCGAGGCGATAAGACGGGCCAGATTGGGCGGGCAGCAGGCACAGCCGAACCATTTTTGCCGGGCGGTCTTTACATGCCGTTTATCTGGACGTTTGCAGGCGGCTGGCCACACCTCCAGCGGATTGACGTAGAAAAAGCTTTTGCCATCCAGCCCCATGCCGCTAATGGTTCCGTTATACAAGGCACGCTCAATGACGTCTGCATATTTGCTGTCTGGATCAAGATGGAGCATGCTCTGCGCCCAGAAAACAAGGCCGATAGAAGCGCAAGTCTCGGTGTAAGCGGTATCGTTAGGCAAATCATAGTCGAATGAAAAAGCTTCCCCGTCATGATTTGAGCCAATGCCTCCCGTTACATACATCTGCTTTTGCGTCACGTTTTCCCATAACCTCTTGCAGCTTTCGAGCAGCTCTGTATCTTTCGTCGCGCCAGCCAAATCCGCCATGCCGGTATACATATATACCGCCCGCACAGCGTGCCCCGTCGCCACCAGCTGCTCCCGAACAGGCAGGTGGGCTTGATTGTACTCATAATTGTTTTTGTATAACGAATAGTAGCCTTCACGCAGCAGCGCTTCCCGTCCCCGTTTCTCGGCCCGCTTCTCTGCTTCAAGCTTGAAATAATGGGGCTCCTTGCCGCGCTCGTCAATAAAAAACCGGCATAGCTTCAAATATCGCTCCTGCCCCGTTGCGTCATAAAGCTTCATTAGAGCAAGCTCTATTTCCTGATGCCCGGGATAACCTCGCAGCTTGCCCTGCTCTTCGCCATACACCGAATCGATATGATCCGCCAGCTTGCAGGCGATATCCAGCAGCTTTCTCTTGCCTGTCGTCTCATAATAAGCAACGGCTGCTTCTATCAGATGGCCCGCGCAGTAGGTTTCATGATTATCGCGTTCATTCGTCCAGCGCTGGTCCTGATTTTGAATTGTAAAATAAGTATTCAGATAGCCGTCTGGCTGCTGGGCTTTCGCTAGCAGCTCAATCGTTTCATCCGCAAGCTTTTCCAGCTCCGCGTTTGGATCGGCTTGCAAGCTGTAAGCGACAGCCTCTAGCCATTTGGTTACATCGCTATCTTGAAAAACATAACCGTAAAACGCTCCTTCCGCTTCGCCAGCCGCTATGCGGTAATTTTGCAGCGCATGGCTGGGAGAAGCGCCCTCAACACGGTCATTAATAGCCTCCCATTGATAGGGAATGACCTCATCACGCACGAGGCTTCTATAATGGGACCAAAAGGGATCGTGAATTTTGACCGACTTATATGAAACCTTTCGCCATTTTTCTGTGTTTTCAGTTATTTTCAACGTTGCCACAGCCTTTCGCCCACATTTTGTAGACTTGCTCTCTCGCCTTTGGAATGCCCGGATGAAATTGAATTAAAGCGGAAGCCCGCACTTGCTGAACCTTCTGCTTCGCCTCCGCTAGTTTGGTATCGCTTTGCTCGCCAAGCAGCCCAACCTCTTTGCAAATGGACGTGGCTGCAAGCTGTCCCTGTGCCATCGCTACAAGCGCGCTTTCGACACCGGTTATATTGCCGGCTACATACAGCCCAGCCATTGAAGTCTGCATCGCTTCGCTATGAAGCGGAATATGGCCGCCGAGCTCTTTCATATAAACAAATGGACAACCCGCTACCGAGGCTAGCTCAGCTAATGGATATAATCCGCCCGCAAGAGCGACGAAATCAACCGCTTCCTCCCGCTCGCTTCCGGCAATCGTTTCGCCGCGTCCATTTACGTCGGCAAGCGTCACAGATTCCACCTGATCTTTGCCGTTGATAGCTACAGCCGCTGTCCGCAGCTTTAAGGGAATATCCCACAGCTTGATCCCTCTTCGCGGAAAAAAATGGGATACTACCCCCGCCATTTTGAGCGAATGGGCAGCTCTGCCTCCCATTCTCATAAACGCGGATGGGGCTAAATGGGACAAGCTGAGCAGCTTTTCTGCATTTTCTTTAGGCAAAGCGTCTGTTCCAGAAAGCGGGCTTTGCGAAGGCAGCACGATGGCTGCGATGGATACCCCGCTTATCGACAGCTCCCGAGCGATTGCCATCGCTAGCACGTTAACCCCGATAATAAGGCCGCGACGTCCGGGTTTAACGAAATGTACGTTAGCCATAACCTGCGCCGCGCCAATGGACATGACGCCAGGCAGTGTCCACCCGGAAGACGGCTGCGGAATTTCGGCACCGCCCGTTGCCAACAATACGTTAGCTGCCGTGATGGAACCATCTGACGTTCTAATCACCCAATGCTGATCGTTTTTCCACATGCCGTGAACCGATACGCCGCAGCGGATACGAACACCTAATGCGCAGCACTGCTCGATGAGATGATGGGCGACCTGCTTCCCTACCCACCAGTGGCCCTTCTCTTCATGAAACTGGCCAAGCATGCGTCCGCCAGGTTCGGGAAATTCATCCAATATGGTGACGGCTAGGCCGTGTTCGGCAGCAACAACAGCTGCCGACAAGCCAGCTGGCCCAGCACCAACAATAATGAGATCAGGCTGGCTCTCCTTCGTCATAGCAGCTTCCTCCCCGTTATTTCGTTTGGAAGCTGCAGCCCTTCAGCTATGCACATTCCTTCTTCAAGCGGAGTAAGGCAGGAACGTACCACTCCTTTTCCTGCTACGCTCAGCCGGCATTCCATGCAATGGCCAATGGCACAATAAAGCCCGCGAGCATGCCCCGATTCCTCATGCCTGCGCAGCGTGCGAATACCTGCTGCGAGCAGTGCCGCCGCTATTGGCTCTCCCTTGAGCCCTGTCATTGGCTTCCCATTAAAGGAAAAGGCAACACATTCACGCGGCGTCTGCCAAAGACCGAGTAGCGGATGGTTCTCAATCCTTTCCATTACGCTTCATCCTTTGCTAGCTGGCCAAACGTTATAGGCCGAATAGGCGGACGGTACGATAATAATTCAGCGTCGCGAGGTCCATCTGGATTTTTCACATGAATCCATGTTTCTACAAGGGCTCGGCAAACCCGTCCCTGGCAAGCGCCCATCGTAGCCCTTGTTTTCATCTTCAATTGGCGTGAAGTGCAGCTACCAGACGCATAAGCTTCTTCCAATTGCTCCATGGTCACTTCTTCGCAGCGGCAAACGACTAAGGATGGATGCTTCATCACAAAAGCCCCCCAAGCGTAAACGGCTTTCGACGTCCTCTGGCGGCAAAGCACCGTTTCGCGATGAAATATAGAGAAAGGATGACACTAGGATATCCTTTCCTATCTTTCAAGGTGAAACGGCTGCCGCCTTCCTTTGGCGGCGCAGCGCGTTTCAGTCCGAGAAATAGTAAGAAAGAATCAAAATTCTAATATTTTTTATATATTTTAAAAATAACGGATGGCGCATGTTTTTAATTCGGTATAGAAATCCAAAGCCGCTTGCCCTTGCTCGCGCGAATGCGAGCTGGAAAGCTTCATTCCACCGAATGGGGACTGATATTCCACACCCGCTGTTTCCTGATTCACGCGAACCATGCCCGCCTGCGCTTCATCCAAAAACCGGTGAGCGTAGGACAAGCTTTGCGTAAACAGCGAAGCGCTCAGACCAAAAATCGATTGATTGCATAACGCGATAGCCTCTTCAAAATCGGATGCCTGAAGCAGCGCTGCAACTGGCCCAAAAACCTCTTCCTGGATGAGAGGATGCCCCGCATCCAAGCCTGCTGCCACGATCGGCTGGATGTAGTACCCCTCGTTTTGTTCAACTGCCGCTACAGCTGGACCTTGGGCAACAATCTCCGCCTGCTGCTGGGCCATATGGACATAAGACATGACCGTTTCATACTGGCTTGCGGAAGCAACGGGGCCTAAATAAGCGGCAGGATCGAGAGCAGGTGCCAGCTTGAGCTGCGATACCGCTGTACCGAGCGCTTTCGTAAACGAGGCATAAATGCCTGTTTCGACGATAATTCGGCTCGTTGCTGTACATTTCTGCCCTGCCGAACGGAAGGCTCCGTTGACAATGAGCGGAATCGTCTTTTCAAGATCAGCGTCTTTTAAAACAACAGCGGCATTTTTCCCGCCCATTTCGGTCTGGTATTTAATATTTCGCTTGGCGCAAAGCTGGGCAATATGAGTGCCCGTTGATGTGGAGCCGGTAAAGCTTACCGCGTCGAGCGAAATTTGCTCTAGTAATACGTCTCCGATTTTGCTGCCCTTGCCAATAACGAGATTAATGGCGCCTGCAGGAAGTCCTGCCTCTGCAAAAATCTCAATAAGCTTCGTTGCCGTTAAGGAGGCAAATTCCGCAGGCTTCCATATAACGGTGTTGCCGCAAATAAGCGCAGGCGCGATTTTCCAAATAGGTATGGCAACGGGGAAATTCCATGGGGTAATAATGCCGACGACGCCCAAAGGAACCTTTTTCGTATGCTGCAAAACGTTTGGCTCGCTTGAAGGTATGACAACCCCATTGGCACGTACCCCTTCCGCCGCGTAATAACGGAGCAAATTTACTCCGCGCATCACTTCGCCGCGCATTTCCGTAATCGGCTTGCCCATCTCCAAGCTTGCGAGATTCGCTACCTCAGCCAGCTTGGATTCCAGTGCGGCGGCAAGCTTATACAAATGCTCTGCTCGGGCAGCACCTGTTAAACGAGACCAAACTTCAAACGCTTTACGCGCTGCCTGCTCTGCCTGTATAACATGCGACTGGTCAGAAAGATGAAGAATGCCTACCTCCTCTTTGATGTTCGATGGATTTTTAACGATAGACTCGCCTGCTGCCGGCGTAATCCACTCGCCTCCGATCCAATTTCGACTGCTCGTCATTTTGCGATTCCTCCTGTTCGGACTAGGCTACTATAATCTCACTGTTTCTTTAGTTTGCTGGCTGATTAGGTCTAACCGCGTATTCAAAAGCTTCTCTAATGAGCTGGTAATCCGCTTCTGGCAAAGGCAGGCGCGGCGGACGTGTAGGACCGACCGGGAATCCCGCCAGCTCCATCATATATTTGATCGATTGAACGAGCTGAGGGCTGGCATCCATATGGAACAAAGGCAGCAGACGGCGATAAAGCGCGCTTGCCTCTTGCAGTTTCCCTTGTCTGGCAAGGTTAAACAGCTCTACGCCTTCCTTCGGCAGCGCATTGGGCACACCGGAAATCCAGCCTGTTGCGCCAAACAGCGGGCCTTCCATCGCCAAATCATCTACGCCGATCATGACTTCAAGATTGGTTTGGGCCAAAATATCATGCACGCGGCGGATGTCGCCGGAAAACTCTTTTACCGCAACGACATGATCAAATTTGGAAAGCTTTGCAAGAAACTGCGGCGTCAAATCTACTTTATAATCATGAGGATTGTTGTACGCTACAATGGGAAGGCCTACCTCATTCAGTGCTTCGTAATGAGCGACAACTTCATGCTCAAGCGGCTTGTAATTAATAGGAGGCAGCGCCATAACCCCTGCCGCACCTGAATCTTTAGCATGCTGAACCCATGCGACCGCCTGCTTCGTAGAAGGCGCGGCCGAACCAACAACGACGGGCACCCGCCCTGCTGCGGCTTCTATGACCGTCTCCACTACCCTTGCCCGTTCCTCATTGCTCATCGTTGCATATTCGCCAAGAGATCCAGTAGGAACAAGCCCGCTTATGCCATTTGCAATAAGCCAATTGCAATGCTCCGTCAATCGCTTATAGTCGACTTCATAGGAAGCCGTAAAAGGAGTAACGATTGCCACATAAACACCTTCGAATTTTGCCATTTCAAAATTGCTCCTCTCGAATGTTAATCGTTTAGATTTTTGGCATTCTAAGCCCTATATGAAACAAGCAGCTTCAAGCTGCTTGTTTCGGGTGGTTGCTCCCTGCACGAAGACACATAGATAGACTTTGTGTACACAGCTTGGAGGACACAGCAGCCGTTATTTCAACCGAATCACTGGCTTTGGCATAGTCTGCGGACTCAGGTGCCGCTAATGTGCTGCCCATCGTCATTTTCAGAGGATATATGAAAGCAATAGCGGATCTCCTGTCCGCTTAAGTCCTAAAATGGGATTAAAATCCAGAATAGCGGAACCTCAGTCTGCGAAAAAAGGAATGAACTTCCAAAACGGCGTATTCTGAGCCGCATTGCACTCTGCAACTGTGTTCTATGCCACAATCGTATACTGTGGTTCCTTAAGCCTTGAATAGGCACAAAGCAAGGAGCAGCAGCAATGGACCCCTTTTTCATACACATTCTAGTACAGCACAAATCCATCAGCCAGCGGATCGCTAGAATCGAGTACAAAATTCATAAAGCCCAGCACATAAGCGCTTCCTGTTAGCTGTGGAATGACGGCTTTTTGCCCAAACGCACATATTTCCTCCACCACGCTGCCAACTGCACGCGTTCCAGCGCTGCCTTCATAAACAACCTGCTGCCCGCGCTTCAGCAGCCCTTTATGGTTCAGAACCGTCATATGGGCGCAGGCCGCCGCTCCTCCGGGAGAGCGATCAAGCTGTTCCCCAGCAAATATGGACCAGCTGCGATAGACCGGATTTTCCGAATCTTCCTCAGCCTTTTCGTAAAAAAACACGCCATGAATGCCATTAATCCCTTCCAGCACGAGATGCTTAACCTCCAGCTGCGCTTCAATGGCTTTGCGGATTAACCCTCCGCATGCTTGAAGCTCGGGGATTGATCGTTTATCGCCAAGTCCGGCAGCATCGACAACCGCATAAAACTCCCCGCTGAAAGCAATATCGACATGTAGTTCAATGTCTTGGATCGTCAATGCAAGAGACTGCGCATAGACGAAACTCGGAACATTGTGGAAGGATACCGTTCGTACTTCCTGCCCTTCGCAGCTAGCGATAGCTTTTACCTTTCCCGCTGGGCAGTCAATTAATATACCTTCGGCGGCAATAGCCGCATCCAGCTGCCCCGTCGCAACCCATGCTGTTACGACTGCGAAGATTCCATGCCCGCTTATAGCAGCAAATCCTTCCTGATTCAAAAACAACAAGCCGAACTGGGCTTCCCCCGATACGGGAGCTGTAACGATGGCCCCTGTCATGCCGTAATGCCCTCGGGGTTCAGCCATAAGCAGTTTCCTTATGGAATCATGATGCTGCTTGAAAAATACCGACTTGGCTTGCTGAGAGGCGCCCGCCATTTGCGGCAGGCCGCCTGTCAGGATGCGAAGAGGCTCCCCGCCGGAATGCATATCAATTGCTGCATGCCATTTGTTGATTTTCATATCCAAGCCTCCATCAAACCAGCGTTAGAGCAAATTCAGAGTAGCATTAAAGCAAGAAAAAACCGCTATCCAGCTCATCTTGCTCATGAAAAACAAACTGGTGAAAGCCTGTTACCCAGGCTGACCCTGATATTTGCGGGATGACGGCCGGCAAGCCGCCTACCGTTGTCTCCTCCAAAATTTTAGCCCGGAACACGGAGCCTACAATGCTTTCATGAACAAATTCCTGCTCCTTGGAAAGCTCGCCCTTGGCATGCAGCACGGCTACCTTCGCCGAGGTTCCTGTCCCGCATGGCGAACGGTCGATGCCTCCCGGAGGCACGACGACCGTATTGCGGCAATGGGCAGCAGGCGATACGGGATCGCTGTAAAACTCAATATGGGTCAGTCCGCGAATGACTGGGATTTCGGGATGCACCACTTCGACGCTTTCATTTATCGCCTCCCGAATTTTGATCGCCAAGCGAACGATTTCCGAAGCCCGATTTGGCACTAAGGGCAGCTGCAGCGGTCGCGCATCAACCAAGCCGTAAAAATTGCCGCCATACGCAATATCAACGGAAATTTCTCCAATGCCTTCAACTTGGAGCCGGACATCCTTTTTGTACAAGAAAGAAGCTATATTCGTGAACGTCACTTCTTTAACTTTTCCCTGCACAATGTCAAGCCGGGCTTCCACAAGCCCCGCTGGCGTATCCAGCCGAATGACGTTTTTGCTCTCAGGGTAGATTCCGCCCTCAATCAGCGCCGTGCAAAGGCCAATCGTATCATGCCCGCACATCGGCAAATAGCCGCCCGTCTCAATAAAAACGACGCCGATATCGGCCGTTTTATTACACGGTGGAGTCAAAATACAGCCGGACATCACTTCATGTCCCCGGGGCTCAAACATCAACGCTTTGCGAAAATGGTCAAAATGCTCGGACATGTAAACCATCTTCTCGGTCATCGTGCTTCCAATCAGCTCCGGCGCTCCGCTCGTAACGGTTCGGGTCGGATTGCCTCCCGTATGGGTGTCGATGGTGGTCACCAGCTTGGAAAGCTTCATAGGACTACCTCCTGATTAACGTCGCCACGACGGAATCGGTCATAGCGAAGCGGCTGGGCCGGAATGCAGGGCTCGGCTCCGCTTAGCATTTCGCTAATGACCTTCCCCGTAACCGCAGCGAGGCTGATTCCATCCCCTTCATGACCGGCTGCTACATAAAAACCCGGTATTTCGTCGATTGGTGACACAATAGGCAAATGATCGGCTGTCCATGGCCTTAAGCCAGCGTACGTTCGAAGCATCGGAATATGCTCCATGACCGGAAAGAAGCGGATCGCTCTCTGCGCAATAAGCCGAATGACCTCTTGGTCCACGCGGGTATCCATACCGGCAAATTGGCGGCTTGATCCGATTAAAAAGTTTTGGGAAGCGGTTGGTTCGAATACGAGGGCGATGCCATACGCTTCGAACTTGGGATCTACTTGCCGCTTCCCGCCAAACTTGCTAATCAAATAGCCGAATTCCATCACCTTCCGCTTTCCAATGTTGGCTGAGCGGGCAGCGACGAGGATATGGCCTTTACGCGGCTCAATCGGAATATCGATATCTACCATTTGTCCAATAAGCTTCGACCAAACGCCTGCCGCATTAATGACGATTTTCGCTTTAATCGTGCCTGCCGCTGTCTCTACTCCCCGAATTCGCCGCTGCTCATCGAGCAAAATCGCAGTCACCGCCGTATGCGTTCGAAAACGGGCGCCATGACGGCGAGCAGTTGCGGCCAAGGAGTAGGTTAACAATACGGGGTTAACCGTAGAATCCGTCGCACACTCTAAACCGCCTAATAAATCCTCGGCCATATAAGGCCATTCCTCTCTGAGGTCCTTCTGATCGAGCATCCGAAAGGGGAGCCCTGCCTGCTTTTGCCGGGAAACCCAGCGCTCAGCAGCGATCATCTCTTCCTCCGTCTCGCAGACGAGAATACTTCCGGGTGCCCGATACTCGAACTCCTCATCAAGCTCCCGCACCAGTTCAGCGACTAATTGCTGGGATTTCAAGGACATTTGGCTGTCGAAGCCGGGGTCTTTATCAATGGCTAAAATATTGCCGTCGCATTTGGAGGAGGTTCCCCCTGCAATTTCCCCGCGCTCGACAACGAGAACGTCCATCCCTAATTTGGCCGTATAATAGGCGATGGCCATCCCAATGATGCCTCCGCCAATGATGACGACTTCCGCAGATTCTGCATGCATGGACGAGGCCACCTCCTTCTGTATTACAAAACGATTAATTCCTTATTCGACTTCGTCAGCACTTCAATGCCTGTGTCTGTCATCAAAATATCATCCTCGATACGGACGCCTCCAAAATCAGGAATATAAATGCCAGGCTCAACTGTCAAAATCATCCCCGGCTGCAAAATATCGTCCGACTTCTGGGAAAAGCCCATCCATTCATGGATTTCCAAGCCAAACGCATGACCGAGCCCATGGCCAAAATACTCCCCGTACCCGTAGCCAGCAATGCAGTCCCGTCCCAGCGAATCGCCTTCTTTGCCCGTCATGCCTGGCTTTAGTCCATTTAAGGTGGTCTCGTTCGCTTCCAATACAATCTTATAAATTTCTTTATGCCGCTGCTCTGGCTTGCCGATAAACACCGTCCTGGTCAAGTCGGAGCAATAGCCTTCATAGCTCGCTCCAAAATCAAGGGTAACGAATTCGTTCATTCCCAGCAGCTTGTCGCTTGCTAGCCCATGCGGCAATGCCGAGCGCAAGCCGGAGGCTACAATCGTAGCGTAAGCTGAAGAGGTCGCCCCATTTTTGCGCATAAAATATTCGAGCTCGGCAGAAACGTCCTTCTCAGATAGGCCCGGCTTCATGACGCCTAAAATATGGTCAAACGCTTTTTCCGTAATGTCGATCGCCTTGCGTATATGCCCTTGCTCGCGCTCATCTTTAATGCCGCGCAGCTTTTCAACGATATTTTGGGTCGGGACAAGCTCGAATCCGCTAAAAGCTTCCTCGTAGGCTTCATAGCCTGCCAAAGTCACATGATTTTTCTCAAACCCGAGCTTGCGGGCTCCCGCCTCGTCCAGCTTTTCCCGAATATGCTCAAATGGCTTGCCTGCATATTGGATAACCTCGTATTCCACCGCCTGCTGCGCCGCTTGACGCGTATAGCGAAAATCAGTGATTAGCAGTGCCTGATCCTTCGTAATCGCCACGAATCCCGCTGTGCCTGTAAATCCGGTCAAATATTTGCGATTGTATGGACTTGCAATCAATATCCCGTCTAGCTGCTCGCGTTCCAGCTGTTCCCTAATCCTCTTGAGCCGCTGGGCTTCCATTTGCTTCACGCTCCCTCCAGTCCAAGCTTACATTCCGTTTCGCCTGTTCACCATGCTTTTAAATAGAGTCGCTTTGCACGCCTAGCTGCTTATATTGCTCGCGATCCACTATTCTAAGGCCGAATACGCGGCGAATGCGTTTTCCTTCTTTGCCTTGGAAAGTAACGGTTGCCTTCTCGGCGCCAGCAAGTGCTGCAGCCGGGAGCGGGAAGTTCACATTAAAGAACTTATCCTCTTCCGTAAAACCTTCCTCCACCTCTGTCAACAGCTCGCCATTCAAACAGACATCAAACTCGCAATTCGGCATCTCTTGTGCCGATGTATAAGTCACGACCAGCATCATTTCGCTTTCGGGCTGCACCTTCAAATCGAACGAGAACCACCCGCCTTGGCCCGCCATGCGGAATGCCCTGCGGTTCAGCATGCCGACGCGAGTTGAACTGTCGCCTTTAAAATCATGGTCACGCTCCGGCTGCATTTCTCCTGGCTGCGCATAATCAATTGTGCATTGCTCCAGCCTTTGCATCTTTTCCATCACTTTTCTATAGTCCGCTTCCGCTACTGCCCAGCCATCCGGCGTGAACAAGTCCCAATAAACGGTATAGGAACGGTCAACCATTTGATAAAATGGCGCGAGCTCCACATTGCGGGGGTAACCGACCATTTTGCTTTGGAAAGCCAAGCTTTTGCCTGGCACAGCTTCCAGCCATGTATCCAGCGGCTTCCCTTTTGCCAGCAAAACAGGCGCATAAAGATACTCGGAAGCATGGGGATCATCATGGCTCCCCAGATCACCAGCAAGCAGCACAGGACCATAAAAAATCGCTGCGCGATCGGCATTGTCTGCCATAGCCTCCAGCCTTAGCGACATCGGAATAACAACCCGAATCAAGTCCCCGTCGATCCATAGACGGTTGATCGCAATAAAGGAGCCGGGGGATTGGTCAACCGCTATCGGTTCTCCATTAATTTCAACGGAAACCCCTTGCTCCGCCCAGCCCGGATAGCGAATGTTGAGGCTGAACTGCACAGGCTTCGCGCACGATAGCTTGAGCCCTATCACATCGTCCAACGGATATTCCGTCTCCTGCAGCAGCGTAACGCCCTTGTCCGCCCACGCCAGCTCGGAATGGATAAACTGGTTCACAAACAGTTGGTCTTCCCCTTTAAAATAAATCGCGCTGCCGTAGCTGGCCTGGCTTTCCATCCCTGTGCCGATACAGCAGGTGAAATCGTCGAATTTGTCATCAAAAATTTTATGCCCGCCCATTGCCAGCGACAAAAAATACGTCATGCCGCCAGACTCCGGATGCTGGGACGCGAGTATATGATTAAACAGCGCCCGTTCATAATAGTCGGCTTCCGCAGCCGACGCTTTCCACTCAAACAGATGCTTCGTCAGCTTCAGCATATTGTAGGTATTGCACGTTTCCGTCGTTTGCGGCCCCAGCCTGTCATTAAACGAATCCGCATCGCCAAAATATTCGCCAAAGCTATTGCCGCCATTCGCATAAGAATGGTGATGAACGACGCTATTCCAGAAAAACTCTGCTGTATCCCGGCGCTTCTCGTCGTTCGTCCATTCATATTCCTTCGCCAAGCCAATCAGCTTCGGAATTTGGGTATTCGCATGCTTTCCGGGCAGGCAGTCCACATGCTCAGCGAGCGGATCAAGGACAAGCTTATGCCAAAATTTCTCGGCTAACGTTAAATATTTGTACTCATTCGTATCGGCATAGAGATCAGCTAAAACCTCGTTCATGCCGCCATACTCGCAAATCATCATTTCTTCCATTTGCTCCGTAGACAGCGGGGCAATAATGCCTTCAACCCAGTCGGCAAGCTTCCTCTCCACAACGAGCGCTTTCTCATTGCCGGTTAGCCGGTAAGCATCCCTCAATCCTGCAAATAACTTATGCAGCGTATACAAGGGTGCCCATGCTCCATTCAAGTCAAATCCCTTGGATTGAATATTTCCAGAAGCAACTTCATGGAAAACTTCCTTGCCGCGCGGGATGCCCGAAACATAACCATCCCCGTGCTTATTTTGGCAAAGCTCAAGCTCATCCGTAATATAATCGACTCTTTCCTTGAATTCCGCCTCTGCCAAAGAGCTATACAACATCGAGCACGCGGATAAATAATGCCCTAACGTATGTCCCGACAAGCTCTCGGCTTCCCAGCCCCCATATTGCGGCGCCCGCGGCTCTAGTCCTGCATATTCTCTAAATCTGGCCAGCAGCCGGTCTGGCTCAAGCTCCAGAAGATAACGGCGATTCGTTTCCATCGCATGCTTAAATGGCCCCTCCAGCAGCTTAACCTCGCCTAAGGCGAAAGCTTGAGCTGCTTGTTTAATTCTCATGCTTGCTTTCATTTGGTTATCACCCTTTCATACCGGTTAACGTAATGCCTTCAATAAAATAACGCTGCCCTATAAAAAACACGATGATGACAGGCATAATGACAAAGGTGGAAGCGGCCATTAGCAAATGCCACTGCGCACTGTGAAGCGACTGAAACATTTGGAGGCCGAGCGCCATCGTAAATTTGCTTTCCTCGTTTAAATAAACGAGCGGCCCCATAAAGTCATTCCAGGAATTCATAAACGAAAACAGTCCAATGACGATTAAAGCCGGCTTAGACAAAGGGATAATGATACGGTAAAAAATAGTCCAGGGGCCCGCTCCATCGACATACGCCGCTTCATCCAAATCTTTTGGAATGCTCGAATAAAACTGTCTGAGCAGAAAAATGTCAAACGCTGAGCCAAACCAGACCGGCATAATAAGCGGGAAATACGTATTGATGAGATCTACCAATCGCCAGCCAATAAAGGTAGGAATCAAGGTGACTGCACTAGGCAGCATCATGCTGGCTAACAGCAAGGAGAAAAAAATATTTCTTCCCGGCCAGCTCAGCCTGGCATAGCTATACGCGCCAAGAGAGCTGCTAATCAGCGCTCCTGCCAAGCAGCTAACCGTAATGGTCAGCGTATTTCGGAAAAAGCGGAAGAAATCGATCGATGTCAGCGCCTCCACATAGTTTTGAAATTGAAACGGGGCAGGAATCCACTTGGGCGGCATTTCAAAAATTTGCAGCGACGTCATGAGCGAGCTGCGTATGAGCCAGAACAGCGGCAGCAAGCAGAAAGCGGCTCCTATGAGCAGGAAAAAATAGACGGTTATTTGCGAAATTCGACGGCTTCTCTGCATAGGGGCTACACCTCGCTTTCATAAAATACCCATGATTTCGAAGTCCGGAAAAAAATCGCCGTCACGATGAGGATGATGATAAAGAGAATCCAGGCAATCGCCGAAGCATGCCCCATTTCCCCAAATAAAAACGCCTCCCGATAAATGTAATAGTTATAGAACAAGCTCGCATTGTTTGGTCCGCCCTGTGTCATAATGAGCGCTTCGGTGAACACCTGAAAGGCGCCAATTGACCCCATAATCAAATTAAAGAAAATAATCGGTGTCATCATCGGTATCGTAATGTGCAGAAATTTGCGCATGGCGCCTGCACCATCGACGATAGCCGCCTCGTACAGCGATCTCGGCACACCTTGCAAGCCCGCCAGAAAAATGATAATCGTGCTACCCATCCCCCAAAGGCTCATGAGAACAATAGAAGGAACGACCGTCTCCTCTGAATAAAGCCAGTTTAAAGTTGGGAGACCCAGCGCTTCCAGAAAGCTGTTGAATAGACCCAAGTCAGGACTGAACAACCAAATCCAGATCATCGAAGAAGCGACAGCAGGCACAATCACGGGCAAATAAAAGATCGTTCGAAAAATCGACTTGCCGCGAATAAACTCCATATTAAGCAAAAAGGCGACGATAAATGAAAACATAAGCCCGAGAGGCACTCTTAAAATCACGTACTTAAAAGTAACCGCTAGAGAGTTGTAAAAATATTGATCCGTGCCATCAAAAAGCCTCGTATAATTGTCAAACCCGATAAATTTCGGCGTATTCACAATGCGATAATCCGTGAAGCTTAGCAATAAGCTTGATAGCATCGGCAAAATGGTGAAAGTGAGCAGGCCCAAAATGCTGGGCAAGGCAAACAGGATGCCAGCAAGCGCAATACGGCGTTTACGAGTGATAAAAAAAACCTCCTCTCCGGGCGAATGGCTATCCCCCTGGCTACCTTCCGTAATAGCCCTGAATCAGCGGCTCCACTTTAGGTTCAACCCCTTTTAACGCTTGCTCGGCCGTTTCTTTGCCCGTCCATACCAAATCAAGGGCAGGCGTGACGAGCGCATTGATTTTAGCTAGATTTTTCACCTCAAAGCCAGGCGTCCGTATGCCGTTCTCCAGCGTTTGCTTCATAAAGGATTCCGTATAACCCTCTGGATGCGCCTTGTTTCCGGAAGCCCATTTGCTGATCAGCTCTGGATCGGTGTACCACGCTTTTTTGAGCGGCATCCACAATCCGCCTGCGATTAGCGGCAGTACCGATTCCGGATCAGCCATATATTTATAAAGCAGCCATGCTTCCGCAGGATGTTTGGTTGAGCTGAATATGACCGTCGGTGCGCCATCCAGCAGCGTATTGCTATCTTTTAATTTGGGAAGAACGCCTACGCCTAGATTGAAGTCCTGTTCGGCGAATGCTTGCAGAGCCCAGTTTCCAGATACGGTCATGGCGACTTTTTTCGTCTGCAGCGCCATATCGGGAAGGCTTTTCGTTTGAAGCGGGGTAGGTGAAACATGGTGAACATACATCAGGTCAGCAAGCTTTTGAATCGCTTCGATCGCTTCCGGCTCCACTAGTCCAAAGCCCTTGCCATCTTCCGTTAAGAAGTTGCCGCCATTGGACACAACCGCTGCCATCATGTTGTATGGATCATATTGAAAGCCGTATTGTTTGATTTTATTTGGATTAAAGGCAGGGTCCAGCGCATTTTTCCCCGTGTCATCCAGCGTTAATTTTTTTGAATATTCGATAAACGTATCCCAGTCCCATGCCTTGCCTGCTTCTGTCGGAGGCAGCTCCACGCCCGCGTCCAGCAGCATATCCTTGTTGTACATGAGTCCGTAGCCTTCGACTGCCGTACTCATTCCGATCGTCTTGCCAGGCGCGTAATCGTACCAAATTTGATCTAAATAATCTTCCTTCTTAAAATCGGGATCGCTTTCAATGAGCGGGGTGAGATTAAGCAGCTTTCCGTCCTCTGCCCAGGTGAGCGCCGCTCCAGAAGACAAATAACCGAGATCGGGTGCCACATTTCCGGCTACCATCGTCGTCAGCTTCGTCAAATAATCCGATGGCACATGCATAGGCTCGACGATGATGCCCGTTTCTTGCTCAAAACGCTTGAGCGCCTCCGTAACCGTCTTCTTCTCGATCGTATCGCCCCAAAAGGAAAATTTAAGCGTAACCTGCTCGCCGTCTTTCGGTGGTTTTACGCCGGATTGATTTTCAGGAGACCCTTCATCGCTGGAGCAGGCTGTCAGTATGACTGTCATGGTGAAAACTGCCGACAAAGCTAATGCGGTTAAACGTTTAGCTTTCTTCATTGGCTCGCCCTCCATCATATTTACAAATGGTTTATAGTTTTATTGTAAATAAGAGCCGCTATAAAAAGAATTCGAACATTTTTGTATTGGTGGAGGATCTTCGCTTTTTCTATATAGGCAAATGAATTTTCACCACCGTGCCCTGTTGGCGCTGGGAATGAATGGTAACGCCATATGAATCTCCGTAGATAAGCTTTATTCGTTTATCGACATTTTGAATGCCGATCGAGCTGCTTTCCGTTTCGGTCAAAGAAGCAATTTGGCTCTCTGGAATGCCGATGCCGTTATCTTCGACCGTGAAGCAGCGCTGCTTGTCCTCCAGCCAGCCGCGAATGTGAATAAGCCCGCCGCGATGAATATGGGCAAAGCCATGCACGATGGCATTTTCAACAAAGGGCTGTAAAAAAAGCTTGGGCACCGTGTATGTATAAAGCTCGGGAGCAATGTCATAGGTAACGGCAAATTTCCCTTCAAAACGCTGATCCGTAATAAAAATATAATGCTTGAGCCAATTTAAATCATCATTAAAATCGCCTATGTCCTGGCTATTTGCAGAGGTGTATTGCAGCATCGCAGATAAGCTGACGATCATGCTGCTTAATTCCTTCTGATTATTTTCCAAAGCGGTCCAATTCATAATGTTTAAGGTGTTGTACAAAAAATGAGGGTTAAGCTGTATATTCAGCGACATAATTTGCGTTTCTTTCTCCCTTAGCTTGACGATGTAATTTTCTTCGATTAATCGATTGATTTTCACATTCATTTGATTGTATTTATGAATCAGATAGCCCATTTCATTATAGGACTCGACGGGAATTCTAGTATCAAATTCGCCCTCTCCTGTCTTTTTTATCGCATTCAGCAGCTGATGTATAGGTTTCGTAATAGAGCTCGCGAATATATAAGCCAGCAGAAGCGATACAATAAGCAGAAATACTGCCAAGTAGAGCGTATAGGATTTAATTTCCGGCAAAAAAGAGGCCATTAGCTTGCCTGGGGAAATCGTAATGCCCGATATCCAGCCCGTTACCTTAGACGTATCAAAGCAAACGATCAGCGGCTTTCCATCCTGCATAACGGTTATCGTGCCGCTTTTCATCGCTGCGATCTCATCGAGCCATGCGGGCTTGCCGAGGCGGGCTTCCTTAAACATATCCGTGCCGGATATGAGCTCGCCTTCCGCACTCAAAATAAAATAAGAAGCGCCATCAGCAGGAAGTGCTCCCGACAAATGTGCGCCGTACATCTCAGGATTATAGGTCACGACCAGCACCGGCAGCTCAGCCTTCCCTTGCAGCTCGATCACTTCGCTATTATTAATCTGAAACAACTTGAGCAGGCGTACACCCGACAATAGATGGGCATATTCTGGCGGCCTCACTTGGCTTGTTTTCCGGTCAAACATCCGATCGAATGAAAACGTCGGCACCCATGCCATCCCTCCGTTTCCTGCCCATGCCCTTTGATATAAAGCGGTCTTATTAAAATCCTGATACGGAATAAAAGTAGACGTGCCGATATTCGCATAACTCGTCATCAAATGAATCGAGTAGATTTGATTTAAATCGAGGAAATATTTGCTGATGACTTGATTCACTTTTTTCTCCATCGTAACCATGCTGTATTCGTCCTTTGGGTCCGCATGCAAGTATTGCTCATACAGCACCTGATCGGCGAACATGGCCAGACTGCTTTCTTCCACCCGCGAAAGCTCTTCATCAATGATTTCATTGTTCTGCTTCACGATCGAATAAAGGTTTTGCCGGGCAAAATCCGAAACAAATTCCCTGCTGGAATAAAAATATTTTGAGCTCAATATGACGAGCGGCAGCGTGACGATGAGCGCATAGGTGAGCAAAAGCTTTGACCGAAAGCTAAAATACTTTTGAAAGCGATGTAAAAAATAAGGCGTACGCAACTAAACCCCCTCCTTTAACGAGAAGCAGATAAATGACGATATTCCTCTGGACTGCTGCCATATTCCTTGCGGAACAGCCGGATGAAATATTTTACATCCTTGTATCCGACGTTTTCAGCTATTTGGTACACCTTTTGCGTGGTTTGCAGCAATTGTCCGGCGGCAGCCTTCATTCTCGTTTGCATAATATATTGGTTAATGGTCGTATGGGTATGCGTTTTGAATAATAAACAAAAGTAAGAAGCGTTAAAATGAAATTTCGCAGCGATCGTACTGAGGGACAATTCTTCGTCATAGTGGTTTTCAATATAAGCTTTGCAGGCATCAATGATAGCTTCGCTGCGATAAGAGGTTCGATGATCCAAACCATCAGCCAACTCGAAAATCCATGCCTGGGCTGCATTTTTTAATTGCTCGACGGTATGGCATTGCAGCAGCGCTTCCTCCAATGCTGTGCTATTGAAAGAAAGCAGCCCTTTTTCCATTAAGCAGGAGGTTAAATGATGGATAGCGGCAGCGATGGCATATACGAGCTTCTCCGGCTGGGGGAAGCCGCTTGCGGTCGCCTGATTAATGATGGAATCCAAATACGAACGAATGCCGGGCTTATCGCCCGATACAACAGCGTCTGTCAAAAAACGCACCTCAAGCTTCAGCAGCGCCCGATGGCTGCTGTCATTCATTTGCTCGGCTTCGAGCAGTACGCCTCCGCCCTTGTAAAATCGCGTTTGCAAGGCGAGATTAGCTTGTTTAAAAGATTCCCTGGCTTCATGCTCCCATCTGGCGAAGCTGCTCCCCAAGCCAAACGTTAATTCAGCAGCATGCTGGGCCGAGAAATGGCGAATGAGCATTCGCAGCCTGTCTTCCCATTCGGGAGTGACGATTGGTGCGTTTTCCATGCTAATAATCATGGTGTGAAGCACCTTATCAGACTGGTAGAAAGCGAAGGAAAATCCTTGCGCCTTCAAGGCTGCTTCCAGCCTCGCTTTGAGCTCACTCAGCATCCATTTGCGATCGCCAGTCCCGATTTTCGAGTGTAGCACTGCGGCCATAACCATACCCTGCTTTATAGCGGGAAAGGCTCTTTCAAGCCGCTGATAATCGTCCTTATCCGGCAAGCCTTCAAACAATTCGGCAAGGGAAGGCTCTACAGAGGCGAGGCGTATGGCGTGCATTTTATTTTCGGTTTTCGCGAGCAGCTGGACGATTTTTTGTTCCTCAACCGGCTTCAGCAAATAATCGCTAGCCCCTAATTGCAGAGCACGCTGCGCGTATTCGAAGTCCGAATAAGCGCTCATTATAATAATGCATTCGCTTCCCCCGCGTTCGATGAGATGCTCCATAAATTCGAGGCCATCCATAATCGGCATCTGAATATCTGTGAACACCAAATCAATGGGATGAACGTTCATGCTTTGCAGCGCCTCCGCCCCATCCATCGCATCATAAATGGTATATTCCGGCCTTAAATGTTTAAGCATCCGGGATAATCCTCTTCTGTGCTTTGGTTCATCATCCACTACTAAAACGTTCAACATCTTCCATCCCCCTTCATTTCAATAGCTTTTCTATAGCAATATCAACGGGATGTTTCTAGCTGTTTTCATTTACACGTCCTATTCTATATACAATCTTAATAATTACAATAAAGATTCAGAAGCAATACTTTCATTTTTTCAACCAATTGCGTTTATAAGCGTTCCTTTGCCCGATTATGCAAACAGCGGCAAGGCTGCGCACCTTATCCCATTCGGCGGGACGAAGATGCGGCTGCCTTGCCGCTGCTTTAGCTGTTGACTTCCTGTCCTTATCCTTTAACCGATCCGAGCATAACGCCCTTGGCGAAATGCTTTTGCAAAAACGGATACACGAGCAAAATCGGAATCGTGGCAAATACGATGACCGCCATCCGAATCGTTTGCGGCTGAATCGCCGTTTCATCGAAGCCGGTATCGCCAATGCGGCTTTGCGCCAAAATGACAATTTCCCGCAGCAGCACCTGTACCGGCCACTTATCGCTGTCGTTAATATAAATGATGGCGCTGAAAAACTGGTTCCAATGCGATACCGCATAAAACATGCCGAACGTTGCAATAGCAGGCATCGATAACGGGATAACAATGCGGAACAGCACACCGACGTCGGTACAGCCGTCAATTCGTGCGGAGTCCTCCAGTCCATCAGGGATTTGCTGAAAAAAGTTTTTCAGCACAATCAGATTAAACGCGCTTATGGCATTCGGGATCATCAGCGACCACAGCGTATTCGTCAGCCCCATGCCGCTTACGACAAAATAAGTCGGAATGAGCCCGCCGCTGAACAGCATCGTGAACAGCACCGCCATTAAAATCGGCTGCCGTCCGCGCAGCGTCTGCTTTGCAAGCGGATAGGCCATCAGGCAGGTCAACAGCAGATTGATGGCCGTGCCGAGCGTCGTCACATAAATCGAGACGAGCAGGCTGCGCATCAGCGTATCGGTCGAGAAAATATATTGATAAGCCGACAGCGAGAACGACTTCGGAAATAGAATAAAGCCCCCTTTTGCCGCCTCCTCTGGACTCGTAAAAGATACAGCCAAAATATAAATGAACGGCAGTACCGTCACCAAAGCAATAATCGTCAGCACGATGATATTGGCGCCGTCAAACAATTTATTGCCCAGCGTATTGTCAACTCGAACATAAGACTGATCCTGGCTCATTGTCCTCTCCTCCTGCTCTCATAATGGCGCTAGTAAACCCCTTCCTGCCCAAACTTCTTGGCCATCCAGTTCGCTCCCAGCACCAGAATGAGGCCGATAAAGGATTTGAACAAGCCAACTGCCGCGCTGTAGCTGTACTGGGCCTGCGTCAAGCCTTTCACGTACACATATGTGTCGAATACTTCGCCGACGTCGCGATTGGTTGGAGCAAGCATGAGGAAGATGTGCTCGAACCCGGAATCGAGAAACGTGCCAAGCCGCAAAATAAGCAAAATGACGATTGTGCTGCGAATAGCTGGCAGTGTAATATGCCACAGCTGTCTTAGCCGATTGGCTCCGTCCATTCGCGCTGCTTCATACAGCTGCACATCAACGCCCGACAGCGCTGCGAGAAAAATAATCGTGCCCCAGCCTACTTCCTTCCAGATCGACTGCGACATAATAATCGTTCGGAACCAGCTCGGCTCCAGCAAAAAGGCGATTTTATGCCCGGTCAGCGCAAACAGCATTTCATTGATAATGCCTCCTTCCGTCGTCAGTATAATGTAGAATACCCCGACGACGACGACCCAGGAGACGAAATGGGGAATATAGATCATCGTCTGCACGAACCGCTTGAAGCGCTCGACCCGTACTTCATTCAGCATTAAAGCAAGCACAATCGGCAGCGGGAAGAAAAAGACGATGTTGTAAATCGCCAGCAGCAGCGTATTGCGAAACAGCTGCCAAAACTGCGGCTCCGAGAAAAATCGCTCGAAATGCTTAAGTCCCGCCCAGCTGCTCCCCAGCACGCCCTGAAAGGGTTGATAATCCTGAAAAGCGATAATGACGCCGTACATCGGGACATATTTGAAAATGATGAAAAAAAACACGCCTGGAAGCAGCATCGCATACATCCATTTATCCTTAATCAGCTCCCGCAGCCACTCGCTGCGCCTGCTGACCCGCTCCTTGCCAAGCGTTGATCCGCCTGGCCTGCTACTGCTGCTGCCCGTCGTGCGGATTTGTGCGTTCATGCGCGTCCCTCCCTTGTTAGCCTCCAAGCTCTACGAAGGACGACTCATATTCCTTCACGACTGCATCGCCGCCAGCCTTCGCCCATTTGTCTACTTCCGCCTGAAAGCCTGCATCGTCAATTTGGCCCATAATATATTTCGTTTCCGCATCGCGAATAATGAGATCAAGCTCTACTCCACGTTCATTATACGTTGGCGAATTGAGCGTCAGCGCGGGATTCGGCACCGCATATTGAACGTTATCCCTTGCCATTTTTGTCCCTTTCAGAGCAATTGGCGTGTCATCAATTTCCGGAACATTGTAGCCTTCAATGTTAAGCAGTCCGTCACGATATGGCTTGACCTCTCGCTGGAACAAGGCAAAATCCGTAAACTTCGTTTTAGTGCCATCCACTACCTCATAATGCTTGCCTTCAATGCCGCGCATTTGCAGCGTGGACATCGGCTCATCCATCAGCTTGTCGAGGAAGGCCAGCACGCGCTTTAGCTCTGCCTCATCCTTGACTGCCGATTTGGGAATCGCCAAAAATCCAAAGTTGCCCGGCTCGCCCGCGATGCGCGGACCATCCGGCCCAGCAAACGGGGCAATATCCCATTCTGCCGCCGGAATCGTATCCTTCATGGCGACAGAGTAGCTCTGTACATTTTGCGCCGACACATTCAACCGCATGCCGACCCTGCCGTCATACATCGCCTTATCCAGTTCCGTTACATCGTAGACGGCAAAATCCTGATTAATCAGCTTGTCTGCATACAGCCTGCGGAACAGCTTGAGCACATCCATATATGGCTGTGTCTTGAACTCCGGCGTGAATTTTCCATTGTCCTCTCCCCAGCGATTAACGCCGCCAATGCTGACCGCCAGCCTCGTAATGACGGGCTGCGTTCCGGCGTTGTAATTTTTGAACAGCATCGTGCCGTAAGAATCCTGCTTGCCATTGCCATCTGGATCACTTTCAGAAAACGCTTTCATAACGTTATACCAATCATCCATCGTTGCGGGTAGTGTGAGCCCGGCTTTATCAAACCAATCTTTGCGGTAGACGACGGCTGCCCGCCCAATGTCGCGGTAGTTCGGGATGCCGAACAGCTTTCCGTCAATTTTTATATTGTCATAGTAGCGCTGATCCTGCGCCGCCAAATTCGGATAATCCTTCAAATATGGCCCCAGCTCCCAAAACAAGCCGTTGCGCGCTGCATTCATTACATTGGGCACATAGTTGACCTTTAAAATTTGCGGAAGCTCATTGGAAGCAATCATGACGTTGATTTTATCATCGAACGCTGCTTGCGGAATCCACTGAATCGCAAGCTCCGTATTCGTATACTTTTCAATCGCCTGCTCCACCTCATTGCCCTTCGCTGGAATATCGCCCACCTGGCGCAGCGCAATCGACAGCTTATATGGCTTGCCCGCACCTGCGTTTTCTCCAGAATTTTCCCCGCTGCTGCCTGCTTTCTCTCCTGTTCCCGCACAGCCCGCCGCGAGCCCCAGCGTCAATACGCCGGAGCAGATGAGGTTCACCCACCGCTTGCTGCTGCTTGCTAAAGGCTGAATCGGCTTGCTTGTCATGATTCGTCTCCCCTTTTTATAGGAATGCTTGCCATAGCTTGCCTCTGCTGTTCTCTGCTGCTCTTTACAACCTTTTACTGCTTCGTTTGTGATGTCCGGTCCTGCAGCTGATGGACGGATACCGCTCCCCAGCTTAAATCCGGCACACGGTACTGCTCGATTTTATCCGGGTCCAGCTCCATCCCAAGACCTGGCTTGTCAGCCCCTGGCACAATCAGGTAACCTTCCTCATAACGAACCGGCTCCTTGACCACGTCGCCGACATATAGCTCCGGTCCCGTCGGGTCCGACGTATAATTCAGATTGACGAGCGTGCTGCCGAGATGCGCCATGGCGGCTGTGCCGATCGACAGCTCCTGCGTCGTGCCCAGCAGACAGCCTTTGCCAGCGACTTCCGCAGCTGCTGCCGCCTTCCGGGCAGAGGTCAGACCGCCAATAAATATCGGCGAAATATTGAAAATATCTACGCTGTCCTGCCGCAGCATCTCATGCTGCTGGCGGAAGCTCCACACATGCTCGCTCACGGGATAATCCGATTTCATGCGAACTTGCCGCAGCCCTTCGAAATCATTTTGCGGAGCGGGACTTTCGACCATTTCAAAGTCATAAGCAGATAAGCGGCGTATCGCCTTAAGCGATGCCTTCCAGTCCAGCAAATGGCTGAAGTCGAGCGATTTAATTTTCACCCGTGATCCGAACTCGCGCTGCACCCCGTCCAGAAACGCCTCATCCGCATCAAGGTTTTTGCCGACATACAGCCGGAATACGTCAAACCCCTGTGCCAGCCGCTCGCGAACGACAGCGATATTTTCCTCAACCTCCTCCATAAACCGGTGTCGGAAGATCGGAAAGCATACTTTAATTTTGTGCTGAATAGCCCCGCCCATAAATTCAGACACCGGCATATTCAGTGCCTTCGCGCACAAATCATGCAGCGCGGCATCAATGCCATTGCGGATAAAATTGCCTTTCTCATAATAAAAGTTGGCTTCGGGAAAATGGCTTTTCAGCTCCATATTGATGCGCGATAGCTGGAAGGGATTTTGCCCAATCAGAATGCCCTTGAGCACCGTCGCCAGATCATTTAAATCAATCGAATAATAAGGAAGATGGGAAAAATCCGACATTTCGCCGATGCCCGTCAAGCCTTCATCGGTCATTAGCTCCACTATGACATGCTTGCTGACAAAGCCGGTAGAACGCGGCACGCCAACGACAGTTAAGCGCAAATCAGACAGCTTCATGAATCGAAACACTCCCTTTTTTGTTAGGCTGTAGTCCTTCTTGAAGGGCAAGCAATGCCAGGCCTTGCGTAAACGGCGTAATTTCATACGGGATTTGGTTATAGGCTTCGGCATCCGCCTTCACCGGGGTACCTGACGAGCCGCCTGTTACATAACCTTCTTCATCAATGCTTGCCACTACTGCATCAAGCGCACGCTCCGCCACCTCGCGGTATTGCTCCGAAATGAGGCCGAGCCTGATCCCTTTCAGCAAGCCATAAGCAATGCCCGCGGTAGCAGACGTTTCCGTATATGTGTCCTTCCGGTTCAACACTGTTCTCCACTGCCCTGAAGCCTCTTGCAGCTCAGCTAGCCTCTTTACTTGTGCATGGAGCGTTTCCAAAATTGCCTCCCGCTCCGCAAACTCGGACGGCAGCAGCTCCAAAATATCAACGATGCCCGCCGTCATCCACGCGTTGCCTCGGCCCCAATGAACGCCGATCCACTTCCGCTGCTTATCGTTCCACCCATGATAAAATAGCTTCTCTTCAGGGTCGAACAGCAGCTTACAATGCAGAGCAAGCTGTCTTCCGGCTTCCAGCCTGAACCGCTCATCATGGAGGAGCGTCCCCCGCTGCGCCATATAAAGCAGGCTCATAAACAGCGTATCGGCCCATACCTGATCCGACCAGTCATTGTCCAGCACCGTATGCTCCAGAGCTCCAGAATCGGTGCGCGGCCCGCTATTCAGCAAATAATCGTCAAATGTCTGAAAAAAACTCGCATATTGGCCCTCATCGTCCTGATCCCGCAAATGCAGCATCGTCAGCAGCAGCGAGTTGGAGTTTACGCATACTTTCTCAAAATGCGCTTTGATTCGCCCATCAATCCAGCCTTTCAGCATCAGGTCATAGGGTGCATCTCCCGCTGCCTCTCCTGCCTTCACTACCCCATAGAAGGCAACCCCGATGCTCCAATCCCAGCGCCGCCAGCGAATGCCTCCGGGTTCATCCGAAAAGGTATGGCTCAGCGCCAGCGTCCGCTCAGCGGTTCGACTTAGCAGCAATTGCCGTTCTGATCTGTTTTTCCCCGCCATTCATTTTCCTCCTTTTTGATTAAAATCCATTTAATGCGCTTACAAAAGGTAAAATAGCTGTCGCCGTTTTTTGGCGGCGCGTTTCATTCCGAGAAATATAGAGAGGCGATGGGAAAATCATATACTCCCTCTATTTTTATAAAAGGAATTGCCCTTATACGGGCTGCAGCAAGCCCCATTCCCTCAGCATGCCTGCTACCTCTTCACATTCCTTGCTCGTTAATGTGCTGATAGGCGGACGCACCGCTCTCGTTGCTATCAGCCCCAGCTGGTACATCGCTTCCTTGACTACGCTTACATTATTGCCGTTTCGATGGCTTTCCCGCAGCTGCTCGAATGGAAGCACCTCGCGCCAAATTTCCATCGCCCGGTCATAGTTTCCTTCATTCAGCGCCTCCAGCATCGCAAACGACCTTTGGGTATCCACATTGACCATTCCCGACGTAAAGCCCTTCGCCCCCGCCGCATAAAACGTCGGTGCCCACATTTCAGCCGTTCCGCATATCCACACAATGTCGTCCTCCACAGCTTGTACTGCGCGGCTAAAGGATGGCGGATGATTAATCGCATATTTGATGCCCACTACATTCGGTATGGCAGCAGCCTGTACAATCGCCTCATGCGTAATTTGCTCACTGCGAATATAAAGCACCATGGGCAGCGAGGTTGCAGCCGCGATTTGCTTGTAATAATCGACTACGCCCTGCGCCAGCAAATAGGGATGAACCGGCTGATGCACCATAATGCCGTCGGCACCGCATTTTTCCGCATGAACGGCTAGCTCGGAAGCTGTTCTCGCATCATAGCCCACCCCGGCAATGACCAAACTTTCATGGTTAACGGTGTCTGTCACAAACCGCGTAACCTCCTTAGCCTCCTCCACGCTCAGCGCATAAAACTCGCCTGTGTTGCCGCATGGATAAATCGCTTTAATGCCTTGGTCAAGCAAATAGCGAATGTTGCCTTGCAGCGATGTCCAATCAATGCCGAGCTGTCCATCAAACGGTGTCACATTAATCGCATTGATGCCTCTTAGTTTAGCTTTCATGCCTTCATGCATCGTCTCAGCATCTCCTTTCTCTTAATCTACGCTTGTTTGCTCCAGCGGTTTGCCTGCGGAATGAAGGTCAGCCGTCGTTTCATCCCGCCCGCTGCCGAAGCTGCTGTTGCTAATGCTTGATGCCTGTCCCGTCTACTTCCAGCATGCTAGCTCTTCGCTTTCGCCGCCGCCTTGCTTTCCTTCACAAACTCAATCGTCCGGCGAATATGCCCGATCATCAGCTTCTCGGCAAGATCGGCATCTTTCGCCACAATCGCCTGATAGATGGCATAATGCTCCTGAAAGCCCCGCTCCAGCTCATCCTCATGCGACAGCGCCTTTTTGCGGAAGGAACGGTCAAAGGAATGAATCGCTTCAATCTGTTGAAAAATATAATTATTTTTCGCATACGTTCGGATCAATTTGTGAAAATGCCCATTAAGCGCGATCAGTTGCTCCGTATCTTTCGCTTCGGTATAAATGCGCATTTGCTCCGTTGTGTCCGTTAGCACGCCGGCTTCCTCATCCGTAATTTTGAGCGCCGCGAGCCTTGCAGCTACACCCTCCAGCGCCGATCGCGCCCAGTTGATTTCCTCAACCGAGTTCATAATGTCGCTGGAGACGAACGTTCCCCGTCTGGCGCTTGTCGTAACAAGCCCCTCCTGCTCCAGCCTTCGCAGCGCTTCCTTCAGCGGCGTTGTGCTGATGCCGAACTGCTTCGCCAGCTCCCGTTCCTTCAAATGATGGCCCGCCTTATATTGCTCGGACAAAATCGCTTCCTTCAGCTTCTCGTATATGACGTCGCGAATCGAGCGCGTCTGCAAAGCTATATCTTCCTCTTGACCATGTATGCTCATCATTACCGCCCCCTAATTTTGCAGCAGGCCTCGCGCCTGTTTCTCAGGATTTAATAAATACGGTTTTGATAGAGGTGAAAAATTCTATCGCTGCCTGCCCTTGTTCCCGCGAATGCGAGCTGGACTGCTTCATGCCGCCAAACGGCGCTTGCAGCTCCACACCCGCACTCTCCGAATTAATTCGAATAAGGCCCGCATCCATGTCCTGAATAAAGGATAGCATATGAGCGATATTTTGCGTAAATATGGAAGCGCTTAAGCCAAATTCCGTATCATTTGCAATCGCTAACGCTTCCTCTATCGTATCAAATCGCATAAGCGCCAGCACCGGGCCAAAAATTTCCTCACGCGCAATCGCCATACCCGCATTGACCTGATCAAAAATCGCTGGCTCCATGTAATAGCCTTCCTGATCAAGCCCTTCAGGCCGCCCCCCGCCATGCAGCAGCACCGCGCCTTCCTCTACGCCTTGGCGAATATAAGAAGCGACATTATTAAATTGCTGCTCGCTGGCGCAAGGCCCCATCCATGTATCGGACGCCAGCGCGCTGCCGACTTTAAGCTCCTTCGTTCGGGCCAGCAGCTTCGCCACAAACGGCTCGAAGATATCATTTGCGATAATAACCCGGCTCGTAGCCGTGCATTTCTGACCGGTTGAGCGGAAACCGCCGTTTACAGCCGCTTCTACCGCCTGATCGAGATCAGCGTCAGCAGCGACGATTAGCGGATTTTTGCCGCCCATCTCCAGCTGATATTTCGCTCCCCGGGCGAGCGCCGCCATGCCAATCCGTTTTCCCGTCTGGTTCGAGCCAGTGAACGTAATTCCTTGGATGAACGGATGCTCAGCCATCGCCTGACCAACGACGGAGCCTTTGCCCGTTACGAGATTGACCGTCCCGGCTGGAAAACCCGCTTCTGCCAAGCACTCCATCAGTTTGATAGCGGTTACAGCAGTTTCCGTAGCAGGCTTAAGCACAACCGTATTGCCATAAATAAGGGCGGGAGCCAGCTTCCAAAGTGGAATAGCTATTGGGAAGTTCCACGGCGTAATGACGCCGACGACGCCAAGCGGAACACGGGTTGTCAGCATAAGCGCTTCGCTATCCGTTGACGGAATGACATCGCCTGTCTTGCGCATGCCCTCGCCAGCGTAATACCGCAATATTGCCACGCCTCTTGCCGTCTCGCCCTTTGCCTCTGGCAGCGTCTTTCCCATCTCGCGTGCCATCGTTTCAGCAACTTCATCGAGCCTTCGCTCAAGCGCCGCTGCTGCCTTAAACAAATATTCGCCTCTTGCCGGAGCGGCCAGCTTGCGCCATATGGGCTGGGCTTCTTTCGCGGCCAGCACTGCTGCATTCAAATCATCGGTGCCGGAGCTTTGCACCCAGCCGACAATTTCGCCTTTGGCTGAAGGATTCAAGCTCGCTTCTACTTCGCCGGACGAGGAAGATACCCACTCTCCCCCAATGTAATTGAAAGCGGTATGCGTAGACATGGTTACCAATCGCTTCACCTCTGCAACTTTATATTTGATATCTGATATATCAGATATTATATTGAATCTCTTTGATCGTCAACCCCTTTCACGAAAAAAACTCCCGCCAGCGAACTGGCAGGAGCTGCTTACGGCTATGCTCAAACAATTGCTATCCCTATTCAAATTCATGAATTCGATAGCCTGCACGCGCGGCGAGCGCTTGAAGCTTGCTAATCTCCTCGGAACGGACGGTAATCAGCACGTAGCAGTCACTATTGATATCCATGCAGGCAAGCGTGATGGAATGCGCTTGGAGCAGCTTGAACATTTTCACTAAAAAATCGTAGGTTGGGATCATTTCTTCCACTTCATTTTCCCAATTCCACTCCTCTTCAGGCAGCAGCTGCTTTCTTGCAAGCAAATCTTCAATGACGCTAGCCACCTCATCGCTGTCCTCCTTCCAGTCGATTTCTCCGGCAAGTCCTTCCGCTTGCAAGGAATCAACGAGCGCAAACCACGGAAGCTCAGGAATCGGGCAGCTAATTCCCCGCTCATCCAGCCGATCAAACCAGCGCACAAAATAGTCCTCTTCATGCAGCATAGCCTCAGTCACTTCTTCCACGATCTGCGACTGCCCGAAGGCAAGCCGTCTGCTCAGCTCCAGCAGCGCTGTGTTGCGAAGCTGCGGGTCATCCTTTTCAGCCGGAGAGGCTTGCTCCAGCCTTTGCTGCTTTAATCCTTTTTTTCGCGCAAATCCGAATCCGAACCATCCCACGCTGCTCGCCCTCCCTATTACAAACGGATAATACGTCTAAAACGCAAATTGCCGACAATATCCTCGAAGTCTAGCTCAAACACATTAGGATCGCGATAATAGACCGCTGCCGCAGGCAAATAACCGACAACCGGGCCTGTTCCGCCGCATACCAAGCTGCCGCCATCTCCGCCCTTTGGAAAAAACTCCGCATCCTTCATCGTCATTTCATATTGATAAGGATCACCTGAGAAGCAAATGCCGAAAGCATTCGGCAGCTCCAAATCATAAGGCCTGCTCTCGCCTTCGGCGAGCTCCTCAAAATGCCTGAGCTTCATCCCATAGTCAAAGCTGTCGCCCCATGGATACAACGTCCGGCAGCCGCCGCCGTAAAGATATTCCCACTCATCCTCCGTAGGCAGGCTAAAGCCGGATTGCTCGATTTGCTCAGCGACGATATCCGCGTCCAGCTCATCGTTGAACAAATAAGCGATAATGTCCTCTCCATCGCGTACGAACCGAAAATTCTGGTGACGCTCATATTCGGAATAGGTGCTCAGCTTGAATTTTTTCAATTCCTCCTGAAAATCCTCATCCTCCGCCAAATCCTCGTCATCAAGCTCCACCTCGTACCAGCCTAGCGAATGCGTCTCGCATTCGACGAGCAAAGCGCCCATTTCCGCCTCGCGGACTGGCGACATTTGATCACGAATAAAGGCATCCCGATCCTCAACGCCAAATTCATCCAGCGTCGCTTGAAAATCTTCAGCTGTTGCAGCATCCAGGCCCTGCTCCCAGCAATCCCAGCCCAGCGTCGCCTTATCTCCTGGCACATAAACGAACTTATAGCCCTTATAATCATAGACTCCCGTTTCCATACGGCTGCCATAACGTTCAAACGTTTCCAATCCTTTATATTCAAAGCCTTCCGGAAGCTTTTCCAGCAGCATTTTCAGGACGATTTCCTTCTCCTGGCTCGGCAGTCCGTTCCAGACCGATCGATTTAACGTTTCCATTGTACGCCCACCTTTTCCATTAAGTTAACAATTTGCAATTATGAGCTGCCAAAAAAGCGGTTATTTGTTGCAAGAGCGGCTCCTGCCCCTCCTCATAGAAAACGGCAACCTCCAGCCTGTAAGCATAATTAAACCGAATATATCCGCCCAAACGCTGTAAAAACAAGGTGCATGTATAGGCATTTTCAATCAGAAAATCCGGCTTGAAGCTTTCCTTGCACTCACGTGCCAATTCCGGCAACTCATATCCGGCCTTATCCGGGGCAAAATGAAAAAATTGATGCTGGCGCGTTTGAGTCCACGGCTCAAAATAAGCCGGAGCTGCCGCTGCCTGAGCCAGTTTCTCGCTATAAATCCGATCCAGAAGCTCCGTATAGTCGGCATGCTCATTCGCAACCTCAGCATACAGCTCAATGATTTCCGAATGCCGCGGCAGCCAGAGGATGCCCTTTACACCGGAATGCACCGCGAGAAAATCGCCATCAATGGTCGTGCCAATCGACACGCATTCGGCAATTTGCTGCTGCGTAATCGGGCAGGCATCATCATGCTCCCAAAACTCCTCCTCTGCAAACGGCTCCAGCACGCCAGAATCCGGCACTTCAATATTAAACCAGCCGCGATAAGTGCCGGGCCCGTTAAGAGCCAAAAAGCGCACATAGGCTTCAGGCAGCTTCAACTGCCGCTCCTGTTCCAGCTGATGCAGCCTCGCTGCCGATACAGGTGAACCATTAGGCGATACGATGTACATGGGCAGGCCTCCTTTTATAAAAAACGCTTCATTCAGCTCATTGTTCATTACTCATTGCTCTTTTGCTCTTTTGCACTTTTGCTCCCGCTCCTGCAAGCGCTGCTCGCGTTGCATTAATAGGAGGCTTGCAGCAGCTGCTCCATGAGCGGCTGGCGCGTGTCCTTCGTTTTGCGAGCTGCTGCCTTCAGCTTGTCGGTCCCGCCCCAGATCAAATAAATGAGATGCTCCACTTCATAATTATGCAGCCCCGCCACTCGCTCCAGCAGCAGCTCCAAATTGGCTTCCTCTTCGAATGCTGGCTTGATTTTGAGCTTGAGCTCCTCCGTGCTATGTAGCATGCAAACAACGAGCGTTGCGATCGAATCGGCATTAACACCGTAGCGGGCCGCGAACTCGGCGGCAAATTTATTTTGCACGGATTGATGCTCTACATCAACCAGCTTCATATACTGCTCGACTAGCGAAAAATACCGAGGATCGGCTAGGCCCAAGCCGAAAGCAGCATAGCTACCCGGCATGCAGCTTTTCTCATCCTCCGCATCGCCGTACCATTCGAACTCCTCCATTGCCTCGCGCGCATATTGCTCCAGTTGAGGATGCAGCTCCTCAAAGGCGAGTGCATTTGCAAAGAAACGGTGCGTATCCGATTTGGCCAGCCCTTTCAGCGGCAAATAGTGCTTTTCGCTTGATTTTAGCTTGATCTTATAACTTTTGGGGAAGCCCTGCTGCAGCAATCGAATGATGAACGACACCGCTCGTCCGTAGCTTTGCTCTTCCTCCTGCTTGATGACGATCGTAATCGTTGAAAATACATCATTAGCTTTACAATGTACAAACGCATCACTATAATCGCTATCTTCCTTCGGATAGGCGCCGCTGCCTTCTTCAAGGAGCTGTGTTGCTTTGCCGCTTCCTAGCTGCCGAGCGCAATCGATAAAGCTGAGCCCTCTTGACTTGCTATAGCTTGGCTCGAAGCGCAGAATAGCGACAGCCGCATAAAGCAGCAGCGTAATCTGCCCAGGCTGTACAGGGTCGGCAGCAGCCTCAGACTTCAATATGTACTGCTTCCGTCCATCCTCGCCCTCCTCTATGGCGAAATACATAGGCAGCAATTGGTTTTCCACCCATGCTTTCAGCATCATAATGATGTAGCTGCGATGTTCTTGGAGCGCTTCTTTACGGGATTTATTGAGTTCTAAAATTTTCTCGAATTTGGCAATGATCCAATCGCCGTCCAGCTGCGGGAAAAGCTGCCCACTCAGCAGATGCCGCACCAGAAAAAAAGTATCCAGCGGCTTCGTCGGAAAATTGCCGGCATCCAGCTTTTGCGCCACATAAGTTTGAATATGTCCCAGCAGCTCCTGCTTTTTCGCCTCATTCACGTATTGTACGAGCGCGAGCTCAATGACGCTTTCCACAGCCCGGAACTTCCCGCAAAAAGTAAAGCGGTAATCCGTAACAGGTGAAGACGCCAGCAAGTCCAAGCGCTCCCCAATTACTTCCGCAAGCTGAGGCTTAATAAGCGTCTGGATCTGCTCTATCGTAAACAGCGCATGCGAATCAGGCTGCTCATCCTTTTCATCCGGCCAACCAAATCCCAGATCGTGATCTACAATTTGTATAGGCTCCGCCGTACAGTCTATTAACGCGTAATCAAAGACGCCTACTTGCAGCTTCGTGCGTTTGACAGTATCCGCTGCATCCTGCTTCTCCAATTGGTCGAACCACTGGTGAATTTCTCGTTTCATTTCATCTATTGCCGCGCGTTGTGCTGCTTCCATCCAACTGTTCACCTTCCACTTTCCATATTTGATGTTAAAGCAATAACCGTTATGTATCCCATCCATTAAATACCCGATTTCATTAAACCTGAACAGCCCGCTTTGAAAAAAAATGAAAGGGCACCCGCTGCGGGTACCCGGCTTTTAAGCACAGCTATGACTATCTTCAGGTGCATGCTTTCAGCGTCAACTGCAACCGAAGCTTGTCCTCTTATTTTATCTGCGGCAGATGTCGGGAACAATAAGTCTTATGGACGGTTTTCCCCTAATTGCTGGTAAAGAAGCCCTTAGCTTAGCTGCACAGATTTCAAGTTTGAACAAGCGCGGTTTAATGATACAATAGGAGCGTAATGGATCTAGCTTAACCCCAACTCAAACCTACGAAGGAGTGACGTAAGTGGCTGTTCAGGCGTATTTGAATTTTAATGGCAACTGTCGTGAAGCGGTATTGTTTTATGCAGAGGTTTTCGGAACGGACAAGCCTGAAATTATGACATTCGGGGATTCGCCGCCAAATCCGGAGTTTGAGATGCCGGAAGCAGTGAAACCATTGGTTATGCATACGCGTCTGAAAATTATGGGCAGCACGATTATGTTTTCCGATGTATTTCCGGACTCGCCTTACGTTGAAGGCACGAACATCAGCCTCTCCGTCGTCAGCAAAGACCTTGAAGAACTGCAGTCAGTCTTCAACAAGCTCAAAGAAGGCGGCACTGTCGAGATGGAACTCGCAGAAACCTTCTGGTCTAAAGGCTACGGCAGCCTGAAGGATAAATTCGGCATTCAATGGCTCATCAACCAATCCGACGAAGAGTTTTAATCGAGCCTCATCCATAAGGCTTTGCATATAAATACCCGCCTGCGCTGTCTGGAGTTCATCCAAGCAGTAAGCAGTCGGGTATTTTTTACTCGATACAATTAGGATTGTGAGGACCTTGAACTTTCCAACGTTCGCATAAAAGCCTCTATATTGTCTTTAATAAACCCCGTATTATCAAATCCGGCATTGGCAGTGATGTCCTTGATATCTTTGACGAACGCAGTCAAGCTGGCAGTAGAGGCCTTGTCGAATCTGTTCTCACCGGCAATGTCCCCGATCGGTTTGGAAGCGTCCTCTCTGTATGCCTTCAGCCAATCCGTATTTGTCGATGCTTTCTTAGCGAAGGTTTGCAAGATGCTGTTCCAGTCTTTTCCGTTCACTATAGCATCTTGCAGCTTGTCCAGCGTATTCGGCTCGAATTTCTTCATCATATAGTTCAAATCAATATAATCATCTGGAGCCCCAATAGGTCTTTGCGGCGGGGTTTCGTAATGGAATTCATTCGTTTCAGGGTCTACTGTTCTCGTTTGGGAGATGGCGCCGATTTGACGAATCGTATTCAAAAATTCCGCCGCTTCATCATCCTTCATGTAGTTGTCCGCGATATACTTAGCTTGGGTAAGTCCCAATTCTAATAGCGCTGCTCTTTCTTCTTCTCCAGCTACATCTGTAATGATATTGGATTGGATAATGCCGTAAACCGCTTCCTTCACCTCCGCGGGCTGATCTTTGAGAACGCGGTTCAGCGAATCATTGATTTGCACAGTTCCAAAATATTTAGCCGAATGGTTCACAATATCAGATTGCGCCAACTGTCTGGCAGCCGGGCTGATCTCCACTGTATCGGTCTCATGCGAAAGCCCGGGTATCGTGCCTGCAACCAAGGCCGGTTTATCGGCCTGCTGTTTCGAATGGGTGTATAAATTCAAGTCGTACTGGGTCGAGCTGTAAATTTTCATCCTTAACGCACCCCTATCTTATTCATTTATTTCCGTTATTCTCTTCTATTTATAGTATCGGAATATTCTTTTGTATTTTTTATATTAATTTACAAAAAAGGAGGCGGAAATTGGGTAGATCCTAGATTCATTTTGTTAAAATGTGATAATATAAGTGGAGTCAACTGGGGTGGTGAGTGAAAAGAAATGGACAAATTAAAAAACAGCGGCTTTTATAAACTTAAATTTTTCATAACACCAGAAGAATTTAAAAGCATTTTAATGCTTTTTGAGCAAAAGCAAGCGCAGTTCCATCGTACCGATTATGCCCAAACGAAGCATAAATACGATGAGGTGTATGCGAACTATGAAGCATTTTATAAATATTTTACAGCAGAGGAAAAAAGAATGGATTATCACCCTTTCTTTGTTTATTCCATCTCTGTTAAGTCTGATCATGAAAGCACCGGTTTTTTTGCGAGAAATGAAGGCATCTCCTTTCCCTATTACGGGCAATGGGCGGAGGATGTGCTGCCGTGCATCATGCTTTCCTTTCCTAAAGGCTTTCAAATTAATATGGCGGATGAGCAAGGAAAGTATTATTTTTATGAGGATATTCGGGAGCATCAGCCGTTAGCGTATGCTTTTTTTAATGAAATTACAAAAGATATTAAAAAAATGACAAAGCCGCTTCGTTTTTCGACACATGCAGCAACAGCAGATGTTTTACAAGAGCAAAAACCACCTGTGCGCATAAGCCAAAATGCAATGACTGACTTGGATAGATCTTGGATTTTCAGGAAATATAAGCTTATGATGAATGCCAAATAGGCTGCAACCGCTTAAAGCGGCTGCAGCCAGTATTTATTTTTTTACTATTTAAAGCCGCTCCGTTAAAATGCGAATCACTTTTTCCAAATGGTTAATCCAGTCCGAATCTCCATCCCGCAGTTCATACAGCTCGCGTTCCCCGCCTTTATTATCCAACACCTGCTGAACCAATTGCTTTAGCTCAAGCAGATCTTCCTTATTCCAGACGATCTCCGTCAAACCACTCAGTTCTGCGTACTGCGTCTTGCCGTTTTCGATATAGACACACACAATTTCTGCTAGAGCAATCGCTGTATTATCGTAAAGGAAATCCACCTCTTCCGGATCTTCCGCAAGGAATCCGAGCTCTCTATAATGAGCTAGAAGCTCTTTCAATTTAATCGACTGGCGGTCCACTGCATATTTGCCTAAAGCATCAAGAACATCAAGACCTTCATCGCTTTCCAGCGCTGCTGTTCCCCAAGATCCCATCGTATTTCGCACCTTTCTATTCGTAATTCTACCATTTTAACATGGATTGGAATTGGAAATAATCACCCTTAAGCAACAATAATTTGTTTGGGTATGAGCAATTAGGCATACATATACCTACCAAAAGGTGGATAAGACGAGCGGTTATCATCTATTTTGCACTTAGGCGGTTGCTTCTGAGTTCCAGCAGCAGGAATCGTTTGCATAAAAAACAGCGACAGGTCTCAGACTGCCGCTACTTTATTAAATAAACGATGGTATCTGTTAGCTCAGTGATGATTTACAGAACTCATTTGTTTCAATTGAATGATTAGTAGTAAGTCGATTTGCAGGCTAAACGATGGCTTCAAAAGGGTTTACACAGTTGTATCCATAGATCTGCATGGGGTCTGAAAATTCGCCTTGCCCTCTAACACATCAGCTAAAAATGTTTTTGATGTTTGCAATTTTGCTTCTAGCTCCTGAATCTGTTGAATTTTTTCCATCACCAATGCTTTCTTTTCTATATAGAAATTTTCGTTTTCGTTAATGAGCAGGATTATTTCCTGGATAGTAAAACTTACGGTGAGCAAAGTTTTCACATCCTCCAGAAAACCAATCACCCCCTCATGATATACGCGATAATTATTTTCATCTCTTGATATAAACTGCTCCGGAATCAACTGTTTGCGTTCATAGAATCGCAAGGTGGATACTGGCAGCCCTGTCAACTTGGACACTTCACTCGCTTTCATAGCCTATTCCCTTCTGAACACTAGAATTATTTATATTTGCTATAAACCAAGGTTCATAGTTCATAATAAAAACATGATAACCAGTGACATCACTTATGTCAAAAAAACTGGTCACATCAAAAGGAGAGATTACATGCTGGAACATATCCAAAATAACGATTTTGTCAACATTATTACTGGCCGGCGTTCCGTACGCCATTATGATGAGCAGGTCAAAATTTCAAAGGAAGAATTGCATGATATCATTAATGAAGCAAGTTTAGCGCCTTCTTCTGCAAATTTACAACCATGGCGTGTTATCGTAGTTCATACCCCTGAAGGGAAAAACAAGCTTCGGCCGCTTGTACAATTCAATACGCAACAAAATGATACATCAGCCGCTATGCTAATTATTTTGGGCGATACTCAGAGTGAACGGAATGTAGAAGAGATTTATAATGCAGCTGTGGAACAAGGGAAAATGCCGAAGGAGGTGCGCGACAAGCAGGTAACACAAATATTAAGTATGTTTCCTCTACTACCTCGAGAAGTAAAGATTGAGGTGGCCAAAATCGATGCAAGTTTATTTGCCATGCAACTTATGCTGGTAGCCCGCGCGCATGGGTATGACACCAACCCTATGGCAGGTTTTGAACGTGATAAGGTTGTTCACACATTTGATCTGGACGACGAACGGTATGTTCCGGTCATGATCCTTTCAATCGGCAAGGCTCAAGAAGAAGGACATGAATCGGTGCGTTTGCCTAGTGAGAAAATTACCTTTTGGCGCTGATATCCATTTATTTTGGGAATTCTATGATCGATATATTCCTTAGCCCATTGATGTCGATATGTTGACTGATATGCAGCCGTAGGTATTAGGAACCTTGCATGTCCGGATATGACTTCATAGTCACCTTAGGCATAGGGGCGTCTGGGCGGGCTCATTCACATTGCCCGCCTAGACGCCCTCTTTCATACACGCTATCCTTGCCTGTTAGCTTAACGAGCATACTTTGAAAGCTAAGCTGTTGTTTTGGCAAATACGATAAAGAACAGCACAAGCTCCAGCAGCACGACCGTTGGCGACACTACAACGATCAAGTTCACGCTGAACAAAGCAATTAAAAGCAGCAAGAGCAGCGAAATATGCTTCACGGTCGGGCGCAAATGCTCAAAGCGGTAGCTGTATAACACGCACATAACCGATAGAAAATAAATGAACACAGAGCCGAAAACAAACCCGAGCATAAAGCCATATTCCAGTTTGTCCAAAAATACCAGCTGAATTGACGCAGCAATCATGCAAAGCGACAAATAGATGAACAAATGACCGTAAATAATCGTCTGCCCTGCCGTTCGCTTCGTTTTGTCCACGTTTTTCTCCATGTTCTCGAAATACTGCCACCAAATCGCAATGACGAGAATAAAGGAGAGCGCAACAAATGCAATCGAAGTAAAGCTCATATCTCCGGCATCCAAAATCGAAAGCAGGCTGACGACCGATTCACCGAGCAAAATTAGCGTAAACAGCGAAAAACGCTCCAGTAAATGCGGGGTATGGATTGGCGTGACAACGAGATGCTTGCGGCCAATTAACGGAACAATAATGTCCAAAATAATGCCCGCATACAAAATCGCGTAACGCAGCCACGAGTCAAAAAACAAGGAACAAGACGATATTGCTATCCCCAGCCAAAAATAGGTGCCGAAAAATCGTGCGGTTTGCAGCTTATGCAGCACCTCTGAACGCGCTGTCAGCAAATATTGCACGGTCGTTATAATCCTAAGCCCTATATATCCAATAAAAAAGGGCACATAATACGCATCAAAATCAACATTCAAGCTTGCCGTCATAATCAGGACGAAGAACATTTGTACGACAATAAATAATCGATGCTTGGGCGTATCCTGGCCAAAGCGATTGTTGTACATCGTCTGTCCAACCCATGCCCACCAAATCGGCACAAAAATCAAAATGAATTTGGACAAATGCTCCCAGGTAATGCTGCTGTGCTCCACATGAAGCAGCACATGGGTAGCCTTGGAAACGGCCGCGACAAACAATAAATCATAAAACAGCTCCAGCCACGTTACTTTTTTCTCTGGCATCATCGCTATGATGTGCTCCTCTCTTTGCTTACGCTCAATTCCACTCTCTATCTCTACGTCGACTCAATTATTATAAACATCCAGCCGCTCATTAGGCAATAAGCGAAATAAGGCCTGGAGCAGATGCCCCAGACCTTATTTTCCTATCTATCGTTTTGTGCAAAAAAGGGCGGCTATCAAGCACGTGATTCGCCTTTCCCAATCCTGCCCTGCTTTAGCTTGCAGGGGCGCCGCTAATCGTGAAAATTAAGCCCTGACGTTGTCGCCTTCACATAACCATTGCGAATGACGAAATCGCCGAAATGCTCGCCCTGCTCGCGCTCTTTCGCGAAACGGTTAATAATAGGCGTCAGCGTGCTGATGATTTCCGTTTCATCAATGTTTTCTTTATACATCTTATTCAAACGGTCGCCGTTGAAGCTTGCTCCCATGTACATATTGTATTTGCCCGGCGATTTTCCAATAAATGAAATTTCCCCAAGCGCAGGACGTCCGCAGCCATTCGGGCAGCCCGTCATCCGAATAACGATGGACTCGTCGCGCAGACCCGCTTCATCCATAACGACATCGAGCTTGTCGATCAAAGTCGGCAAGTACCGTTCCGCTTCCGCCATCGCAAGGCCACAGGTCGGCAGCGCTACGCAGGAAATCGAGCTGCGGCGCAAGGCCGAATAATGCAAGCCATCCGTCAGCTTGTATTGCTCGATCAATTCCAGGATTTTGCGTTTTTTCTGCGTCGTAATATTGGCAATAACAAGATTTTGGTTCGGCGAAAGGCGGAAGTCTCCCGTATGGATCTTCGCAATTTCACGGAGACCCGTCATCAGCTTGTAGTCGCCATCATCTTGAATCCGTCCGCTTTGAATGTAAAGCGTCAGATTCCATTTGCCGTTGGTGCCTTTAATCCAGCCATAACGGTCGCCATTGCTGTCGAAGTGGAATTCGCGCGGCGCTTCCAGCTTCCAGCCCATTCTTTTATGCAGCTCGTCAACAAACCAGTCCAGACCGTGGCGGTCAATCGTGTATTTGAAACGGGCATTTTTACGAACGGAGCGATTGCCGTAATCGCGTTGAATCATAACGGTCTTCTCGGCAATGTCAATCGTTTGCTCAGGCGTACAGAAGCCAATGACGCGGCCAAGCTGCGGGTAAGTCGCCGTATCGCCATGCGTCATGCCCATGCCGCCACCGACGGTTACGTTGAAGCCGACAAGCTTGCCATTTTCCAAAATCGCAATATAGCCAAGATCCTGGGAATAAACATCTACATCATTGGACGGCGGAACCGCCATCCCGATTTTGAATTTACGCGGCAAGTAAACCGGTCCGTAGATCGGCTCCACTTCGCCAGCAGCTTCCGAGCTTTCTACCTTCTCGCCATCCAGCCAAATTTCATGATACGCAGGCGTACGCGGCGCGAGGTGATTGTTGATGCGCCTCGCCCATTCATTCACCTGTTCATGAGCCTCAGACAAATGCGGATTAGGATTGCTCATCACATTACGGTTAACGTCGCCGCAAGCGGCAAGCGTCGTCATAAGCTTGTCGTTGATCGTACGGATCGTCTTTTTCAAATTCCATTTCAGCACGCCGTGCATTTGGAAAGCCTGACGAGTCGTCAGACGAAGCGTGCCGTTGCCATACTTGTGGGCCAATTCGTCCATTGCCAGCCATTGCTCGGCAGTTGCTACGCCGCCTGGCACAACGACGCGGAGCATGAACTGGTAAGCGGCCTCCAGCTTCTGCTTCTCGCGCTCATTGCGCAGGTCGCGGTCATCCTGCATATAGCTGCCGTGGAATTTCATCAAGCGGTTGTCATCCTCCGGCAAGCTTCCTGTAACCGGATTGCGAAGCGTTTCTACGAGCGCTCCCCGCAAGTAATTGCTCTCTATTTTAATAACTTCAACGTCGCTCGGCGGGCCGCCGATCGGCTTTACGATTTGATCATTTGCCATTGCTGCTTTCTCCTCTCGCACTCGCTTCGATCCGTTTAGTACACATCGCGCTGGTAGCGCTGCTGCTGCTGCATGTCGGCAAGATAAGCTTCCGCTTGCTCGCGGCTGATGCCGCCTTCCTGCTCAATAACTGTAATGAGCGCAGAATGCACATCATGTGCCATATGCTTCTCGTCCCCGCATACATAAACATGGGCGCCGGCTTGTAGCCACTCATACAGCTCCTTGCTTTGCTCCAAAATACGGTGCTGTACGTACACCTTCTCTTCCGAGTCGCGCGAGAATGCAACGTCCAGCTTCGTCAGAACGCCGTCCTTCAGCATGCGCTGCCAGTCCGTTTGATACAGGAAGTCCGTCACGAAATGGCGGTCACCGTAAAACAACCATGATTTCCCTTCCGCTCCCGTTTCCTCGCGCTCCTCCATGAATGCCCGGAAAGGGGCTACGCCTGTGCCTGGACCGATCATAACAATCGGTGTCTCGGCGCTTGCCGGCAGCTTGAAATTCGGGTTGTTTTGAATATAGATCGGCACCGTATCACCTGGCTCCAAACGCTCTGCCGTATGAATCGAGCATACGCCGTAACGCTCACGGCCATTTGCCTCGTAACGCACAGCGCGAATCGTCAAATGCACCTCATCCGGATTAGCCTGGAAGCTGCTTGCAATGGAATAAAGACGTGCGGGCAGCTTGCGCAACATGCCGACGAATGCAGCTGGCGTGAAGTTCCAAGGCGCAAAATCCTGCACCAGATCAAGCAAATCGCGCCCGTTGATGTAATCCTTCAGCTCTTTCTCTTTGCCTGGCGCTGCAAGCTCCTGCAGTCCGCTGTTAGCCGAAAGCTTCGCAGCCTGCTCCAGCAGCGGCTTCGTCAATACTGTAATTTCATAATGCTTCAGAAGCGCTTCGCGCAGCGAGCCTTCTTCGCCTTTTTTATTAAATGGAACCTTCTCGTCCGCGCTCCAGCCTAATGCCAAAATGAGCTCATCGACAAGCTTCGGATGATTTTCCGGGAAAAGACCTAGGCAATCGCCGGGCTCATATTGCAAGCTTGATCCGTCAAGCGACAGCTCAAGATGGCGCGTCTCGCGGTCTGAACCGCGCCCGTTCAAGTTAATGTTCGCGAGCACTTCCGCTTGAAACGGATTCGTACGCGAATATTCGGATTCAGCCATGCCAATCGAGGCGGATGTAGATACAGCTGCTGGCTGAGCAGATGCCGATCCATTCACACGCTCGCTTAACGCAGCAGCAACCGAATTGAACCACTCTGCTGCCAGCTCATCGTAATCGAGATCGCAGTCCACACGCGGCGTCAGGCGCTTGCCGCCCAGTTCTTCAAGACGAACGTCGAAATCTTTACCCGTCTGGCAAAAGAATTCATACGACGTATCGCCGAGCGACAGAACGGAGAAATACAATTCATCCAGCTGAGGCGCTCTTTTGCTATATAGGAACTCATGGAACGATATTGCATTATCCGGCGGTTCGCCTTCTCCATGGGTACTTGCAATAATCAAGAGATTTTCAACCTTCTTCAAGCCATTAGGCTTGAATTTGTTCATGGCGGACAAGGTAACCTGAAAGCCGTTTGCCTCCAGCTTGCTTGCAAGCTTGCCGGACAGACGCTGGCTGTTACCTGTCTGTGATCCGAATAAAATCGTCACTTCGCGCGAGCCTGCCGGCTGAGCGGGTGCTGACAGCGCTTCCTCCGCTACAGCAAGCGCCGCGCTTAATTGCGGCTCTGCACTAATAGGGGCAAAAGCTGCTGTGCGCTGAACTGCGGACAAATATCCGCATAACCATATATGCTGCGATTCCGTCAAAGTTGGCAGAAGGCGGTTAAGAAGCTCAACCTGCTCCTGATTAAAAGGACTGTTCGTCACCTGAAGTTGCAACAAAATCCACCTCTCATAAACATGAAATCATACTGTTTTTAAAATTTAGGAAAGGATATGATTTGCTCATCCTTTCTCTATATTTCTCGGACTGAAACGCGCCGCACTGCCAAAGGACGGCTATCGGCCGTTTCACCTTGTAAACTGCGTGTACACACTTTAGTCCATCATTAATATTCAAACTAACATATTAAGTGCAATCGGGCAATGCACACGTTATATCCTAATTTTTACCAATTTATCGTTTCAGAAGCAAAATGCAGCTAAATCCGAGTAAAATGGGGGTCATTCACCCTGTTTTAGCTGTATAAATTAAGAATTATGATGATTTCTATTAGAAAAAGTGATAGACGATTATGATGTTTTTTTGCAAGGTGAAACGGCTGCCGCCGTCCTATAGAGGCAAAGCCACCGTTTCGCGATGAAATATAAGCCCATTATATGGGGTAACCTATACATGCTTATATTCCATAAAAAAACCACGCTTCTGAAGGAAGCGTGGTTGGATCGCCTTAGCTGGGTGCTTTTATGAAATCAGCCGCCGATATGGGACATCTCGATTTTAGCTGGCGACTGGGTACGGGTAGCCCGTTCCTCCGAATAACGATCATTGCGATTTGTCCAAATGCGGGCGATGGACTCACGAACCGACTCATCCGTTGCTTCAGCTCGCAGCAGCTCCATTAAATCGTAGCCCTTCGAGGCGAACAGGCAGGTGTACAGCTTGCCTTCGGCGGATATGCGCGCCCGTGTGCAGGTGCTGCAAAAAGCATCGCTTACGGAGGAAATAAAACCGATCTCCCCCGATCCATCCTGATAGCGATAGCGGGAAGCAACCTCGCCTGCATAATGGGCTTCCACCGGCTCAAGCGGCAGGTGTTCTTCTAGAAGCTGCAAAATCTGCTTGCTTGAAAAAACGTGATCCCACTTCCAGCCATTTGAATTGCCGACATCCATATATTCAATAAACCGCAGAATATGCCCCTTCTCGCGAAAATAAGCAGCCATCGGCCATATGTCCTGGTCATTGGCGCCCTTCTGGACAACCATATTGATTTTGACTGGCATCCCTGCCGCAGCAGCTGCATCAATACCGTCCAGCACGGCCTGCACGCCGCTGCGGTTTCCGTTCATTAATCGGAACCGCTCGTCATTGAGCGAATCCAGACTGACCGTTACCCGACGCAATCCAGCTTCCGCAAGCGCTGCAGCCGATTTGGGCAGCAGAACCCCATTGGTCGTCAGTGCAATATCTTCAACACCAGCGATTGCATTCAAGCGCTTGATCAGCGCCGGCAAATCTTTTCTAAGCAGCGGCTCTCCGCCGGTAATTCTAAGCTTCTTGACGCCCAATGATACAAATATCTTTACGAGCCGTTCTATCTCATTAAAGCTAAGCACCTTGTCTTCAGCCAAAAAGGGATAGTCCTTGCCAAAAATTTCGGCCGGCATACAATAACGGCAGCGGAAATTACAACGGTCGGTAACAGATATGCGCAGGTCCCGCAAACCACGGTTCAATTGATCCTTTATTGAATGCTCCAAGCTCCTCACCTCAGGTTATGCAAAAGAGATTGTTGGTAAATGATAGCCTCATACTTTACACTATTGTAAATAGCGTATAAGTACCTTACATTATGAATAGAGGTCAAGTGTTTGTCAATGTTCCTGACATCAATGATTATGGAAAGCAAGGTGACGAAGGATGAACCTGGAAGCTATCGTGCTTGCCGGAGGAGAAAGCCGCCGCATGCAGCAGCGTAAAGAATTGCTCCTTATTAATGGCAAACCCATTATTCAAATGATAACCGAGCAGCTAGCTGTTCTCACAGACCGTATTTCTATCATTACAAATGAGCCTGAATTATATCCCTTCCTTGCTCCCTCTATTACGATTAAACCCGATATTTTTCCTAGCCTTGGCCCGATTGCCGGTCTGCATGCCGGAATGAGCGACCAAGAACCGGACACGGTTTACATAGTGGCAGCCTGTGACTATCCGCTGCTTACCGCTTTGCCTTTTATTGAGATGCTGGCGCTGCTTGGCAGTCATCCGACCAAAGATGCTGTCGTCCCGATCATCGACGGGCGAAGCCACCCTTTGTTTGCCGTCTTTCATGGACGAACGCTGGGCAAATGGGCAGCCGCGCTGTACAGCCGAAATCTGAAGGTCATGGATGTGCTCCCTCAATTGTCCATCATTCATTATCTGCCCAATAATCCGGCGATTGCTGAGCAATTCATTAATATGAATACGCCGGAGGATTACCAGGCCATTATTTTGAAGAAACAGCTATCTCCTTAAACGCTACACCGTGCTGTATTGCGCCTGATGCAGCTTGCTGTATATGCCGCCGGCCGCAACGAGCTCTTGATGTCTTCCTTGCTCAGCAATGCCGCTCTCGTCGACGACAATGATGCGATCCGCATTTTTGATCGTCGTCAGGCGGTGGGCAATGACTAGCGTCGTTCTTCCTACGGACAGGTCAGACAGCGATTTTTGAATCGCGACTTCCGTCTCGGTATCCAGTGCCGATGTCGCTTCATCGAGGATGAGAATCGGCGGATTTTTCAAAAACATGCGAGCAATCGACAGGCGCTGCTTCTGGCCGCCCGACAGTTTGACTCCGCGCTCTCCAATAATCGTATCCAGCCCTTCAGGCATTTTTTTGATCAAATCCTCAAGCGATGCCCGGCGTGCCGCTTCCCAAATTTCTTCCTCCGTCGCCAACAAATTGCCATAAGCGATGTTTTCGCGGATGGAGCCCGAGAACAGGAATACGTCCTGCTGCACGATTCCAATATTTTTGCGCAGCGATTCCAGCTTAATATCCCGAATATCTTTGCCGTCCACCGTAATGCTGCCTGCGAGCACATCATAAAACCTTGGCAACAGGCTGCAAATCGTCGTTTTCCCCGCTCCAGATGGTCCTACGAATGCCACAGTCTCTCCAGCATGAATATCCAAATTGATTTTCTGTAAAATCATATGGTTTGTCTCATATCCAAAGCTCACGTCATGAAAACGAACATTGCCGACGACTTTTTTGAGTTCCATTGCATTGGGCCGATCTTCAATGTCAGGCTCTGTATCAATGATCTCCGTGTAACGTCTGAAGCCGGCGATGCCTTTTGGATAGCTTTCGATAACCGCGTTGATTTTTTCAATCGGACGGAAGAAAATGTTCGAAAGCAAAATGAACGCCATAAATTCACCCATATCCAGCTTGCCCTGAATAAAGAAATAAGCGCCGCAAATCATCACAAAAATCGTAACGAGCCGCATCATCATATAGCTGACGGAAATGCTTTTCGCCATCGTTTTGTAAGCGAGCAGCTTCGTCAGGCGGAAGTTTTGGTTGTCTACGGAAAACAGCTTTTTCTCATGCTCTTCGTTAGCGAACGATTGAACGACGCGAATGCCGCCGACGTTGTCTTCAATACGGGCGTTAAAATTGCCGACATCGCCGAACAAGCGACGGTACGTTTTGCTCATTTTGCCGCCGAAGACGATAATAAGCCATGCCATAACCGGAATAATGATGAAGGTTATAAGTGCAAGCTCCAGGTTAATGTAGGCCATTAGCGAGAAGGAGCCGATAAGCGTCATAACCGCTATGAACACATCCTCTGGTCCGTGATGCGCCACTTCGCCAATATCATTCAGGTCATTCGTAATACGGCCGATCAAATGACCCGTCTTGTGATTGTCGAAGAAGCGGAAGCTGAGCTTCTGGATATGGTCGAACATTTTGCGCCGCATATCCGTCTCGATGTTAATGCCTAGCATATGCCCCCAGTAGGTTACGACATAATTAAGCGCAGTATTGAGCGCATATACAGCAAGCAGTCCCACACAGGCAGCAACGATCAGCGTCCAGTTCTGGCTAGGAAGCAAATCATTAATAAATTGGCTGACCGCAAGCGGGAAAGCCAGCTCCAGCAATCCGGCAAGAATGGCGCAGCCGAAATCAAGAAAGAACAGCCCCTTATAAGGACGATAGTACGAAAAAAATCGACGCAGCATTTCAAAATCACTCTCTCATCTCTAAATTAGGTTCACAAGCGTATTCCTGCTAATCCGAATCATCCCCATCAACCCATGACCCAATTATAACATGATTGCTGCGGACTGGCGTGTGAATCTCCCTATAGATTTCCAAAATGACCTTGCGCATTGCCCGCCTACCTGCCTTGCCCTTTGCTTAAACGATGAGATGCCCCTGACGATCTGCTGGCCCGATTGTCGCCTCAAGCCCGGAATGAAAGTTAAGGAAATCATTCTCTACCCCATCGCTGAAAATAACACCGTCGTCCGGCATTTGCGATGTAATCCGCAGCTTGCGCTGCCCGTTGATTTGCCCAAAAACGATCGAAGCTGCGGTCGTCCGGCTTGGAAATGGCTCTCTGACCGTAAAATAAAGCGAATTCGCCGACCAGTCCAGCCGACCTATCTCCTGTTTCTCAGCCGCATCTAGATCTTCCGGCGTGAGCATCAGCGGCTGACGCGTCGCGCTGCTCACAATGCCGGCTGCCCCGGCAAGCACGCTTCGCAGCCAGCCGCTTGCTCCGAGGGCGGTGGACACAATAATACCACTGGAGGACTGCTGCTCAGCATGCTCCTCCAGCTTAATTTCATACCGCGCCGACACATGGGTTTTGCGCCCGATAAACAAATCATTAACGCCGTAGAGGCACTGGCCATTGTTAATCTGCGCCATTGCCAGTGTAACCGGCTGAACCCGGCGCTTCCCGCGCAGCACCTCGGGAATGAGCAATCGCAAATCCCCAACCGTGAAGGGCAGCAGCACGCCATCCCAGCGCTGCGGCTCCGGATTGACGCCAATGAGCGGCTGGCGGTCCAAATATTTGAGCGTACCTGCGACTAGCCCATCCGGGCCAATTGCAATAACGATATCTTGGTCGCCGAATAGGAAGCTCTGCACATGCTCGCGATCCAGCACTTGAACTCTGCCCTGCTGCTCCAGCTCGCTTATCGCCAGCGAGACAGCATGTTGATACACTTCATTTTCCAGCCAATAGTCGCCAAAGTCAGCGCCAAGCCGCTCAATATAAAACTTCGCCTGCTGCACCGTATTGTAGCGAACAAGCAGCTCCTCCAGTCTTGTCTTCCGCTTCACGACGATAAATTTCGCATCTGCTCCTGCTGCCTTGCTCATCGCCTCTCCCCTCCTCGAGCTTCTGGCTTGACCGAGCCGGCCCCATTGCCAGCACCGGGTATTAAGCTTTGCAGCAAATCCGGCGAAATATTCAGCTGTCCAATCCGCTCGGCCTTTTCGGCCATTTCCTGGAAGGCAATCGCAATCAGCTTGTTCGAGTCCATGCCCATATTTGCCATCGCTTGCAGCACATAAGGCTGAGTATCTTGCAGCGATTTCATGACGGCGGCCAGCTCATATGCTCTGGCATCCGCCTCTGAGCGCTTGTTCGCAGCTGCAAGCTCAATCATCGCTTGCTTCTTCTCCTCAAGCTGCGTGTCAAAATGCAGCTGAACCTCCTTCAGCTCATTTTGCTTCTCCCTTACCGAGCGCTCCGCATCCAGCTGCGCCTCGCGAATTTGCCTTTTTTTCAGCTCGACGGCAATGTCGGTATTCAGCTCATTTTCCTTCACCCGCCGTTCCTGCTCAATGGAAGCATTTCGACGCACATACAGCGCCTCATCTGCATCCTGAAGCATTTGCTCGCGCGACTGCGCTTCAAGCGCCCGCATCGTCTCCTTGTTTGGCAGCACGGCGAGAATCGACAGCCCCATCAGCTCAATGCCGAGCTTCGCCAGCTCCTCATGCCGGCTGACCTCCTGTGTAATCGCCTTCGCCAGCCGTTCGCTCGACTGAATAGCTTCCTTGAGCGGCAGCTGCTCCAGCTGCTTCTTCGTCAGCACCTTGGCGATTTGAATGATGCGCTGGGACAGCTTGACCGGATCGTCGGACATATAGGCTTTTTTCTTAATATTGTACGTATAATTCATAATTTCCATCATTTTGCGATAGTCCACTATGCGGTAAGTAAGCTGTCCCTGTACGGTAACGGTTTGATAATCACGGGTCATTTCTTCAAACATAAACGGCACATCGATTGATGAAATCGGGATGACGACAACCGAGGTGGCCCGCTCATAATAGTAGAACGACAGGCCGATTCCCTCCCGGACGACCTTCCCATTTTTCACCTGAATGATGTAGTCGCTCGGCTGAAATTTAACGAATTTAAATCCAAACATGGCGCATTCCCCACTTCCCCTTTTAATAATGTCAATTTGATAATATCTAAATGATAATTGTTAAAATCAATACTGTCAAACCGACATTTTAAAAAAACAAGCTTCACCCTCGCCTTTTGAACAAAAAAAAGACAATCTCCCTTTGCCTGCCCGCCATTCAAACTTTAGGGAAACGTTCATAAACATCCCGTTTGAAAAATGGCGCGCTTGCGGCCTAGGAAAATTGCATTTCTTAATCGATTTTTTAGTCGTCTGGTCTGAATAGAGCCGCCTTATTAGGTGTGAGGAGCAAAGCTGGCATCGTACAAGCTCAAGATACGCTCATATTCCTCAATCGTATTTACATTCGTCACGCAGCTAAGTGTCTCTCTCGTTTCCCCAAGCTTCAGCAGCTCCATCTGGCAGTAGCCTATTTGGCCAAGGAAAGTATTTACCCGATATTCGCTTATTTCGAGCAGCTTCATAATTTCGCCGGCGCTATCCTTGCCATAGACGCCATGCAGCGGATACAGCTTGCCGCCAGCGGACGGAAGCGCGGCCATACAACGCTTTTTCCGCTTGGCCTTCCACAGCTGCTCGGCCACCACGCTTGAAATAAGCGGCATGTCACAGCCCACTACCCAAATATCCGCATGCGTCGCAAGTGTGAATGCAGCATGCATGCCGCTAAGCGGGCCTTTATTGGGAATGTAATCGGTTATAATTCGGACGCTGCTGCCCAAAATAGGCAAAAAGCTTCGTGGGTCATTCGTCACTAAAATAACTTCGTCGCAAAGCTGCTTCATCGTTCGAATCTGCCGTTCAACAATGCTTTCATTTATAAAAGGAAGCAGACCTTTATGGCGACCGCCCATTTTGCGGCTTTGCCCGCCGGCTAATATGGCCCCTGTCAGCATATATGTCCCTCCATCCTGTAGTGGACACCCATTTCTGGCTACATTATAGAAGGTTTTACAAGGCGATACTATTACAAATATCACTTTTCCCCCCATGTTTATCCTCATTTTCAAGGATGAATTGTGATTTCCATCACTATGTTCGCCACAGACTTCTGCTACATTGGAAATAAGCTATTTGTCAGCGGACCATTCCCCTAAATGAACAGCAAAGGTGGCCATTTTCGATGAAACAAGCCATAATCGCAAGACCTTATACTCAAACGGTATGCAATACGTTTTGTTTTTCCCAGACGGGCTTCGAGAAGCTGAAAGAAATTATGTATATACACCACATTCCTTCGGGCAATCATATTTTCTGGGAAGGCGATGCGGACGACAAGCTTTATTACATAATGGAAGGCCGCGTTAAGCTGATTAAGCACAATACAGAGGGCAAGGAATTTGTATTCTCGCAATATCAGGAGGGAGATATCGTCGGCCAATTTGATCCGTTCAGCCCTTCCAGCCACAGCTCTAGTGCGAAAGCGGTGCTGAACTGCACGATCGGCGTTATCCAGAAAAGCGATTTGGAAATTTTGTTATGGCAGCATGGCGATCTGGCCATTGAGTTTATGAAATGGATGGGCCTCATGCATCGGCTGACCCAGACGAAATTCCGCGACCTGCTGCTTTATGGCAAGCAAGGCGCGCTAGCTTCGACGCTCATTCGGCTGGCAAACTCCTTTGGGGAACAAACAGAGGAAGGCGTGCTTATTTCTGAAAAAATAACGAATACCGAGCTTTCTGATTATATTGGCGCAGCAAGGGAAAGTGTCAATCGGATGCTGGGAGAGCTAAAAAAACAAAAGGTGCTGTCTTTCGAGCACGGTTATATTTTGGTGAGAGACATGAAGCATCTGCAAGCGATATGCCATTGCGAGCAATGTCCGAAGGAAGTTTGCCGCATTTAAGAAAGCCTTCCTACTAGGTCTCATCTGTAGGAAGGCTTTTCTCCTGCTGATCGCCAAGCGCTGCCAGCTTATCCGTTTGCTCCCTCATGGCTTCTTTGGCCAGTGTGACAATGCTGACTATATCGTGGCTCGCCGGTTGTTCCAAATGAATGCCGACGACCACTGTTGCGGTTACCCCGAGAGAGCTTGCTGCCATAATGGCAAGCTCCGCGGCCAGTTCACCTTCACGATGGCCTGGAAGCGTATGAGCATCGCACTTTGGTGCGTGCCCTCCATCGATCCAATAGGCCGTTGCAGCTGCCCCAATATGTGCCTCTCCTCCAGTGACGAGAAATACTAAATCCTGCCCCATCGCTAGCACACGTATGTCCACTTTTTCCGTTTTTTTCACTTTCATGTTCATTTGCTGCTCCATTTGCTGTTCGATGTGCTGTTCGATGTGCTGTTCCATGTGCTGTTCCATTTGTCCCCCCCATCCCTTCCTGCGGCAGAACACCTGCGTTCAGCGAGGCCTGCCTTCAGCACGGACTGTTTCATTACATAACGAGTTTACAGCATCAGCTTCCTGCCCGCTGTGACAGCTGTCACCCCTTCTTCTTTTTCTCGCGCGGCTGTGATCCCCATCACTTCATTTCTACCATATGTTGTATTACTATTAATCACAGAAACTATATGCAGTTGCCGATCATGTTGAATGTGATGAGGGACTGCCCCATTAAATCGCATTCATCCAGCGCCACATACTAGTTTCAGAAGTTCGATTTCGGTAGAAAGGAGCACCTTATGCTGACCTTCTATCCCCAGTTCATCCGCACCTTTACGGATTTGCCCGGCCATCTGTCCCTGCTGATCCACTCCTGGAACGGATGCAATATGCGCTGCTACGGCTGCCATAATGATGCCGAGCTAATCGCGCAGCAGCCCATTCCCCATAGGCTGCTGACTGCTGAACAAACGCTGGAGCGACTGAGCGGCAGCGATGGTCTGTTCGACGCTGTATTGTTCAGCGGAGGCGAATTTTTACTCAGCAGCACGGCGGAGCTGGAAAGCTTCCTGCGGCGTGTACGGGCTATTTTCAACGGAAAAATGATTGTGATGACCAACGGAACTTTTCCAGGCAAGCTGCAGCGTTTGCTCGATCTGGCGCTCATCGACGGCATTCATATTGACATGAAGCTGCCGTTCCACCTTATGGACCCGAAGGAGGATGCCGAGGTGTTCAAGGCGATTATTGGAGTCGTTCCCACGGAACGCTTCTGCCAGGATATACTCGCATCCGTCGAAATGGTCATTCGCCATAACAGCAGGCTAAGCCAAGTGAGAACCGTTCGCTACCCGCTCTTAAGCGAAGAATTTTTCGTGCAAATTGCCGCTTATGTGCAGCAGTTGAAAGACAAGCATAACAGCCTTGTACCTTACTGCTTAAATCCTTATTTTCCACCGCAAAAATAGAACGGAGGCCGATCATGTTTAGACAATCAGTCGATATTATTCGCACATTTACGTCCAGCTCCGAGACGAAGCAAGCCGACTATTTAAAAAGGGAAAATAGCAACTTCGTCTACTCGCTGCCCCTTCTGCGCCATAATTTGAACAATTTTGCCGAGGAGCAATATTTGCTTGAGCATATTTTGCCTTTCGCGCTCACCGAGCTTTATTCGGACGGCATTGTGTACATTCATGACAAGCAGCTAAGCCCCTATTGCCTGAGCGTAGGCTGCAAGGATATTGCTGCGAATGGCATTCCTACCTTGGCAAAAAATATGATGTCTTCGCACCCGACGAAAAAGCTCGAAACGCTGCTGCGCCATTTCAGCAATCTCGTCGTCCTCATGTCGCAGCAGGTGTCTGGCGCCGTCATGCTTTCGCAGATGACCACGGTGTCCGCCTCCTATCTCTATTATGAAGAGTCTGTCCGAGGACATACGTTTACAAGCGAGGAGCTGCAGCAGCTGTTCCAAAGCTTAATTTGGGAAATGAATATGCCGCTGCGCGGCGGCTCCCAATCGGCGTTCACCAATATTACGCTGGAGTTCGGCAAGCCTTCGGATGAAATCAAGGATGATTTTGTCATTATTGGCGGTACGCCGCTCGATATGCGCTACAAGGAAATTCCGGCGTCCTACTTTGATCGGATTAACGCAGCTGTCATTGCGGTAATGAAACAAGGCACAGGCAATGGCATACCATTTACCTTCCCGCTGCTGACCGTCCCGATTGACGACCATTTCGACTATAGCAATCCCCTTTTTCTTAATATGCTTGACGGCATGTATCAATGGGGCGGTGTTTATTTCGAAAACTTCCGCAGCCAGCCTTTTGAAAACGAGCATTATCGCCGCCTGAATCCTTATATTAAGCCTCGCGACCCCGAGGTTAGCCGCAGCTTGTGCTGCCGGCTGCAAATTGATTTAAGCGTGCTGTCGCGGCTGGGCAGCGGCATTTTCGGCAGCTCCACCGGCTCAACGGGTGCCGTCCAGGTGCTGAACTTGAACATGAACCGTGTACTCATGGAATACGGCGGCCATGAAGGCGAGCTGCTGGCAAAAATAGAGGAGCTGCTGAACATTATGCAGGAGGGCCATATGGCCAAGCGGCGGTGGATTGAGCAAAATAAAGAGCTGTATCCGACCTTCTTCGCCTTAAACCGCGATTTAGCCCATTATTTCAATGTGTTCGCCGTTACGGGCATGCATGAGGGGCTCATTAATATAGGCTATGACGGGGGAATGAACAATGAGGCCGGCAAGCTGCTGGCCCATCGCATTATGCAATTTATGACGGAAACGATTAATCACTTTATCGTCCGCGACCAAGTTGCCTGCGGCATTGAATATGCGCCAGGTGAAAATGCCGCAATCAAGCTCGCCCGCCACGACGTCAAATGGGCTAAAAACCATAACCGGAGCATTTTTGTCCAGGGGACTGGGGACAACGTTTATTTGACCTCGGGCTGTATGCTCCCGTTCAGCGAGGATGATTTCCTGCGGCAGGTAGAAAATAGCGCGGAGTTCCAAGCTTATGCGACGTCCGGCAGCATTTTGCACCATTTCCTCGAAACGAAGCTGCCGCCTGAGCGGATCGCGAATTATTTAAAGAAAATTTTCGAAAAACCGATACAATATATTACGCTGACGCCTACACTAACCAGCTGCCTCGCATGCAGCCAGCCAATCGTCGCCGTGGACGGAAAAAACATCCATGCCTGCCCCGTTTGCGGCAGCGACGACATCGCAACCTTCAGCCGCGTCATCGGGTACGTTAAAATGATTGCCCGCAAAAAGCTGGCGGTTGATGAGCAGGGCTATTATACAGGAGATTATAATTTTTGGAGCAATGCCCGGCGTTTTGATTGGAATACGCGCAAGCGAATCAAGGAGGAGGCGGTAAGCAGCGTTGGAGCAGCCGCAACTGCTGCCCCGTCAGCAGATGTTTAGTTACTTGGAATATCATCAGGGAACAAATTTATCCTAGCCGCTGCCTCGTTCATTTGCTTATTAAGCACTGTCCGTATACGGCCTCTCCGCTTATATTAAGCTCGGAGAGGCTGCCTACGGACGGTGCTTTTTGGTTAAGGCAAGCAAGTACATGAATTTAATGCAAAAAAAAGATCAACCAGTGTGCGCTGATTGACCTCTACTTCCGCTAATCGGTTTCCTTGCATTTTCAAAAATAACGGATGTCCCTTATAATTTACCTATTATAAACGCTGAAAGGAAGATGCCCGCAATGCTGCTTCATAAAGGAGAAACACTGTTCCGCCAAGGGGAGCTTGGGCCGCTGTACCGAATCAATAGCGGCATGCTCAAAATTATTCGCCTTCATGAAGATGGCAGCCCCATCGTCATGAATATTATAACCGCTGGCGAAACGATTCCCCATCATTCGCTCATTACCCAGCAAGCCTATCATGGGACAGCCGTAGCGCTGGTCACCTGCGACATTGAGGTGCTGCCCTCGCAGGAGTGGTACCAAACGCTGGAGAACCATCCGGAAAAATGCCGCGATATTGCGCTGCTGCTGCAAAACAAGCTGCGCATGATGCAACAGCGCATAGACCAGCTGACACAAGCCGCCCCGGCCGCTAAGCTGCACAAGCTGGAGCAATGGTTCGACGAGCATATTTCCCCTGCTACGCTGAGCGATGTGCTGACGCAGGATGAAATTGGACAGCTCATCGGGCTGCGCAGAGAAACCGTCAATCGTCTGATGAGGGCCAAGGCGGATAAGAGGAAGGAGTCTGGAGCTTCCGTTTAAATGACGGTATCCGCTGTCTCCTGCTGCTCGCCCTGTCCGTCGTTCAAGCTTTCAGCCGGGCCAAAAAACTCAAAATGAATATCAGAAGCCTGAACATCGAACACTCGCAAAGCGCGATTGATCATTTTCATAAACTGCTGCGGTCCGCAAAAATAGAAGCTGGCATCTGTCGTGGGTATAACTGTGCGCAGCCATGGAAAGTTGATCAGCCCATCCTTGTGGTAATCCTTCAGCGCCTTGTCATGCGCCGTCGGCTGCGTATAGCAGTAGAAGACAGACAGCTGCGGGTGGCGGCCAGCAAGCGCGGTTACCTGCTCCTTCATCGCATGCGTGTCTCCATTGGTGGTCGCATGAATAAAGGTAACCGAACGCTCTGGACAGGCTTCCACTACAGCATGCAGCATGCTCATCATCGGTGTCAGCCCAACGCCGCCACTAATAAGCACGACTGGACGCGTATCCTCCAAATCGATTGTGAAATCTCCCGCCGGAGCGGACAAGTGAACGATATCCCCTTCCCACAAATGCTCATGCAAAGACACGGACACTTTGCCAGCCGGCCGGTTATCCCGCCCATCCTCGCGTTTAACCGAAATGCGGTAATAGGGCTTGCTTGGCGAATCCGATAAACTATATTGGCGAATATGGGTATAGGCATCATTCGGCAGTTCTCTTCTCATGCTCACATATTGCCCAGCCTTAAAGCCGGCAATCGCGCCGCCATCTTCTGGAATGAGGTAGAAGGAAGTAATGTTGTCGCTCTCTTGCACCTTTTTATTGACCACAAAAGCTCTGAACCCTTCCCAGCCGCCATGCTGCTGCTCCGCCTGCTTGTACATCTCTTTCTCCACGCCGATAAACGCATCGGCAATCATCCCATATGCTTCTGCCCACGCCTGCAAAATATCATCGGTAGCCGCATCGCCCAGTACATCCTTAATGGCGGCGAGCAAATATTTTCCGACGATCGGGTAATGCTCGGGCAAAATGCCCAAGCTTCTATGTTTATGGGCAATTTGCTTCACAACTGGCAATATCGCTGCTAAATTATCAATATGAAGAGCGGCAGCGTAAACCGCATTTGCAAGCGCCGCTTGCTGCTTGCCTTGTTTTTGATTAGCATGGTTAAAAATATGAAGCAGCTCCGGATGAGCGGCAAACATCGTTTCATAGAAACGCTTCGTAATCGTCGTGCCGTGGACTTCCAATACAGGGACGGTAGATTTAATCGTGGCAATAGTCTTCTCACTCAGCATCATCGCACTCTCCTCACGGGTTTAGGTATCCTTCAAACTTGATCTTCACCAGTATAAACAAGGAATGCGTTTTTGATTGTGATTGAAATCACAATAAAAGGTGCTGAATTGTGACAGTTGCCCGCGTATAATCAATAAAATTAAAATTACATTTAATTCCAAATAAAGCAGATGCTACAGCTGGATTTGCGCTTTTTTCAAACTTGCATCCCTTTTTGTCACATTTGACTTCAATCATTCACGTTTTAGACAATCGTTAGACAAAGTTCTTTAAGGTTCGACTAAGGTTTTGTTTATATAATAATAACTATCAACCCCACAGTTGATCATATAACTAGGACAGGCCCACAGCGATGTGGGCCACTTTTTTTGAAAATATAGGAAAGGATAAGATGTTTCCATCCTTTCTCTCTAATTGTCGGAATGAAACGCGCCGCGCCGCCAGAGGACGGCCACAGCCCTTTCACCTTGTCCGGCTTTAATTCCACACATTAAAATCAGGTTTGCCATCCTCTGACCAATGCAGCTGCTTAACGAACGTATGACGATTCGGATCATTGAGCGGTTCCCCCTCAATGTCCTTGTACGTGCGGGCATGGTATACAAATACATCCGTCTTCCCATCCTCTGCTACAGTGAAGCCGTTATGCCCCGGGCCATACTGCCCGCGTTCCCCATCAGTCTTAAATACCGGCATCGGCGATTTCGTCCATGAAGCCGCATCGAGCAGATCGCTATCCTCAGAGGCCGTCAGCAAACCGACGCAATAATTAAAATCGGTAGCGCTTGCAGAATAGCTGATGAAAATGCTGCCGTTCCGCTTAATGACTGCGGGCCCCTCATTGACCAAATAGCCAATTTTTTCCCAATCAAATTCTGGAGTTGCAATCATAATCTGCGTCCCGCGAATCGTCCATGGGTTTTCCATCGCCGCAATATACAGATTCGTATTGCCTTTGATCGCTGGGTCATTTTGCGCCCACACTAGATAACGTTCACCCTTATGCTCAAACGTCGTAGCATCCAGATTGAAGGACTCCCAGTTCATTATGATTTTGCCCTTCTCCGTCCATGCGCCCTCAAGCGGATTAGCGCTTTCATTTTCAAGCACATAGGTGCGGTGGGCAAAGCCTGCATCTGTCCGCCCCGAAGCAAAATAAATGTACCAACGCCCATCGATAAAATGAATTTCCGGGGCCCAAATTTTCTCGCTCATCTCGCCGCTTTCATGCTTGTGCCAAATTGCAGCCGGCTCTGCATCAGCAAGGCCCGCAATCGTCTGCGAGCGGCGCAGCTCGATATAATTATAATCCGGCTCTGTCGCCGTGAAATAATACCAGCCGTCTACATGCTTATAAATCCAAGGGTCTGCGCGCTGCAAAATAATCGCTTTCCCCTCATTTTGCGTGAATTGCGTTGTAATCGGCTGTAAACTCTTCGATGATTTTGTCTCCGCCGTCTTTTCTCCATTTGGCAACTGCATCATTCCAACCTTTCTCGTCAAGCTCACCCAATACGTATTTGGTCTGTGCATCGGTTATTGCTGTTTTGAGCTCATTGCCCTTCTGCACATTGGTCTCGGACAACAACGATGCGCTTAAATCAACCACAGCAAGCTCCAAATTATCCTCATATAGCTTCTCCAGCTTGACGTCCAACTCCTTCTTTTCACCCTGCATCGCAATGGTGGTCGAATAAATCCACCGCAAATTCCACAAATCGCCAATGGAGGACGTTGCCGCTTCATTTTTCACTGGTTTGCCGCCGGCCAGCTCATAATCGGTGCCCTCTAGTCCCCAAGCGATGAAATCTTCCATCTTCTTGTCGGCCATTTTGTCGAGGAAATCAATAATGGCTTTCACTTGTTCCTCTGTTTTCACACTGGATTTCGGAATCGCAAGCAGAGAATCATACCCATTCGTTCCCCGCACACGCTCGCCTTTAGGTCCTGCAAAGTTTTGCGCCACATCAATAACGACCTTCGGGTTAGCCTTCTGCAAATCGGCGTGGCCCGCAGCATCACCGATAACGGAGAAATACATGCCTGCCTTCTCTTTATTGAAATAATCATATTTCGGCGCAATCGGGAAGTCATTAATAATGAGTTTCTCCTCGACCATTTTTTTATAAAGATCAAGTGCCTCCTTAAATTCCGGATAGACGAAATCAGGCATCACCTTGCCATCCTGAAGCCCCCAGCCATTCGGGCCGCCATTATACACATTTAATTGCTTAAGCAGCTCCATCGCCTTGTCTTCCTGTATGCCGAACGTATCGTTTTTGCCATTGCCGTCCGGATCATTTTGTGTAAACGCTTTCGCTATTTTGTAAATATCATCCACCGATTGGGGCTGCTGCAAACCTAGATGATCGAGCCAATCTTTGCGAAAAATCATGCCGTAGCGCGCCAGCACCCGCTCCCTCGGAATACCGTACAGCTTGCCGCCGATCATCGCATTCGTTTTGGCGATCTCGCTCATATTAGCCAAGTTTTTCGTATTTTGCAAAAAGGGTGTCAGCTCCCAAAACACCCCTGACAGCTGGGCATTGAGCATCGCGGAATCTTTATTCCGCCGCACGAGCATTAGATCAGGCAGCTTGCCGGAAGCAAGCGTTGCACTAACCTTGTCGTCGTAGGCGGATGTTGGCACCCAAGTGAAATCAAGCTTCGTGTTCGTATAATCTTCAACATACTTAATGCCGGGACTATCCTTTTTCATCGGCTCCGTGCCAAACTGGATCATCATAATGTTGATCGCTGTCGTTCCTGGCCCTGCTTCTGCGCTTGCCCCAGTGCCCGCTTCCTCATTGCCAGAAGAACCGCAGCCTGCCAGCACGCCTGCCATAATACCGGAAATACAGGTGCAGGTAACCATTCGTTTAAGTACATTTTGATTCATTAGCTTTTTCATTTTCAGTTGCCCCCTAATGGCATATTGTTGGTATTCCCTCACTACCCTTTTACTGAACCTAGCAGCGCCCCTTTAGCGAAATGCTTTTGCAAAAACGGATAAACGACGAGTATCGGTAAAACAGAAAGGACGATAACGGCCATTTTAATCGTTTCCGCTGGCGGTGCCACATAACCGGTTTCAAACGAGGTTGAGTCTCCAATCCCCCCTTGGGATAAAATAACGATTTGCCGCAGCCATACTTGTATTGGCCAAAGGCTTGAATCGTTAATATAGAGCACGGCGCTGAAATAGGAATTCCAATGCCCAACTGCATAAAATAAAGCCAGCGATGCTAATACAGGAGCCGAAAGCGGAATGACGATACGGAATAAAATGCCGGGATCGCTGCATCCGTCAATTCGCGCCGCTTCCTCCAAGCCATCCGGAAGGTTTTGAAAAAAATTCCGCATAATAATCAGATTAAAGGCGCTGATCAGGCCTGGAATGATTAACGCTCCGACATGATCTAGCAACCCCGTCCATCTTACGATCAAATAAGTCGGAATCATGCCTCCGCCAAATAGCATCGAGAATACGACCATTTTCATAATCAGCTTGCTTCCGAACAAATCCCGCTGCGCAAGCGGATACGCCATAAGCGCGGTAAACAGCAAATTTACGAGTGTTCCGACAACGGTGACCAGCGCAGTTACGCCAAGGCTGTTCACGATCGTATTGGTCGATAGCACATAGCGATAGCCTTCTAGTGAAAAGCTGTGCGGAATGAGGATGAAGCCTCGCTTTAAAAGCTCTTCCGGCGCCGTAAGCGACGCTGACAAAATATAAATAAACGGCAAAATGCACACAGCGGCAATTAGGCCGAGCAGCAAATAATTCGTCCAGTCAATGAATCGTCCCATCAAGCTTTTATCCATGCAGCTCTTCCCCCCCCATCCAAGCTAGCCTGCTTGAACCCGGCTGCTTTGTCTAGTACTGTTTTTGTACTGTTGTTCATGTTCATGTTCCTGTTCTGTTGTTCTTGCTCTGCTGATCTTGTTCCTATTCTGTTGCTCTTGCTCTTGTTGTTGTTATCTTTTTTTAGGGCATGTAAGCAAATGTAAGCGAGCCAGAGCCAGGCCGAGTACAGCGTTAAACGTATTGCCTCTCCTACCGAAAATGTTGCCCCTCGTGGATGTGAACAAACTTACTCATAGGCAGCTTCATGATCTTCGTTTCAGGGGGTTGCTCCCTGCATCAAGATTGATTTGGTGGACACAGCAGCAGCTATTTTAACAAAATCACGATTTTGGCACAGGCCGCGGACTCAGGAGCCGCTAATGCGCTGCAAATGGCCATTTTGACGGGATGATGAGGGCGATAACGAATCTCCTGTCCGCATACGCTTCGAAATCGATTGCAAAGCCAGAATAGCGGAACCTCAGTCCGTCAAAAAAGGAGTGAGCGACTCGGTCTTTGGGGACTCATCAACAACCGCAGGCTGTGGCTCCTTAACCCTTGAATCTTCAGATTAGTTTGACCATGAATAAGCGCTAAGCAAGGGCAAGCATGGCGACTACGGTTTGCATGCACATCCAAATTCGCTTTGTTTTTTTTCATTGTTTTCTTAGTTTTCTTAGTTTTCTTTGCTCTTGCAGTTTACTTTGCTCTTGCCGTTTTCTTTGCTCTTATCTCTTCTTTTTCTTCCATTCCCACTAGGGGATTGGTGAAAAAGGCGAAGTGGAGTAAAGGGTTTGGAGTTGAGAAACGGAGTGTTCGCTTTTGGACTTGAATTTTAACCGTTAGCGGTTTGTTCAAAAAATTCAAGTCCAACCGCGATCGAAACCCAAACTTTTCACGCAGCGCAGCAACTTTTTCACCGTTCCCCTAATATATCCCGTCTTCCCCAAACTTCTTAGCCAAATAGTTGGCCGCTACGACCAGCACAAGTCCTACGGCTGATTTAAATACGCCAACCGCTGTACTAAAGCTGAATTGCCCTTGCGTAATCCCCATGTTGTACACGTACGTATCAAATACTTCACCGACATCCCGGTTCATCGAATTGAGCATGAGAAAAATTTGTTCAAAGCCAGTATCGAGAAAATGGCCGAGCCGCAGGATGAGCAGGATGACGATTGTGCTCCGGATAGCTGGGAGCGTAATATGCCACATTTGCTTCCATCTTCCGGCGCCGTCGATTTTGGCTGCCTCATACAGCTGCGGATCTACCCCAGCAAGCGCTGCGAGAAAAATAATCGTGCCCCAGCCCGTCTCCTTCCACATCACTTGCGAAGTAATCATCGTGCGGAACCAATTCTCGCTGAGAAGAAAGTTAATCGGATTTTTACCCGATTCAGCCAGCATCATATTAACGAGGCCATCCTGTGAAGAGAAGAATAGAAAGCTGATGCCCGCCACGACGACCCACGACACAAAATGCGGCACATAAATGAGCGTCTGCACGATTCGCTTATAAGCTTCCTTTCGCACTTCATTCAACATCAAAGCGATAACAATCGGCAGCGGGAAAAAGAAAACAATGTTGTACATCGCCAGCATAAAGGTGTTGCGAAAAAGCATCCAAAACGCATCATTTTGGAAAAAGGCTTCGAAATGCTTGAATCCTACCCAATTGCTTTTCCAAAAACCCATGTACGGCTGGTAATCCTGAAAGGAGATGAGCACTCCCCACATCGGCACATATTTGTAAGTGATAAAATACAAAACGCCAGGAAATAACATGAGATAAAACCAGCGATGCCTTCTCCAGCGTTTGGACAGCAGGTCCATTGTGGATTTCGTCTGGGCATTTGAAACGCCCGATTGATTATTTGCTGCCGTTTGCATAATAGCCTTCCCCCTCCTAATTATGACGTGTGCTGCAATTGCGAATGGCAGGTGGAAGCAGCCTTCTTCACGCTTCGCCTAATGAACGCCGTTCCTCTACAAATTACCGCCTGCTGCAATTACCGTCTACAATCATCAGGGCAGAAGTTGCCCTGCCAGCTAGAGGTTACGCGCTTTCGTAATCATTAGGGAAGGTGCCATAATCATTAGGGCAGAATGCAGGTGCAATAAGGCTTTGGCTGTATAAAAAAACTCTGCGCCCGAGGCGCAGAGTTTACTCCGCTCGATATTTTTTCCGATATTCTCCCGGGGTCATCTGCTCCATTTTCCGAAAATAACGGATAAAATTTTGTGGATTCTGATACTGGATGCGTGCGGAAATTTCGGCGATTTTCCAATCCGTTTCGAGCAGCCACTTCTTCGCCTGACTCAGCCGATACTGTGACAAATATTCGCTAAAATTAATGCCGGTCTCCTTGCGGAAAACCGTTTTCAAATAATTAGGATGGTAATTAGTCCGGGCTGAGCAAAGCTCCAGCGTAATGTCCTGCTCATATTCATGATGAATAATTTCTTTAATTTGGTCGGAAATGTTGCGGTTGCGGCGATCCCATTGCGAGCTCATCTCTTGAACCATCGGAATAAGCAGCGATGACATAAACCACTCCTCGGTTTCCGCTGACGTTTTCAGCTTGGCCAGCTGATCAAACAATTCTCGCTCATCCAGCATTTGCAGGTGAAGCTCCTCCCCGGCATTTTGCACCTCGCGAAGCAAATCCGCAAGCAGCCGGAACAGGCACATCTGAATTTCCTTATGATGAATATGCCCTCGCATCGCTAATGCAAGAAATTCCTTTAGCAGCTTCCGCGCTTGCTCCAAATCAGATATCAAAATCGCTTCAATGAGCTGCTTTTCAATCCATTCTGGAAATACAGCAGGGGTGCGTTGATCTGGCAATACATCCTGTGCGTGCAAAATCGCTTCTTCACCTAGACGAAAGCGGTATTTCAATGCTTCTAGGCTTTCCCCGTATGCCTGCGATGCGTCAGTCAGCTTCTTATGGAATCGGCTGATTCCAATGCTTACGCTGAGACCAACGATTTCCTTAACTTTGGACTGCACCGTTTCCGCCCATGCATACACCGCATTTTTCGCTTCATCCATGTCAGCCTCCCCAGCGGCAGCCTTGAGCAATGTAACCTGATTCCCCCCAATGACAACTGGGTCAAAGCGAAGCTCTCCCGGAATCAGCTCAATAACGATGTTGTTGACGGCGAACATGAGCAGATCGCGATCATTTTCCTGAAAACGAGTACCTTTAAAGGTATCGATTTGTACAGTCAGGATACAATACACCGCTTGCTCAAGCTCATAATGATATTGCGTCGCTTTCTCCCGGATATGGCTGCCCGAAAGCTCGCCAAGCAGCAGCTTGCGCACGAAAAATTCTTTGAGCTGCTGCGTCTGACCCTGCAATTGCCCAAGCAGCTTGGATTGCAATAGCTTAAGCGATTGAATGCGTTCGCCTATAACCTCCAGCTCGTCCCTTTGCGGCGATTCTGCCCCGTCCAGCGCCGATTCGAACACGCGGCGAATCGGTTCATACATTTTTCGCGATCCGAACAAAGAAATCGCCAGCAGCGTCAGAAACACAATGATACAAATAAGCGCCGTATACCAGCCGATGGCACTCGTCTCCATCGTTACCTGCTCCATTGAAATAAAAGACACATAAATCCAGCTGTTATAAGGAGATATCCGGTAATTTAGCCCAATAGGACCTTTCTCCGTCTTAATCGTAATGGAGCCCTCTTCCTTATTTGCTGCTTCGCGAAGCTGCGGCACCATGCCGCTCAAATCCGCAGAGGTGAAGGCCGTCCCTTCCTGGCCGGTCAACTGCCGATAATTCGCATCAAAAATGACTGTCGCCGTTTCCTTCGTCTCCTGCGGCATCAGCTTATCCAGCCGGTAGAGCGGAACGGTCGCAACCATAAGTCCGGCAGGATTTTTCAACGTATTAATGGGCAGCTTTTTTACTAATTGCACATGGCTGCTCTTCGCATCGCTCACCCAGCTGGACAGCTCAGGGATAGCTTTCAATTCAGTAAGCGGTTTCATTTTGTCATTGCCAGAAGCGTAGCGAAACCCGCTGTTATCAAGTGTCCACTGCTGTTCTAAGCTGGCCAAACTTATATTTTGAATGCCGGTATCATAAGCCTGCAGCTTATACAACTCCTCCGACAACTCATTAATTAACGTAAAATCGCGTGGTTCAATTTGCTTGACGACGACCTGATTAATAAGCGGCCGATTAATGAACTGAATGAGCGAGCTGTCGATTGTCTTAAGCAGCTGCTCTACTTGAAGCTGCGTCTGGACGAGCACCTCGCGATTGCCCTGCTGCACTTTATCTTCAATGATTCCTTTTGCTTTAAAATAGGACAGGCCGCCAAGCGTCAAAATCGGAATGGTCAGAAGCACCATACTGAAGGCGACCAGCCTTCGCATATATTTTGATTTTAACAATGCTTTTCCTCCGACTTTAATCCAGCATTAGACAATCTTTTTGTGAAAGCGTTTCATTGTATTATTATATACAAAAGCGAGCTGCTAAGAAACACTTTGGCCAGCGATAGCCGATTACTGCCGTAAATTGTTAATTGATGCAGTCCGCCAACATCTCCCCAATTGCTGCTGCGCTTGCCATACAAAAGGTAAATGATGGCGGCTAAGATTGGAACAAACCGTCATACAATTGGAAAAGATAAAACAATAGGCTGAGGGGACGATTGCAGCTATTGCTGAAACATTTGAATAAAATGGCGGGCGGCATTGGACAGATAACGATTCCTGAGCCATACGATGCCGACATCCGATTGAAAATCCGTGTCTGTGATGGCCAGCATGCGAATCGTTGGAAGCGGAAAAGAAGCCATAACCGATTTAGGAAAGACGGTCACGCCGATTCCTGCTGCCACTAGCGCCATTATTATGGCGACGCTGGAGCATTCGCAGATGATTTTCGGCTCAAAGCCGTGGGCACGGCATTCAATCATTACCTTCTCATGCATGGCCGTTGTCCGCTCCGTCTTGAGGGCAAGAAACGGCAAATCCTTAAGCTCGCTCATCTGCATCGATTGCTTTTGCGGATCTGTGCTCCACTTAGAAGGCAGCACCGCAACGAATGGGTCGGATGGCAGCGGCAATATCGAATAAGGCTGCGAATCAGAAGCCGATTCAAACGGGAGTCTTGCAACAACAAGCTCAATGCTGCGCTTCTCCAGCTGGCTGCCCAGCATATAATGATCGCCTTCCCAAATTTTGAACGTCACCTCGGGATGCTTGTCCCGAAACCGCTCAATGACAGGCGGCAGCAGCGAAATGCAGGAAACGACCGAGCCAATCGGCAGTACGCCCTGAATGCCCGCATCGAGCTCGCGTACCTCCTGCATCGTTTCATTAAATTGATCGACTAAGCTTTCGGCCTTATCGCGCAGCAGCTCTCCCGCATGAGTCAGCACAAGGCTTTTGCCATTGCGGTCAAATAAAGTAACGTTCAGCTCCTGCTCCATTTGCTTTAATTGGCGGCTGAGCGGGGGCTGCTCCATATTCAGCAGCTTGGCCGCACGCGTAATTTGCCCCTCCTTGGCGATCGCCAAAAAGTATTTAAGCTGACGGATATCCATGTGCATTCTCCTATACCTAAAAAGTATGATGATCCGACAAAACAGATATTATCAATATACTTGGTTAAGTGGTACGATTCAACTAAACGATTGTCACCAAAATAAGTGGGAGGATTCTGAAATGAACCAACCGATTGCCATTGAACTAGCTGCTACCAAAAAAACAAAGCCCCAAGCCAATCAATTAGGGTTTGGAAAATATTATACCGACCATATGTTCATTATGGACTATGAAGCATCGAAAGGCTGGCATAGCCCAAGAATCGTTCCTTACCAACCGATTACGCTTGACCCTGCTTCCAAGGTGTTCCACTATGGACAAACGGTGTTTGAAGGGTTGAAAGCGTATCGCACGGAGAGCGGCAGCATTTTGCTGTTCCGTCCAGAAGAAAACTTTAAACGATTAAACCGCTCTAACGAGCGCCTAAGCATTCCACATCTTGACGAGGAGATTGCGCTGGAAGCTTTGAAGCAGCTCATCACCGTTGATCAAGACTGGATTCCTGATGAGGATAAAACGTCCCTGTACGTTCGTCCATTCATTATTGCAAATGAATCATCCCTCGGTGTAGCGCCATCGCAAAACTATATGTTTATGATTATCCTCTCTCCGGTCGGATCGTATTACGCAGAGGGCATTCATCCGGTGAAAATTTTCGTGGAATCCGAATATGTACGTGCGGTTAAAGGCGGCGTCGGCAATGCCAAGACAGCTGGCAACTATGCTGCTGGCTTGAAAGCCCAGGAAGAAGCATCAGCTAAAGGCTGCACGCAAGTATTGTGGCTGGACGGTGTTGAGCGTAAATACATCGAGGAAGTTGGCAGCATGAACGTCTTTTTCAGCATCAACGGTACGATTGTCACTCCGGCGCTGAATGGCAGCATTCTCGACGGCATTACGCGCAAATCGATTATTGAGCTGCTTAAATCGTGGAACATTCCTGTTGAGGAGCGCAAGCTGTCCATTGACGAGCTCGTGGAAGCTTATCATAATGATACGCTGGAGGAAGCTTTCGGAACAGGTACGGCAGCAGTTATTTCTCCAATTGGAGAGCTGCATTACCTCGATGAGCAGCTGCTGCTTCGCGGTGGCGAGACAGGCCCGTTGTCACGCAAGCTGTATGAGACGTTAACAGGCATCCAAACGGGCGTCATTGCCGATCCATTCGGCTGGACCGTTGAACTGCCAAGTGCCCAATATACCGCTGGAACAAAATAAAACATAGCGGCGCTTATTTGGCGCATAGCATGCCCCTATACACATAAAACGAACCCCGTGCATTCTTAACAAGAGCACGGGGTTCGTTTTATTTTTTTATATTTTCGTTTTATTTCTTATCGTACTCAGCGAATGTGGCGATTAACTTTTTCCTGGCGAAGCAGTAAATAGCTATTGATAGCGATCAATAGCTGCGATTCGTCAGCTGATCCAAGCTTTTGAATGCATAGCCTTGCGCCCTCGCGCCATCTATAATCGCCCCTAAAGCTTGGGCATTGTCGCTTGAAACCGAATGCAGCAATATTACAGCTCCCGGATGGAGCTGGCGCATCACTTGATCTAGGGCGTATGCTGCCCCCTTCTGGCTCTTAATGTCCCAATCCTTGTAGGCAACCGACCAAAAAACGCTAGTATATCCAGCCTGCTTGCTGACAGCAAGCACCTGATTGCTAAAAATCCCCCTTGGCGGCCGCAAATACGCCATTTGCTGCTGGCCGGTCAGCAGTGCCGACTGCTCCTCCACCTTTTTGAGCTCGGTCTGAATTTGTCCTGAGCTGAGCTGTGTCATATCCGGATGGCTCCATGAATGGTTGCCGACGATATGTCCTTCTGACGCCATACGCTTCACCAGCTCCGGCTGATCCTTAATAAAATGGCCTGTTACAAAAAAAGCAGCAGGCACACCCTTCGCCTTTAGCGTATCCAGCACCTTAGCTGTATAGCCATTTTCATAGCCATTATCGAAGGTCAAATACAGCTCCTTTTGCTTCGTATCCCCGAGGAAAATCGCCCCATTTTGCTGGACGATGCCTTTGAAACCTTCCTCATTTATCGAAGGCAGCTGTCCTCCTGCGCTTTTCTTAAACCCAAAATGATACACGCCCGGCTGCGCCATTACGCTTTCCATCCCTAGGCACCCTAACCATACAGCCAAACACAGGCTCAGCAGCCGGAGTGCTATACGCTTCATCATGCTGTTCCCCCTTATTCATTTGCTGCTTACTCGCCCTTATGTTCTGCATCCAGCAAGCAAATTATGAGTGGAACCTCACATTAAATTAACGATAGCTTATCCGGATTATACATCGTATAAATTCGCTTTATACGGCTGCCTTCCTCCGTTTGCACCCATTCCAGGCACATAACCGCTTGAACATTTTTGCCCCGGCGGAAGATGAGCGCTGGCTGTCCGTTCAACATAGAAATGGATATGTTCGTACCGTGCAGGCTATGCGTAGACATTCTCCGCAGCAGTATTACAGCGCGGCGTGCGCTAATAACGGGCCGTCTCACTGCAGTAACTTTGCCGCCGCCGTCGGTGATAAACACTGCATCTTGACGCATCAGGGCAAGCAGCTTCCCAATATCGGCCTGTTCAAATGCCGCAACAAATGGCTCCAATGCTGCTGCGTCCACCGTTAGCTCTTGTTCCTCAGCATGCGATTGTGGAAGCAGGCGGTATAGGTCAAGCGCCTGCTTGGCACGACTTAAAATTTTGCGGCAGTTTGCCTCTGACTTGCCTACCAGCTCAGCAAGCTCATCGTAGCCGTAGCCATAGCCTTCACGCAGCACAAATACAGCACGCTCTAATGGGGATAAATGCTCCAGCATGACGAGCATGGCATAGCTGATCGTTTCCCGGCGCGCGAGCTGCTCCAAAGGTTCATCGTTATAATTGCCGCTCCATGGCTCCGGCAGCCATTCACCGACATAAGCTTCTCGCTTGTGGCGGGCAGATTGCAGCACATTCATACAGCGGTTGACCGTCATTTTGCATAAATAAGCTCTGACATTGCTCAGCGGATGTGGCTCCGCCGACTGAAGCGTCACAAAAACATCCTGGACGACATCGTCCGCCTCCTGCCGTGATCCAAGCAGCTTGTATGCAAGCGAGCTAAGCAGCGACTTATAATCCGCATACCACTCTGCTACTTTCCACAACACCTGAGTATCCGCCATCTCGCTTCCAAAACTTCCTTTCCCGTATACAAAATAACCAAATTTATAATTACTTAAAACGTCCTTTTAGTCGAAGCAGCCGGGGAACATGCTAGTTGAAATGGCAATCCGATTCCAGCTGTTAATCGTAATAATCGCCAAAATTAATGCTGCATATTCCGCTTCATCATAATAGTCTCTCACGCGATTGTACAGCTCATCCGGCACCCCCGCTGCAGAAACCTGAGTCACGTGCTCGGTCAATTCCAAAACTGCACATTCCTTCTCCGTGTAAATAGGCGCTTCTCGCCATACGCTTAGCAGCATAATTCGCTGCAAACTTTCGCCTTTGTTCATCAAATCCTCACTATGCATATCCAGACAAAAAGCACAGCCATTGATTTGCGACGCCCGCAGCTTAATAAGCTCGTAGGTGATAGGATCAATGCCAGAGCTTGACGCTGCTTTCTCCAATTCCATCAATGCTTTAAATACTGCCGGGTTCGCCGTGCGATAGTTTACTCTTAATTTCATTTTAAATTCCTCCTAGCAGGTTGGTGTTTTTCGGTCCTCATAAGATAAGACAAAGAAGCCGCCTCTTTTGTGACAAGCATAAGCAAAAAAAGCCAAACTCTACGCATAAAGCGTAAAATCCAGCTTTTTCACTCTTATTTCCATAATGCTTGATTGCACAAGCTATTAAGGCTTCGCTAAACCGCATAAGCAAAAGCATTCCACTTGCCCTAAAAGGCCTTTCCCCTCAAGTAAAAAAGAGGCCCGTTCGGACCTCTTCTTGCAAGCTATTGCTTCTCTAATCGGTAAGTATGGCCGCAGAAGGAGCATTTGAACAACATGCCGGTATCGCCCATGACCCAGCTGATGCGATCATCGTCCTCTGCTTCTAAATATTCGCGCCCCTGTTCGTCTCGATCTCCGGTTGCGAACAGTCCGGTTTGATTGCCGCAAACACATTCAAAGGTTAGTACCACGGTTTGTTTCCCCTTCCCTAAACGCAGTTATTTCCTGCTAATTTCGCCAAAACTATTGACAATGATACATTTTGTATCATAAATTAATAGTTAAGCTTGTATTATTATTTCAGCTTTTTTGAAGGAGCCACTAAAAATGACGATGGGAGACCGCTTGAAGGAACTCCGCTTACAAAAAAATCTTTCGCAAGAAGCCGTTGCCCGTGCGATCGGAATCACCCGCTCCGCTTACAGTCATTACGAAATTAACAATCGCCAGCCGGTATATGAAACGCTGATTAAGCTCGCCTTCTTTTTTCATGTGACGACGGATTATATTATTGAAGGTGAAACCCGCCAGCAAGTGGCTGGACTCGCCAGGGAAGAAACGCATGAGCTGCTGCAGCTGCTGAATCATATGGATGAAGACAAACGAAAAGCATCGATTCATAAATTGCTTAATGTCATTCGCGAGTCGGAGTAATCCTTTGCCAGCTTGCTGCCCTGCTGCTTTCTTTAGCGGCGAGCCGTCAGAACGGTCATCATCAGTGCAAGGATGGCAAAGCTCGCTGCATACCCGCCAATAATGTCCGTTGCGTAGTGGACGCTGAAATAAAGCCTTGAAGCGCCCATTAATAAAATAAGCAATCCGGCGAGTACATAGCTGACCCGCTTCGTCGTTTGACTGAACCAGGCATCCCTTCCAATCCATATAGCTGCAAGCCCATAAAGCGCCATCGCCATCATGGCATTTCCGCTCGGAAAGCTTGCGCCAGCTGCCTCTAATCCCCAAGCCTCCTCTGGCCGGCCCCGGTCAAAGGCCATTTTGGCCAACGTATTCGTTATGTATACAAGTCCAGTACCTACTATAATCGGAGCTGCTTTCAGCCAGCCGCTGCGCCAGCCGAACCATAGAAAAAGCACAAAAGTCGCTGCGATTATAAATAGAGAAGAACCCATATAAGACAGCGCCTTGAAAAAAGCCGTCCATCCTTCTCCCCGCATTTGCTCAGCGAATGCGGCTGTTTCTTTGTCGAGCTGTGACAGCTCTGGGCGTGCTGCAATCGCTGTAGTTAACGCAAATAATACCAGGCTTGCGGCAAGCCCGGCGACCCATCCCCAAAATACCTTTCGAATAAATATCCTCTCCCAATTGCTTCAACTTGTTTGCTTCGCTATAATTAGCGTTGACCTTAATATTATAATACAAATTTTGAAATTGGGAAGGAACGCTAAAATCATGTACGTATCAGATAAATGGAGAGATTACGAGGTAATAGATACAGGGAATGGAGATAAGCTGGAGCGCTGGGGCTCTTATATTCTTCGCAGGCCGGACCCGCAAATTATTTGGCCAATAGCGAAGGAAGACGGCTTGTGGAAAAAAACAGACGGCCACTACCACCGCAGCTCCTCTGGCGGCGGCGAATGGCAGTTCAATTCCCAGCTGCCGGAGCGCTGGACCATATCCTATGGAGAGCTGTCCTTCCATATTAAGCCGACCAGCTTCAAGCATACGGGGCTCTTTCCTGAGCAAGCGGTGAACTGGAGCTGGATGATGGATAAAATCCGCACGGCGGACCGTCCGATTCGCGTACTCAATCTTTTCGCCTATTCCGGTGGAGCTACTGTTGCGGCTGCCGCAGCAGGCGCAGAGGTAGTTCACGTGGATGCTTCCAAAGGCATGGTGCAGTGGGCGAAAGAAAATGCCCAGCTTTCCGGGCTGTCCGACAAGCCGATCCGCTTCATTACCGACGATGTATTTAAGTTTGTTCAACGCGAGCAGCGCCGGGGCCGTCAATATGACGCTATTATTATGGACCCGCCGTCCTACGGACGAGGACCGAACGGCGAGACGTGGAAGCTGGAAGAGAACCTGTTCCCGTTCCTTGAGTTCTGCACGACGATTTTATCCGATAATCCATTGTTTATGCTAATTAATTCGTACACGACAGGTCTATCTCCATCCGTACTGCATAATCTGCTTCATATGACGATGGCGAAGCGCTTCGGCGGTGCGATTCATTGCGGCGAAATCGGCCTGCCTATTACCGCATCCGGACTGAACCTGCCTTGCGGCATACTGGGCCGCTGGGAGTCTGTCTAATGGCTGGCTCCTCTCTAGATGGCATCGGCGAAATTCCGGTGCTGTTTGAAGACAATCATATTTTGGCAGTTGTGAAGCAGCCGGGTATTCCCTCCCAAGAGGATCATACGGGTACGCCGGATATGCTGACATTGCTCAAACGCGATTTAAAAAAACGCCACGATAAGCCGGGAAATGTATTTCTCGGCCTTATTCACCGGCTGGATCAGCCTGTGGGCGGCGCCATGCTGTTCGCCAAAACCTCGAAAGCGGCCTCACGGCTCTCCGAGGCAGTCCGCAGCAGAAATTTTGGCAAAACCTATGTGTGTGTCGTACATGGCAAGCCTCACGCGGCAAGCGGCAAGCTTCGCCACTTTATCCGCAAGGATGCGAAGCTTAACCAGGTGACCGTATTCAAGCAGGAAGCACCGGAAGCGAAGGAGGCTGTGCTCGAATATACGGTTATTGCCAGTACAGACCGTTATTCTCTCATAGCTGTTATGCTGCATACGGGACGGCCCCATCAAATTCGGGCACAAATGGCCTTTATCGGCTGCCCGCTGGTGGCCGACCGCAAATATGGAGCGCCGCAAACGGGCGGTGTTAACGATATCGCGCTTTGGTCTACTTCCGTTTCGGTTTCCCATCCCATAACGAAGGAACACGTCTGCTTCCGCTCCATCCCTTATGGGTCGAAAGCCTGGAGCTGGTGGCCGCAAGCGGAGCTGGAAGCCGCAGCAGACGTCTACCTGGCTGAAGGAGAATCCGTCCATGCGCCGAAGGACTAAAATTCATCTCGCCGTCAATATGATCCTGCTGCTGCTGGCAGCAGCAGGAGTCCTTATTATTTTTTTCCCGCCGCTAGCAGGCTCATTACCGTTTACCGCTAACAGCGTCGATTCCACGATGCTAGTGGCGCGGGAATCGAGCACCAGCGCACAACCAGCTACAGCTCCTAGTGCAACGACCTCCCCTGTGCCTTCATCTGAGCCATTACCCGAGACCACTACAACGCAGGAAGCCATCGTTCCCCCATCCAGCCCTTCTAACAGCTATCAGGAAGCGCTATGGGTCGCCGTTGGCGATATTATGATGCATTCCCCGGAGCTGCCGGGTGCTTATAACAAAAAGACGAAAAGCTATAACTTCGATCCTTTCTTTCAAGATGTAGCGCCGATATTGAAAGAAGGCGACTGGGTTTTGGCGAATTTAGAAACGCCTGTAGCCGGCTCCGCGTTCGCTTATACGGGTTACCCGACATTTAATGCGCCCGTTGCCCTGCTCGATGCGCTGCAAAACGCCGGCTTCAACATATTGACCAATGCCAACAATCATATGCTCGACAAAGGCGAGAAAGGCCTGCTGCTGACGCTGAAGCATATGAAAGAGAAAGAGTTTATAATAAAAGGCTCCGCCGCCACACAAAAGGAAGCGGATACAAACATCATCGTCGAAAAAAACGGGATTCGCATGGGGCTGCTCGCTTACACGTATGGCACGAACGGCATCGCTATTCCAAAAGGAAAGCCATATATGGTTCCGCTAATTGATGAGCAAAAAATGATTGCCGATATTAAGAAGCTTAAGAAAGCAGGCGCCGATTTTGTTACGGTAGCGCTCCATTTTGGAACGGAGTATCAGACGAAGCCCAATGAGGAGCAGAAGACGCTTGCCCGCAAGCTGATTGCGGAAGGAGCCGACATTATCGCAGGCTCGCATACGCATGTTATTCAGCCCTATGAGGTGCTGGAGGCAACAGATGACGACGGGCGCGAGCGCCAAGGGCTTATCATTTATTCGATGGGCAATTTTATTTCCAACCAACGTGGAGACACGAAGGATTATGGCGTCATTTATCAAGTGCTTATTCGCAAAAATAACGGGGACGGCAGCATTCAGCTTGCCGATATTGAAGCCATTCCGACTTGGGTTTACCGATACAAACCGGATCATAATTATCGCTATCGCATTTTGCCTGTTGAGCAAACGCTTGCGGAGCAGTCGAGCAAGCTGCTTACGCCAGATCTATATGCCGCTCTGAAAAAAAATCTCAGCCTGCTGCGCACCCGGCTCGAATCGATGTCCTAAGCGCTGCTCCTCAGGGCAGATCGGGTAACAAGATAAGCAAACATAAAAGGGCGTTGCCATCTTAGGACAGCAACGCCCTTATTGTCCAGAATATAGCGGCGTCTTGCCTTGCCGCCAGTTCCACCTGCACTCTGAATTAGCGGAACTATCTATTGGCTACCTTGCCTAATAAATAAACAAGCAGCTGTTGATTATGGGAAGAAATCCGGTCTAGCGCTTCGGAAATAAGCTTCGTTCGTACTTCCTTGCCACGCTGTGCCTCTGATTTCCCTTTGCCTGATACGGATACCCATACAATTCGTCTATCGGCTGTATCTCTTGTACGTACAATTAGTTCATTGCGCTCCATACGATCGAGCAAAGTAGTAATCGCTGCTGGAGTCGTTGCCAAATGCTGCAGCAGATCGGATGGCTTCATCGGTTGGTGTTGCAGCAATAAATCCAGCACATTCAGCTGGCCTTCCGTGAGCGGCGCCAGTCCCTCTTCCAGACCTGTCCTCCATTCTCTGCTTAGCTTCGTCCACAATCGAGTAAATTCATCAGAAACCATTCATACACCCGCTTCCTGTCCAATTTCTCTTTAATTCCAATTATACCATCCGAGATTGTCGAATAAAAGGTTAACCCGATTAATAATTTCCCTCACAAACTGCGATATACCCGAACGTTTTGACAAGAGTAGACATACAATGAATCTGGGCGCTTTCCCTATTTCGCCATCCTCACCTCATAAGGAGTGAACCTCAATGGACAACGAGAAAGCCGAAATTATTCGCAAAATTAAAGCTTATGGCATCATAAAAAACCCACAATGGCTCGATCGCCCGGATGAGCTCGTACCATTGTGGGTTATGTTGGATGCGATGATCCAGTTAATTGAACGCTTTGATCCGCCTAATCGCCCTTATGATTGAAGCACATCAGACGGACGGACAATGACTGCCATTAAAACATCATTTTTTTCGAGCGGAACGATAGTCCGCCCTATCGATCTGCGATCATCTATCGGTGATTTCTCCGTCGTCATCGGCAGCTTAGCCCCGGATGAGGTTAGCGCGATGAGATCAATCGCATCCTTGCAATAAACGGCATAAACAAGTGCTGAGCCATTCGGCTTCACACGCTTGCCTTCTTTAAATTCGAACGTCTGAACCCCTTTGCCGCCTCTGCCCTGAACAGGGTAATCCAGCAGCAGCGAGCGTTTGGCATAGCCAAGGTCAGAGATGACGAACAATTCTCCCTCATCCTCGCCTACCCAGTCTGCCGCAATCAGTTCGTCGTCTTCCTTCAGCTGCATGCCGCGCACGCCTCCAGCGACACGCCCCATAGGGTTTACTTCGCTTTCGGAGAACCGGATGCTCCAGCCTTGCTTGCTCACGAGCATCAGCTGCTTCGTGCCGTCGCTTGGCAAAATTTTAATAACCTCGTCGCCTTCAGCTACTTTGCAGGCTGCAATCGCTGTCGAGCGCGTTGACATATAGTCCTTCAGCTCAGTCCGCTTCACCTGTCCGCGTTTGGTCACAAAGACGAGCGAAGCGCCTGGAACATTAAAGTCCTTCACTGGGATAACGCTAATGATCGCATCATCCTTCGGAATCGGAACGATATTGACGACTGCGGTCCCCGTATCCTTCCATTTAAACTCGGGAATTTGATGGACGGGCAGCGTGTAATATTGTCCCTTTTTCGTGAAGAGCAGCAAATTATCAATCGTGTTGACCGCGTACAAGCCGCGAATGATATCGCCATCCTTCACGCCCGCATTGCCAACTTCTCCGCCGGAGCGCGTAAACGAAAGCATGCTTGTCCGCTTCATGTAACCTTCATTGCTCAGCGTAACGAGTACTTCCTCAGGCGTTACCATCACCTCAAGATTAACCTTAAGCTCTTCTACTTCTCCCTGGATGTCTGAACGGCGGTCAATGCCGAACTTCGCATGAATTTCCATCAGCTCATCACGAATGACACCGATCAGCTTCTTATTGCTGTTCAAGATGCTGCTCAAATAAGCGATGCGCTTCATCACTTCTTTATGCTCTTTCTCCAGCGACGTAATTTCCAAATTCGTCAGGCGATACAGCTGCAACGTTAAAATCGCATCTGCCTGGCGCTCGCTGAACGCGAACTTCTGGACGAGATTTTGCTGCGCATCGGCACGGTTTTTGGAAGCTTTAATCGCCGCAATCACTTCATCAAGCAAATTCAGCGCCTTCACGAGCCCTTCCAGCACATGGGCACGATCTTCCGCTTTTTCCAGATCATATTGCGTACGGAATGTGACAACTTCTTTCTGATGGGCAATATACGCATCCAGCATTTGGCGAATGCCGAGCTGCTGCGGCGTTTTATTAACGATAGCCACCATATTAAAGCTGTAGGCCACCTGCAAATCCGTCTTTTTGAGCAAATAAGCCAAAATGCCGTTTGCATCTGTTTCCTTCTTCAGCTCGATCACGATCCGAAGGCCGTTGCGACCGCTCTCATCGCGCACCTCGGCGATACCTTCGACCTTTTTCTCCAGACGAATATTTTCCATCGCCGTCACAAGGCGTGATTTGACAACCTGATAAGGAATTTCGGTTATGACAATTTGCTGGCGTCCGCCGCGCATGTCCTCGATTGCTGTCTTGGCGCGCAAATAAATGCGGCCTTTGCCAGTCGCATAAGCATCGCGTATGCCTTCCTCACCCATGATGAGTCCGCCCGTCGGAAAATCAGGCCCTTTAATAATTTGCATCAGCTCTTCGAGCGTCGTCTCTGGGCGGTTCATAACCGTGATACAGCCATCAATAACTTCACGCAAGTTATGGGGTGGTATTTCAGTCGCAAAGCCGGCAGAGATGCCGCTGGCCCCATTTACGAGCAAATTGGGGTAGCGAGACGGCAGCACAACCGGCTCTTTGGTCGTATTATCGAAATTATCCTTGAACATGACCGTGCGCTTATCAATATCTCTCAGCAGCTCAATGGCTAGCGGAGATAATCTAGCTTCCGTATAACGCATGGCCGCAGCGGGATCATCATCCATCGAACCCCAGTTGCCGTGGCCATCAACGAGGATATGCCCCATTTTCCAAGGCTGGGCCATCCGCACCATGCCCTCGTATATCGATGAATCGCCATGTGGGTGATAATTGCCCATTACATCGCCGACCGTCTTCGCAGATTTGCGATATGGCTTGTCCGGCGTATTGCCGGAATCGTACATCGCGTACAAAATACGACGCTGTACCGGCTTCAAGCCATCCCGCACATCGGGTATGGCACGATCCTGAATAATATATTTAGAGTAGCGGCCGAAGCGGTCGCCTACGATTTCTTCAAGAAATGCTGGAAGAAACTGTTCCAAAATGCTCATGCTGCTTGCCTCCTATTCCTCATATTCCGCAAAATCAACATTTTCCAAAATCCAGCGCTTGCGTGGATCAACTTTGTCGCCCATAAGCGCAGACACACGGCGCTCCGCCTTCGCAGCATCCTCGATCTGCACCTGCAGCATCGTCCGCGTCTCCGGATTCATCGTCGTTTCCCACAGCTGGTCGGGATTCATCTCGCCAAGTCCTTTATAGCGCTGAAGCTCAAAGTTTTTGCCGAATTCCTTTAAATAATTTTGCAGCTGCTCATCCGTCCATGCATAACGCACCGTCTCCAGCTTGCCGGATTTTCGCGTCAGCTTGTAAAGCGGCGGTTGAGCAATATATACGCGTCCGCTGTCTATAAGCGGCTTCATATAGCGATAGAAGAACGTTAGAAGCAGCACCTGGATATGGGCTCCGTCCGTATCGGCATCCGTCATAATAATGATTTTGTGATAGTTGCATTCCTCGGATTCAAATTCCGGGCCTACGCCTGCGCCAATAGCGGCGATAATCATTTTGTACTCGTCGTTTTTCAAAATATCATGCAGCTTGGCTTTCTCCGGATTCATCGGCTTGCCCTTGAGCGGCAAAATCGCCTGATGCTTCGAATCGCGCCCCTGCTTGGCCGAGCCGCCCGCCGAATCGCCTTCGACGATAAACAGCTCATTGCGCGTAACATCCTTCGATTGCGCCGGCGTCAGCTTGCCGCCAAGATTGGAGCTTTCGCTCTTCTTCTTGCCGCTGCGCATATCTTCCCGCGCCTTGCGCGCCGCTTCCCGCGCCCTTGAAGCCTGAACAGCCTTCTTGAGCAGCAGCTGGGCAACCTGCGGATTTTCTTCGAGAAACACTTGCATTTTCTCGGTCACAATCGCATCAACGACGCCGCGTGCAGACGCGCTGCCGAGCTGGTCCTTCGTCTGGCCGACGAACTCCACCTCAGACATCTTAATGTTGATGACCGCCATCATGCCTTCGCGGAGATCATTGCCTTCCAAATTTTTGTCCTTTTCCTTCAGCATCGCGGCTTTGCGGGCATAATCGTTCATGACGCGCGTATATGCGGTTTTGAAGCCCGTTTCATGCGTACCGCCGCCCCGTGTAGGAATAGCATTAACGAATGAAGCCAGTGTTTCCGTGTAGCCGTCATTGTACTGAAGCGCCACTTCAACCTCAATATCCTCACGCTCGCCAGTAAAATGAATGACGTCATGCAGCACCGACTTGTCCTCATTGAGAAACTCGACGAACTGGCGTGCTCCGCCTTCATAATGGAACACATCGAGCTTGCCGCTGCGATCATCCTTGATCGTCACTTTCAGCCCCGAGTTGAGAAAAGCGATTTCCTGCAGCCGTTCTGCCAGCGTATCGTAATTCAGCGTAGTTCCCGTCTGAAACACGCGTCCATCCGGCTTAAATGTAACCTTCGTGCCTGTCCGCGACGTCGTTCCCGTCACTTCAAGTCCCGTTGTCGGCTCGCCGACATGCTCCTTGCCATCCGCATCTACCCAATATTCAAACCGAAGCTTATGTATTTTTCCATCACGGAAAATTTCCACTTCCAGCCATTCGGATAGCGCATTCGTTACCGAAGCGCCGACGCCGTGCAGGCCGCCTGATTTTTTATATCCCCCGCCGCCGAACTTTCCCCCAGCGTGAAGGATCGTAAATACGACTTGCGGCGTTGGAATTCCGCTTTTATGCATCCCTGTCGGAATGCCTCGTCCATTGTCATAGACCGTAATGGAGCCGTTTTTGTGCAAAGTTACCTCAATGGCGGAACAAAATTTCGCCAAATGCTCATCGACAGCATTGTCGACGATTTCCCAAACGAGATGATGCAGCCCTGAGCTGCTCGTAGAGCCTATATACATTCCCGGACGTTTCCGTACGGCTGTCAAGCCTTCAAGAATCTGTATATCATCGGCCTCATAATTCCGATCCGCGGCCGGTGCTTGTGTAAAAACATCTGCATGCTCTGCCATATGCGCCCCCCTTATCTGCAGCACTTGTTACATTGTTACCGTATCTTCAAGCTATTTTAATTCAAGATGTCCTGTTTAGTAAAGACGCTGAACGAGACAATAAGCCCCGCAATCGCCCAAATCGCAAGCACGATAAGGGAAAAAGAAAATGACATGCCCTCAATCGGCGGCGGCGAACCTTCCAAATATGTCGGCAAATTGAGGTTCACGGCGAATAAATATTTGGCATTTTCCCACGAGGAGGACATGCTCGAAAGAATCGTTCCGGCAATGACAGAAGCCATCATGATTACCATGCTTGCCGCCGTGCTTCTGACAAGAACCGATACCATCAAAGCGAGAATCGCTACCGTCATGGCGGACAGCCATACAAGTCCCGTCTGCATGAGCATGTACAGCCACTGAGGAACAATGTGCACAAAGCTCGTGTCGACCTCGCTGCCGTTGATCGTAAAACCGGTAAAGATCGGCAAGCCCCAGCCTCCATAGCCGAAAAACATGCCCGATATTAAATAACACAGCAGCACCATCACCCCGACAAGCAGCGATACATAAAGCGTAAGCGCCGCGAGCTTGCTGAACAGCACCTTCCATCTGCGAACCGGCTTGGTGAGCAGCATTTTAATCGTTCCGGTGCCGCGCTCGCCAGATACAAGATCAGAACCAATGGTCAATACGAGCAGCGGAATAAACAACCCTACCGCATTATTCATAAATTCCCGGGTAAAAGTAACGCCATTCGGGCTGCTAGGATTAACATCATGATCCAAATAATATTGGAGCTGCTGCACCGCAATGCGCTGCTGCTTCTTCCATTCCTCAGGAATCCGATTGCTGGACAGCCTGTTTTGCATATCCGTAATTTGCTGAAGCACCTCGTTGCGCCAGTCGGCAAATTTGTCTTTATTGTTCTGTGCTACGGTTAACTGAGCATACGTGAACATTGGAATAATAACAAGGAGAACTAGGACAATGACGAGAAACCTTCTTTTTTTCCACATTTTCAAGGTTTCATTTTCAATAAGGAGCAGTAATTTATGCAAGGCTTTTCCCCTCCGTCATGTTCAGAAACAATTCTTCCAGTGTAGGAGCCGCTTTGTGCACCCCTTCAACGCTTATGCCTTCCGCTACCAGCCGGCTCACGGTCCCTGCAATATCCTCCAGCGGCATCGTTGTGACGACGGCACCCGGCATGCTCGCAAGCACGCTCTCATCAATCCGGTGCTCCTCTTCCGAAACGATTGCAGCCTTGCCGCCTTGCAGCAGCAAAGCAATGCCTTGCTCCCGAGGCTCCAGCTGCCATAATACATATGTTCCAGCCTGCTGAACGAGTTCGTCCACCGAACCGACGGCCAGCACTCTGCCCTTGTCAATAATGGCCACTCGATCGCACATCAATTGAATTTCACTGAGCAAATGGCTCGATATGAACAGGCTAATGCCTTCTCCGGCAAGCATCCGCACAAACGCCCTCAGCTCCTTGATCCCAAGCGGATCAAGCCCATTCGTCGGTTCATCAAGAATGAGCAGCTTCGGACGTCCGAGCAAAGCTTGGGCAATGCCTAAACGCTGCTTCATGCCAAGCGAATACGTTTTGACTTTTTCATGAATGCGCTCTGTCAGGCTGACGATTTCGACGACCTCGCTAATTCTGGCCTCATCCACATCATCAAGCATATTGGCAAAATACTGCAAATTGTCCCAGCCCGTCATATAGCCATACATTTCAGGGTTTTCGACAATGCTCCCGATATGACGGAGCGCCTGCTCCGGCTGCTTCTGGACATCATGCCCGCAAATCCGGATTTGTCCAGAGGTTGGCTTAATAAGATCGACCAGCATGCGAATCGTCGTCGTTTTGCCAGAGCCATTGGGCCCAAGAAAACCAAAAATTTCACCCGCCCGCACCTCAAAGCTGACATCATGAATAATTTGCTTGCCGCGAATTTTTTTGCTTAAATTTGTCACTTGCAGCACTGCATTCGACTGTTCCATAGCGCCTCCTTCTGCTACAACGCCTGCACGACCCGCTGCGCAATTTGTTTGTAACCTTCATGATTCGGGTGAAAATGGTCTGATGACAAGTAGCTGCCAATCCGTTCCTCAAACAAATCGAATGTCGGTACCATCGTCATATTTGAGTATTCATGAAGCATGTCATAAGCTTTCTCGTTCCACTTCTGAACCTCCAAGCTGCCATCCCGCAGCTCTTTCACGTCAAAAAACGGATTATAGAGGCCAATATAAATGACGCGGGCTTCCGGATTAATCCGGTGCAGCTCCGAAAGTACATTATCGAGCCGCTTCAAGCCTTCCTCAAGCCCTTTCTCCACCTGCGCCAGCGACATGTTTGGTTCAGCTGCTGCAGTTCCATTGGAATCCTGAGCGCCCTGCAGAGATTGAAACAGGTCATTGCCGCCAATCGTCAGCAAAATGACATTTGCCTGCTGCAGCGCATAAGCAATGCCTTTATCCGTCTTTAAATTTTCCGCAAGCTGGTCGGCGCGCAGTCCGCTAATGCCCAAATTGTTGACGAGCTCCGCCTGCTTGTCCGGATCAGCAGCCAAGCTGTCTACGACCTGCTTGACATAACCACCGCCTGCCGAATCGCCAACTCCCTTGGTCAGAGAATCGCCTATTGCGACAATGCGAAGCTGATTTTTCTCAGCCGTCTGCTCTGGCAAAGCCGTAACCTGCGGCTGTACGGATACAGAGGGAAACAGCTGGTCCTTAATGGCATAGCCAATACCAACGAGCATCAAAATCGTGATCAATAGGGAGCAGGCGCCAATCATAATGCCTAATCTTTTGGATGAACGCATCGCTTGTCTCTCTCCTTTTTCACAATCATTTACAAATTACAGGCAATGTATAAGTTTTTCGTATCAGTAGTCGTACACACAAGCCATCTTCAAACTTGATTCATATTCATACGTTAACCATAAAAAAGAAAAGGACTGTGATTATGAGCAATAATACACCAAAAGAGATGTATTTGGAAATGTTGAAAAAAGCAATATTATTTGAAATTTGGCTGGAGCATGAGCCTGGCGCTACGAAGGAAAATCGCTTTCAAGGCCTCGATTGGCCCCTTATTGCCCATAGTATGATCGGGCGTATTCGCATGAACCATCTGCATCAGCTTATGAATGCCGTCGTCAACAACAACATCGAGGGCGACTTCATTGAAACTGGCGTATGGCGCGGCGGAACTTGCATTTTTATGCGCGGCTTTCTGAAAGTAAATGGCATAACGAACCGTAAGGTGATTGTCGCCGATTCCTTTGAAGGGCTGCCAGCGCCGGAGGCCCGCTGTCCGATCGACGAAACCTCGAAATTTCACGAGCAGGACTTTTTGCGCGTGTCCTTGCCTGAGGTCGTCAGCAATTTTCAAAAATATGATCTATATGACGATGGCATTATCTTTCTTAAAGGCTGGTTCAAGGATACGCTGCCTGCTGCGCCAACGAATAAAATAGCGATTGCCCGCCTCGATGGCGACATGTATTCCTCGACGATGGATGCGCTGACTCATCTATATCCTAAAGTAGCCATTGGCGGCTTTATCGTCATTGACGACTACTCCATCGGCTATTGCGCTGCAGCTGTTACCGACTTCCGCAATGCCTATCACATTACCGATCCGCTCGTGACGATAGATTCAACGGGCGTGTACTGGAAAAAAACAAAATAGGCAAGGCGCGTTTCAGTCCGAGAAATATAAGCCCATTTATATATGAGTGAAACTTATAAATGCTTATATTTCGGGAAAGAAGGGCTGCTGCGCCCATGGGATAACTGGACGCGGCAGCCCTTCTGCAGCCTATTCTCCGTATGTAATATGCAGCAGCTCCGCCGCTTGGCGCGCTGTTTCCCGTGCCTGCTCTACATCTGCAGCCGTACTGAGCGCAACAGCCATCCGGCGGCCGACTTTCGTCTCCGGCTTGCCGAATACACGCACCTGCGTATGCGGCAGCGCCAGCGCTTCCTTCACGCCGCCAATACGGAACTGATTGCTTTCACGATCCGCTTTGAGCGTGTGCGAGGCGCCTGGCGACAGCAGTCTGATCGTTGGAATCGGAAACCCTAATACAGCGCGAACATGCAGGGCAAACTCTGACAAATCCTGCGTCGTCATCGTAACCATGCCTGTATCATGCGGACGTGGAGAAACCTCGCTAAACAGCACGCCATCCTGCGTAAGGAACAATTCGACGCCATAGAGGCCATAACCGCCCAGCTCTTCGGTCACTTTGCGGGCAATGTCCTCCGCCTGCTTGATTTCCTCAGTGCTCATCGCATGCGGCTGCCACGATTCGATGTAATCGCCATCCTTCTGTACATGGCCAATAGGTGCGCAGAAGCTCGTGCCTGATACGGAGCGAATCGTAAGCAGCGTAATTTCCGATTCAAACGTAATAAAACCTTCGACGATAATCCGCTGCTTCTTCGCGCGACCGCCTTCCATGGCGTAGCTCCAGCAAGCTTCAATTTCCGCTTCACTGCGGCAGACGCTTTGTCCTTTGCCAGACGAGCTCATGATCGGCTTAATGACACATGGGAAACCTAGCGCTGCTGTCGCTTCACGCAGCTCCTCCAGCGTATCGGCAAAACGGTAGGCGGCCGTCGGCAAGCCAAGCTGCTCGGCAGCAAGGCGGCGAATGCCTTCCCGGTCCATCGTCAGCCACGCAGCGCGAGCCGTTGGAATGACACGGAAGCCCTCCTGTTCAAGCTCCACCAGCGTTTCAGTTGCAATCGCTTCAATTTCCGGCACGATATAATCCGGGCGCTCCTGTTCAATGATTCGTCTTAGAGCCGCTCCATCCAGCATATCAGCTACATAAGAGCGATGAGCGACCTGCATCGCCGGCGCGTTCTCATAGCGATCTACTGCAATCGTCTCAACGCCGAGCCGCTGCGCTTCAAGCGCTACCTCCTTGCCAAGCTCTCCTGAACCGAGCAGCATAAGCTTGCGCGACGCTCCGGACAATGGTGATCCATACATAATAAAAAGAACCTCCTGGAAGCAAACCGGATAATTGTCGGCGGCTGCCTTAAGGGGCAGCGATACCGATTCCGAATTGTTTTTTCTTCCATTGTGGAGGTTCCTGCACTAAAAATCAAGACCTTAACCGCATTGCTTCGACTTAAGCTGACAAGAAACGATATTGGGCTTCAATCAGCCCATTGTATACGCCCTTTTGCGCAATAAGCGCTTCATGCTTGCCCCGCTCGACGATGCGGCCATGGTCCAGCACGATAATTTCATCGGCATTGCGGATCGTTGACAGGCGATGGGCAATCATGAAGGAGGTCCGTCCAGCAAGCAGCGCCTTGAGCGCCTCCTGGATTTTCAGCTCCGTATCGGTATCAATGCTTGCCGTCGCTTCATCGAGAATGAGAATGCGCGGATTTGCAAGCAATGCTCTGGCGAAGGAAAGCAGCTGGCGCTGGCCCATCGACAAAATGTTGCCGCGCTCCTCTACTTCCGTATCGTAGCCATCCGGCAAATTCATAATGAAATCATGGGCATGAACCGCTTTAGCCGCTTCCACAATATCCGCATCCGATGCCTCAAGCCTGCCGTAACGAATATTGTCGCGAATCGTTCCCGAGAATATAAATGTATCCTGCATCACGATGCCGACTTGAGAGCGCAAGCTTTCAATCGTTACGTCGCGGATATCCTTCCCGTCGATCTTCACGCTGCCGCTTACGGGATCATAGAACCGGCAAAGCAGGTTGATGATCGTGCTTTTGCCTGAGCCCGTATGCCCAACGAGAGCGATCGATTGGCCTGCCTTGGCTTCCAAGCTAATGCCTTTAAGAGCTTGGCGCCCTTTTTCATATTCAAAAATAATGTTGTCAAATACGACGTCGCCGTGAATATTCGGCAGTGCCTTCGCTGCGCCCTTCTCGTTTACCGTTGGCTCTTCATCGATAAATTCAAAAATGCGCTCGGAAGATGCCATTGCAATAAGCAGCTGGGAATACATTTGGCCAAGCCGGTTAATCGGGTCCCAGAAGTTGCCGATATAGTTGGCGAAGCCGACGAGCAAGCCGATTGTAATCGCACCTTGCTGAATCAGATGGGCGCCATACCAGAACAAAATAAATGTCCCGATAGCTGACGTAATTTCAATAACCGGGCCAAACGCTTGGTTGAGCGCCGAGGCCTTATTCCATGATTTCACATTGACCGTATTCATGTAGTCAAAGAAACGCATATTGTCTTTTTCCTGAACGTAGGCTTGCGTTACTTTCATCCCCTGGATGCTTTCGTTCAAGTGGGCATTAATTCGCGATTGCTTCATCCGAACGTCCTGCCATGCAAAACGGATCCGCTTGCGCAGCGCGGTCGAAACGATAAACATGAGCGGTACCGTTACCATGATTGCAAGCCCCAGCTTGAAATTCCAAACCAGCAAAATAACAACGATTCCAAGCAGCTGCACGCAGTCCATCAGCAGGTTGACGACTCCGTTCGTAAACAAGTCCTGAAGGGCGTTAACGTCATTCGTAATCCGCACAAGCACGGAGCCTGCCGGACGTTTGTCGAAGAAGCGGAAGCTAAGCTTCTGGATATGCTTGAACAAATCATGCCGCAGGTCATAAATGACCTTTTGCCCAATAATATTCGTATATTTGATCCGGTAGCTGTTGGCAGCCCATTGCACCACATACAGCAAGAGCATTAAGCCGGCATACAAGTACAGCTTTGGCAAGCTTGCCGCGCCATCAGCTGGCTGAATGGCTTCGTCAATCGCGAGGATGACGAGGGCGGGAGTCGCGAGCCGCGTAAGCGTGCCAATAATCATCATGAAGATGGCCGGGATCAGCTGGCGCTTATAGGGCTTCATGTAAACGAACAATCTGCCCACCTGCGCCCAGTTAAACGGCTTCTCGATCGCATCATCATCTTTGTAAATAAAACGTTCTTTTTTATCGTATTTATCCGTGCCGGAAGTGCTGCTCATTATAGCGCTCCCTCCTTCCGCTGCGAACCCGCCTGCTCAAGCTCTTCGAGCGGAAAGTCGGCGTATTGAATTTTGTAAGTATCACGATAAGGGCCAGGCTGCGCAAGCAATTGCTGATGCGTGCCGCGCTGCACAATTATGCCTTGATCCAAAACGATTATTTCATCCGCATGGCGCAGCGAGGAAATGCGGTGGGCAATAATGAAGGTCGTGCGACCCGCCATAAGCTCCTTGAAGCCCGCCTGAATTTCATGCTCCGTCTCCATATCTACAGCGCTCGTAGCGTCGTCCAGAATGAGAATATGCGGATTTTTAATAAGGGCGCGGGCAATCGCGATCCGCTGCTTCTGTCCGCCGGACAATCCCATTCCTCTTTCACCTACAATCGTATCGTAGCCTTCCGGCATTTCCATAATAAAATCATGTGCCTTCGCCAGCTTCGCTGCACGTTCAATTTGCTCATCCGTTACATCCTGCATGCCATAAGCCAAATTCGTGCGGATAGAGGCCGAGAACAGGAACGTTTCCTGAAAAACAGGAGCCATCTGTCTGCGCAGGCTGTTCACGTCAATGTCGCGAATGTCCATGCCATCCAGCGTAATGCTGCCCTCTTTCACATTATAGGCGCGCATGAGCAGCTGGATAACCGTTGATTTTCCTGAGCCTGTAGCTCCTAGGAAACCGATTACGGAGCCCGCCGGCGCATCAATCGAAATATTCGTTAATGCCGGAGCATTGTCAGGATAATTAAACGTTACGTTGTTGAAACGGACATGCCCTTTAACCAATTGCTCGTCAAGCACGATGGCATGTTCGAGGTTTTTCACATGGACATGCTCGTTCAATAGATTCAGCACCCGTTCGCCGGAAGCTTTGGATTGCGTATAGTTGTTAATATGGAACCCAATCCCCCACATCGGGCCGATAATGTACCAAGTTAAGCTGAAAAAGGCAACCAGCTCGCCTAGCTTGAGCTCTCCTCTAATGACGAGCATTCCACCTGCTAGAAGCAGAATAACTGCGCTTATGTTGGCGCATAATTCCATAATAGGGAAATAACGAGCCCATATTATTGCAGCACCGATCTGGTTCGTCTGATAAGCTTCATTTTTCACTGAAAATTTGTTCACTTCATGCGGCTCGCGGGCAAACGATTTCACCGTGCGAACACCCGTAATGTTTTCTTGAACGGCTGTCGTCAGGCTGCTGAGCGCGCGGCGCATTTCTTGAAAGGCAGGGTGGATTTTGCGCTCGAAGCGCAAAGCCGTAAACACGAGCAGCGGAATCGTAACTAGTGTAATAAGCGTCAGCTGCCAGTGGATGGACAGCATCATCGCTCCGCCGAATACGACCATCAGCACCACGTTCAAAATTTGGGCAAAGCCAAAGCCGATAAAGTTGCGAATCGCTTCCAAATCCGCAGTCAAACGCGACATGAGATCGCCTGTTTTCGCTTTGTCATAATATTGAAAAGATAGCGATTGCAACTTGTCATAACAAGCATTGCGAAGCCTGAACGCTACTCGGTTGCCGAGCCTTCCTCCGAAAAAACCATGCAAAAATTGCATCAATCCCTTTAACGTCACAACCCCCACAACCGTTAGCGCTAACGCAGGCACCTTGCCATACTGCTCTTCTTTAATAACATCGTCGATTAAGATGCGAAGCAAATTCGGATATACGAGCCCGAGCGCTGTCGCAAACATCAGGCAGACGATGGAGGTCAAAAGAAATTTTCGTTCGACCCAGTAAAATCGTTTGAGTTGCCTAAAGACGTCCAAGCAAATCCCACTCCCTGTTCTTTTTTGTAAGCATGAATGAATATTATCAGCATCCCATGACAGGAGCAATCTGAGTAAATTTCCGTATATTACATTGAAACAGCCGATTATGGCAATTTGGAAACACTAACTAACCTATGCTCAAGTATCGTCTTAAATCATCCCTAAAGTGTGCGTCTTACGCCATTTTTGCACAGAAACACACAAAACAAGCCTAAACAATTTTTCAAGGCTTGCCCGCAGAAATAGACTTTTAAATTTAACATAGTCCGTTTTCATCACATATTCCAAATAAATGGGTTGTCCAACAAGCGTAACAGCTATCGCCGTCCTCTGGCGGTAAAGCTGCCGTATTGCGGGGGAACTATATGCCGATTATAAGCTTGAAACTTATAAATGCTCCTATTAAAAAAAATGCTTTCAAAGGCTCATACCCGCCCTTGAAAGCATTCAGATTATTATTAGATGAAAGCTTATACAATTGTTGCGCTATGCAGATGAATCAATTGCTCATGCAGCTCGCGCAATTGCCCCACATCAGCATTGTCCGCTAGCGAGATGCGCTTGCCCTCTACATAGTTGACAACGTCCTGCTGAAGCTGCTCGCCTGACTGCTCGGCGTACTTTTTCCAAAGCGCGCTGTAGCGTTCGGTCCACTGTCCATTTTGGACAGCCATCCACTGCTGGAGTGATGGAATGAGCAGCGCCTCAAGCTCTTTGCGCAGCTGGCCTTTGCCGTCGCCTTCGAAAAATTGCCGCGGCGATTTAAAGCGGCTCCACAGCCATTTGCCGGTAATATCCGTCGTCGTCCAATCGACGTCGATTTCCGGAGTAGGAATGGCCGCCGTCTCATACGGGATCGATTGATAACCCGCCAGCAGAGCGGCAAGCTCCGACGCGCAGCTGTCAAATTGCTTGCGCAAAAGGCCGTTCAAAATCCGCTCCAGACGCAGCGAAGTCGCTTGCAGCTCCTGCGCGAGCTCCATCTGAATTTGCCGCTGCAAATCAAGCCAAGCTGTCCAAATCATTTTCTTCAAATCGCGACCATCATCCTGCAAGACAGAAGGATTAAAGGCGTAGTTGTAAAATTCTCCGAAACGAAGCTGCTGGCGCTGTACGACATAATAGAGCAGCTCGCTTAGCTCCTGTGCCTGCTGAGGCGGCGCCTCGCTGGACCGGAAGGACGCAAGCAGCAGCTGTGCCTGCTCTTGCAGCGCAGCCAGCTGGCTGCGTTCCTGCTCTCTCGTAGCCGCATCGCCTGTGGCACTGTTCAGCCAGCCATTTACGGTAGCTGCCGCCCTGACAATTTCCTGCTCAGCTGCGTCGATCGCAAGCCGCCCTAAATCCTCGCTCACAAAATGCAGGAAGGAGCGCTCGAACGCGTCAATGCCTGAACGCGCTAACAGCTCGCCATCGCCGCTTTGCTTCGCGTCGAGACCATCCAGGCTTGAAACCGGATAAAGACGCGGTGAACGAATGCCGTGCTGGAGCAAATTTTGCTCTACATGCTTGAGGACGCCCGCAAGCTCCTCCTGATCGGCTGCCAAATCAGCCGCATTGACGAGGAAAAACATTTTATCGAGCTCGAACTGGTCCTTGACCCGCCCCAGCTGCATGAGAAACTGACGGTCTGCCTGTGAAAAAGCATGGTTGTAATAAGTGACGAACAGGACAGCGTCGGCATTTTTAATGTAATTGAACGCTACGCCCGTATGACGGGCATTGACGGAATCGGCTCCCGGCGTATCGACGAGGACGATGCCCTGCCGCGTCAGCTCGCAATCGTAATAAAGCTCGATTTCGCTGACGTAGCAGGAGCGAGATTCCTCCGCTACGAAGCGCTCGTATTCCGCTTGGGAGACGGTGAGGCGCTGGCCAAGCAGCGACTCATGCGCTTCCCAGCCTGCGCGTGCAGCACGCAGGAAGCTGTAGTGCGGCCGTCCGCCGGCGTGAATCGCATCCGGCGACAGGCGGTCGATCGCGCGCATAAGAGCGGCAGCGTCCGGCAGCGCAGCGTCAGAAGCGTCTTCGCCGAGCAAAGCGAGCGAATAGCGCAGGTCTTCCAGGACGGCGTCACGGGATTTCATGACGACGCCTGCCGTGCCATGCTCGTGTTCGCCCGATGGCGGCACGAGACGGTTGATCGCCGCCGTCGTCGGATTCGGCGACACCGGCAGTACCGGCTCGCCAATAAGCGCATTGGCGAGCGAGGATTTGCCCGCGCTGAACGCTCCGAACAGCGCGATTGTGAACCGGCTGCTGCGGAGCCGGTTCGCCTTGTCCTGCATCGCCTGCGCGGCCGCGGCTAGCGGCGCGTGCGGCGTCAGCAGCGCGGCTGCGCTGAGCAAGCGCGCGGCTGCGCCATGCTGCTGCGACAGCGCTTCGCCGCTGCCGAGCGCAGCTTGCGCTCGTGGCGCGTGCTGCGGCGCGCCACCGGCACTTGCGGCAGCAGCGTCGCCCGCTGCCGCCCTATCGCCGCGCTGCGCAGCTTCGCTCGCGCGGCCCGGCCCGGCGGCGGCATCTGCCGCGCCGCCGTCCAAACCTGCGCGCGCGCTGGCATCCGCCGCTGCGCGCTTCGGCGCCGGCAGCGCCGGCCGCGCCACTGGCTGCGGCAGCGCCCTAGCGACCTGCGCCGCATGCTGCGCGGCGCGCTCCGCCAGCGCCGCAAGCAGCCCAAGCGCCCCGGCTTGCGCATCAAGCGCCGCAAGCCGGCCTCTTACGTCAGCAGCGGCTGCCTCGCTCGCCGCTGCCACATGCGCCGTCAGCGCGTCGATCAGCTCATTGCCGCGCTTCCGGTAAAGCTCCTTCACCTCCGCGGCTAATTCGCGCGTATACGTCATCGTATATTCGTTGCCGAATACGGCTCCCGTATTTACGCGCTGGATGAGCCAGGAAGCATCCGGCTGCCAGCTGAACTGCTCGGCAAGCTGCTGCTCCAGCGTTTCCGCTGCGTAGCCAATCCGCTCAGCGGCGCGGCGCAGCAAGTCCTTTACATGCCAATCAACAGCCGCATTAACTTGCCCTGCAAAATCATGACAGAACAGCTCAGCACGGCGTTCCTGCTCGGCCGCCGTCTTCGCGCCCGCGAACAACAGCCCCGTCTTGAAGCCCGGCTTTCTGCTTTCCAGAAACGCATGCGCCAAATCACGCACCGGAGCTGGCGTAATGATCGCATTGTCTACCAGCGCCTGCATTTCACGGCGCAGCTCCAGACGCAGCCGTTCCGGTTCAGCCTTGAACTGCTCCATCTGGACAGTCAGCTCGCCTTGCTCCGCCTTCACCCGCTGTGCTTCCTCTTCTCCGCCTGCCTCGGCAAGCAGCCGTTCCTTCTCCGGCTCATCCTGCATCTCGCACCATTTCAAATGCTCTGCTGCAAGATGGCGCAGCGAAGCGTCGACGCTGTAAGCAGCAAGCGGCTCGCGCAATTCCTTCAGCTCGTCAAGCAGCTGCGTAAGCGCCTCCCATTCCTGATGCGGATGATCCGGCTGGCGCAACGACAAATAAACGATTCCCGCTGGCTCCAAATGCCATGCTTGAAACGCCTCTTCTACGCTTTTGCGGTAATCAGCAAACGTTAGCTCGCGTTCCCTGTGTTTATCAATCTGATTAACGATAAAATATAACGGCTTGCCCCAATCCTTAAGCTGCTTCGCAAACGCAAAATTAATTTCCGATTGCACATGATTGTAATCCATCACATAAAACACGACATCCGCCAAATGCAGCGCTGATTCCGTTGCCATCCGGTGTGCATCATCCGTAGAATCAATGCCCGGCGTATCCAGAAGTACCGTATGATTGCCTAATCTTTCTGTTGGATACGTAATCGAGACCGATTGGAACTGCTCCCCGTCTACGCAATAGCGATCCAGATCCTCCAAAGGCACACTAAGACTAGAGGCCTCGCCGTCCTTCTCCGTGATGATGCTTGCCAGCGCCTCTGCTCCGCCTCTTATGGACACTACGTTCGCGCTGGTCGGTATCGGGCTGGAAGGCAGAAGCTGAGCCCCGCACAGCCGATTGATCAGCGTGGACTTGCCTGCGGAAAAATGACCGCAAAAAGCAACAGTAAGCCGACCTTCGGCCAGCTTACTGTTTACTTCCATAACTTGTTTGGCGTGCAGCGCATCACCTGCGTCCGCCATTTCGCGGGCCGCCAGGATTGTTGCTTCCTCAATGCGTTGTACCGTCATTTCAGCCATAACCTATGCGATTTCCTCGTCATCGGAAGGCAGGCAAATTTCGAATACATTGCCATGCTGCAAAATCATAATGTTACGCTCTTTTTCGCGCATAACAACGACTTCCGGTTTTTGGCGCATACGCTCGATATATTGGTCAGGCACGTCGCCGGAGCCGCTAACAGTTACGCCTTCCACTACGATATCTTCGTTTTCTTCTGGCGGGGAGCTAAGCACTTGCTCATAAATATCGGAGAAAAGCTCAAAACTATTTGTATACACGGAAATACACTTCACTGTCATCATCCTTCATTTTAAAAGTATTTGCTTCTTAGCCAACCTTATTTAGCCACTCTCTTAACAGTCTTCTTGTTTAAGCCGGGCTTCATACGTTGTTTTCCTTCTTTGCACATATCCAGCAGCGGACATATCGGACATTGCGGATTTTGCGCCTTGCAATGATAGCGGCCGAAAAAAATGAGCCGATGATGGGTAAGGGTCCATTCGTCTTTGGGAACAAGCTTCATAAGCTTCTTCTCAACTTCCAGCACAGAATCATCAGGCTTCGCTATCGAAAGGCGCTTGGATACACGCTCAACGTGAGTATCGACGGCAATAGCCGGCACATTAAACGCATTAGACATGACGACATTAGCCGTCTTGCGTCCAACGCCCGGCAGCTCGACCAGCTGCTCATGCGTGGAAGGAGTTTCTCCATCATATTTATCAATGAGAATACGGCACAATTTTTGAATATTGGAAGCTTTGCTTCGGAATAGACCGATTCTTCGAATATCCTGCTCCAGCTCTTCCAGCGGAACCGCCACATAGTCCTCCGGCTGCTTATACTTCTGAAATAAGTTGGCTGTTACTTTGTTCACCATTTCATCGGTACATTGTGCAGACATCAGAACGGCAATCGTCAGCTCAAACGGATTAGAATGGTTCAGCTCGCAGTGTGCGTCCGGAAACATCTCCGCAAGAGTATCCAATATGTGTCGCATCTTCTGCTTCGCATTCATCGTCCTCTCTCCCATTCCAAACACTATCGTTCAAAGTGTAGCGAAAAACGTCCCGCCATGCAACTATAATCCACCATAAATATTGAAAAAAGCATAAAAAAACTGCCCCGTAGGGCAGTTTGTCACATAACCTTACCAATTTACACTTTTACAATTTCCACGGCTTTATTTTTGAAAGCATAAACGATGATCTGATCGCCGTATTTAATATCCTGCAGCGAAATCGTTTTTCCATCTTTTAGCAGCTTTGTTGAACCTGTCACGTAAAAATAATTGGCATTGTCGGCATCGGTCGTTTTGAGCGTCCACAGCTGTCCAGCCGTAGCGTCATACTGCCAAAATGTTCTCGTCTGGCCAACAGCGACTGTAACCAGCACGACATCATTTTCATTTTTGCTCAGTTGGATCCGGTCTCCCGTTGCAAGCGTTGACGTAGTCGCAGAAGCCGATGTGCCCTTTGTAATTAAAAATGTTTGGCCAAGTGCAACCGTTGTTGTCTGGCCATTCTCATTCGTCAGCGTAATGCTGTTCGTGCCTACCGATTGAACGGTTCCATAAGAAACGACGATGGATTTCACGGCTGTAATTTGCTTGCCAATGTAGCTGACATTAATCAAAGTGCCCGGAACAAGCGTATCGATTGCTACTTTGCTTCCTGCCTCATTCGTAATGTCGATTCCCGACAGCACTAGATCTGTCTGTACATTTTGCGCATTAACGACCGTAACCTTTTTGGTGCCAGTGTTGACAGCACGTACTTCGTATTGAATTGGACGATGAACCTGAATGAGCGTTGCCCGATCCTGATTCACATTCATAACCGTTGTAATCGTATCGCCAACTTTGAGATCAGTCAGAGATGCTGCTGCAATGCCCGGAACTTCTACCGTTGGCGCCGAATAAGTAACGGTAACATCTACGCCGCCAGGCACGCTCAGCGTAACGGAATTGCTCGAAGCATTAATAGAGACGAGCTTGCCTGTATATTTGCTTGCAATCGACAAGGACACTACCTTATCGCCGCTGTACGTAATCGTCAGTTTGCGGTTTTTAGTCAGCCAAGTGCCAATGTCCTCCAGCTTGATTGCGATGCCGTTGTTGTCAATTCTCGTTTTGTCAGTCAAATAAAGCGGATAGGCTTTTGTCCCTGTAGAGTCAAAAACGACAAGGAATTTTTTGTCCGCGTTATAGCTTTCCACCTGAGCGCCAACGAGCGTCTGAACGTTGCGGTTTACGACCTCGATTTTTGTAATCTGGTCCTGGTCATTCGTTGTAATTTGCAGTTGATCCACATCTTTAATCAAATCGCCAACCGTTGGCCCAACGATGCCTTCGATTATTATTTCAACCGTGCTGCTCAAAAATTTGGAGTTCAGCTTGCCAGCGCTGTCTTCATAAGTAAGGACGCTTGCATCGCCGGAAATAAACGTGCCTTTGAGCACAGCCGCTCCTGTTTGTTGGTCAACTGTAATTTTCAGCGCTTTAGGAGATGTACGGAACGTATCCTGTGTCACTGTAATTGCGCTGTTTTCTTTCAAGTCGCTAATGGCAATCGTCTTGCCAGACGTTTCGGTTAAGATAAGCGAGTCGTCATAATAAACCTCTACCGGCTTATTATCTATCCACACATACAGCATCTTCTGATCCGGCAGCACGCGGCCAACCGTACCTGTGATCGTTTTAATTTGCGGCTTATCATCCTGAAGCTCCACGTAAGCAGCCCCGCCCGATTTCGTAATGACCGTTACATTTGCATATTGCACAAGATCTTTGGCTGCAATTGGCGTTTCTGAGTCATAACGATAGATGACCGTATCTGCGCTGAGCGTATATACAGCTGATTGTGATTTGCTATAAATCGTTATGCCCGTATCGCTAGATTGCAGCAGCACACCCGTTGCTTGGCCTGCATATTCCACCGGATACAGCTTCTCAGCACGGCTGAACAGCGTTGCAAGGCTTGCACGGTTTACATTCGCTTTAGGATCGAACTTAACTGCTGTTACCCCTTTAACCAAATCTAGTGAAACAGCCGCATTGACATAGCCACGGTAGCTGCTAGCAATTTGATCTGCATCATTAAACGATGAAACAGCGTTCTGCAGGCTATCCGCTGTGCTCTTCTGGTTAATAGCACGAATGAGCAGCTTCGTCACCCATTCACGAGTGGCAGGGCGTTGCCCCCAGCCTACAGCTTGATCGCCGGAAGCGGCAAGCGCATATTCTTCAGCCTGATCCAGCAAGCCTTTATCGAAAGCAAGCTTCACTTCGCCTTTAAAGTCGCTCTTAACGACAAACGTTTCTGGAAAAGCAACGGTATCATCAGCCGGAGCTTCACTTGCTGCTCCAATAAAACGCAAAGCCATAAGAACGGCTTCCTGCTGCGTTACATTATCAGCCGGACGGAACAGGCCGTTAGAGCCATTAATGATGCCTTGAAGCGACAGCTTCGTAATATGCTTTTGCGCCCAGTGATTCGATGCTACATCGCTAAACGGGTTGGAGCTGACAGACGCCGCATACGAAATAGGGGCGGGAACCGCAAAAGGCCCCGCCAAAATGGAAAATGCAATTGTACCTGCAATGATAGATTTAGATGATCGTGACAATGCCATCGTTATCGTTCCCCCCAAATAGTTTCAATACGTATTAAATGGAATTTCTAATTGATTACACTCTATTATTCATTATCTATCATTTTCTTTCTATACAAGCGTAAACAACTGAAAACGTCCTCTGGCGGCTAAGCTACGGCTTTAGTGTTGGATGCTCAAGCTCAACATGGCCCATCAGCGTATCTGCGCTGTCTCCATCGATGAGCAAATCATAGGATTTTACAAATTCGAACTGGAACAATGTTTTTTGGAGCGTCTCCAGCACTAATACTTCGCCAGGCGAACCAAGCCGGGACTCGTCAGACAGATGAAGATCAATCGTCACCTGTCCATCGCTTCCCAGCAACACCGATTTAATCTCAATCAGCTTCCACAGCGATACAGCGCCTTCGCCCTCCGCTTGCTGCAATGCTGTAATTGCGTTTTGAACTAACTCCAGATCCGAGCTGTATGCAACCTGAACCTGCTGCTCCACTATGCCATCCAGCTCTTCATTTCCCGCAAATACCTTTATTTCTGCTGTCTGTTTTGCAGGCTCAATTGACGGCTCGGCCGTCGGAGCAGCGGATGGCTGAATAGAAGGCGACGGGCTGCTGCCCGCGCCTGATTCAGCTGGCTTGTTAACCGCTGCACAGCCCGCAACGAGTCCAACTATACATAAAGTCAACATGAACTTGCTCACTGTTCGCAGCATCTGTTATCCCCCTGTCTCTACGATAGCTTCAAATAGTCCTTGATTCCTGCTACAATTCCGGCAGCGATTTTATTTTGCACGGATTCATCAAACAGCTTCTTGTAATCGTCTGCGTTAGACAAAAATCCTGCTTCGAGCAAAATGGCCGGCATCGTCGTTTCCCTTGTCACATGCAAGCTCTGCTGCTTGACGCCGCGATCCTTAAGGCCTGTTGCTTTGGCAAACTGCTTGTGTACCGCATCGGCAAACGCCTTGCTGCTAGCTCTTGTGTAGTAGGTTTCCGTGCCCGTTGCGGCGCTGCTCGGATTGCTGTTGGCATGAATAGACAAGAATAGATTAGCTTTAAGATTTTCAGCAAACTTTACCCGATCCTCCAGCTTGACATAATTGTCATCGGGACGGGATAAATACGCTTTTATTTTCGACTCCTTATCAAGCAGAGCCTTCACTTTCAAAGAAAGGCTGAGATTAAATTCCTTCTCCCATCTGCCATTAATTCCTTTAGCTCCTGGATCAGAGCCGCCATGTCCCGCGTCAATTACGATAGAATAAACACCGTTTGCTGGCAGTGTCGGACCTGCAGTTGGCGTTGGCGTCGCTGAAGGCGTCGGTGTTGGCGTTGGAGTAGCTTGCACTGGCAGCGGATCAATGACATTGATGCGAATTTCGCCTAGCGCACTGTTGATGACATCCACATCGGCATCTGCTTTCAGGTCAAGCACGATACGTACAGTTGCCGGGCTTGACGAGAACAAGGAATAGCGGATACCGCTCAAATAAGGATGCTCGCCTGCCTCAAGATTGATCTGACCTGAGCCAAGCTGCGCTAAAAGCGTATCCGAATAGGACACGTTAGGAATGTCCATTACAATTCGTTTCGGGCTTTCGAGCTTGAAAGGCTGATTGTAGACAGCGCTTCCCTCGTAGTGAATAATAATCGCATTTTCATTGTCATACGAAATGTCCGTTACAACACCATCGGGTTGTGTGACAACCGGATCTGTAGATGGAGTTGGCGTAGGCGTTGGCTCCGCTTCTTTAAACAATTGGACGGATTTTGTCGTTTGGTCCCAATTGACCTGCATTCCGAGAGATTCCCCAACGAAACGCAGCGGAATAAGGGTTGTCCCTTTTTGCAGCAAAGCTGGCGTATCCAGCTTCACCTGCTCATTGTTAACAAAAGCGACATCCTGGTTAATAGTAAGTACGATTGAATCAGAGCCATTATGTACAGTAACTGTCTGTGTAGCTGACGACCAGCCTACTTTGTATCCGATACTCTCCGACACGAGCCGAATCGGTACAAGCGTATACTTGTTGTCTACGATTTGCGGCGCTACCTTCGAATCCAGTAAAGCCCCATTCAAATAAAGCTTTGGCACAACCTCGGCAGCATGTCCTGCACTAGAAAACAGCGTGAACAAAAACGACATGAGCAACAGAATCGGTACAAATTTCTTCATTTTCCACCTCGATGACTGAAATTGCCCTCATCGAATGGGGTGCATTCGACTTAAACAGACTAAAATATTAGACGCAACGCGTCAGAAAAAGTTGCGTATAGAGGAAAAAAGAGGACAATTTTTCCGACAGGAAAATGCCCTCTTTTTAAAAGATAGGAAAGTATATCGTTTTTCCATCTTTCGCTATATTTCTCGTAATGAAACGGCTGTCGCCGCCAGAGGGCGGCGACAGCCGTTTTTCTTATTTACTGCTTATGCGTGCGCTTTTGCAGCACGTTTTTGCTCGTAAGCTGTAATTTTATCTTCATGCATCAGCGTAAGGCCGATATCATCAAGGCCTTGCAGCAAAAACTGGCGACGGTGCTCATCCAGCTCAAAGTTGATTTCCAGACCATAATCATCAGTCAGACGATTGTTTTCCAGATCAACGTTCAGCTTGTAGCCATCATGCTTCGCCGTGCGCTGGAACAGATCTTCAACCTGCTCTTCGCTCAGCTTAAGCGGCAAAATGCCGTTTTTGAAACAGTTATTGTAGAAAATATCTGCATAAGACGGTGCAATAACGACTTTATAGCCATAGTCAAGAATGGCCCATGGCGCATGCTCACGTGAAGAGCCGCAGCCGAAGTTAGCACGAGAGATAAGAACGGAAGCGCCTTGATAACGAGGCTTATTCGGTTCAAAATCAACGTTCACTTCACCGTTCTCATGAAAACGCCATTCGAAAAATAGAAATTGTCCAAAGCCGCTGCGCTCAATACGCTTCAAAAATTGCTTAGGAATGATCGCATCCGTATCTACGTTAACGCGATCGACTGGAGCAACAATGCCCGTAAACTGTTTAAATGGTTCCATATCGGTAATACCCCTCTCGCACGTCCTGATTAGTTCAAGACTTCTGTTTTGACATTCCAATCACGCACATCTGTAAAACGGCCCATAACAGCTGCAGCAACAGCCATTGCTGGGGATACGAGATGCGTACGGCCTCCGCGGCCTTGGCGGCCTTCGAAGTTACGGTTCGATGTCGAAGCACAGCGCTGTCCTGGCTGCAGAACGTCCGGATTCATTGCCAGACACATCGAGCAGCCTGCTTCACGCCATTCGAAACCTGCTTCGATAAATACTTTATCAAGGCCTTCTTTCTCAGCCTGAATTTTAACGCGGCCCGAGCCTGGAACGACGATTGCTGTCACTTTATCGCTAACTTTGTAGCCGCGAGCGATTTCAGCAGCAGCACGCAGATCCTCAATACGTCCATTTGTACAAGAACCGATAAATACATAATCGATCTCGATTTCATTCATAGGCGTACCTGGCTTCAGATCCATATATTCAAGTGCTTTCTCAGCAGCTTTACGCTCATTTTCCGTAGGAAGCTGTTCTGGGTAAGGAACGGAAGAAGTAATATCCGTACCCATGCCAGGGCTTGTACCCCAGGTTACTTGCGGAATCAGGGAATCTACATCAAAATCAACAATCGTATCATAAGCTGCGCCTTCGTCGGTGGAAAGCAATTTCCACTCTTCTACAGCTGCATCATAATCTGCTGGAGCATATTCGCGTCCGCGAAGATAGTTGAAAGTCGTTTCGTCAGGAGCGATCAGGCCTGCGCGAGCGCCGCCTTCGATCGACATGTTGCAAACCGTCATACGCTCTTCCATCGTCAGCGAGCGGATCGATTCGCCTGTGTACTCGATAACGTAGCCAGTAGCGAAGTCCGTGCCGTATTTTGCGATAACGCCCAAAATCATATCTTTTGCCGTTACGCCCGGTTTGCGGTTGCCCGTGAAGCGAACTTCCATCGTTTTTGCTTTCGATTGCTGCAAGCATTGTGTTGCCATTACGTGCTCAACCTCGGAAGTACCGATACCAAATGCTAGCGCGCCGAACGCACCATGCGTGGACGTGTGGCTGTCGCCGCAAACGATCGTTTTGCCCGGATGCGTCAGGCCAATTTCAGGACCCATAACGTGTACAACGCCTTGGTCAATATTGTCAAGATCGAACAGCTTTACGCCGAAATCTTTACAGTTTTGCGTCAGTGTATCAATTTGCTGCTTGGAAATAGGATCTTTAATATTATAGCGGTCTTTCGTAGGAACGTTGTGATCCATCGTTGCAAATGTCAAGTCCGGACGACGTACTTTACGACCCGACATGCGAAGGCCTTCGAAAGCTTGCGGCGAAGTTACTTCGTGAACCAGTTGAAGATCGATATAAATGATACTTGGTTTGCCTTCTTCTTGATTAATGACGTGATTATCCCAAATCTTCTCAAACATCGTTCTTTTAGCCATTAAATTCACCCCATCGTTCGACTTCTCTTCAAAAATGATGCTCTAAGCATAACATCTGGCACTTGATTGATCCAAGATATAATATCTATAATGTCTATAGGTAACAACTATAACGGTAAATGAAGAAGCTCTTCCCAGAAAAATAGAAAGCGAAGGATGCCCATGGAGCTCAGACAACTGCAGTATGTGCTGCAAATCGCAATTGAAAAAAACTTCTCCCGCGCAGCGGAAAAGCTGCATATCGCCCAGCCCTCGCTCAGCCAGCAGCTGTCTAAGCTGGAGCAGGAGCTTGGCGTGCTGCTGTTTCGGCGCACGACCAACTCGGTTGAGCTTACGCAGGCTGGTCAGGTATTTGTTGACAAGTCCCAAACGATTCTCGATGCGATTGAACAATTAAAGCAGGAAATGGATGATATGGCGCAAATGCGGCGCGGGCGGCTCGTCGTCGGAACGCTGCCGATTACGGGCTCGCACATTTTGCCGCTCGTCCTGCCGGTATTCGGCGCCCAATATCCACAAATCGAAGTGGTGCTTGTAGAGGATACTTCGGCAAAGCTGGAGCAGCTTACAGCAAGCGGCGGCACCGACCTCAGCTTGCTGTCCCTCCCGCTTGCCGACACCTCGCTTGCATGGGAGCCTTTAATGGAAGAAGAAATTTGCTTGGCGATTCCGCCGCAGCATCCGCTTGCGGAAAGCTCGGAGCCTGTACCGATAAGCATATTGCGCAATGAACCCTTTATCGGATTAAAAAAAGGCCAGGGCTTCCGGCAAATTACGGTCGAGCTGTGCCAGGCTTCCGGCTTTACGCCGCAAATCGTCTTTGAAAGCAGCAATATTGAAACCGTCCAATCGCTCGTTGCGGGCGGCATGGGCATCGCCTTCGTCCCGAAAATGCTGACACGGCAAAGAGGGAGCGAATTCGCCCCCATCTACTTGCCCCTTTCCCCCAAAGCGTCACGGACACTAGTCATCGCCAGCCGCAAGGGGCGCTACCTGTCCAAAGCTACGGAGGCATTCATTCGAACGATGAACAAAACGATCGTCCATTATAAATAAATGATTCGCTAAAAAATGGTATTGAAAAAAAAGGCTAAATGTAAGAAGGTTGGGCTGCCCGCACGAGGGCTATTTAACCCCAACCTTTTCATTTTTCTTGACTTTTTTCACCAAGCTTTTAATACAAATTTGGCCTCCGGTCTTCGAAGACGGGGATTTTTCCGCGTACCGCATCAACGAGCGAAAGATCGATTTCTGCATAAATTACTTCTTCGTCCTCTCCACCCTCAGCAATGGTTTCTCCCCACGGATCAAGGACGAGTGAATGCCCGAAAAAGCTCGTTTCCCCGCTTTGCCCTACCCGATTGCAGGCAATGACGAACATTTGATTTTCAATCGCTCTTGCCGTCAGCAGCGTTTTCCAGTGATGCAGGCGCGGGTTTGGCCATTCAGCTGGAACAAACAGCAGCTTTGCGCCTCCAAGCGCCAGCTTGCGAGCAAGCTCAGGGAAGCGGATATCATAACAAATCATCATGCCGGCTTCTTGTCCGCCAAGCTGAAACGAACCAAGCTTATCGCCCGCTTGCAAATATTTTTCCTCGTCCATTAAACGGAACAGATGGATTTTAGAATAATCCGCAATCGTTTCCCCTGCACGGTCGAAAGCAAATATTGTATTGTAAACGCCATCCGCCCTGCTTTCCGCAATTGAGCCCGCAACAATATTCACTTGATGCTTGGCCGAAAAGGCTGACAAAAACTGCTTCGTCCGCTCCCCATTCGCATCAGCCAGCGTTTCGATTTCTGTCAGCGCATAGCCGGTGTTCCACATCTCAGGAAACACGATGACATCAAGCTTGCGATCCCCGCTTACCGCTTGCTCCAGCATTTGCGCAAGCTTGGCAAAGTTCGCCTCCGGATTTCCTGCATTTATGTCCATTTGCAGCAGCGCAAGGTTTAATTTTTCATTATTCATCTTCGTCAGGCCTCCTGTATGTTGCAACCATTCATTTTCCCTAATGATACCTTCACATGGTTCTGTGTCAAGATGGGGATGATAACTCAAGTACAATTACCAATCCATATACAGACAAGGAGCATGCATAACATGAAGCTGCAAAAATGGATAGCTGCCCTGTGCGCGGCTTGCTCATTATTTATTTTCGCCTCCACCGGATTTGCCCAGGAGACAGCGAAAGAGCAACATACGGTAGGTCCCGTTCAAGTTTTTGATGTAAAAGCTGGCAAGGTCGTGCTGACTGTCCCGAATGACAAGGATTATCAAAAGATGGCAAACAGCTGGCTTGGCTCTATTACAGGCCTTGCCCCCCAATTAACGAATGACAACACCTGCACCTATGTATATCGCGTTCCTCTTGCTAAACCTTACAAGCTGAGCACGAACAATATTTCGCTCCATGCCACCGAAGTATTTCTGTTCGTATGCGAAGGCAAAGTTCCGCAGCTGTTAGTTTTTGATGAACAGCGCAGGCCGCTGCTGCTGTTATTTACAGCCGATATCGCAGCTTTTGTTAAAAAAGTCGGCATTCCGGCCGCTTAAATGCTCTTTTTGACACCGTGAGCCAAAACATCGAATTCATTCCAACTGAATCACTCGACATAAATGGTTTTTGCGTGCTACAGTAATGCTTAACGGCTTATTGTTCATGAGCAACTATTGGATGTGGAGTGTGAATAAAATGGAAACAAAGCTGGAACAGCATATCATTAAACCAGCAGATCGTATGACCGGCTTGCCGACGCAATTTTTTGCTAAATTGGTTGCTAAGGCTAATGCCCAAGTCGCGAAAGGCCGCGACATTATTAACCTTGGACAAGGCAATCCCGATCAGCCGACTCCGCCGCACATTGTGGCCAAGCTACAGGAAGCAGCCGCAAACCCTATGTATCACCGTTATCCGCCTTTTAGCGGCTACCCTTTTCTCAAGGAAGCCGTCGCAAAGCGTTATAAGGAAGATTATAACGTCGATATAGACCCAACGACAGAAGTAGCCATTTTGTTTGGCGGCAAGACAGGTCTGGTGGAGCTTAGCCAGTGCCTGCTTAATCCAGGCGATGTTTGCCTCGTGCCTGACCCGGGCTATCCCGATTATTGGTCAGGCGTGGCGCTCGCTGGAGCGGATATGCATTTTATGCCGCTAACGGCGGAAAACCGCTTTTTGCCTGATTATGGCGCCATTGACGAAGCCGCCCTTAGGCGTGCTAAGCTCATGTTTATGAACTATCCGAACAATCCGACTGGAGCGGTCGCGAATCCGGAATTTTATGAACAGACGGTAGAATTCGCCCGCCGCACAGGCGTCGTTGTCGCAAGTGATTTTGCTTATGGCGCGATTGGCTTTGATGGCGAGCGTCCCGTCAGCTTCCTGCAAACGCCGGGAGCAAAAGAAGTGGGCATAGAGTTTTATACATTGTCCAAATCCTACAATATGGCGGGCTGGCGCGTAGGTTTTGCACTAGGCAACCCGCAGGTCATCTCTTTAATCAATCTCATGCAGGATCATTATTATTGCAGCCTGTTTGGCGGCATACAGGAAGCGGCTGCGGAGGCGCTAACCGGACCTCAGCAATGCGTAACAGAGCTGAATGCCACCTATGAGCGCAGACGTGAAGCGTTGTTCGGCGCGCTGGATCGCATCGGCTGGAAAGCAGAGCGTCCAGGAGGCTCCTTCTTCTGCTGGCTGCCTGTTCCAGAAGGCTATACATCCGAATCGTTCGCGGATCTCGTATTGCAGGAAGCAGATGTCGTTGTCGCGCCTGGAGTCGGCTTCGGCACATTCGGCGAAGGCTATGTCCGGCTTGGATTGCTTACGAGCGAAGCTCGGCTGGAGGAAGCCGTTGAACGTATTGGAAAGCTCGGCATTTTCAAAGCCTAACCGCCTGCAAATGCCTCTCTTTACAGCACCCGTCGATCATGATATGCTTACATCAACTGAACATGAAACGTTATGACGGGACCAGTAAGCTTGACTAGGTCGTGCCCAGAGAGTGAATTCCAGAGGCTGCAAGAATTTACCTCGACTGCTCGCTGAACCTGCCCCTGAACGGCCGATGATGAATCGGACAGCACCTCCTGTTACGAGGCCCAAGCAGGATTGTTTGCCTTAACCGGCCTACAGTCAATTAAGGTGGTACCGCGGAAGCATATAAGACTTTCGTCCTTTACGGACGGGAGTCTTTTTTATTTTGTCAGGAAATGGGATGATGGGAAAATGGCGGAACGAATCATTGTAAAAATCGGCAGCAGCTCGCTAACCTCCGAGGAAGGCGGACTGAACAAGGAACGCATCGCTTATTTCGTCTCCGAGCTTGCCGCGCTGCATGCAGCAGGCTGCTCGGTCATATTAGTCACCTCCGGTGCCGTTGCCGCAGGCTTTCGCCAAATTGGCTATGAGTCACGGCCCAAAGCGGTTCACGAGAAGCAAGCGGCCGCCGCAGTCGGGCAAGCGCTGCTCATGCAAGCTTATCAGGAAGCTTTTAGCCAGTTCGGTATCGGAGCAGCACAAATTTTGCTGACGCGGGCAGACTTCTCTAACCGCAAGCGAATTCAGAACGCTTTGATGACCATTGAAGAGCTGCTCAGGCTGCGCACGATACCGATTATTAACGAGAACGATACCGTCGCAACCGATGAGCTGAAATTTGGCGACAATGACAATTTGTCAGCACTGGTCGCAACAATGACGAAAGCCGGACAGCTCATTATTATTACGGATATGGATGGCTTGTATACGGAAGATCCGCGGAAAAATCCGCAAGCAGTCAAAATCGAGCGAGTCGGCAGCATTTCCGCAGACATTATGAAATTCGCCGGCGGTGCCGGCTCAGCAGTCGGAACGGGCGGGATGCGCTCCAAAATTGAAGCCGCCCGAATTGCCATGCGCGGCGGCGTACCCGCTTTTATCGGGAAAGTGCAGCAGCCCGGAGATCTGTCGCTTGCGACAAGCGGCTCCGGCAAAGGCACGTATTTCGATACGGAGATGCATAGCCTGCCGATGAAGAAGCAATGGCTGGGCTTCCACTCGATGCCTCAAGGCACGATTACAGTCGATGCAGGAGCTGAGCTTGCGCTGCTTACAGGGGGCAAAAGCCTCCTCCCTGCCGGCATTACAGGCAGCAGCGGCGATTTCCATCCCGGCGATATTGTGGAGGTGCTTAGCGCTGGCGGCGAAACGATTGGGCGCGGCGTCGTCAATTACGCTGCTTGGCAGGCTAAGGCCGCAGCCGGGCTTGGCAGCGAAGAAGTGAAGCGCAGAATTGACGTGAGCCGGATCGAAGTCATCCACCGGGATGAATGGGTTTCATTAAAATAAGCCCTTGTTCATAAATAGGGCCAGTCGTTTTTCAATACTTATTTTTAGGAGGAATAAACCTATGACAAGCGAAGTCGTCGAAAAAGCCACATTGGCAAAACGTGCTGCCAGTATTATGAACACCGTAACGACCGACCAGAAAAATGCGGCGCTGCTTACGATCGCTGACGCTTTAATTACGCATACATCTGATATTATTGATGCGAACAAGCTCGATTTGCAAAATGGAGAAGCAGCCGGCACTAGCCGCTCCCTGCTCGACCGTCTTGCTCTCGATGAGGCAAGAATTGAAGCAATTGCCCAAGCGCTCCGTGAAATCGCTGATCTGCCGGACCCAGTTGGCGAGCTGCTGGAGCAGTTCGATCGTCCGAATGGGCTGCATATTGAAAAATCGCGTGTTCCGCTCGGCGTTATTGGCATCATTTATGAAGCGCGTCCGAATGTGACGGTCGATGCGGCCGGATTATGTCTCAAAACTAGCAACTGCGTCGTGCTCCGCGGCGGCTCGGCAGCACTTGAATCGAATCGCAAAATTATCGAGGTGCTGCGTGAAGCGCTTAGGGCGACGGCATTGCCAGCCGATGCCCTCCAGCTCATTGAAGATTCCGATCGCGCATCGGTCAATGAAATGCTCAAGCTGAATGGACTGCTCGATGTCATTATTCCACGCGGCGGGTCTGCGCTCATTCGCACCGTCGTTGAAAATGCTACCGTCCCAGTCATTGAAACTGGCGCAGGCATTTGCCATACTTATATTGATGCGAGCGCAAACGCGGAGATGGCGGCCAGCATTTCGCTCAATGCCAAAGCCCAGCGTCCATCCGTCTGCAACTCCATGGAAACGCTGCTTGTACACGAAACTTTTGCCAGCAAGTCGCTTCTCTCCATTGCTGAGCAGTTTACTGCAGCAAAGGTGGAACTTCGCGGCTGCGAACGTGTTATGAAGCTTATCCCTCACGCCAAGCAAGCGACGAATGAGGATTATGCGACAGAGTATAATGACTATATTCTGAACGTGAAAATCGTAGATAATCTGGATGAGGCCATCGCCCATATTAGCAACTACGGGACACAGCATTCCGAATGCATCGTTACCGAGGATGCAGGCAATGCAGCCCGCTTTATGCAGGAGATTGATGCGGCTGCCGTCTATCACAATGCTTCCACTCGCTTCACGGATGGCTTTGAATTCGGCTTTGGCGCTGAAATTGGCATAAGCACGCAGAAGCTTCATGCACGCGGGCCTATGGGCTTGCCTGCGCTCACATCAACCAAATACCGGATTGTCGGCTCTGGACAAATTCGCGGCTAATTAAGCGTTCACTTTATAATTTCAAATACTGGAGGAAACCGTTATGCCAATAGATACAGACACCAAAACGATTGATCGCATTCAATCGCTGCAAATCGCTTTCTACGGCGCAGGCTCCATGGCGGAAGCCATCGCCCGCGGCATGATTAATCAGAAGCTGACGCAGCCGGGACGCATTGCAATGCTCAACCGGCAAAATGCCGATCGTTTGAACGAGCTTAACAGCCTATATGGCATTCAAACGATTTTGCAAGGCTCCTCGAACGAAGCTTTTCTGAAGGAAGCCGATATTATTTTTCTCGCTATGAAGCCAAAAGATGCGGCCGAAGCTATTGCAGGCATTAAGCCTTTTATTTCGGAGCATCAGCTTATTATTTCGGTCATTGCCGGACTATCGATTTCGTCGATCGAGCTGCTTCTTGGCCGCAAGCTGCCTATCGTACGCACGATGCCGAATACGTCCTGCACGATCGGGCTCGGTGCTACAGGCATCAGTTATTCCGAAGCGGTGACGAAGGAGCAGCAGCAGCTGGCGGAAGCTATTTTCCAATCCGTCGGCATCACCTCCGTCGTTGAGGAGAACTATCAAGACGCCATTACAGGCGTATCAGGCAGCGGTCCGGCTTATGTGTATTATTTTATGGAATCGATGATTGATGCAGCGAAGGCAATGGGCCTTAGCGAAACGGCTGCCAAGGCGCTTGTTACGCAGACTGTGCTTGGAGCTGCGGAAATGGTCCGTGCAACTGGCGAGGAGCCTGCCGAATTGCGCCGCAAAGTGACGTCCCCGAATGGGACGACGCAAGCAGCGCTTGAGCTGATGAGCAAGCAGGGTTTGGCTGAGACAATTGCCAGCGGCATGAAGCGTTCCGCCGAACGCGCAGCCGAAATCGGAGCCGATATTGAAAGGAGCTTGAAATAATGAGTGAATTTTGCATTGCTACCTACCGCAGCTTTGACGATAAAGCGGATTTTGATAAAAAGGCGTTATCCATTGCCGTCGGCCTGACGGTTGGAAGCTGGACTGATTTGCCGGAAGCGCGCAAATCCGAAATGGAGAAGCATCTCGGCAAAGTATTGTCCGTTGAGGTGCATGAAGGTGGAGAAGGCAATCGCTACGCTGATATTCGCATCGCCTATCCAGATATCAATTTCAGCCGCGATATCCCTGCCCTGCTCGTTACGATTTTCGGCAAGCTGTCGATGGACGGACGCATTAAACTGATTGATATTGAAGTTTCACAGTCGTTCGGCTCTGCTTTTCCGGGTCCGAAGTTTGGCTTGCAGGGCGTTCGCGGCCTGCTCGGCGTACAGGAGCGTCCGCTGCTGATGAGCATCTTCAAATCTGTTGTCGGCCATGATCTGGCGAACTTGCAGGAGCAGTTTTATAAGCAGGCGCTTGGCGGCGTTGATCTGATTAAAGACGATGAAATTCTGTTTGAAAATCCGCTGACCCCGCTGGAAAAACGCGTTGAGGCTTGTATGGAAGCTGCCGAGCGCGCCCAGCAGGAAACGGGCCAAAAGCTGCTGTATGCCGTCAATTTGACAGGCCCTACTTCGCAGCTTGCTTCGCAGGCGCGCAAAGCGATTGCTGCTGGAGCTAACGCCCTGCTCTTTAATGTGCTGGCTTACGGCTACGATGTGCTGCATGAGCTGAGCAAAGATCCGTCGATCAGCGTACCGATAGCTGCCCATCCGGCTATGGCAGGCGCGATGTATCCTTCGCCGCACTATGGCATTGGCGCTTCCGTGCTTCTGGGCAAGCTTATGCGCCTTGCGGGAGCTGATCTCGTGCTGTTCCCTTCTCCTTACGGCTCGGTCGTCATGCCGAAGGAAGAAAATCTCGCCGTCAAGGAAGCGCTGCTTGCCCCATCCAGCGAGCTGCTCACCAGCTTCCCTGTTCCATCCGCTGGCATTCATCCGGGTCTCGTGCCGCTTATTTTGCGCGACTTCGGCACCGATGTAGTCGTCAACGCTGGCGGAGGCATTCATGGCCATCCGATGGGCACCGCTGCTGGCGGACAAGCCTTCCGCCTCGCGATTGATGCAGCGATGAATGGCATTCATCTGCGCGATGCTGCCGCAGCTCCTGGCGGCGAAGCGCTGCAAGCGGCTATTGACGCTTGGGGGATTAAAGAATGACAGCAGCAAAAAAACGCATCGTGTTCTGCGATTTCGACGGAACGATTACGGTAAACGATAATATTATTGCGATTATCCGCCATTTTAACCCGCCGGGCTGGGAGCCGATTGTGGAGCAGACGATTTCACAGCAAATATCCATTCGTGAAGGGGTAGGCAAGCTGTTCCGCCTCCTCCCTTCTTCTATGCAAAAAGAAGTTGTCCATTTCGGCATTACGAATGCGCTCATTCGCGAAGGGTTTGGCGAGTTCCTCTCCTACTGCCGGAAAAATGATATTGAATTTTACGTGACAAGCGGCGGCATTGACTTTTTCGTCTATCCGGTGCTTGAGCCATTCGATATTCCACAGGATCATATTTATTGCAATGGCCACGATTTTAGCGGTGCTAATATTGAAATTACATGGCCGCATCCCTGCGACGGACAATGCAGCAATGAATGCGGCATGTGCAAAACGACGATTATGCGCGGCTTCCCCGCTGAGCAATATGAACGTATTGTCATTGGCGACAGCGTGACGGACTTTGAAGGCGCAAAGCTGGCGGATACTGTATTTTCCCGCTCGCACCTGACGACGAAATGCCAGGAGCTTGGCCTGCCTCATTCCGAATATGAGACGTTCCATGATATTATTCGCGTGCTTGACAAGGGAAAGGATGAATCGAAATGACATTTGAGCAAATTACAACCGAGCAGAAGCAGAAGGCGCTCGCTGATCTGCGTGAAGTAAAGGAGCTGTTCGCCTCGCGCGGCTGGTTCCCTGGCACAAGCGGCAATCTGTCCGTGCGCGTAGGGGATTTCGACCCCGAGCAGTTCCATTTTGCCATTACGGCAAGCGGCAAGGATAAGACGGTTCATACACCGGAAGACTACCTATTCGTTGATAAAGAAGGCAAAGCAGTCGAAGCGACTAAGCTGAAGCCTTCGGCGGAAACGCTGATCCACTGCGAAATTTACCGCCAGACGGGCGCAGGTGCTATTTTTCATGTGCATACCGTCTTTAACAGCGTCATCTCGGAATGGTTCTGGGATCGCAAATCCGTGCCGGTTGACGGCGTAGAATTAATTAAGGCGTTCAATATTTGGGACGAGGAAGCGCATATCGACATTCCGATTGTGTCCAACTTCGCCAACATTCCGCAAATCGTTCCTGAAGTGACGGAGCGCCTGCAGCCCGAAATTCCCGGCATTTTGCTGCGCAAGCACGGCATTTATGCTTGGGGAGCGACCCCGTTTGAAGCGAAGCGCCATTTGGAGGCGTTTGAGTTCATTTTTGAATACGTGTATCGCTGGGAGCTGTTGAACGGCCGCAAATAAAGCGCTGTTACAACGGTAGGCTATATTAAGGATCATACTAATATTTACGACTAAGAGCTGTCTCGATGCACACCCGTGCGGAGGCGGCTTTTTTTCAAGGGGTTACCGGGTTACCAGCTGTAAAAGGAATGAGCAATTAACAAAAGCTTGACCTTTACGTTAGGGAAAGGTTCATGCTTAGTAAAGGAGGGATGACGGTGAAAGTTTTTGAAGCTGCACGGCTGCTGGATACAACTCCGCGTACGCTGCGATTTTATGAGGAAAAAGGTCTTGTTACGCCCACGAAAGCGCGCGAAAACGGCTATCGCCTGTATGGCGAGGAAGATATAGAGCGGCTGCGATGGATTATTGCGCTCCGCGAGCTTGGCATGCCGCTGGCTGCCATTGGCGAGGTGCTGCAAACGGCACGCCAGCCTGATGATTTTCTGCGATTAGCCGATCGTGCGCGGGCTCTCCTCTATGAGGAATGGGTCGCAGCGGGGCAAAAGCTGCAGGCGCTTGATGGTACGATAGCCAAATGGCGGGACCAAGCAAGGCCCGAGCTTGGCGCTGCTGAGGATGCAGCGGAAAAGATGAAGCATTCCCGCTCCCAGCGAAGCAGTTGGAATGATCGCTGGGATTATGATCGTCTAGCGCTGGAGCATGGCGAGGCTGCCCCAATGGCTGTATTGGCAAAGGTGCTGACTCCCTCCAGCTATGAACAAGCGTTAATGAAGATGCTGGAATGGATTGATCCGGTTGCAGGCGAGTACGGCGCCGAGCTTGGAGCGGGAACTGGCAATCTGTCTGTCAAGCTCGCAGAAGCGGGTGTACGCTTAACAGCTATTGAGCAATCGGCGCAAATGCTGAGCATTTTGCGCCGGCGTTTGCCGCATGTGGATGCGAAGCTCGGCAACCTGCTCACCCTGCCGCTGCCGGATCGAGTATGCGCCTTCATCGCTTGCAGCTTTGCAATGCATCATTTGAATGATTCCCAGCAGCTGCTCGCTTTGGCTGAGATGGATCGTATTTTGCTGCCTGGAGGACGAATGGCCATTATCGATATTAGCAAGGATAGCGAAGCAGAAGCAGGCTCAACAAAATTTGCCGCTGCCAAGCAGCCAACTGCTGCGGCTATTGAGCCTTTCCGCTTGCATGAGCTACAAAGCTGGCTTCAGTCGCGCCGCTACTCCATCTTCGTTGAGCGTTTGGAGAGCGCTGCGGTCATGCTTTTTGCGGTAAAATCGGAACAGTCCTAATATACGGCTTTGGCCCGTTATTTATATCCCTTCCTTTTGCTTCAGCAATTGCTGAGTCTCTTTCCACAGCCTAGACTGCATTGCAAGCTCGCCGCTTTTTTAATGGTACGGTGGCTTCTTTCCTATGGGGCAACTAGCGCCACTGCATTAGCTGAAGCAACAGCTATGGACCGCAGCACCGTCAGCCGTCAGGTCAACCAGCTAAAGGGGCTCCACTACGTACAAAGTGAAACGGCTCCTGAAGATCGCCGCGGCGTGCGCTTATGTTTAACTGAGCTAGGACGGGAACGAACCTTAGAAGCTCTGAAGGAAAAAGAATCCGCCTTCTATGCCAGCATTTCTCAGTGGGATGATGCCACGCTTACGCATTTCACCGAAATGCTCCAAAATTGCAATAGCTACAATTGGAAATAGCACTTGTACAATTATAATAAACGATTAGACCTGCCCGACTATAAGAAAAATCGGTTGCCATGGACGAAAAAATAGGCCAACCAGTAATCTCTGGTTGACCTATTCAAACAACAAAACAGCTGGACCACCGCATTTTTATTGAAATAACATTATTCGACAGCAAAAAAAATTTTGCCTAAACGAAATTAGTTCACCAAGCTATTCCCTTCATCCAATCCAAGCATGAGATTCATATTTTGCACTGCAGCCCCTGATGCACCTTTTCCTAAATTATCGTACCTTGAAATCATATTCACCTTGCCCTTTTGTCCAAAAACAAAAATTTCCAATCGGTTCGTGTTATTGCACTCCGAAATCATGAAGTGACCTTCATCAAGGCTTGCTTCTGAATCGTACGGCATGACATGTACAAAACGCTCCGATGCAAAATACGCGGACAATGCTTCATGTACCTCTTTTGCAGAAGCGTTTTTGGACAAAATCCTGCTAATTAAGGGGACTGACATCGCGAGTCCTTGTGCATAATTAGCTTTGATGGGCGTGAATAATGGTTCAGATAAAAGTCCTGAATACATCAACATCTCAGGGATATGCTTATGATTATGCTGCAGCGCATAATGCCTTGGAACATGGAGCTTTCTTTCAGCTGCTAATACTGAATTCTCATATTCCTCTATTCCGCTTTTGCCAGCTCCGGAGTAGCCAGTCAAGGAATAACACGTTACAGGGTAATCTTCTGGAAGAATGCCTGCTTCAATTAACGGTCTAATCGTAAGAATAAAGCCAGTTGCATGACAGCCTGGAACGGAGACTCTCGATGCGGATTGTATGAGTTCTCTTTGATTTTTCAACTCAGGCAGACCATAGACCCAGCTTTTATCCGTTCTAAAAGCAGTGCTGGTATTAATGATTCTTGTTTTGTTATTTTTCATAAGCTCAATTGACTCTTTGGCTGCCGAATCGGGCAGACAAAGAAATACGATATCTGCACTATTAAGGAATTTGCTTCGTTCTTCAGGATTTTTCCTTTTGTCGGTGTCAATTCTGAGAACTTCAATGTCCGGCACCTTAGACAGATACTCAAAAATCTTCAAGCCTGTCGTGCCTTCTTGTCCGTCAACAAATACCTTATATGTCATAAAGCTCTCCCTTACTATGCATATTTATTATTTATAATGAATAATTATACACAGTTCTATTGCTTTAAGCAATTCACATTTGCCAGGTTTATAACACGTCTGCCCCGATCCATCAATTTGCTGCTACCTCATACAAATTCGCAGGCAATGACTGCATGAACGGCGACCAATTGCCCGTCGTATAAAGGTGAAGCCGATGCATGGCCCGCGTACAAGCCGTATAAAGAAGCTTGCGTTCGTTTTCCTGTCCGTATGCTTCGGGCGAAGCATCATAGATCAAAACTGCATCGAACTCGACACCCTTGGCCAGATACACGGGAATGACCATCACTCCTTTTTCAAAGCCCAGCGTCTCCTTCGTAATGAGCTGCAGTGCTGCGTCTCCAAATATCCGCAACGAGTCATGAGCCTCCCGGCTTTCGGCTGCGGTCTTCGTAATGACGGCGATGGAATCGAAGCCCTCGGCCCTGAGCGCCGCGATGTCTGCCATTATTTGCGAATCACGCTTCTCACCGCTAGCCATTCTCGTCAGAAGGGGCTTGTGGCCTCGCCTTTCAAAAGGAGCAATTTCTTCCCCGCCTGGAAGCATCAATCTCGTAAATTCAACTATTTCCCTAGTTGAACGATAACTGCGTACAAGGCAGACAAGGCTTGTTTCGGCTTCGCCATAAAGGCGGACCAGCGGCGAGTCGGATGCGGACAAACTTGTAGCCTGCATAAAGATCGCTTGCCCAAAATCACCGAGCACCGTCATTCGAGCACGTGGAAACAGCTTTTTTAAATATTCATATTGAAACGGCGAATAATCCTGACCCTCGTCTACGAACACATAACGGATTTCCTTGTTCGTCCGGACGCCTTCGATCAGTTCTTTTACATACAAATATGGAGTCGCATCCTCGTAGAATAGCTCATTGCGAAGCAGCGATTCCTGCGTTTGCCTGCATATTTCAGGCCACAGCGGCGGGACGACAGCCCCGTTCGTTATTTCTTGATAAGCGGCTTCGTCAACAAACAGTTGGCCATATATGCCTTTCATATCTACGAACGAGAGCTTCTTCACCATTTTCCTTAGCGGTTTAAAGCATTCTTTCACGATTTTTCGGCGGAGCAGCTCCTCCTCCCTTGTGGCGAAGTCAAAGTCGCCTTCATCTTCGCGGAGCTTGTTGCTTATTTTCTCGCGGACTACGGCATATTGTTCTGCAATGTCGAATACTTCCTTATCTTTGTGCAGCATTCCGAAAACTTCCGCGTACTGCTCGGCATCGAGATAATTCATCTCTTCCTCTACCCATGGCGCTTCCCGCTCCTTACGTTCCAGCAAAGCCAGTTCGTTCAGCAGCCATTCCTGTAAAAGTTCGATACGATTGAGCAACGGCTGAGAATGGTCATATTCGTAAAATTTCGCTTTTATTCGCTCTGCGGCAATCAGATCGCGTTCCCGAAACCGGATACCGTTGAATCGCATTCCTTTTTGTCCCAACCATATGCCATAGTCCTTCAGGGCTTGAAGGAAAACTTCGGAAGCTTTATATTCGATCCCCTGAAGTCGAGCTTCATACCCCGGCCCCCCTTGTGCGGTCAGTACATATTCAATTTGATCAAAGGCATCCTCCGGACGTAACGAAGAACCTAACCAATAGTCGAGATATTCTTGAAAGGTCGTCTGCTGTATGTTCTCTTCACCAAGCTCCGGTAGGACAGTGGAGATATAACTGGTAAACATCGGATTCGGCGAAAAAAGAACGATTTGATCGGCCTTGATCGACTGGCGATGTTTGTACAGCAAATACGCCACTCGCTGCAATGCCGCTGATGTTTTGCCGCTGCCGGCCGCGCCCTGTACGATAAGCATCCGGCTTTTTTCATTGCGAATGATGATGTTTTGTTCCCTCTGTATGGTGGCCACGATACTCTTCATTTGCGAGTCCGCCCCTTTGCCGAGCACTTGCTGCAGCAATTCGTCTCCGATCGTTTCGCTCGCGTCAAACATGTTGCAGATTTGTCCGCTTTGAATCTGAAACTGTCGCTTGAGCTCCATCGTCCCTTCGATTTGTCCGGCTGGCGTGACATAAGACGCCAAGCCGGGGGGGTAGTCGTAGTAAAGGCTCGCGATGGGCGTACGCCAGTCATAAATCAGAAAGCTCAAACCGTCATCGTCAATGAAGGAAGATACGCCAATATAGATTTGCTCGCTGAAGCCTAGACCATCCTCCTGAAAGTCGAGGCGTCCGAAATAAGGAGAGGGATGCAGACGTTTCATGCTGTCCCATTGCTGCGCCAATAGCTTGCGGCCCCGCTCCCGTTCGGCCAATACTGCGGACTGCTGGTTAATCGTGTAGAAGGTTTCTTCGAAATCTTCTTGCGTGCTTGTGTTGATCGTAACCTCTTCCCAAAACCGCTTGCGGATGTCCGCAGCTTGATCGCGCAGCCCGGCAACCTCCGGCTCCAATTCAGCGATCCTCGTCTGCAGCTTGTTCCTGATCCATTCCAGTCTCTCCTGTTCTTGCCGCCAATCCTTCGTATCCATTCTCGTGAACACTCCTTTTTCCGTTTTTCCGGGATAAAAAAGAGCATTGACAAATCAAAGTTCCAGATGTACAATTAAAGTGGGAATAAAATTGGATACATCCTTTATATGCATTGTCAATGACGCTATCGATTATATCATGGCGTTGTTTTGCGTTCAATCTATTTTTTTGTTACCCCTCCGGCAGAGCAGAACACTGACCCAAATTGTAGACCGTTTAATCAAACCACCGCGAAATTAAGCGGCCATAAGAGGACCCTTGCATTTAGCAGGGGGCCTCTTTTTTTATTTCAAGACTGTACGAAATGATTCTGCTACTCCATGAATTGGCCTCCATTTCTTAGATTGAATAAAGCGAGGCACTGCATTAACTATTACTTGTAATGTTGCATACGATTATAGCTACTCTCATTCCAACGGTAATCCCTACTTTACAAGTGTTTCGAATTTTTCTTCTTGCTTAGGCGGTAGACACATATATACTAGCTACAATGAACGATGAATGGAATGTTAGTTTACGTCTATATTAAAAAAAACGATCACAACTCAATTTTGAGGTGTGATCGTTTTTTAATTTACCAATATCTGTTGACAATCATGTTGTGGGAGATTTGATTCGGTTTATCATTTTAATTAATAAAATGAGACAAAAGTAGGTTGCTAAGACACATAATATATATATATCTAATCTAAATGACGTTAAAGTAAAGAAATTTTTAAAAATGAGAATGTTGTAAGCAGGAGCCTCTAAACCATGATACGTAATAAAATTAAATGGAAATCCCAATTTAAATATTCGATACCCATCTTGATAAAGTTGGCTCCAAAAAATTGAAGAAAGCGGAAAAATACAGCTCCACAAAAATAGTTTGTTTTTGTTCAATTACTTTCCCCTCCTCATGATTTTACAAAATTATAACAGAAAAGGAATCTAAATGGAATGTGGTGGTCTAAATTTGGACGGAGCGTAATAAAATCCATCATTTCTTCAGCAGCTTGAGCCACCTAAGAGTGGATTTATTCAAGTCTTGAACAAGGTAGCGTTCACAAATCGGGGAAGGAGTCAGCCGCTTCGAGCTAAAGACCAGGATAACAGAGCAAGCTGGATATTGGGTCGACTGAATCACTTTCCGATGTACTCAATCATAAAGTCGCCATAAAAATGGATAAAGCTTAATGAATATAAATTAAATCATCTGTTGTCAAAAGAAAAAAGGTATTAAAATCGGAAAATAAAGTTGTAGATTGGAACTGCGGCGTAACCCAAGCTCATGCCTATATTCTAATACTTTATTTTCTGGTTCGATTCTCTTCGTTGACTCTATTAATAGCTCAATCTAAAACTGATTTTTCAAGGGCTGACGATTTTCTAAGACGAAAACCGCATCAGATCAAATACTTCAGTCTATGACTTTATTTTTTTCTCACAACTGGAGAGACAGGTTTGATGATGAAGAATAGTTGGTGGCCTGCGTGTCATCAGGCTTATTTGCATCTCGTTAGCGGTATCGTTTAATAAACTCGACAGCTTTGCGAATATCCTCCTCAGGCTGCGTACCAACCTCGCGCTCAATCGTCAAATAGCCCTGATACCCGATCGACTGAATCATCTTAAAATAAGCATCAAAATTTACGCGGCCCTCGCCAAGGGGCAGCTCTGAAAAGTCCGGGCCTTCGGTCACCATTTGCGCAATTTGCCCATGGTCCATTTTTTCATAGCCTAGCGCTCCATATACTTGCCGGGGGTCCACAACACGGTGGCGGACGCCATCCTTCACATGCGTATGCACAACATAATCCCTTAGGAGGTACAGCCCATTCACAGGATCATCTCCAGTAACCATGACCATATTCGCCGGATCAAAATTAACCGAGACGCCCCGCGAGCCTAGCGTATCCAGGAATGCCTTCAGATGCGCCGCTGTTTCCGGCCCCGTCTCAATCGCAAAATACGCCTGTTGGCTAGTTGCATAATTCGCCAGCTCCTCGCACGCCTGCTGCATGGACGCATACACTTCGCTATTCGGATCGTCCGGTACGATGCCAATATGGGTCGTGACAATGTTTGTCCCTAGCTCAACCGCTAAATCCAGAATGCGTTTGGATTTTTCGATTTTTAACGGATTGGCCCTTTTGTCCTGAAAACCATGTCCACCTAAATCGCCGCATAACGCCGATATTTCAAGCCCTAGCTGGGCAATTTCGTCCTTGAGCTGCTTGCGTTTGACTCCTGTCAGTACAGCAGGGTCCATTTCTCCATCCACAGCATATATTTGCACACCCTCCGCTCCAACGTCCTTTGCCCGTCGCAAGCCTTCGCTTACGCCGACGCCAAAGCTATCGACAATTACTCCAATTTTGTTTGTAAGCTGCATACATTGCTCATCTCCTATAATCATGTTATTCCTTAAATTCGCTTTTCACTAGCGTAGTTCCTACCTCTCGTACATACAGCAGCTGAAAACCTGATGGTTCATAATTAGCCAACAACTAATAAGCCTAAAAAAAACGACCGCCACCCTGTAAAGGATGACGGCCGTGGCTATTTTCAAACCGAAATACGTATTGATCTATGGATTCACTTCACTTGCATAAATAAACAGCCGCTCCCTGCGCTTATCCCCTGCCGCCGCGAAAACGCTGCGCATGGGCACGAGCTTCATCCTCGTTCGTTACACGATTGCGGCTCCACTCGATTAAGATGCGGTCAATGTAGCGGAAGCTTAGCTTCCCGGCAAATACCGCTTCCTTAAGGGCGAAGCGAATAAGCTCTTCCGCATATTTATCCTCGTCCATCCACCCGCTAATGGTCTCGCATTCAATGGGGGATAGCAGCCGGCCAAACTCCTGTTCAAAAATATTAAACAGATTCACCGGATTTGCAACGCGCTGCACCGGCTGGCGCTGCGCTTTCTCCGCTTTTTTCGACTCGCGTTTTTCCAGAGCTGCCCATTCCGCTGCCTTTAGCAGCCAGCCGCTCCAGTTATACTGCTCGGATTGGATGCCTGTTTGGGAGTCCAAGTGCTCATCTATCGCTAGGAAGCCTTCTTTCATAAGCTTCCCAAGCTGCTCTACAATGCTGCGCTCGCTTGCGCCCATACGCTCCGCCAGCTCGTCTGGCGTCGGGAAACCATTTTCCTCCGTTTCCCGAAATGCCTTGAGCTGCAGCAGCAGCAGCAGCTCGCTATCCGTCAGCCCAAGCTGCCGATAAGAACGTAGCAGCACGGCGTAAATATGCACTCCGCCCTCCTCCATTACAGCCGCCATACCGCGCGAGTAAGCTTTCCAGATGTCATCATTGCTCACTGCTTGCCCGCCTTTCCGTTAAACCTGCTTTCTTTAAACGCTTGTTTCTCCAGCAGCCTGTGCTTGTACCAGTGTATACGTATCGCGAGCGATCAAGAGCTCTTCATTCGTAGGAACAACCAGCACCTTCACGCGCGAAGCCTCTGTCGAAATAACCCGCGCTTCCTTGCTGCGCGTTGCATTTTTCTCTTCATCCAGCTCAATGCCAAGGAAAGTGATGCCGTCGCATACCGCTTTGCGAAGCGCCGAAGAGTTTTCGCCAACGCCTGCTGTAAACAGCAGGACGTCAATGCCGTTCATCGCAGCTGCGTAAGCACCAATATATTTGCGAACGCGATACGTGTACATATCAAAAGCTAGCTTCGCATTGCGGTCGCCTTCCTCCATCGCTTCCGTTACTTCGCGCATGTCGCTGCTGATGCCTGAAATCGCCAGCATGCCGCTATGCTTATTCAGCATGGAATTAACTTCGCTAAGCGTCAGCTCTTCTTTATTCATGACGAAAGGAACGATCGCCGGGTCAAGGTCGCCGCTGCGCGTACCCATCATTAAACCTTCAAGCGGGGTCATGCCCATGCTCGTATCAAACGATTTGCCATCCAAAATCGCCGTGCAGCTTGCGCCGTTGCCAATATGCGCTGTAACCATTTTAAGCGACTCCAGCGGCTTTCCAAGCAGCTCTGCGCCTTGTTGGCTCACATATTGGTGCGATGTGCCGTGGAAGCCGTAGCGGCGTACCTTGTGGCGACGGTAGAGTACCTGCGGGATCGGATATAGGTAAGAGGTATTCGGCATCGACTGGTGGAACGCTGTATCGAATACAACAGCCTGTGGAACGCCCGGCATATTCGCCTCAACCGCCGTAATCCCCATCATATGGGCTGGATTATGCAGCGGCGCAAGATCAAACAAGCGGCGAATTTCAAGCTTAACTTCCGGTGTAACAAGCGTAGAGCTGTTGAATACTTCCCCGCCATGCACAACGCGATGTCCAACCGCCTCAATTTCATCCATTGTCGCAACTGCGCCATGATCCGGATGAGTCAGCATGTCGATAACCTTTTTAACTGCCGTCACATGGTCCAAAATTTCGCTCACATCGCGCACTTCCGGCTTGTCTGCTGGTTCATGCGTTACGATAGAGGAATCCATGCCGATCCGTTCAACTCGGCCGCTTGCCAGCACCGATTCATCGCGCATGTCATAAAGCTGATATTTTAGAGAAGAGCTTCCTGCATTAATAACGAGTACTTTCATTAGATCCGATCCCCATCCTTGTCATATTTGAAAAAGCCAACGCCTGTTTTCGCACCCAGTTGGCCAGCACGCACCATTTTTTTCAAGACGATGGAAGGGCGGTATTTGAGCTCGCCATATTCGCGGAACATGCGGTCCAGTGCAGCAAGCACCGAATCGAGGCCGAAGCGGTCTGCCATCTCGAAAGGACCGTGCTGGAAGGAATAGCCGATACGCATCGCGCTATCGATGTCTTCCGCAGAAGCAACGCCTTCCTCCAATACGTGCAGAGCTTCGTTTATGAACAAGCAAATAAGGCGGGAGGTTACGAATCCGGGAGATTCAAATACCATGACGCCTTTTTTATGAATAATTTCTTCAACGAAATGTTTCGTGCTCGTAAAGGTATCCTCGCTCGTTTTAAGGCCACGAACAATTTCCACCAAATCGATTTTGAGTACCGGATAGATGAAATGAAGCCCAATCACCCGTTCCGGATGTGCAGATGCACTAGCCAGCTCCGTCAAGCTGAGCGTCGACGTATTGCTCGCCAAAATAACATCAGCGCCGCAAATGTCGTCTATTTGGCTAATGACAGCCTTCTTGCTTTCCAAGTCCTCGGTAACCGTCTCAATGACAAGCTCGCATTCGGCCAGTGCATTATAAGACAATGTCATATGAATACGATTCATAATCAGCTTCTTCTCCGCCTGTGTCAAAGCCCATTTCTCGATTTGTTTATCCAGGCTAAGTTCGATCATTTGCCTGCCATATGTCAATCGTTCTTCCGAAATCTCGATTAAATGAACGTCCAGCCCATTAGAGGCCAACATTTCAGCAATACCCTGGCCCATTGTTCCTGCGCCAACTACGCCAACTTTTTTGATAGACATGATTCTCTCCTTGTCGTTTCCCTACACCATGTAAATGAGAAACATTCTCTTTATAGTTATGTTCAATGTTTATTATAACGGTTTTCTGAAAAAAAAGAAGACAGACATGTCGTCTGCCTTCAAATTGTAATAAATTGAGGATTATTCATGCTGAATTATTATGCGCTATGTGACAACTTCTTAAGCAATTCACGAAATTCAATGCCGCTGAGCGTTTCTTCACGGATCAGGACATCAAGCGCGTCCAGAAAAACTTGACGCTTCGTCGCCAGCATCGCAGTCGTCTTGGCCATTAAATCGTCAAGGATAGAGCGATTGATCTTCGCCCAGGCATCAGGAGTCATCATTTCGGGATGAATTATGCCAAGCTCCGTTAAGCCTGATTCGACGAGCGTACGAACGATGTTCATCGCCTGATCAAAGTCGCCACGCGACCCCGTGCTGCGATTGCCGTAGAAGATTTCCTCAGCCGCCGCCCCGCCAAGCGCAATCATAATTTGCCCATTCAGAAAATCCCTCGTGTATAAATAACGATCCTGCTCGGGATTATGACGCACATAGCCTAGCGCCTGACCACGCGGGGACAAGGCAACCTGAGATACGCTGCCCGGACGCAGCAGCTCTGCTGAAATCGCATGGCCGAGCTCATGCAGCGCCACACGCTCGCGCTCCTCCTTCGTCGCCTCGCGATCCGTCTTCTCGCCCATCATGACCTTGTCAATCGCCATAGCCAGATGCTGCTCTTCAATGACCTCGCTTTGCTCCCGCATCGCATAAATGGCGCCTTCGTTCATGACGCTCTCAAGCTGTGCGCCGGAGAAGCCGAACGACTCAGCAGCTACTTTCTCCAGCTCCACCGTATCGGCAAGCGGCTTGTTGGCCGCATGGATATTCAATATTTGATAGCGTGCTTTTTTGTCCGGCAGTTCTACACCAATATGGCGGTCGAACCGTCCGGGCCTAAGCAGTGCGCTGTCGAGCATTTCTTTACGGTTCGTTGCCGCAATAATGAGCAGCCGCGGCGCCGTATCGGCATGGATGCCGTCCATTTCCGTAAGCAGCTGATTAAGCGTCTGATCATATTCCCGATGCTGTCCGCCATCGCGTTTGCCGCCGATCACTTCGATCTCATCGATAAAAATAACGGCGCTTTCCTTGCCCGCTTTCTTCGCTTTCGTCCGCGCTTCTTTGAATAAGTCACGAATCCGGCCTGCCCCGACGCCGACGTACATCTCCACAAATTCACTGCCCGAGGCAGCTAAATAAATCGAATCGGTATATTGCGCGGCTGCTTTCGCCATTAACGTCTTCCCGGTTCCCGGAGGTCCCGTCAGCAAAATCCCCTTCAACGGCCGAATGCCGAGCTTGCTCAGTTCCTCATGCCGAACTAGAAAATCGAGCGCCTCGATCAACTCCTGCTTGGCACGCTCCTGTCCGCCAATTTGCTCAAAGGAGAATGGCACGCTGTCCGATACCTTCCGCCGCTTCGTACCTGAAGCATGCGCAAGCTTTCCTCTGCCGGTTGCTAAATAAACGACAGCAGCAGCGATAATGACAAGCAGCACAAAAGGCATTAAATTCACATTCACAAATAAAAGAAAGGCAATCAATACCGGAATAAAACCAATTGCGATTTCGATGCCGTATTTACGCATAACTGGACACCTCCAGCTGTGCGGCTACACGCGGAAGCACGATATACTTCGTAGCCGTACCATCTTTCAGCGTAATATATACATTGGTGTCATCCATATCGGTTACAGCGTGAACACCTGAATGTTCATCCGCCAAAGCTTTCAGCGTCTCAGGAATAGTCGAATAGTTTTTGTGCTCCATCGCTTCAGCCACTTTGAATAGAGACGATGACCACAGCTGATCCAGCTTGGCGTTCGAGCTTGTATTCGCAATATCGAGCTGAATGTCGCGGCTTCCAATGACAGATTTGCTTTGCTCCGCTATCGTTTCATATACATGCTTTAAATCCGCTCCAGCTGAAAGCGTCAGCGGGAAAGTAATACGGTCCGTATCCATAATAGGTGTCTCGGATGAAGCAATGCCTTCTATTGAATCAACCGCCTTGGCAAGCGGAGCTGCGAATGCAACCTGATGATAAATAAGCCAGCCTCCAAATAAAACGAGGGCGGACGCAGCAGCTGTTATCAAAATCGGCATAATCTTGAGTTTGAACATCGTAAAAATCCCCCTCTCAAAATGACGGTGATATGCCAAACGCATATCCACTCCGATACACGAAAGTATATCACATCGCCTGTTGAATAAGGGGGTGTAATAATAGCCAGCAATTCCAACTGTTACAGCTAAGGCATCCATTACAGCTAGGACGCCTTGTCACCTACCAAACTATATTTCTTCAAAAATGCGCCATCGCGGAACGAATAATACGCATAATAATATTTCGTAATCGCTTCATCACGGCTATAAAAAATTTCCCACACCGGTTCGCCGTTCAGCAAACCCGGCTGTGTTCTTTTAATATCCGCATCCGGCTCGCTGCCCAGTAAAGCAGTATCTGCCTGCTCTTGTGTAATATGCTCAGTCGCTTTCACCGTGAGCACAGGACCTTCCGCTGTCGTCAGAAATACATAAACGTCTTGTTCATCAGCCGTATTCCCTTTTACAACCCAGGAAATGCCATCCCACACCTGCTTCGTCATCCCGGTAACTTCCGTCAACTGTGCGGCTTCAATCGCATGCGCTTTAATCGGCGCTTCCTCTGCCCATAAATCCTTATGCACGGCACGGTAATAAACAATCGTAACGGTCAGCAATGCGATAATAAAAATAACTGAAATAAAGACAGCCCGTTTTACCGTCCAAAACGGCTTTCTCGTTCTCGCCCGCATTATGCCTTCAACAGCCTCTCGAAGCTCGCCTGAGCATCGTGACGAATTTTCTCCTCATCGAGCAGCGTGCATTCGCCATCCCGTACAACCTGGCGGCCGTCCACCCAAACATGCTTAACGTCGCGGCCAGAGCCAGCGTATACCAAATGGGACACTATATCCGTCTGTGGATAAAAATGCGGCTGTTCAATATCGATTGCGATGAAGTCAGCCTTCATGCCAACGCGCAGGCGGCCAATGGAATCCTCCTGCCAAATGGAGCGAGCGCCGTATACCGTTCCCATACGCAAAGCTTCAATCGCTGGCACAACTGTAGGGTCGCCAGAAACACCTTTATGCAGCAAAGCCGCAAGATTGATTTCCTTGAACAGATCAAGATTGTTGTTGCTTGCCGCGCTGTCCGTGCCTAGCGATACAGTTACACCTGCGCGAAGCAAAGCAGGAACGCGGGCAATGCCGCTTGCCAGCTTGAGGTTGCTGACCGGGTTATGCGATACGGCTACTTTGCGTTCAGCCAGCAGCGCAATTTCCTCGTCATTCAAATGCACCGCATGAGCAACGAGCGCCGGACGCGAGAAGAAGCCTAAATTGTCGAGATGCTGAACGGGACGAACGCCATAATCGCGAACGTTTTGTTCTACTTCGGCAATCGATTCTGACATATGCGTATGCAGCGGCAAATCATAATCATGCGCGGCCTGTACAAATTTCTCAATATAATCTGGCGGGCATGTATAAGGCGCATGCGGCGAAATCATCGTCGTAATCCGGCCATCGGCCTTGCCGTTCCAATCGCGTGCGAAAGCAATCGCTTCCGCCAGCTTCGCTTGCTGTACATCCTCCGGGCAAAGGCCGATGACGCCGCGCGTCAGACAGCCGCGAATGCCGGACTGTTCAACAACTTCGGCTAGCTGGTCCATGCGGTCATACATATCCACGAAAGCCGTCGTACCGGATTTCAGCATTTCCACCACGGCAAGCGCGCTGCCTGCACGGGTATCGATGTCGATGTATTTGCCTTCCATCGGCCACATTTTTTGCTCCAGCCATACTTGCAGGTTTTGATCATCGGAATAGCCGCGCAGCAAAGTCATAGCCGCATGTCCATGCGTGTTTACTAGACCCGGCATAAAGGCAAGCTTGCTGCCATCCAGCTTTTGCACATCGGCTTGCAGCCCAGTTGGAGCTTCTGCTCCGATATATGTAATGCGATCATCGGTTACAACCATATGCCCTTGCAGCACATGCTCGCCGTCCTCCATCGTTACAAAACGTCCATTTTCAATCCAAATTTGGCTCATTTTCGTCATCCCTTTCCCTCTCCAAGTAATATGCCAGACTTAGCAGCTCTTTCGTAAAGTCAGCATGATGAATGCGAATTTCCTCTGGTACCTTCAATATCGCTGGGGCAAAATTAAGCAAGCCTTCAATGCCAGCGTCAATGAATTGATTAGCGACATTTTGCGCTTCAAATCCGGGAACGGTTATAATGCCGATCCGGATATTGTTTTCCTCCACCGTTTGTTTCAGCATATCCATCGGCATAACGGTCAAATTATTAATTTGCGAGCCGATTTTCGATGGATGCACATCAAACACCGCGATGATTTTCATATTGTCTTTGGAATATTTATTATAATTGCACAGCGCATGGCCTAAATTACCCGCACCGACAAGCGCGACATTTATCGTCTGGTCAAGCTTGAGAATTTGGCGAATCTTCTCAATTAAATAAGTCACATCATAGCCGATGCCCTTACGGCCAAAATCGCCGAAATACGCCAAGTCCTTGCGGATTTGCGCCGGATTCAAATCCAGCTTGACGCCAAGCTCCTGGGACGAAACGGTTTGCACCTCCCGGTTGTTCAGCTCGTTCAGCACTTGCAGGTAAATGGGGAGGCGTCTTACGACCGCCTCCGATATTTTCGTCTGCTTCACCCGTTCTCCTCCTCCCTCTCGGCACCAAGCCATTCTTTCATTCTCGGTACAATTTGCTCGATATGCATATGCTCAATTTTCGGGCCAGGCAAGGAATACAGAAAATGCTTGCCATAATACGTTTCTATCACTCGCGTATCATAAATAATGACAATCCCTTTATCCTTCGCCGTTCGCACGAGCCTGCCGAATCCCTGCTTGAAGCGAATAACCGCTTGCGGAATCGACAGCTTCATAAATGGATTTTGCTTTTGGCGCTGCAGCAATTCCGACTTCGCTTCCAGCAGCGGATGATTGGGCGGTTGGAATGGCAATCGGACGATGGCAAGGCAAGTCAAGGCTTCGCCTGGAATGTCAACGCCTTCCCAAAAGCTGCTTGTACCAAGCAAAACGGACTCTGGCTGCTGCAAAAAACGCCGCGTCAGCTTCGTACGATTGCCGCTGTCGATGCCTTGGCCCAGCACTTGAATGCTGGTGGCCGCGAGCGCCGCTTTAAGCGGGTCATATACCTGCTTGAGCATTCGGTAAGAGGTGAACAGCACCAGCATTCTGCCATTGGTCTGCTGCACCGCATCTGCCAAAGAAGAGACGAGCATTGAAATAAATGCGGGCTCGCCCGCCGAGCCTTTAAGAACAGGGAAATTGCGCGGTATAATGACGAGCGCCTGCTCCCGGTAATTAAACGGCGATGCCAGCTGTACGGTGCGCAATCTGCCCGCCTCTTCAAAGCCGCTAAGTCCAAGCTGCTCTTCGGCAAACTGGAATGACTTTTGCACCGAAAGGGTAGCTGACGTTAAAATAATGCTGTCCTTCACATCAAATAAATACTGCTGAAGCTGGCTGCTCACATCAATCGGCACCGCATAAAGATGCAGCGAGCGATGCTTGTAGGTCATGTTGGCTTCCAGCCAGAATACGTCCGTCGTCTGATCGACTTTCATAAAGCTGCGCAGATCATCCTTAACTCTCGTCAAATCGCGCAAAACGCCATTCAAGTCCGTTACAAGCGCCTGTACGGCCAGCTCATCGATGCGGTCTTTAATTTCCTCGGACATTTTCTCAGCTGTCTTCAGCACGCGTATGAGCTCCGTATGAATATTGGTCTCTTCGGCGAGCACTTCGGACCAGCCTTCAGGCAGGCTGTCGCCTCGCAGGCGATAAACGGATTGATTGTTTTCACCCGTCGCGTCAGGAGAAGCTTGCACAAAGCTGTACAGCATTTCAAAGAGCCTCTCCCAATGCTCCTTCACTTCCGTGAAGGTCGGGATAATGGTGTCAATCGTCTCAAGCCAGCCTTGAACCCGCTCATCGCTTTCCTGCTGAAGATGAATGCGCAACGAGGGCAGCAAGCCGGAACGACTATCCTTGAACATCCGGGTTATCGCATTCGTTATCGAATAATAGCCGAGCTGCATGCCTAAATGCTTGCTTGCTACTTCCTCCACATGATGTGCTTCATCGACAATCAAATGGCTGTAAGTCGGCAGCAGCCGATGATCCGCTTGAATGTCTGTAAACAGCATGGAGTGATTCGTAATGCACACATCGGCAATATTCGCTTCATGCTTCGCACGATGGTAGTAGCAGCGTTTAAACCAAGGACAAGCCCGGTTCAGGCAGGAATCTGCATCGCTGGCAACGGTGGACCAGAAATCAGTCCCCTTGTTGCTGAAATTCAGCTCTTCCTGATCGCCTGTTTCCGTCTCGCCCAGCCAAACGACCATTTGCGAGGCTGTAATCGCATCATCAACGGGGGACATCATATCCCTCGTATTTATTTTACTTTCAAATTTGCGCAGGCACAAATAATTCCCTCTGCCCTTGAAAATAGAAGCTCGGAACTCAATCGGCAAAATCTGTTTAAGCAGCGGCACATCGCGATGCCTTAGCTGCTCTTGCAAATTAATGGTATGCGTGCTGACGACTATCTTCTCATCTTGACGGATACCATAATAGAGCGCTGGAATCAGATAACCAAGAGACTTTCCTGTACCTGTACCCGCTTCAATGAGCAAATGGCGTTTGCTATCCAGCGAATCAAACACTTCATGAAACATCGTCGTCTGAGCTTCGCGTTCTTCATAATTCGGGAATTGCTCAATAAAACGCTGCTTGATTTCATCCAAATATTGCTCGAATGACATATCCTGCAAAGGCGAGGCTCCCTCTTCGCTTCGCGCGGGCTTTTCCTCTGTCCATTCTCTTGCTTTCAACGCAAACTGGTTGAAAAAATCATAATCCGGAACACCCATAACGATGTTCTGTTCCACCTGCTTCAGCGTCAGCGTAATAAACCAGCTTAAATCGCTGCCATTGTCTACAAGCGAAGATAACCGCTGCAAAGTCAGCAGCGGCAAGCTCCGTAGCTTTTGAACTGATTTGGCGAATATAACGGCGGTCGCCATCGCATCGCTATCAGCGCGATGATGATGATCATGCGTAATGCCGAACTGTTCAGACACAGCACCAAGCTGGTAAGACGTAATCGATGGAAAAAGAATGCGCAGCAGCTCAATCGTATCGAGCCTGCGCCCAGCAAACGTATGGTAGCCGCTGCGATCGAGCGCTTGGTTTAGAAAACCAGCGTCAAAATTGACATTATGCGCGACAAGCACCGCATCATCAAGCAGCGGAATCATATCCATCAGCACATCAGACAGCTCTGGCGCATCCGCCACCATTGCCTCGTCAATGCCCGTTAGCTGCGTAATAAACGGTGGTATTGCAATCGTTGGCTTTACAAACGAATTATACGTATGAATAACTTTAAGATCATCATCAAGGAGGACCAGCCCCACCTGCAAAATATCATCGGAGGCGCTGTGTCCGGTCGTTTCCAAATCAAGCACTGCATATTTCATAAAATAAATCCGATCCTCTCACAAGCAGCATAGCTCCGTGCTGCCGAACAATAATGACAACTGCTGCGGACGTTCCCGGCAGCTCTGCAAATTATTCAGCGGATCCTTAAAGCTTGGGTCCAGCTCATAGGCTTTAAGGAAAAATTGCTCTGCCTGCTCCAAGTTTAAATGAACCGCTTGAATGCACCCAAGGGCATTATAGCTTAAAGCGAGCCATTTCGGATAGTCCGTAAGTCCAATTAGCAGTTGAAAATGACGCTGCGCCTCACTCCAATTTTGCAGGTGCATATTCGTCATAGCCAAAAACAGCCTTGCTAAATTGCATTCCGGCAGGTGGTTTACAGCAAGCTGGAACTGCTTTGCAGCATGGGAAAACATAAATAATTGATAATAGCCCTGTCCTTTGGATATGAGCTCCGCTTGCTCCACAGACATGCCAGAAATAGGCTGCTGCGAGACGTTTGGCTTTTCTGCTTGCTGCGGAGGCAATGGCTGCACAGCCGCTGGCGCTTGTCCTACATACTCCGCTGCTGCTGTAAGCAGTGAAGCATTTGAAGGCTCGGCCTCTTCCTCTGTGAAAACGGCAAATTTTTCTTCAAAATCAATCCATTGCTCAATTAAAGAATCGCTGATCTGCTTCAAAGCGTAAAGCTGCTCGTCATAATATTGCTTCTGTTCCTCCGCCGCCAGAGGGTAGGAATCAATAATGTTGTCGAGCATTTCGTTCATCGTCGCAAACATATGCTGGAACATCATGCATCCCGCCTTCACCAAAGAATTGAGGAGTGATAACCTCATTCTTTGTTAAGCGGGTGCTTTTCATACTTGGAACCAGCCTTTACATAACGGAGGAACTGACTTGCGCCTGCTTACAAAATCGTCGCATGGATTTCTTCCGTCATTTGCGACACCGGACGGTTCGCCTCATCCAAAATAACGACGCGCGGCTTGTAATTTCTAGCCTCTTCCTCCGTCATCGATGCATAAGAAATAATAATGACCGTATCTCCTGGCTGTACGAGTCGGGCAGCTGCGCCATTAAGGCAAATAACGCCAGAGCCTCGCTCCCCTTTTATAATGTACGTTTCAAGGCGGGCTCCATTATTATTGTTTACGATTTGCACCTTTTCATTGGCCCAAAGATCCGCCGCATCCATTAAATCCTCATCAATGGTAATGCTGCCGACGTAATTGAGGTTTGCCTCCGTTACCGTCGCGCGGTGCAGCTTTGATTTCATCATCGTTCTAAACATTGCCATTCACCTCCAAAGGTTCAAACAGCTCATTATCAATTAAACGGGTCGCCCCGAATTTTACGGCTAAAGCCAAAATGTAGCGCTGCTGAGTACGCCCAAAAGGAACGTCAGCAACAGGTGTGGCAAGTGCTGGATATTCCAGCACTTCGACATAATCGATATCGGCAAGCGGTGCTTCGCCAATCGCAGCACGCACTTTGTTCACAAGCTCTGCTGGCGTTAGCAAGGCGTCCTTCATCCATTCCCGCGCCTTGGCAAGCGATGAAGAAAGGGCAACAGCTTGCGACCGCTGCTCCGCATTCAAATATACGTTGCGCGAGCTAAGCGCAAGGCCATCCGGCTCCCGCACAATCGGGCATGGCACGATCGTAACAGGGAAATTCAAGTCATCGGTCATTTGCTGAATAACCGCGACTTGCTGGGCATCCTTCATGCCAAAGTAGGCCCGATCAGGCTGCACCAGATGAAACAGCTTGCTGACGACCGTTCCAACGCCGTCAAAATGACCAGGGCGCGATGCGCCGCATAAGCGGTCTGTTACATCGCTGACAAGCACCTTCGTCAGCACCTTGCGCGGATACATCTCACTGACCGATGGCATAAACACGATATCAATGCCGTTTTCAGCAGCGATGGATAAATCGCGCTGCTCATTGCGCGGATACGTTTCAAAATCCTCGTTCGGCCCAAATTGCAGCGGGTTGACGAAAATCGACAGCACGCTAATATCATTCTCTGCTGCTGCCTGCCGCATTAAACTGGCATGTCCTTCATGCAAATAACCCATCGTCGGCACAAAACCGATGCTCGGCTTGCTGCCGCCGCTCCACATCTTCTTTTGCTGCGCTTTTAGCTCATCTATGGTTCGGCACAAAATCACGCTGCTCATTCCCCTCTCCAGCCTGCTGGCTTTCACCCGCACCTTTGACACCATTAGTCTGCTCGCGGGTCGCTGAACCGCCATAGAGGCTGTCTACAGCGTCCTCAGACCTTTTACCGAACACATGCTCCTCCGCTGGAAACTCGCCGGATTTGACTTCACTTACAAAAGCTCCGATTGCATCGCGAATCGTCGAGCCGATGTCTGCGTACACTTTAACCATTTTTTTCTTAATGACAGGCGATGAATATTGCAAAATATCGTGATACACAAGCACCTGTCCATCGCATCCGCGGCCAGCCCCAATCCCAATTGTTGGAATCGACAGCTCGCGGCTAATACGGTCCGCAATCGTCTCCGTTACAAGCTCCAGTACGATGGCGTAAGCGCCTGCCTGTTCAAGCGCCTTGGCATCCTGCAGCATTTGCTCTGCTTCCGCCTCCTGCTTTCCTTGTACCTTAAAACCGCCATGCGTGTGAATCGATTGCGGCTTGAGCCCAATATGGCCCATCACCGGAATGCCCGCTTTGACCAGAGCCGCCACTTCGCCCGCAATTTCTTCCCCGCCTTCAAGCTTAAGCGACTGGCCGCCGCCCTCCTGCATCATTCTGGCGGCATTGCGCAGCGTAGCTTCACGCCCAATTCCGTACGTCATGAAGGGCATATCCGTTACGATAAACGTATTGCGTGCCCCGCGTGCTACCGCTTTCGTATGATAAATCATATCGTCTAAAGTGACCGGAAGCGTCGTATCGTAACCGAGCACCACATTGCCAAGCGAATCCCCTACAAGAATAATATCGACGCCAGCCTCCTCCGAAAGCATAGCTGACGGATAATCATAAGCGGTCATGACGGTAAGCTTATTGCTCTCCTCTTTCATTTGCTGCAAGTTCGTTATCGTTAAACGTTTCCTCATCTTGGCCTCATCCCTTCTTCAAATCTGTTTTAGGATAAACACAAAAAAACCTTTTAGCCGTCGCTAAAAAGGTCCCCAAACGAAAAAGGAAACGTATCTCACTTTATTGCTTCCTTCTGTCTCGGTCCTTTCGGCTCAGAGCAGACTACTTGTACTTCAAACAAAACTTTCTTGCAATTCCATGCCGATGCAGGCATGAGGGTTAGCACAGTGCAGCTCTTTTCAGATGCCGCCCGTTAACCCCATACTAGCAAAAATATGTCGATTCGTAAATATTACTCGCCCCGCGGCTCGCCCATTTCTGCCGAAAAAATAAGCGCCTGGCTGCCATCCAGCTTTTCTATGATAAGCGCTCCGCTAGCATCAAGCCCTCTCGGCGTGCCTTCAACGACTCCTTGCGGCGTTAACAGCGTAGCTGGCTTGTGAAGCGAAACCGAAAGCGACTCCCATAGCGTAACAATCGGGGCAAAGCCCTCGCTTTGATACAGCTCATACAGCTGCTCCCACTCCAGCAAAAAATCGGCAATTATCGCTTCGCGTACTTGTTTCTCGCCGCTTGCCATACGCAGGGAGGTCGCCTTTTCCAAAAGCTCCTCGGGATAATCGGCCTGCTGCAAATTAACGCTGATCCCGATTCCGGCGATGACATAGCGCAACCGCTCATCCTCTGCGGCGGATTCGAGCAATATGCCGCTAATTTTTTTGCCATTAATGAGCAGATCGTTGGGCCATTTAATGCCGATGTCGAGCTTCGTCAGCCGCTTAAGGCTGCGGCAAAGCGCTACTGCCGTAAGCAGCGTTAGCTGCGGAGCAAAATAAATCGGCACCGTTGGACGCATGACCATGCTCATCCATATGCCTTTGCCCAGAGGCGATATCCAGCCTCGGCCCATACGGCCCCGACCGCTCAGCTGCTGCTCGGCAACAACGAGCATCCCTTCCTCCGCACCGCCTTCCGCTAGCGCTTGCGCAATATTTTGCGTCGATTCGACCGATTCCAGCACCTGCAGCTTTTGACCGAATTTTTTGGTTTTAAGGCTGGTTAGCAACGCAGCCATGTCCAGCTTGTCCGGCATGGAAAGCAGACGATAACCGAGCCTGCGTGAAGCTTCAAATTCAAATCCTTGTGACTCCAGCTTGCGTATTTGCTTCCATACTGCCGTGCGGCTCACTTTCAGCTCGCGGCTAATATGCTCGCCAGATACATATTCGCCGTCACGATCCGCGAACAAACGCAGCAAGTTTTCATGACTCATCCGTCTCTTCCTTCCATCTGTCAACTTGTTTCAGCAGCTGTTCCTGCGAATTAGAAAGGTCGCCAAGCGCAACTAGCAGCAGCAGCCGTTTCAGCATCTCGCCCATCCAGGCGCCCGGTTTGCGATCCCAATAGGCCGCAAGCTGATTGCCGTTTATCGCCAGCTCCTTGAGCGAGGAAATTTCCATTCGCGACAGCCAAAGCTTCATCCGCGGCACATCCGACCAAAAAGCGTGCTCCCGACCAGTTGCTTCAGCAATATGCAGCCAGCTTGCTGCTGCTACCTGTCCGTAGCGCAGAACGGCCTCAATCCAGCTTATACGAAGCTTCTCTTCGTTCGGACTCCGGTTTACGACCATATCATGATAAAGCGACACAATCGCCATAATGACGCCGCTGCGGCTTCCTGACATGCGCAGCGCCTGCAGCGTTGCTTTTGCCTCCTGAGGGGTAACGCTTGGCTGCGTCATCAATGCTGCATAACGAATGTCTACGCTATCTAACGCAGTCAAATAGTCAAGCTGGATACGCCCCGACTTCGCTGCCACTGCAAGCAAGGCACGAGCAGCCGGCAAAGGCTCTAGGGTGTAAGCAAGCAGGCCGCTCCCAGCGAGCAGCGCTGCTGCATAATGCGGAGCCGGTCCGCCAATCATTTTATCAAGCTCGGCCTGCACACGCTCCATCGCTACGTAGCGCAGCAGCTCGCGGTGCTTGAGCAGCGCCCGCCAAGTGCGGTACACGATGCGAAAGCTGAACTGCGAAGCGAAGCGGAGAGCACGCAGCATGCGAAGCGCATCCTCCTGAAACCTGGCTTCCGCGTCCCCTACACAGCGTATCTGCTTCGATTGTATGTCGCTCATGCCGCCATACGGATCGTAATAATCTCCGCTTAAATGCATCGCCATCGCATTAATCGTCAAATCCCGCCGCAGCAAATCTTCTTTTAGTTCCGATATAAAAGCCACACTTTCTGGCCTGCGATGCTTCTCGTATACGGATTCCTTGCGATACGTCGTTACCTCATACCCTGTTCCATCCTGCATCACCGTCACCGTCCCATGCTGCAGGCCGGTTGGAATACAATACGCAAATAAGGCAACAACCTGCTCCGGTGTCGCCGACGTTGCAATATCTACATCTTTAAGCGCGAGGCCCATAACGGTATCCCTCACGCAGCCTCCAACGAACACGGCTTCGTGGCCGTGCCCGTTCAAGGTTGCGAGAATGGGCAGCGCCTCTCGCATTGCTTGCGGAATCGAGGTGCAGCGCTCCATCTTCTCACCCTCTATCCTCTTATTCGCAAACGACCGCAGACGCAGGAAGCTCAGCTTCCATGCCCAGCACGCGATGATAAATTTCTTCATATTCAGCCGTAATGCGATCATTACAGAAAGCATGGCAGGCGCGGTATATGCAAGCTTCCTTAAACTTCGCATGCAGCTCTTCGTCTGTCAGCAAACGAATCGCATTGGCGGCCATGCTGTCCACATCGCCTATCGGGCTAAGGAAGCCCGTTTCGCCATGCGTCACCAGCTCCGGGATACCGCCAGCAGTCGAGCCAATCGTCGGCACGCCGCAAGCCATGGCCTCCAGCGCTACTAGACCGAAGCTTTCTTTCTCCGAAGGGAGCAGCAGCACATCAGCAAGCGATATCACCTGCGCCACATCCTCCTGCTTGCCCAGAAATACGACGCGATCCTCCAGTCCCATTTCACGGATTTTACACTGGATTTTCGACAGCTCAGGGCCTTCTCCAACGAGCAGCAGCTTCGAAGGCACTTTTTTAGCAACCTGCTGAAAAATTTCAATAACGTCAGATACCCGCTTAACAGGACGGAAATTGGAAATATGCATTAATATTTTTTCATTCGGGCTGGCATAATCCAGGCGCAGCGAAGCGACGTCCCGAGGATAATAAATGCGCTTGTCAACGAAATTATAGGTCAGATCAATCGGCTTCGTAATATCAAGCAGTTTTCTCGTCTCCTGGATCAAATCCTGAGAAACCGCCGTTACAGCATCACTTTTGTTAATGGCAAGCCTAATCAAGTCCTTAAGCGACTCATCCTGCGCGAGCACCGTGATATCCGTTCCATGCAGCGTTGTAACCGTCTTGAGCTCATCGCCGATCATTTGCTTGGCGAGATGGGCACAGACGGCGTGAGGAACCGCATAATGCACATGAAGCAAATCCAGCTTCTCCATCTTGGCGACCTGTGCCATCTTGCTTGCCAGTGATAAATCATAAGGCGGATACCGAAATACATAATAATCATTGACTTCAACTTCATGGAAAAAAATATTTTTATTAAAATGGCCTAGCCGGAACGGAATGCTGTGCGTTATAAAATGAATTTCATGTCCCCGCTCAGCAAGCAGCTTGCCGAGCTCAGTCGCAACGACACCAGAGCCGCCAAGCGTAGGATAACAGGTTATCCCGATTTTCAACTTACGTGCCATGTCATGCTCACTCCTGCCGTCTCTAGCTTTTATAATCAATTCTATTCCTAATGGTTTGTATATCTTGCCAAACCGGGTGCCCGGCTTCTAAAATAATTTCACCTCATGCGGCCGCTTTAAAGCAAATCCTTCCGCGTACTGCCAGGAGCGTGCCTGACCGAGCAGCATATCTCTTGCTTCTACCCGTTCCACATAGCGGTCGGTGAGCGGCGTCGAAACGCGGTCTTCTGCCCCGGAAACCGCTTGAAACTGCGAGCGGTATGCTAGCAGCGATTGGCGCTTCGTTTCGTATTGCTCACTAACGTCTATGACGAGCGAAACCTGCTCCATGTCATTTATGTAGTAATAAATAAGCTGCTGCACCTGAACAGGCGGCAGCTCCGGCATATATTTTCGCAGCTTGGCATTGAATACAGCTTCCTCAACCAGCTTGCTGCAGGCAATATGATCGGGATGCCGATCAACCCAATACGGCGCAAATACGATGCGCGGGCTGGTACGGCGGATTTCTGCCACGATGCTGTCGATATTGCTGCGTGTAAGCTCAAGGCCGCGGTCCGGCAGCTGCAAATTGGTCCGTGAATAAAGACCAAGCACCGCAGCAGCTTCATCGGCTTCGCGCCTTCGCTGCTCTACGGTGCCATTCGAAGACATTTCCGCTTCGGTCAAATCACAAATGCCCACCAGCATGCCTGCCATCGTATGCTTGGCAATCGTGCCGCCCATTCCGATTTCAGCATCATCTGCATGAGCGCCAAATACGAGAATATCTAAGCACTCACTCATAACGGCAATTCAGGCTTGTACTTATGAACAAGCTCTCTCCAGGCAAAATCGCCGCGCTCCAGCGCCTTGACGAGCAATTCGGCTGTCGCCACGTTCGTCGCGACTGGAATGCCCTGCACATCGCAAAGGCGAAGCAGCGCAATAATATCCGGCTCATGCGGCTGTGCCATTAGGGGATCACGCAAAAAGATAATCAAATCCATTTCATTTTGGGCAACAAGAGCGCCGATTTGCTGGTCGCCGCCGAGCGGTCCCGACATAAAACGGTGAATGCTCAAATTCGTTTGCTCCATAATTCTCGTACCAGTCGTACCTGTTGAATAAAGCTCGTGGCCAACAAACACCTGCTCATAGGCAATAACAAAGTTGACGATTTCTTCTTTTTTTCGGTCATGCGCGATGAATGCAATTTTCATAGGTGAGGCCCCTCTTCCGCTGTCTAGTTCAAACCTTCTATTAATCCATTAAATGCTCGAAACCGTATACTAAGCCGCTGTACCCCATCACTTTCTTAATCGCTACATTAACGCCTGGCATATAGCCCGCACGGTCATAGGAGTCATGGCGAATTTTGAGCGTTTGGCCATAACCGCCAAATACAACTTCCTGCTGCGCAAATACGCCCGGAAGTCTCACACTATGTATACGGAAGCCATTGTAGTAACCGCCTCTTGCTCCTTCAATCGTTTCTTTCTCGTTAGGATTGCCTTGGCGCAGCTCCTGACGAGCCTCGGCAATGAGCTCTGCCGTTTTGATCGATGTGCCTGAAGGGGCATCAAGCTTGTGGTCGCCATGATATTCAATAATTTCAACATGCGGCAAATATTTCGATGCCTGTGCTGCAAATTTCATCATCAGAATAGCGCCAATCGAAAAGTTCGGCGCGATGAGCCCGCCAAGCTGCTTCTCGATACAACGCCCGTCAAGCTCTTCAATTTGCTCAGGGGTAAAACCTGTCGTTCCCATAATAGGACGTACGCCAAATTCAATCGCTGTTTTTGTATGTTCATAGGCTGCATGCGGAGCCGTAAAATCGACCATAACATCAGCCTTTGCACTGCTGAGCGCCTCTTCAATCGTCTTGCAAGCGATGACGCCGGTATTCGGCTTGTTCGCAAAGCTTCCCGCATCTACAGCGCCTGCTGAAGGCGCGACGGCGGATACAAGCTCCAGCGCCTCATCCTCCAGCACCATTTTTACCACTTCACGGCCCATAAGACCGCCTGCTCCGATTACTGCTACTTTAATTGTATCCACTTATCCATCACCTGTTCCTTCGTCTATGTTGTCCGTTGATTCGGTAGCGCATCAAGCGCCGCCGACGGCTCACGTCAGCAAACAGCCTTCTGGCAGCTGAATGCTCCGGGTCAAGCCGAATCGCTTCACGCGCATGGACAGCAGCTTCATCCAGCTGACCAAGCTCAGCGTACGTCATGGCGATCCAGTAAAAAGCGTCAAAGCACAGTGGATCAAGCTCCACCGCCTTCTTTAGCATCAACAGCGCCTCTTCCAATGCCGGAGGCTCTTGTATCAGCTGCTGCTGCGCACCGGAGAGCTGCAGCCTCGCTTCAATCGTCTGCAAATGATAAATATATTCCGGCTCATCCCTCGCCAGCTCAAGCGCCCGGCGGGCATGGTCATAAGCTTTCGCCCATTTCCCGCTGCGCGCGCATGAAATAGCGCACTTATGATAATAACTGGCATTGTCAGGCTCTGCGGCAATCGCTTGCTCAAACCAGACAATAGCCTGTTCAAAATCGCTGGTTAAAATGAAAGCATACGCCTTTTTGATACAAGCATCCCCGTTCATTACCGCCCATCCTCCTTGTACACAGGTTGATGGTACAGCATATGTGAGATGCGGTATTACTGTTCAGCGTTTTTTAAAGTCCAGCGGTTTTTATCCCGTGTATTGAATTTGTCCATTACTTTATTATGTGCTTCCGTTAAATCAATATCGAGCGAATTGGCGAAGCAGGATAATAGAAATAAAATATCGCCAAGCTCCATCTCGATGGAGTTGTCGGCCTCATCCGCCTTCTTGCGCTTCTCGCCGTAGGAATGGTTCACTTCACGCGCAAGCTCGCCGACTTCCTCGCTCATTCTTGCCATCAGCGCCAGCGGACTGAAGTAGCCTTCTTTAAATTGAGAAATATAATCATCCACTTCTTGCTGGATATTTGCCAACGTTTTTTGAGACATACGTGAAATTCCCTTCTTTCAAGACTAGCGTTTTCCCCATCTATAGCAGTTGGAAAACAAGCCTAAAACTTATTGTTGTCAATAATTCATATGTTAACGCAAAGAGACGATGAAAACAATGTTTTTGAACGATGAAAATTGCGCTATACTACAGAATGGAAACCGCCTTCCAATCAACATCGGCGTTTTCCGGCCATCCCAAGTATAAGATTATTCGCAAGCAGTGGACACCGAAGCAAATAAGTGAAATAATGGCTTCTTTACGCTTATCATTCAAGCGTAAACGACAATCGCCGTCCTTGGCCGGCAAAGCTTCGTTTCGCGCTGAAATATAAGCCCGATATAAAAGGAAAACTTAGATGCTTATATTTTAAAAAAGGGGAATTCTAATGATGCTTCGAAAAGTGACTAAACAATTGCAAATTATTTTGCCTATTCTGCTAGGCACAGCCATATATGCTTTCGGGCTGCACTATTTCCTTATTCCAAACATGCTGATGGAGGGCGGTGTAACCGGCATAGCGGTTCTGCTCAATTATGCAGCCGGTTGGCCGCTGTCCATTACGACGCTTGTCCTCAACATTCCGCTGTTTCTGCTTGGCTGGAAAACGCTTGGCCGTACCGAGATGCTTTACACGCTCGCTGGCATCGTATCGCTCTCCTTCTTCCTAGCTGTAATGGAGCAGCTTATTGCCAGAGGCTGGGTCATTACCTTCCACACTTCAACCGACTACATACTTGCCGCTTTGTATGCAGGGGTTACGCTCGGGGCAGGGCTTGGCATCGTCTTCCGCTTCGGCGGAACGACTGGCGGCGTGGATATTATAGCCCGAATCGTATCGCGTCGCAAAACGCTGAGCATGGGTCAAATTATTCTTATACTCGATATTGTCATTATCGGAGGTTCGCTCTTTTTTATTCCTATCGAAAAAGTGCTGTATACGCTCGTAACGGTATTCGTTTCCGCCAAGCTCATTGATTTCATTCAAGACGGTGCCTATGCCGCCAAATCCTTCTCCATTATTACAGACAAAGGCACGCCGATGGCGCAGCGCATTACGATTGAGATGGAACGCGGCGTAACGCTGATGCCGGCAAAAGGCGCTTTTTCCGGCCAGCAAAAGGAAATCGTTTATTGCGTCGTTCAGCGGCAGGAGCTGCGCCGGCTCAAAGCCATCGTACGCAGCGTAGATCCTCGTGCCTTCGTCATTATTAATGATGTCCACGATGTGCTGGGCGAAGGATTTAACGAGGAATAAAAGCCGCTCCCATCATGGGAGCGGCTTTATGCCGTAAGGCTGCTGCTTGTATTTACGCCAGCTTTTATAAGCAAGCACAGCCATAATAATAGCGCCAAGCAGCAGCGTCCAGCTTACCGGATTAGCCGATGCGGGAGGCGCGAGCGCGGGCTCCTCCACAACCGCTTGCGGCTTGTCCGTAAACAATCTGCTTACCGCCGCTCCAAGCTGCGTCAGCGCCTCGTCGACTCGGCCCGCTTGCGCTTGGTCCTTAGGCCCGGCGGATAACAGCACGTTTGTGTAGCGTATCCGCTCTTGCAGCTCGGCTGCCCGTCCTTCCGGACGCAGCATAAAGGCGGGACCCTCAACGAGCGCCAAATGCGCGCTTAAGTTGTCCATCGCCGCTCTTGCAGCATTCGCCCGTTCCTCATATGGGCGCTTCCACGCTTTTCGCACGCGGCTTACATCTTCCAGCATAACCCGCTCATATTGCATCCATAAACCGCTTGCCGGCCTAAGCATCGCATCCGCTGTTAGATGAATCCGGGCAGATGCCTCCATCCATGCGGAGGACTGTTTTTTGCTCAAAAGCTCATCGGAGACAGCCCTGATGCTCTGCTGCAGCTTTGCCCAGCCAGCTGGGCGCCCTTCTATGCCTGTCTCCAGCTGCGGCACAAGGCGCTCCAGCTGCTGGACATATTTATAGCCGGCTTGGCGGTTGTCTGCATAAGAAGCTTTATATAATGAAAGAGCCGCTTCCTCGAAACGACGCATGAGCTCTTCAGCATCAGCAGCCTGCGCTTGTCTTGCGCCAAGCGGCTGTTCACCAGCATAAGCCCAAGTCGCAGAGACGGAGCCTAGCAACATCGCGATACATAATAAAATGGGTATTGCAATACGCGTTCTCATGGACATCCCCCCATAATCCAGCTTATGAGGGGATGTCCATCGTTATGCTTTTTTAAAGTTGTTTTCTTGCTCGGAGCACCAGCCAGCCGGCCATAAAGCTAAAGATGGTTAAACCATATGTAAACAAACGGACTTGCGGCAAATCGTCCATCAGCTCATCAGCCAGCCAAGGGAACACGCCGAACGTATAATCAATCGTGTCATTCAGCAGCAGCCAGGCGGTGCCTATGACGACGGCCTTGAATCCTGCTTTCATAAAGCGAGCATACAGAAGCACCTCTACAGCCATACCGAGATGGGAAAATACAAGCATGCCATGCTGCCAATTCAGCTCTCCGCCTTGCGCTCCCGTTGCCACTATCATCGACACTGCCCACAAGCCGTATTTCACTGACGTTACGACCGCAAGGCCTTCTATAACCATTCTAGTGACCTGAACAAATCTAGATGCCGATTCAGGCGGCGGGAACAGCAAATAAAGCAGCGCAAGCGTGAAAAACAAACTAGCCGTCGGACTGTCCGGCACAAATACAAGCAGCCAAGACGGAAACCGTTCATAGGTATAAACCAATTGATTCCAATACCAGATGTAACCATAAACGGTCCCTAAAAAATTAACGATAAACAGCAGCCACAATATCGTACGGTTCATCCACAGCATGCGGCTCCATAACCATGACAATCCCATTATTTTCAACCCCTATATTCCTAGCCTTGTTATAGCGTCCATACATTGTCCTAATAAGTTTGAAAAGAACCTGATTGCAATGAAGCAATCAGGTTCTTGCTGTAACTCGTTATTCAGTTGAAGCTTTCTGCTTGGAAAGCCAAGTTGCAATTTGATCAATCTGCTCAGCGCTCAGGCTGTCTTTGAAAGAAGGCATATTGCCGTTGCCGTTCGTGACGGTCGCTACAATTTCTTCTTTAGATAATACATCGCCAATTCCCCGTAGTGCAGGAATTTGCGGCGGATTACCTTTCATATCAGCTGCGTGGCAGGTCAAGCATTTGGATTGCTCCATCAGCTTATGTGCTGGATCATCCGCTTCTACAATCGCAACGGATGCGGTTTCAGGCTTCTTCGTTGTGCTAGGAGCCTCTTCGCCTTTAGCCGCTGCTTCTCTTGCTTTCTCTTCACGAATGTGATGCTCAGGTATCGTATTGGTAATTTCCAGCTGGTGCTGGTAGTGGTCCCAAGATATAACCGTCAAATACACACAGGCAATCAATGATAAAATCATTAGCGAGGAAGCAATCGGACGACGGTAAAATCTGCGCTCTTTGCCTGTATCGAGGAAAGGAGCAAGCAGCAAGCCGCCGAACATGACACCAGGAATACCCATTGTACCGAGTACAATGTAATCCTGTGATACATATGGATATTTCAAAAATTGATACAGGAACAAGAAATACCAGTCCGGCATCGGAATAAACGATGCGTTTGTCGGATCTGCCGGATAGCCTAGCGGTGCCGGCTCTGCAATCGTCCATACGAGAAACCCGACGAGTACGACGCAGCCAACCATCCACTCTTTCAGCAGGAAGTTAGGAATAAACGCTTCTGACTTCCCTGGAAAAGACGTGTAGTCCGGCGGAATATTCGGATGGTTGTTTTTCTTCACCCGCGAATCTCCGACGAATACAACCTTTTCGTCTGATTTGTGACCATGTGCCATCATAAAGTCCTCCCTTCGCTTAAAGTGGTCCCGAAATACCTTGTTTCCGAATCATCAGGAAGTGAGCTGCCAGCATAGCAAGAAGCGCACCTGGCAGGAAGAAAACGTGAATCGCGAAGAAGCGAGTTAACGTTTGAGCTCCTACAATGTCGCCGCCATACAGGAACTGCCCGATGTAAGGTCCGATGTACGGAACGGATTCCGCGATTTGAACGCCGACCTTTGTTGCGAAGTAAGCTTTGTTATCCCATGGAAGAAGGTAGCCTGTGAAACCAAGGCCCAACATAATGAAGAAAATAAGCATACCCACTACCCAGTTCATTTCGCGCGGCGCTTTATAAGAGCCGGTGAAGAACACGCGCAGCGTATGTAAAAACATCATAACAATAACGAGACTCGCACCAAAGTGATGCATGCCGCGAACGATGCCGCCGAATGCGACCTTGTGGTTCAAATAGTCAACGCTTGCATAAGCATTCAAAATGTCCGGAACATAATACATCGTCAGAAACATACCAGACAAAATTTGAATAACGGTAATAAAAAACGTCAAGCCGCCAAAGCAGTAGACAAATGCCGAGAAATGATGTGCAGGGTTAACGTGCTCCGGTACTTCGTGATCCGCAACATCCCTCCACAACGGCGTAATGTCAAGACGTTCATCAATCCAATTGTATACACTTTTAAACATCTGATCATTCGCCTCCTTAGCCTACCCGTGAATTTGGCTTAACTGGACCCAAGTAAACAAATCCATTCTCAAGCTTCACTTCGTATTCATCCAATGGATTTGGAGCAACTGCAAGGTTCTTGCCGTCTTTCGTATAACGTGCGTCGTGACACGGGCAGTCATACTCGTCTTTACCCTTCGCATTCCAAGCAATTGTACAGCCCAGATGTTTGCAGATCGGTGAAAGCGCAAAAATTTTGTTGTTTGCGTCTTTGGACACCCAAGCAGACAACTCAGGATCGCTGACGTACCATCCATCAACTTGGTGAATTTGGAACTTAAACTCTTGCGGATCTGTCGTAATTTTGCTCTCTTCTACTACTTTAACAAAGGTGCCCTCGGTTTTTTTCTCTAATAATGGGTCTACCGCAAAACGCACCATTGGAAGCACGGCTCCGCCCATCATAAATGCGGTTGTTCCACCGAGCGTATACGACAAAAACTGCCGTCTTGACATCTCTTTGCGTTGAAGCGGCTTATGTGCCGATTCTTGATGTTCGTGGTTACTCATCTTCTGTTCTACCCCCTTTGCCAACCATTTCTTGTGTTTTAGCCCATGGCAAAACACATGACGAACTAGGACATACTTATAATAGCCTAGGTGCTTAGGAGCGTCAAGAATATGGCTGATGATTGACTGCCTAATAAAATGTTGATTTTTAATTTGTAATTAATTTGTCACATTTAACCTTGCATGGCATTTGTTTTCCCCAAAAAACTTCCCGATTATGCAAAATTGAAAAATCAGGATGGCTCCTTTGGATTCCACATAAGCGAAACGCGCTCCTTCACGTCGGCACCAGAAGGCAGCTCGCCCGCTTGATCCGGTTCCAGCAGCAAATCGGCCTGAATATGAGCCAAATCCAACTTGCCGGATGCGGTCGCTACAATTATATATCGGAATCCCGATGCTCTAAGTGAAGCGCATACATCATTAATCATATCAACAGCCGCATGGGCCCCTACATAATGAAGCGCCGGATAAGTGACGACTCGTCCTTTAAAAGGTATTTCTATCAGATCCATTACATCACGCAGACCCTCCAGGGCAGCGGTCGCCTCATAAGGCTGCTCTTCGCCGTTCATGCCTGTCACAGGCAGCATGCAAGTGTCCAAATAAGGGCGCAGCTCTTCCCACTGCTCTTCTTGCACATCGCTAAATTTCATTGCTAAGAACTCCTTCCGCTTGCAGCTTCAGCTGGCTTATCGCAGCTTGCGAAAGCTAGCTAGCTTCCTTTTTATAGATCAAACCTTTGTCTATGTTAACGGTTTATTCCCCATTTGCCAATGGGTTTTCTCCATCTGCCTGCTTATTTTGCTGGATGCACAGCAAAATAAGCTTCTACCTCAGCTCGCGAGTTTTCTCGCCAGAGCCTGTGATGGAAGCTTATTTAGCCCTTCTCCTTGCTTTCCACGTTATGCCTTCACTTCATTTCGTTCAATTCTTTAGCTAAGCGATAAAACGTATCCTCATCGCCAGACGCAAGCGACTGGTCAATTTCGCGGTAAATACGCTCCGCACGGAATTTTCGCACCGCTTCATCCAAAGCCATTTCTGCTGCGAGCGACAGCATCGCTTCATACGTTACCTTCATTTTATCCATAGGATACACCTCCACACCGGCGTTAAGAGATCCTATATTCTTCGCCTTTCTTCACGTAGCTTTCCATCGTTCGTTTCATTCGCAGCAAATCGTCCTCTGTAAGCTCTCTAACGACTTTAGCAGGTGAACCAAGAGAAAGCGTATAGGGTGGTATCTTCTTATTCTCCGTAACAATCGAACCGGCTCCTACTAAAGCATATTCACCAAGCTGCGCGCCGTTAAGTACGATTGCCCCCATTCCAATTAATGTGCCTTTGCCTATCGTACAGCCATGGATAATCGCCGCGTGCCCAATGGAAACTTCATCTTCCAAAATGAGCGGCTGGTTCGTATTCACATGACCGACAACTCCATCTTGTATGTTGCAGCTATGTCCAATGTTTATTGGAGCCAAATCTCCGCGAAGCACAGCGTTAAACCATACTGTGCTGCTGTGGCCGATTGTCACATCACCAATCAGCTTCGCTCCTTCCCCAATATAAACACTGGAATGAATGGTTGGCCTTACTCCCAAATAAGGTAGCAGCATCTCGTAAATTCCCCTCTCATATGCAATGGAAAATCAGCATTCAGTTGCTATGCATCCATTCCTTTACATTAACGTGGGGTGATTCTATCAACTGCCGCATCCATTGTCAATACATGAACAACCGGTTCTGCTCTTCCAGGCTAATGCCTAGCATTACCGCCTTGCCCGCTTTCGTCGTTTTGATGACCATCCCGTGCTGCTCATGCTCTCCCAGGCGTATTAAACCAAGATGGACGAGCATGCCAAGCAATCTGTGCTGAAAAATCCGCTCCGCATCATCATAATAGAAAGGTTTAATGAGCGGGACGAGCACTTGGCTGAGAGATTGTGCCGTTACCCACTGATCCGACAGTCCGCCAATCCATTGTACGAGCGCTAAAATGTTCGGAATGGGCCCTTTATACTGCTTAAGCCAGCATTTGTACAGCTGCTGCAATTCATTTGCCGGAGCGCTAAGCAGCCTCTCCTGCCCATCTGGCGTAAGCCTGAGGCCCAGAGGCTCCTCTAGAAAATAGTTCATTTGCACACAGTAGTCATACAGCAGCGACATGCGATTCGGATAATGGTGAAAATATTTGCCGTAGCCGAATCGCCATTCCCCCTTGCCCGGCAGCTCCTCCTTAATAGAAAACAAATCAAGCAGTTGCAAGCTGAAGCGCTTGTATAAGGAGCCGTCAGCCGCCATCGTCACTTCGTTGTGATGGATGTAATGCAGCAATTGACGAATATCTGCTTGCAGCAGCTCCTGCTCATCACGATACACATGAGGCTCGTCTGTATACACAAGCTGTGCTGCAAATTTGCGCTTCAACGTTTCACGAAACCGCTGCTTCAAATCCTCCGGCACCTGAAACAAATAACGGTTCGGCCCAGTGAAGCCGTTAAACAGCCAGCCCTGATGCTTGAATTTGACGATTGTATCCCGGGGACTGCTCTCCTTCATGACAGGCGTTTTCTTAGAACGGCGCTTCGGTTGTGTTGCTTTGGCCGGCTTCTGAATAGAAGAGGCTTTCTCTCCCGAAACCTGCTGCTGCCCCTTCGTTTCCTTCTGGGCAACGCTCGCCGTCTCCGGGCTGCTGAACTTGCTCTGCTGCGCACGAGCCAGAAGCTCCTCCAGACTAAAAGCGTCTCTCGTCTCGAACAGCAGCGAGTTTAAAAAACGCAAATCCTCAATCGCCATGCTGCTGATCTGTTGCTCGAAAACATCATTTCTGCTTACTGCGCCAAGAATCGACTGAATCAATTCATTTTTGGAGTTGCTATTGCACTCGCATTGATAGACGGAGGCAATGCGGCTGAGCTGCCCGATATCTGCGCAGCCGAGCATATCCGATAAATTCATAGTCTCTCCTCCTTCGCGCTTAACTGCTGCTTTAATGAACAGCTTTGCTTGCACTCATGATTGTAGAGCAGCCTTTTTTTATTACCATTATGGGAAGAAACTCAGATTTTATAACCGCAGTTCCGGAAAAAATAGTTTTTATGCTTCTTTTTCGGAAAAAGCAGCTCTAACAGCAATCATCAAAAAACGCCATTTCTCCAGTAGGAGAAATGGCGCTGCCATCGATAGAACCCAGCTGCCCTGCAATTGTTAAAGCAGCTTTCACGCTTATTTTAAACGCCGACTTGATCAAGTTGCTGCAAATGCCGGCTGCAATTGTACAGCAAGGATTCCCATTCATTTTCATTGAACTGGAGAATCGAATAGGACATATTATCGAGAAACTGCTTCTCAAGTCCCGAGCAGAGCTCGTCCAGCAGCTGGGCGAGAAAGCTCCCATGCGTGACGACAAGCAAGCGCCCCTCGGGATTGCCTCGCCGCCATTCCTCAACAAAAGAACGCCCACGCCCGCGAACAGTCTCGTCAGACTCCTGTCCAACCTCAGCTTGGCGCCATTGCTCACCCCAGCGTGCTATTCGCTCCTGCTCCGTCGTTCCTTCTATATCGCCATAAAAACGTTCACGCAGCCGTTCATCCGGCGCAAGCAGCGGAATACCCAGCTTATCCGCGACAATTCGGGCTGTCTCACGGGCACGCTGCAAATCACTGGAAATGACAGCATCCCACAGCTTCTGATCTTCGCTTAGTCGGTTAGCGAGCGCAACAGCTTGCGCGACTCCCCGCTCATTCAAGGGAATATCGGTCTGCCCTTGTATTTTCCCAAGCTTATTCCAATCCGTATTGCCGTGACGCACCAGACCTATTATCATCCCGCCAGCCTCCCCAGCTTAGTTGCAATCTATTAACGCAACGTAACGCAAAACAAGGGCTCCTGTCAAGGAGCCCTTCGCATTAACTGCGTGTTCTTGATAACCAATTGAGCATAAGCAGCGTCATGACCATGCCAAGCAGCGACAGCGCTACCCAATACTGCGGAAAAGCCGGAACAACCTTAAGGACGAAAGGATCGCTGATGCTCGCAACCGGCACTTCATATTCAGCGCTGATAACGAGCCCGCTGCCAGAAGCATTAGCTGTGTCCATAAAACCAGTCAACTGGGCCAATTGATCCGGACTTGTACTCGTTTCGTTGCCCACGACGAAAAATACGAGCGCACAAACGAACATCGCCATGCAGCCTGCCACAATAAGGGCCACATTGCGACGAAAGGAAGGAGAAAACTGATAGCTTTTGTGTGTAACTGGCATAAGCCAGGAATCCTCTGCATAAATGCGATCCATGACTCCGCGCGTCACATGATCCATTGGCGGCAATTGTACAGAGTCATCCTCGGCAATGCAACGAATCAGCTCCTCGCTCTCTTCCCACAAACGGAGCTGCTCCATGCAATGCTCACAATCAAGCAGATGGGCCTCCATCTCCTGCCGCTGCGGATCTTCCTCCGGCAGCTCCCAGCAAATATGGAGTTTGTGTTGAACGTCTTCGCATTTCATCGCGTTTTCATCCCTTCAAATTCTTCCACTCCGAGAGCTTCGCCAAAATAAGGCTCCAATTGCACCTTCACACTGGCTCTGGCTCTGAATAACAAGGATTTCACAGAACTGACCGTCTGCCCTAAAATGCTGGCAATTTCCTGGTAGTCCATCTGGTCATATTCTCTAAGGATAAGTGCGGACCGTTGTTTTTCAGGCAAATTATTAATCGCTTCGCGAACCATCGCCATTCGCTCATTTCGAAGCACGAGCTGCTCCGGACCTGCATCAGGGGCCGTTACGGGCACAATACCCGATTCATCCAGAGACAAATTTGCAGCTTTCTGCTTGCGCAGCTCGCTAAGCACGGTATTGCGGGCAATCGTATAAAGCCACGTGGAGAAAGAAGCGTCCACCTCACGAAACGAGTGCAGGCTGCGATAGGCTTTATAAAACGTTTCCGAGCATAAATCCTCTGCCAGCAGCTCAAGCTTCGCGCTTTTGAGCATATGAAAAATAAAAGATAATATTTTGCGCTGATAACGGCTCATTAGCTCTGAATAAAGCTCAATGTTGCCATCTTTAATTTCCCTAATTAATTGGGAATCAGTCATGACAGGCGAACCTCCCCACCTGCGAATTCATCTTCCCGGCCCTGTTATCATTAAATTGTACCAAGCCGGAAGCAAAAAGTTGCGGTATGTATAATAAAAATTATGAATCGCTAGTCTAACAACATAAATTCGCGCCGCATAATCAAAATCCTGCTTTATTCGACAAAAGGATAAATGAGGAATTTTTTAGAAAAAGGTGCTTGCTATTGATAAATCCCCCTCCGTTTACCCTATAGAACAAAAGAAAAGTGGATAAGCAGGCAACTAATCCTGCTCAGCCACTATCCCGTTTGCCTATTCTTCATCCTCCTTCAGGCCATGCTCAAAGGGCGAAAATAACGTATAACGACGGCAACTCAAGGTTATGATATTTATGTTTCACTGCCTGCAAGCCCTTCATATAAAAATTCCGCTTATCAAGCTTACACGCAAGGTGGCTTTTTTGCTCTTGTATTACTATTAAATTTTATTGAAGCGAGGAAAAGATATGAATGAGAAAAAGAAATGGGATTTATCGGCTCTCGCGACTATCCCGCTTATCATGACGCTTGCGAATTCCATGCTCATTCCTATCCTTCCTCTTATTCAAAAAAAATTGCATATCTCTTCCCTTCAATCCAGCCTCATTATTACAGTTTACGCTGCGATATCCATCTTATGTATCCCTTTCGCCGGTTATCTTTCCGACCGTTTCGGAAGAAAACGAATTATTGTCATCGGGCTGTGTATTGCGGCTGTCGGTGGATTAATTTCAGGTTTAGCAGCATGGTTATTGCATGATCATGTTTACGCATTCATTTTAGCAGGCAGGCTCATTCAAGGAATTGGAGCCGCTGGCGCATTCCCAATCGTTATGCCATTGGTCGGCGATATGTATAAAAGTGAGGAAGAAGTTAGCAATGGACTTGGCATTATTGAAACCTCTAATACTTTAGGCAAAGTTTTAAGTCCTATCCTAGGCTCTGCATTGGCGCTCATTATTTGGTTTCTGCCTTTGGCTGTCATTCCAGTCATTTCAACCGTGTCTATTGTAGCTGTTATTTTTCTCGTTAAAGCACCAAAACAGCAAAATAAAACAAAGCTCAATTTTAAAAATTTTCTTGCTTCCCTTAAAGACGTATTTTCTGAAAATGGGAAGTGGCTGTATGTCATATTCGCACTCGGCGGAAGTGCCATGTTTATAATGTTTGGTTTTCTTTATGATTTATCATCCGTCCTTGAGGAAAGCTATCATATAGAAGGTATTTGGAAAGGCGCACTGCTGGCCATCCCGCTCAGCGCTATTTGCATCGCTTCCTTCGCCTCGGGGAAATGGATTGGAAAAAATAAATTAAAAATGAAATGGTTTACCGTGGCCGGATTTGTATTTATCGCCTCAGCCATGCTGATTGGTGGATTAGCCAATACAAAGAGCTTATTTTTCCTCATATCTCTCATGTTTATTAGCGGCTTAGGCATCGGTCTTGTTCTACCCAGCTTAGATGCGTTAATTACAGAAGGAATAGACAAAAAACAACGTGGGACTATCACTTCTTTTTACAGCAGTACAAGGTTTATAGGCGTTGCCTGCGGGCCATTAGTCGCTTCCATGCTTTTACGTCACTTCGAATGGTTGTTTTATATTTTTGTAGCCATTGCTGGCGTGTGCTGCTTAATTGCATTGTTTTTTATAAAACCAGATCAAATTAAAATATAGAAAAATAGCAGCTTAATCATTAAGCATGGAGCACGAATTAGATAATTATGCATATTGAATTTGTTATTTGTGTATTTGAATCTGCTTGAATCCTTGCTAAACTAAAATTCGATAATGAGAATCATTATTATAAAAAAAGCCATAAGAGCCTAAGTGAGACCGGAGGGCTTTTTTAGGAGTAAATCTTTTTTCACAAGAAAGGTTGATTGTATTGACTGCAAATAGAACATTATGTATTGGTCTATCCTTAAATGCAACTTGGACGAAAGGCGAGGGCTGGCGGCAACCAGATAGCGAAGTAGAAAAAATGGGATCCATTGATTATTACATTAATTGGGCAAAGATGGCGGAGAAATCAAAACTCGATTTTCTTTTCAGAGCGGATTATCTATATGTCAGCCCGCAGATGATTGGCGATACCGCTAGTTATGGCAGTCCTGACCCTACTATGATGTTTGCTGCCATTGCCCGTGAAACCGAGCGAATCGGTCTCGTTACAACCATTTCTACGACTTTTAATCCGCCATATGTGGTTGCAAGGCAGCTTCAGTCTTTGCATTGGCTGAGCAATGGGCGCGCTGGCTGGAATATTGTAACCTCTATTGAAGGGGCAGAAAATTTTGGCGATTCCCCAATGCCTTCCCCACAAGAAAGATATGCAAAGGCAGTGGAGTTTACGGATGTTGTACGCAAGCTATGGGACAGTTTTCCGCAAGAAGCCATTGTTATTGACCGCAAGTCCGGCATGTTTTCTGATAAGGATAAAGTGACTGCCATTAATCATTCCAGTGAATTTTTCAGCGTAAAAGGCCCTCTTACTTTACCTTCTCATAAATCGGGAACGATTCCTTTATTTCAAGCCGGCGCTTCCGATATTGGGCGAAATTTCGCCTCTTCTGTAGCTAATGCTATTTTTGCGGCTATGCCGGATGTTGAGTCAGGAGTGGAATTAAGAAATGATCTGAGAAGCAGAGCCGCAGAGCATGGACGCGATCCGAACGCCATTCGAGTACTGCCAGGCTTATATTTTTTCCTAGCCGATACACACGAAGAAGCGCTGGAATTGCATAAGACTGCGCATGCGAATTTAAGTATTGAACGCAGACATGCCTCTCTGAAATCGGTGCTAGGTCTTGATATAAGCGATTTGCCTTTGGATCAACGCGTAACTGCCGAGATGCTTCCCAATCCTAATCAGGCCGTCCGCAGCCGGACACATGCTGAGCTGCTGCGCCGTTATATTACAAAATATCAGCCTACAGTGGAAGAGGTATTGGCAAGGCCGGAGGTTGTAGGCTCTGCCCATTGGGTATCTGTTGGAACGGTTGAAACGGTGTTAAACGATATTATTGAACGATTTGAAGCTGGAGCTATTGATGGATTTATAGCCCTTCCAGGCGGTTCAGAAAAATCTATGGAAATATTTTTTGAACAGCTGGTGCCGGAATTGGTTGAAAGAGGCTTGTTCCGAAGCGAATATACGGGAAGCACACTGCGTGAGCATTTGGAGATTACATAAACCATTATTGATCACTATTGCGCAGGCGTGCGACAACGATTATCAGCCCATATTTTAATATAATCCAATATTGTACCAAACGGACTTATGCTAATAAAATGGAACCTATACGCTCGCAACTAAGCAGCCCGCCGATGTTGAAGTATTGCAGAATGGTCTCGATGGAATGCTAGGATGGAATGCTAGCGTTTGCCGATTTTTGCGATGTCCCTCCTCTTTAAAGTGCTCCTTGTCTATGGCAGATGTTGTTCAGTCGAACGCCATCTATCACAGACAAGGGCGCTTTTTTTATATTTTCATGAGGCTCTTATGTCGAAAATATTTTCATAATCATTTTTAATTAAGAACCATAATATGACATACTTTTTGAAATTACCCTGATATTATTACCTCGTATCTTATCTTAAGTATGAGGAGTGAAAAAATGAAAGCAGAAAAAAATGCAGCAGAAACCGGGAGCACAGGGTTTTCCAGCTTTGGTTTAGTCGGTTTTTATTTTAGGAGCACAGCCTTCAATGAGCTCTTGTTAATTACACAAAACAAGGACAGCAATTTATCATTAGAAAACACGCAGTTATCCTCTTTATGCAATATAGACAACGAACAGGTTCAATCGGCCAGATGGCTTGGCTTCATTAAACCCCCAAAAACAGATGAATATATATTTTACACCCCTTCTAACCAGGATATTATGATTCAATTGGATCAAGCAACCGTCGAGCTGGGGAGCAGCGTAACACTGGAGCAAGATAAAATATATTCCCTTCGAATGGAAAGCCGTTTTGCGGAAAATACAACCACTACCGTTGCTTGCGAACTATATTGGTCTTACTCTGGGCAAAATGAGCTTATTTCTGAAAGCTGCTTGTTAGCACCAGACTACAACAACACCGTATTTTTTCCTCAAACAAGCTTGTTTGGCGACGTTGCTGATGAAACAACTGATTCAGATCAGGATGGCATACCGGATGATTGGGAAATAAATGGATATGCCTTTATACAACCCAATATTGTCAAGTGGGACGACGCTTATCAAGGAACCTACCCCAAATATGTATCAAACCCCTATCAATCCCATACCGTTGGTGATCCATACACTGATTTTGAAAAAGCTTCGGAGCAAATTGACAAAGCGATTTCCAAAGAAGCATGGAATCCTTTAGTTGCTGCCTATCCTGTTATAGGCGTGGGCATGGAAAAGTTGATATTATCGTCGAATGAAAATTTTACTACAACAGAAAACCACACTACCGGTAACAGTAAAACAGAAGCAAACACAGAAGGATCAAGCTTTGAAATAGGTAAAAATAAAGATGGATTTTTTGGCGGAATAACCCCCAATTACTCACACACTACGTCAACCACCAACACATCCGAGGATAGCTCCGGAACGACAACGATGATTAATAAAGGGGACTCCGCTTACCTCAATGCCAATGTAAGATATTACAATACGGGTTCAGCTCCCATGTACCAAGTAACCCCAACTACAAACTTTGTTCTGGATACAGATACGATTAAGACCATTACAGCTCCACCGAGCAATATTGGCAACTCTTTAACGCCGAACTCTACTTATCCTGCATCAGGTCAAAATGCGATCGCCTTAACTACTGTAGATGGCTCTGAGCCTATTACTATTGATTATGACCAATTGACCAAATTACAGAGCGGAGACAGCTTAATTCTGGAAACCACACAAACAACCGGCTTATTTGGAACCTATGAAAATGGTACGTTCGTCACACCGGATACGAACGTATGGGACCCCTATATTGTCCAAATTAAAGCTTCCTCGGGCAGTTTTATCCTTGATACGGGAAGTGAAGTGTTTGAAAGATCGGTAGCAGCAAAAGATTATTCGAACCCGAATGACTATACGCCGGCCATTACAATCGGAGAAGCCATTTCTATTGCATTCGGTGCAACTACGCAGGATAATTTAATCTATTACAAAGATGTACCTATCTATGAATCAGCTGTGGAGCTTATTTATGACGCGGATACCGCAACAGATATTCAAGAACAATTAGAAGCATCCGAGTCGAATAACATATACGACATGAAATTAAAGCCGGGGATGAATATTCTAATTAAATGTCCTGAAATTTATGATAATGCAAATGGTTCATATGATAATAATGTATTTGATTGGTCTTATACGTATTCAGGGCAAGCTGGGATAGAGGGAAAAGGATACAGTACAGGCGGTACCTCCTACGGAGATTGGGAAAATTTGGTTATAGAACAGAACACAAGATATATATTGAGTATTTATGTAAAAGGTTTTGATGCTTTTGAGCATCAAGTGAAATTAGGGGTTGGGAGTGGGGACATTTCTACATTTACTCATATTCAAACCTATACGGTAAATAATGAATGGCAACGACTTGAACTTGAATTTAATCCAGCTGTAGATAATTCTAAATTCACGGGAGTTGCAATACAAAGTATAGATCGCAGTACCATTTATTTTGATGATATAGCCATTACTAAATTAAATCCTGAAATCATAATAACCGAAGATACTATAAAGGCAGCTCATACAGTTAAGAGTTGGAATATAGATGAAAGTGTTAATTATGTTGATGGTGTTTATCTGCATGTTGAACCAGATTATGTTTGTGAGTACAAGCTAGTAGCTGCTGATGAAGATCGAGGTACCCATCCGCGATATGCACCAGATGCCAGTGGCACGCTTTATGTGAATTATACCGAATATAATGCAGGACATGGTTTTTCTGAAAATACTCATTCGTTGGTTTATGCAGTATATCCTGGGCTTAGTCCCGTGCTGGTCGCGGAATGGGTTCCAAGTTAAACGCAGCCATGTGTATTCAAAATAGGCAAGGACAAAAAAAAGACCGCTAAATTAGCGGTCTTTGCTCATTTTCGGAGCAATTAGTTTTGGATAGGAGTGGAGAGAAACCATACTGTACTTTTATTATATGTATACGCTTCCAATCTGTCAATAAGCGTTTTCATTTTTCCGAGATTTATTTTGAAAACGCTTATATGACTCCTTCCAACTAACATCATTTGCGCGGCAATTACATATGTCCCTAAATCAAAAAGCCCCGCAGCAGCTCGAAAGCTGCTGCGGGGCCAAATTGCTATTTTTACTGATGAACCGCAAAGCCGGCATCCGCAAGCACAAGCTGAGCCTGATCCAAATCCTCCTGCGTGCGGAAGGACAGCCTTAGAATGCCTGGAACGTCCTCTCTGCTCTCAATAATATGGATGTTGCTCAAATTAATGCGCTCCTTGCCGAGGTCGCTGGCGATTTTCCCGATAATGCCGGGATGATCGGGTACGTCGACATAACAATCATAAATCGAATGCAGCATGCCCTTGCGGCGCTCAGGCAGCTTGCTGCGGAATTCGCCCGCTGTACGGAACGCTTCCTCTATGCCTTCGCCATCCTCCCGCTCCAGCAGGTCCGCGAATGTTGCGATTTCTGCATTCCAATCCTTCAGCAGCTTTAGCAGCACGCCTTTGTTATTAACCAAAATGTCGCGCCATACGACCGGGTCGCCTGAGGCGATACGGGTAATATCGCGGAACCCCCCTGCTGCAAGCGAAGCATACAGCTGATCCTGCTCATTGTAGCCGCGAATCTGGTTGACCAGCGCAACTGCAATCATATGCGGCAAATGGCTGATCGCGCCCACGATTTCATCATGCGACTTCGCGTCCACACTGACAATATGGGCTTTCGTCAGCGCAAGCAGTTCAATGAGCTTGTCCAGCTGTCCCTGCGGCGTCGACGCGTCGGGCGTGAGAACGTAAAAAGCATTCTCGAACAAATGGGTCGATGCTGCTTCAACGCCCGAGCGCTCCGATCCGGCCATTGGATGGCCGCCGATAAACGAAACGCCCGGCTGGCTTTCCAGCCTGCGTCCGCATAAGGCAACGGAAGCTTTCGTGCTGCCGACATCCGTCACAATACAGCCCGGCTTCAGCGGAAGCTGGCTCAGCTCATCTACATACTCCTCCAGCTTGCCTACAGGCACGCAGAGGAATATGAAGTCAGCGTCAACAGCCGCCTCTCGAACAGACGTCGTTGCTGAATCGACGACGCCTCGATTGACATATTTCTCTGCGGAGGACGCCCGGTTTGAATAACCGACAACCGTTACATCCGGCTTGCCCTTAAAGCAAAGAGCAAGCGATCCGCCAATTAATCCTACGCCAAAAATCGCTATTTTCACCATAACCTTATGACTGCACCGCCACTTCCTGCAAAACCTGCTCCAAAGCAGCTATAAACTGCTCATTTTGCTGCTTGGTGCCTACGCTGACCCGAATATAAGTCGGGTAATACGTCCAGCGGGATCGAATAATAAAGCCTTTGCGCAGCAGCGCATCAAAAACCTCTGGAGAAGGACGCTTGACATCGACCATAATAAAATTGCCATGCGCCGGATAATAAACAAGGCCAAGCCGGTCAAACTGCTCAGCAAAATAAGCGATGCCCGCTGCATTTTCCTGCACAACATGCTGAATAAAAGCTTGATCGGACACGGCCGCTTTCGCCGCTGCCTGTGCGATTCTCGATGTATTAAACGGCTCCCGCACCTGATTAATGAAGCGAAGCACGTCCACGTCGCCAACGCCATAGCCAATACGCAGCGCAGCCAAGCCATAAACCTTCGAGAACGTGCGCAATACGATCAGATTCCGGTAGCTGCTCAGCAGTTCAATGCCGTTCGGGAAAGCAGGATCTGTTACTAGCTCGCAATACGCCTCATCCAGCACAACGAGCACATGGCTCGGAACCTGCTGCAAAAAGGAAGTCAGTTCCTCCTTCGTCACAATCGTGCCGGTCGGATTGTTCGGGTTGCAAATCCAGATGATTTTCGTACGCTCTGTTACCTTCGCCAGCATTGCAGGAAGATCATGCTTGCCCTCCTTCAGCGGCACCTCGATGATGCGAGCGTTCTCAATTTCGGCATTATGCTTATACTGCGGGAAGGTCTCGTCCGCCATAATCGTTTCGTCGCCGGCAACAAGAAATGCGCGGGCCAGCATTAAAATAATTTCACTGGAGCCTGTGCCGAAAATCAGCTGCTCCGGCTTTACGTTAAGATGGTTTGCAAGTGCTGCTGCAAGCTCAATGCTGGCGCCATCAGGATAAATATTCGTTTGGTTTATTTCTTCCAACATTGCCGCTTTAGCCTGCTCGGAACAACCATGTGGATTTTCATTGGAAGCCAGCTTCGTAACTTCAGTTAGCCCAAGCTCTCTCTTCACATCTTCAACCGGCTTGCCAGGCTGATAGACAGGGAGATGTAAAATATTGTTTTTTGGCTGCATGCTGCCGATCACCTCTTCTTAATATATCAACACATTAATTGATATATAAATATCAATTGCATAAAGCTTATTGTCTCACATCTTGTCCCGCTTTAAAAGATGTTCTATTGCAATTGATCGCGCCTGCCCCAAAGAAAAAATCTAAAATCCCATCTCAGCAAGCCAAGATGACAGTTTTGCCTCCCGCTCCTTCAATTCGGCCTGTCCGAGCTGGCCAAGCCGGCGTTCGCCAACGATGCATCCGTCCAACATAAATAGCACACGCTGTGTTTTGGCAGCTACCTTCGCATCATGGGTTACCAGCATAATCGTCGTCCCAGCAGCGTTCATTTCCGCTAAAATATCCATGACCTCGTCACTCGCCTTGGAATTTAGCGCCCCAGTCGGCTCATCGCCAAACACCAATTGCGGCTGGTTGATGAGCGCTCGGCAAATGGCCGCCCGCTGGAGCTGTCCTCCAGATACTTGCGACTTGTCCGCATGCGCCAGCTGCGCAATGCCTGTCCGCTTCATCAGCTCGCTGGCGCGCCTGTTGATAGCAGCGCGGCTCTCTGCTTTCGCCATATAAGCGGGCAAAATAATATTGTCGAGCAGACTGAGATTTTTCAAAAAGCCGCTCTGCTGAAAAATAAATCCCATCTTGCTCAAGCGAAGCTGAGCCAAACGCTCTTCGGATAGACTGCCGATCTCCTGCCCTTGTATGGCAACGCTGCCGGACGTCATTTTATCCATCCCGCTAATGATCTGCAGCAGGGTCGACTTGCCGCAGCCAGAAGGCCCCATTATGGACACGAACTCGCCTGCCCGCAATTCCAAATTCACATTTTTCAGCACAGGCTGTTCATTATTTTTGCCTAAGGAGTAGCTTTTGCTAACCTTTTTCGCCTCTAACACATTTGTCATCACGATGCCCTCATTTCGAAAATAATTTTGCTGCGCCTGCGCCTTTACCAGCTCCCGTTACGGCTAAGCTGCTGAATAACGTCGTTATGATTACGACAACGATAAGTGCCAGCGGAATCCATATGTAGGCCACAAGCGGATTTACGACAAACGCGACGCGGGCTGCGCCCATTAAGGACATCAGCACGCTGACTGCGCCCTGCCCAAGGGTTCCCGCTGCTGCGGTGCCTAACACCATTCCGGCCAGTAATACGAGCAGCGAGCGGATGATGTATTGCAGTCTGATCTGTTTTAAGGAAAATCCAAGGCTTCTCATAATGACGAGGTCGGAAGCGTCTTTCACAATTAGCATGTTGAAAAATAAAGCGGTAATCAGTATCGCGATTACAAGAGCTGCTGTCGAGGTGAGCGCCGTTATTTTTTGCAGCTGGCTTATGGTGGAGCTTAACGTCTGGGACAAATAATCTTCCATAAACGTCACCTTTGCCGGATGAAAGGCCGCTGCGTATTCCGCTGTTTTCTCACCAATGGCAACGCCCGGCTTTACATTCAGGCTGACCATGTACCAGAGAACGGACTCTGCTTCGTATGGCAGCAGCGCCTTCGCCGTCTTGCCGCCATTGGTCACATCCTGATAAATGCCCGAAATCTTCAGCTCTCGTTCTTTCCCGGCTGCGAGAAGCGTAAGCGTGTCGCCGAGCTGCTTGCCGCGCTCCTTCGCATGGAGGTAAGAAAGAGCCATTTCATCATTTTGAACAGGAGCAGCCCCGCTTAAATAGGCTAGCGGGAACAGCGAAAAATCGCCCGTTTGCACGCTCACATTTTCATAGATGCCATCCTCGCTGCGCAGCTTATAAGAGCTCGTTACGAGCGGCGAATACTTTTCCACATCGCAGTCGTTTTGTATATAGGCAAGCATTTCGTTGTACCGCTGCGCTGCGTCGCTTGTCTGCCGCATATCGATTTGAATATCGCTCCTCCCGGCTCCCATATAGGTTATAAAATCAGGCGATTTCAACGTATTCAAAAAATTGGCCGGCACAATGATGAGGAAGAAACAAAGCGTAAATACGAGGCCCAGCAAACCAAATGTTCTAATCCGGACCAACACATCCTGCATGCCGACAAATAGATGGACAGGGATAACCCGGCTGCGATGGAGCTTCAACAGTCCTGACATCCGTCCTTTGGCCGAAGTGCTGCCTGAACGAAGAGCTTCAACGGCCGATATTCGCTTAAATCTCCGCAAAACGAAGCGGCAGAACAACATCACTAGCAGAAAAATACAGACTGCTCCCAGCAAGGGGACGATGTAGCTTAGCGCACTTTTTTCAGCTGTGCCCATAAATAGGCTCCTATTCGCTATGAAAGCCCGCTCTGTAAAGAGGGACAGCACATACCCTGCCAAACTAGCCAGCAAAGCGATCATCCGATATTTCATTAAATAAAGCCGGCGGATATGATCTCCAGCCATCCCAATCGCCTTCAGAACGCCAATCTCATAAATATCCTCCTCCATCGCGGCAAGCATCGTGAACCGCAGGCAGAGAAAGGCAATCGCAATTAGCAGCAAGCTGGCTAAAAAAATAACAACGGCCGCAACGCCGTCGGTCAGCGCATTCAATAAACGTAATTGGGCGGATGTAATGGCGGGTCCTTGGTGGGGAAGCCCAGATGATTGATAAAGCTGTTCAAATTCGCTAGTTCGCTCCCCATCATGCAGCAGAAATTCGATCAAATATTCTTTATCAGTAAAATGGCCCTTAAGCGTCTCCCAATCCAAATCGCTCACAACGAAACGCTTCGAGCTGACAATAGACGGATTCATCTGGGCATCCCTAACAAAATCCGCTATCGTAAAAGCCATGCTAAAGGAACCCTTGGCAATCCGCATCGTATCCCCGATTTCCAGCCTCTGCTGCTGCTTAAAATAAATCGGCACCGCTATTTCGCCTGGAAGCACATCCAGCCTGTTATTGGTTAAATCAAGTAAAAAATCAAACGCGTTGTTTTGCTTTACAATGCTCATTTCCATGACGCTGCCTGCCTCTGACTCACCGCTCTCGCCAAAATAAACATGGGCTGGCTCAATAGAAATCATCTCGACCGTTTGCTGATCCTTCACTAGCTTACTGCCGTTTGCAAAAGCCTCTATTTCCCGCTGGTCGATTTCCCCGGCATGCATTTGGACAAAATGGGGGACGGCCGCTTTCTCAAACCAATTATCCACCGAACGGAACAGCTCCAGCAGCATGCTTGCACTGCTTGCCACGAGCAGCGAGGAAATCATAATAAATAAAAATAAAATGGCAGTAATCAATTTATTCTTTGCGATATCTTTTCTCCACATCGTTCCTAGCATCTTGCTCTTCCTCCCCTATTTGATTTTGATAAAATCTCTTTGTAAGCCAAGCTGTCAAGAGCAGGGCTGCGAACATAAGCAGGGCAGGAATATACACCTGTAAGCTGAACATTTCAAACAGCTCGCCGTATACGATTTGCCCAACAGGAGCCGCTATTTGGGCAACCGCCATAATAATGGCCATCACCTTGCCAAGCAGCTCATTAGGTGTCTGCTTTTGCACCCGGGTCAGCACAAAAATTGAAATCATCGTCAATGCCATCGCGATGGGAACAACGCTTGCCATAAACAGCATATAAGCTGGATAATAGCCGAGCCCCAGCATCCATGGCGTCAGCGACAATGACATCGGCAGCAGCCATGCGGCCATGACGAGCAGCCACCGGTATAAGGTGCTCATTTGCATTTTTTTCGCAAAAAAACCAATCGTCAGTGCGCCCAAAATCGTGCTGCATTCCACTATGCCCATGCCAACTCCGTAAAGCGTATCGCTGCTTTGCATCGTAACCCGCAAAATAATCGGCCCGCCTACAACGAAAAACGGCGTTAAAATAAAATTGAGCAGCGCCGCTAATACCATCGCTTTCAAGATCGGGCGCCGCTGGACTACATAGGCCATTCCTGCTTTTATATCGGCTGCAAGCGTTGCGACGATATTTCCCTTCTGCTCGCGTTTCACAAACGGGATTTTAATAAATAGCTGCATGAGAGCTGACAGCAAAAAAGCGATACCGCTTCCGATCATCAATGTGTGCAGGCCAAGAACACCATACAAAATGCCGCCAAGCACCGGGGCAGCCATTTGGGCCAAAGCGCCGATGCCATTCACCATTCCATTGGCCTGCTCTAGCTGGCTCTTATGCACCAGCTGCGGGATGCTCGCCTGCACAGCAGGCTGGTACATTGCGCTGATCAGCGAAAGCAGCACCATCACAATACCAATAACAACAACGGGCGCGTCGCCTGCTGCCAATAGGAGCATGAAGCCCAGAACGACGATGCCGCCTCCAAAATCGAATAAAACGATTAAATTTCGGCGATTGAAGCGGTCAGCGATGGCCCCGCCAATTGGCGACAGCAGCAGCGGGATGCTGGACACCGCATAAAGAGTCCCATAAATATCTGCACGCCCTGTAAGGTCTAGCGCATACAGCGACAGCCCAAAGCGCAGCAGCGCGCTGCCCAGAATGGAAATCATTTGCCCTAAAATAAGCAGCTGAAAGCTTCGCGTGAACGGCACCCTTTTTACGTTATTTTGTATCATTTCCCAGTTCCCCTTTAACAAAAATAAATGGATTTATTTTATAGACTGACCGTCAGTCTATTAAGTTCAAAAAAATAAGCCAGCATCCAACTGTCCCCCGCCATTTGGCGGTTTCGGAATACTGGGCACGCTAACAGCTCGCCTGCAAGGCGGGACTCGGGTTCGGCAATAAATCAGGTCATTCCCCGTTCGTCAGCATTTCAAAAATAAAATCAAAGCTGCCTTTTTTCGCGCCTAGCGTCGTTTCCATCACATGAATAAAAGCTTTCGCCTTCTGGATGATTTCCGCTGGCTGCCATTCGAATAAACCTTCATCGAACAGAAAAGTGGAGGATACGATTAAAAATTCCACCGTCTCCTGCGGAAATTCGGTTTGAAAAATATGCTCCTCAATGCCTTGCTCAATGACTGCTGTTAACACTGGCGTCAAGTGAATAATTGTCTGCACGAGGCTTTTCTGATGCATTTCTGCATTGCCGACCTGATGGAATTGCTCAAGCAGCTGTTCCTTACGGTCACCATGCTTAGGCTTCTGAGCCATCAAAATTTGAAATAATTTGACCAAGGTCGGCAGCTCCGGGTTAGAGGCTATGTCCCTTGCAGCGGCCACATCCACTGCGACGATCCGCATAATGATCGCATCCATAACTTCCTCTTTGGACTTAAAGTAATAATAAAACGTCCCCTTCGCAATGCCAATCTCCTGAAGGATGTCATTGATTGTCGTTTTATTGTAGCCCTTTGTATAAAAAAGCATTTCTGCTGTATCTAAAATTTCATTTTTGCGTTCTTCCGGGTCTTTCAGTATACGCATCGTCCGCTTAGTCGCTCCTCTCTATAGACCGTCGGTCGGTCTAATGCTAGTATATGTCATTATTTATGTATAATCAATCTTATTTTTGAGATGACACAAGCGTAAACGGCTTTCGCCGTCCTCTGGCGGCATCCTTTCTATTAGACGCCATCGGTTTGGCGAAACGTATAGAGAAAGGAGGAGAACATGCATATCCTTTCCTAAATTTTAAAAAAAGAGGTGCAGAATACGCTCGTATTCTGCACCTCTTAAACTATGCCTCCCATAAGGGGTTAAATATGCCCTAGCCCTTCAGCGCGGCTACAAACTCGCCGATCTGCTTCAAGCCTTCTGCGCGAGTGCTCTCCTCTTCGAGCAGCGGAATGGATTCTTCAATTTTGCGTACGATCGCGCTGCCAACGACAACGCCGTCGCATTGCTTCGAGAATCGCTCAACTTGCTCACGGCTCGAAATGCCGAAGCCAACTGCGATCGGCAGATCGGTCGCTTCCCGCACGGTAGCAAGGAAATCGTCGATCCCGCTGTGGAATTCTGCCCGCACGCCCGTTACGCCCAGCGAGGAGACGCAATACACGAAGCCTTTAGCTTTTTGCGAAATACGCACGACGCGATCCTTGGAGGTCGGAGCTACGAGCGGAATGAGATGAATGCCTGCCGCTTCCGCCAGCTGGCGAACCTCGGCATCCTCTTCGATGGGCAGGTCGGGAATGATTAGACCGCTGATTTCTTTATTTTTGACCAGCTCCATAAAAGCTTCCAAACCGAATTGGAGCACCGGATTAAAATAAGTAAACAATATGAATGGCAGCTTCACGCCAGCTTCGCGCGCTTGCGCCGCAGCTTCAATGCAGTCGCGCAGCGTAATGCTGCTTCTCAAAGCACGCTCGGATGCCCGTTGAATAACGGGACCATCGGCGAGCGGATCAGAATAAGGAACGCCCAGCTCGATTAGATCGGCGCCGGACTCCTCCAGCTGCTTAATAATCGCCAGCGACGTTTTCAAGTCAGGATCGCCTACTGTCAAAAAAGGGATTAGCGCGGTACGCTTCTCCTCACGTAGCTTTGCAAATACCGTATCAATGAGATTCATCGACTGCGCCTCCCAGCTTGCTCATAATCGTCTCTACATCTTTATCGCCGCGCCCCGACAGGCTGACAACGATAATTTTATCTTTAGCAAGCGTTGGAGCCAGCTTGACCGTCTGGGCAATCGCATGTGCCGACTCAAGCGCCGGAATGATGCCTTCTGTCCGCGACAGCAATTGCAAGGCATCCATCGCCTCGTCATCGGTAATCGGGAAATATTCCGCACGGCCCGAATCCTTCAAATAGGAATGCTCAGGGCCAATGCCCGGATAGTCGAGACCAGCCGAAATCGAATGCGCAGGCAGCACTTGTCCGTTATCATCCTGCAGCACATAGCTCAGCGAGCCTTGGAATACGCCATGACGGCCTTTCGTCATCGTAGCCGCATGCTCCTCTGTCTCTACTCCACGTCCCGCTGCTTCTACGCCAATCAAACGCACATCCGCATCTTCAATGAACGGGTAGAAAATACCGATTGCATTGCTGCCGCCGCCAACCGCTGCTACTACATAATCCGGCAGACGTCCTTCTTCTGCCACAATTTGCTTGCGCGATTCGTCGCCGATAATCCGCTGAAAATCGCGGACGATCATCGGATAGGGATGCGGCCCTGTCGCCGAACCCAAAATATAATACGTATCGTCTACATGGCTAACCCAGTAGCGCAGCGTTTCATTACAGGCATCCTTAAGCGTGCGCGTTCCCGAAAGAACGGGAACAACTTCCGCCCCAAGCAACTGCATGCGGAATACGTTGAGCTGCTGGCGCTTCATATCTTCCTCGCCCATAAATACTTTGCATTCCAGTCCAAGCAAAGCTGCAATCGTCGCCGAAGCAACGCCGTGCTGGCCTGCGCCGGTTTCGGCAATAATTTTCGTTTTGCCCATGCGTTTCGCCAGAATGCCCTGACCGATTGTATTATTGATCTTGTGGGCGCCTGTATGGTTTAAATCCTCGCGCTTCAAATAAATTTTAGCGCCGCCAAGCTGCTCGCTCAGGCGTTCTGCATAATAGAGCGAGGTAGGTCTTCCCGAATACTTATGCAGCAAATTGCGGATTTCCTCTTGAAATGATTCATCCTTGGAATGGCGGTTGTACGCTTCCTCCAGCTCAAGCAGAGCGTTCATCAACGTCTCGGGAACATAACGGCCGCCAAACTTGCCGAAACGACCATTTTCATCCGGTACTCGGTTCATCGTTGCATCACCTTTCTGACGAATAATCTAATTTTCTCGATATCTTTAACGCCGTCCGTCTCTACTCCGCTGGACACATCAAGACCACTCGGAGCATGCGCAGCTAACAATTCATGTACATTGTCCGGGTTCAGACCGCCCGCTACATAAAGCGGCACATTCAGCTGCGCTGCCGCAGCCTGGTAGTCATCAATAACTTGCCAGTTGAACGCTTTGCCCGTTCCGCCCCCGGCCGTGTCGATCAGCACAGCATCAATTTTTCCGTTAAATGGAGCAAGGCGGACTGCTGCCTCATTCACATTAGCATGATCGGCAGTACCCTTGTCAGCTCCCGTGCCTGTGTCCTCCTCAGACTGAACAACCGTTTCATTTCGTATAGAAAATACCTTCCACACCTTCACCGCAAATTGCTCGCGGACCGCTTGGCAAAAAGCAGGCGTTTCGCTGCCATGCAGCTGCACCACATCAAGCGAAGCGATAGCGAGCGTCTCGCGAAGCTCCGTAAGCGTAGGGTTCACGAATACGCCGACGGTTTGGGGACGCAGCCCTTCTGCCGCCTTCAAGCCATGTACAGCCTCAATCAGCTCCGCTGCTTGCGCAGGCAGCACTTGACGCTTGCTAGGTGCAAATACAAATCCAATGTCATGGAACGGCAGCCCGTCCATTTGCTGAATCGTCTCAGCAGTTTTGAGGCCGCAAATTTTGATCCGAGGAGTCGTCTGCGTCTGCACTAGCGGCTCACCGGCCCCATCAAATCGATAATAGCCTGGCCAGCATCGGGTTGGCGCATAAAATGTTCGCCAATGAGAACGCCCTGCGCGCCAACGCCTTGCAAATAATCCATATCTGCCGGGCCAGCAATGCCGCTCTCGCTAATCACGGTCACACCTTGCGGCATCAAGCCGATCAACTGCTCCGTTGTACGCAAATCGGTGACAAAGCTTTTCAGATCGCGATTGTTGACCCCGATAAGCGTCGCTTTATTCAGCTCTAGCACCGTCTCCAGCTCCTCGCGGTTATGCACCTCGACCAGCACATCCATGCCAAGCGCCGTTGCCGTATCATACAGCTCCGCCATTTGCTGCTTAGTCAATATCGCCGCAATGAGCAAAATCGCATCCGCGCCAATGACTCTCGCCTCATACACTTGGCGGTAATCAATAATGAAGTCCTTGCGAAGCAGCGGAATGCCGACCGTATCCTTGACGAGCGTCAAATACGCATTGGCCCCTTGAAAATATTGCTGGTCCGTCAGCACGGAAATACAATCCGCTCCGGCCTGCTCATACGCAGCTGCCAGCTCCGCCGGATGAAATTCAGGGCGAATCAGCCCTTTAGACGGCGAAGCTTTTTTCACCTCGGCAATGAGTCCAACCGAGCGCTTGCGGCCCACAGTCAATGCACGCTCAAAGCCGCGGCATGGAGCAAGCTCGGCAATCGTCCGCTCATATTCCGCTAATTGGAAAGTGGCGGACAGCGCTTCTACCTCTTCGCGCTTCGTTACTACGATTTTATCCAAAAACATGGGTCAGCTCTCCTGTCGTTTGAATCAGGCCCAGCAGCTTTTGCTCGGCTAATCCGGAATCAATCATATCCGCCGCAATTTTAACACCATCTGTCAAGCTCGCAGCAGCTCCGCCCACATAAATGCAAGCTCCTGCATTCGCAAGCACGATATCGCGATAAGCACCGCGCTGCTCGCCGCTGAATATGCCGCGAATGATAGACGCATTGGCCGCAGGATCGCCCCCCAGCACCTCGCTAATCGGATAGCGGGTCAAGCCTAGCTCCTCCGGCGTAATTTCATACGTGCGAACCTCGCCATTCAGAAGCTCCGACACTCTAGTCGCTGCCGAAATGCTGATTTCATCCAGCCCGTCATTGCTGCTGACGACCATCGCGCGCTTGACGCCAAGCTCTCCCAGCACCGAAGCAACGGTGTCCGTCTTCTTAGCATCATACAAGCCGATCAGCTGTCGATCTGCCCCTGCCGGGTTAGTCAATGGACCCAGCATATTAAAAATCGTCCGAATGCCCAGCTCTTTACGTGGAACAGAAGCGTGGCGAAGCGATGGATGGTACAGCTGCGCGAACATGAAGCAGATGCCCACTTGCTTCAAGCATTCCTCCGCCTGCTCAGGTGTCAGCGTAATTTGGACGCCCAGCGCCTCCAGCACGTCCGCGCTGCCCGCTTTGCCCGACATTGCGCGATTGCCATGCTTGGCTACGCGAATGCCAGCTGCAGCCGCAATAATCGCGGACGACGTTGAAATATTGAACTTATGAATGCCGGAGCCGCCTGTGCCGCATGTATCCAGCAGCCCTTCCTGCTCGGTCTGCACATGGCTCGAATGCGCCCGCATCGCCTGGGCAAAGCCTGTAATTTCGTCCTTCGTCTCGCCTTTCATGCGCAGCGCGGTCACGACGCCTGCAATTTGAACCGGCGTTGCTTCCCCGCTCATAATAATATCCATGACGGAGCGGGCTTCTTCCCGTGACAAATGCTCGCTGCCGATTAATTTGGTTAACGCGCTTTGCATCGTAATCGGTGTCAGGCTGCTTGTCATTGTACGAAACCCTCCCCTGCTTTGATGTAATAATCGCTATTGATGGCATTGAAGCTCTGGTCGCGAGCGTCTCCAGGCTTGCCGAACAGCTGCTCAGCGGCCCGAATGGCCGTCAGCAGCGCTTTCGCTTTATTCACCGTTTCGGTATATTCGCTTTCCGGAACGGAATCCCAGACGATGCCTGCCCCGCTCTGCACGTAGGCTTTGCCATTTTTGAAAATGATCGTGCGAATCGTGATGCAGGTGTCGAGCGTACCGCCGAAGCCTAAGTAACCAATCGCTCCAGCGTAAGCGCCGCGAGCTTCATTTTCAAGCTCTGCAATAATTTCCATCGCCCGCAGCTTCGGTGCGCCGGATACGGTTCCAGCAGGAAGACAGGAGAGGAATGCATCGTAAAAATCCTTGTCCTCCCGCAGCTTGCCCGTCACATTCGAGACGATATGCATAACGTGGGAATAACGTTCGATTTCCATAAAGGAATCGCATTTCACCGAGCCGAACTCGGATACACGGCCGATGTCGTTGCGGCCCAAGTCAACGAGCATCAGATGCTCCGCGCGCTCCTTCTCGTCTGCCAGCAAATCCTGCTCCAGCGCAAGATCCTCCTCCGGCGTTTTGCCGCGAGGGCGCGTTCCGGCAATTGGACGGGTTTCCACCTTGCTGCCATCTACTTTAACGAGCGCCTCCGGCGACGTTCCAACAATTACCTCTTCACCCATTTTCAAATAATACATGTATGGTGAAGGGTTCATCGTGCGAAGTACGCGGTACACATGCAGCGGATCAACATCCGTCTCAATGCTGAAGCGCTGGGACAGCACCACCTGGAAAATATCGCCGGCGCGAATGTACTCCTTCGCTTTGTCGACATTGGCGATGAACTGCTCCTTCGTCAAATTGGACTGCACATCGCCAACCTCAGGCATAGTCGGCACGCCAGCACCGATTGGCACCGGAATCTTCACCTGCTGCTGCAGGCGCTCGACCGTCGCTTCGATTTTGGCAACTGCTGCGTTGTATGCCTCCTCGACGCCGTAAGACTGAACGATGCCCGTCTGCGTCGTCTCCTTCGGCACATGCACATTGCCGATAATTTGCAGCTGCTGCTTGAAGTGGTCGAAGACGATGACTTGATCGCAGAACATAAACTGCAAATCATTCATTTCCAAATCATCTATCCGGTGGGGTGGGAGCTTCTCATAATATTGCAGCAAATCATAGCCGAAAAACCCGATAGCCCCGCCCGTAAATGGTGGAAGATGGGACATCGCCGGACTGCGATAGTAACGAAGATGATCCTTCAGCAAGCTTAGCGGCTTATCGTCGAAGCTGATTTTTTCACCATTTTTCTCAAAAATCATTTCGCCGTTTTTGCCGTACAGCATCATAAACGGATCGGTTCCAATGAACGAATACCGCGCCCATTTCACGCCGCCCTCTACACTTTCAAGCAGAAATGCATGCTTTTCCTTGGCAAAATGCTGAAACAGCCGAATCGGCGTCTCCGTATCCGCCATCATATAACGAACGATTGGAATGAGATTGTATTCCTCAGAGAGCTTGACCACTTGCTGTAATTCACTATTCATCGTTACGTCCCCCTTCTCGATATGTGTAGTCACATTCAAAATAAAAAGCCCCTGCCAAGGCAGGGGCGCTGATTTAAGATGAGGACAAAAAAGTAAAGGCTAGCCAACAAATAAACCTATAGCAGCATCTTGTACAAACATACGCAATGGAACACAGCTGTCGCCATCTGAAAGGATGGATAGGCTCTTCCGGCAACGAAATAGAATATGATTATAAGTGCTAAACTTATACATCATCTTTATTTCAACATCACGCACTCTGCTCTATAGACTTTATATTCGCAACTTGGCTATGCTCGTCTCTGCTCTGCTCATCTAATTTCAACTCAAACCTGCTCACTTGCTTCTCAACTAGTCTCATTTACTTCATCCAATATACAACATCTTGTGCCTGATCGTCAATTAGATTAGGATTGCGTTAAATCTGGACGAAGCACTTGGGCTCCTCCCAAGTACACATGTTTAATCTCGGCTTGCGTTTTGTCCGTATTTACGGTAACCATCAGCCTAATGCAGCGGGCAAGGCTTCCCTTAACGGGCACTTCCAGCGCGCACATGAGTGGAACAAGCTCCCAACCGCTCATTTGGCGAATAGCCACAGCCGGAAAAGCATCATCCAAATCATTCGTCACCGTAATAAATACGCTGCAAATATCGTCAGGCTGAACGTCATTGTCTGCGACAATCGCATGCAGCATTTCAAGTGTTGCTTTTAAAATAGGCTCTTTCTCGTTTGTATCAACGGTAATTGCCCCGCGAATTCCCCTAACGCTCATATTACTCGGCCTCCTGTTTCAATTCCTCCACGATTTCCCGAACCCATGACGCCGGTACATCTTTCTTGATTTCCACTTCGCCGATCGCCGTCGGAACCACGAAAATCATTGTGCTTTCGCTGAACTTTTTGTCATGCATCATCGCTTCCATAATCGCGTCCACGTCAAAGTGCTCCGGCAGCTTCACCGGAAGCCCGCATTTAGCAAGCACTCGCTTCGTTGTTGTATAGACGTCCTCAGGCGCTCCATAACGCAGTCCTAGCTTGGCCGAGCCAATCATGCCTATCGAAATCGCCTCGCCATGAAGCAGCTCGCCATAGCCAGCCACAGCCTCCAGCGCATGACCAATCGTATGGCCCAAATTCAAAATCGCACGCAGGTCATTTTCCCGCTCATCCTTGGATACGACTGCCGCTTTTACACTGCAGCCCTTATACAAGGCATAGCCGAGTGCTTCTGGATCAAGCGCGAGCAGGCGCTCGGAGTTTTCATCGCACCACTGCACGAAAGCGTCGTCCCAGATAAAGCCGTGTTTGACCACTTCCGACAAGCCTGAACGAACGTCGCGCGGCGGAAGCGTCTGAAGCGTGTTCAAATCATACAGCACCATTTCCGGTTGATGGAAAGCGCCGATAATATTTTTCGCCAGCGGGTGGTTGACAGCCACTTTGCCGCCAACGCTGCTGTCATGCGCCAAAATTGTCGTCGGAATTTGAATGAACTTTACGCCACGCATATAAGACGCTGCTACGAAACCCGCCAAATCGCCAACTACGCCGCCGCCAAGAGCTACGATCGCCGATTTGCGGTCAAGCCCTGCTTTAAGCGCATGCGTGACCAAATCTTCCAGCATCGCCAAAGACTTCGAGCTTTCACCTGACGGCACGATTGCTGTGGACGGCTGGAAGCCCGCTGCGCTTAGCGTGTTTGCAAGCGGCTCCAAATAATGGGGCGCCACTTTATCATCGGAGATGATTAGCAGCGGCGATTTTTTGCTAATGCCGTGCTTTTCGAAAAAAGAGGGAGCCTCCTGCAGGAGACCCTCCCCAATATAGATCGGATAAGAGCGTTCGCCTAAATCAACCGTTAGCTCTCTCATTCCTTAGTACCTGCCTATTTGCTCAAGGTATTGATTCAGGTTCGAGCGGATTTCCTCAATGGAATCGCCGCCGAACTTCTCAAGAAATGCTTTCGCTACTTCAAAAGCGACAACATGCTCCATAACTACGCTCGCTGCCGGAACTGCACAGCTATCGGAACGTTCGACTTGCGCCGTGAACGGCTCCTTCGTGTCAATGTCCACGCTGCGAAGCGGCTTGTAAAGCGTTGGAATCGGCTTCATTACGCCGCGGACGACGATTTGCTCGCCATTGGTCATACCGCCCTCGAATCCGCCCAGACGGTTCGTCGCTCTCGTATAGCCTTCCTGCGCGGTGTACAAAATCTCGTCATGCACCTGCGAGCCGCGCAGCTTCGCTGCTTCAAAGCCGATGCCAATTTCACAGCCTTTGAAGGCATTAATGGAAACGACAGCGCCCGCGATGCGCGCATCCAGCTTGCGGTCCCATTGCACATGGCTTCCAAGCCCAATTGGCACGCCTTCAATAATGCACTCGACCACGCCGCCGATGGAATCGCCTTCGGCTTTAATTTGGTCAATGTAAGCGGTCATCTTCTCTTCCGTTTCTTTATCAACGACGCGTACAGGCGATTCTTCCGTAATGCGAATAAGCTCATCCAGCGGCAATTGGTTCGCCGGCGCTTCGATTTCGCCAATACGGATAACCTGTCCGCCCACTTTAATGCCGAATTCAGCAAGAAGCTGGCGTGCAACCGCGCCAACCGCTACGCGTGCTGCTGTCTCGCGGGCACTGGAACGCTCCAGTACGTTGCGAAGATCCTTCAAATTATATTTCAAGCCGCCGTTCAAATCCGCATGTCCAGGACGCGGACGGTGTACCCGGCGCTTCTCTTCATCTCCGCCTTCAATCGGGGCGATGTTCATTACGCTCGTCCAATGCTTCCAGTCATTGTTCTCAACAATTAGCGCTACAGGAGCGCCAGTCGTCCGACCATGACGAACGCCACCGACAATGTTCGCCGTATCCTTCTCAATTTGCATGCGACGACCGCGGCCATGGCCTTTCTGGCGACGGTGAAGCTGAAAATTAATCTCCTCAAAATCAATAGTTAAATTACTAGGAAGACCCTCAATAATGGCGGTCAATTGGGGACCATGTGTTTCCCCCGCTGTCAAATAACGTAAACTCAACCTAAAGCTCCTCCTTCAACGCAAACAACCTAATATGGCCTGGAGCGCTGCAAGCGTGCGCATTTGGCTGATTATTAGGCGCATGCTATCATCAGCTACCCTAAACATCTTTGCTCATTATAGTACAGCCTTGCGGGTTTGACAAGAAATGCGCACCGCCAATCCGCGCCCAAACCGCTTTTTTATCTCAAGCGTAAACGGCTGTCGCCGTCCTTTAGCGGCGCGTTTCAGTCCGAGACATATAGAGAAAGGATGGAAAAATTATATCCTTGCCTAGATGTAAAAAAAGCAGGATCAGTAGCCTGGTATGGCGCCTGATCCTGCTTTTTTTCAAACGATGACCTTCTATGGGCCATCCCTTAGCTATTCACCGTGCGCTTGCTCTGCGAATCCGCATAGTCGGAAGCGAATTGCTGGGCTTTCAATAATCCAGGCAATTGCCCGCTGTCCAGTCCCAAAATCTGCGCGCACTCTTGAATCGATATAATGCCAAGCTTATAGGCTTGAATCACTTTGCGTTTATCCATCTTTCGTTCCGCCTCCAAATGGTGTTGACTACCACTAGTATAGGAGAACAAGGAAGCCGATATACATTAATTGCTCGTTTTTCTGTAAAAGAACGTATCCGCCGTATCAAAGCCATACTGGGCTGGCGAAAAAATCTGCTCCGTGCTGCCGACGAACAAAATGCCGCCCGGCTTCAAAGCTTTTGCAAACTTGTGGTACAAAATGCGCTTCGCATCCTCGGTAAAATAAATCATAACATTGCGGCAAACAATGAGGTCGAATCCGCTGTCAAACGTATCATGAAGCATATTTTGCTGCTTGAATTGGATCGATTTTTTCAAATCGTTCGAGACGGCAAAAGCTCCATGATCTGGAGCAAAATATTTTTGACGGAACGCTGGCGGCACATCCTTAAGCGAACGCTCTAAATAAATGCCTTCCTGCGCCTTTTGCAGCACGATATTATCAAGATCCGTCGCCAAAATCGACGATTTGCCAATGGCACCAATCTCCGTCAAAATCATCGCCAGCGTATAAGGCTCCTCGCCCGTCGAACACGCTGCGCTCCAAATTTTCAATCGGCTGTTATTTTTCAGCATTTCCGGAAAAAACTGATTTTTCAGCACTTCCCACCGGTTCGGGTTACGCCAAAACTCCGAGACGTTAATCGTCATCCGGTCGAGAAATTCATTCATCAAAGTACGGTCATTCTCCAGCTTTCTCCAGTATTCATCGAATGTCTGGAATCCATGCTTCATGCGCAGCGTCGTGAGCCTGCGTTTCATTTGCGCTTCCTTATATTGCGATAAATCAATGTTGGTCTTATCTCTCATCTTCTGGATAAACGTTGCAAAATCCCGATCGTCCGTCATTAAGCCTTCAGCCTCCGTTTGTATTGCAGCTGGCTAAACCCAGCGCTGCATCGTTTGTTCGTATTCCACAAGCTGTTCAGGAGTGAAGAAAATGGAAATTTCCCGCACGGCATTTTCGGGAGAATCGGAGCCATGAATCAAATTATAATTCGTATGTACAGCAAAATCAGAGCGAATGGTGCCTGGAAGCGCATCCACTGCATTCGTCTTGCCAATTAAAGCGCGGGTTAGCGCAATGACGTTATCGCCTTGCCACACCATCGCAAATACGGGGCCAGACGTAATAAAATCCAGAAGCGGCTCATAAAAAGGCTTGCCTTCATGCTCCTCGTAATGCTTTTGTGCCAGCTCGTTGCTCACGGTCATAAACTTGGCTGCAACCAATTGAAGCCCTTTACGCTCAAAGCGAGACATAATTTCTCCAATGAGGCCACGTTGAACACCGTCAGGCTTAATCATCAAAAAAGTTCTTTCCACTAGTAGCAGCTCCTTTTCGCATCTTGATTAATAATTGCGTTTGCCGACAAAATGTGCGATATCGGATAAGTTCTTCTTCGCCGGAAGGGATGGCAAATCCTTCAAGGCAGCGAGCGCTTTCTCTACATACTTTGCAGCGAGCTGCTCAGCGACATGAATGCCTTTGCTATTTTTGATCAAATCGATCGCTTCTCGCGTATCCACATTGCCATTATGCTCGCGAATACGGGCGATTTCCACAAGCAGCCGCTCGCGGGTCGCCTCATCCTGCAAAGCCAAAATAACAGGCAATGTAATATTGCCCTGTCTAATGTCAGAGCCTGGCGGCTTGCCGATCTGCTTCTCGGTTCCGAACAAATCAAGCAAATCGTCGCGGATTTGAAACGCCATTCCCACATTGTAGCCATATTCATAAAGCCGGTTTGCCGTCTCTCTGTCCCCATCTGCTGCAATCGCTCCAAGCTGGCAGCTTACTGCAATGAGCAATGCGGTTTTGCGCCTGATGCGCAGCAAATAATGGCGGATGGTTTGGTCCGTATTGAAAAAATAACGGATTTGCTCCATTTCGCCAATGCCCATTTGCACAATTGCTTTGGACAGCACCTGATGAATTTGCGGGTTGCCCAGTTCAGTAGCGATAACGAGCGCTCTTCCGAAAATATAATCTCCGGTATACATCGCAACCCGATTATCCCATTTAGCCTTGACCGTTGGCTGGCCGCGTCTGGTCGCAGCGTCATCTATCACATCGTCATGGACAAGCGAGGCCATATGGATCAGTTCAAGAGGCACGGCGATTTTTTTCATGACCTCCAGATTGTAGCGCCCAAACTTGCCGGCAAGCAGCACAAAAACAGGACGCAGCCTTTTGCCGCCTGCCTTGAGCAGATGAAGGGATGCCTCGCTGAGCAGCTTATGCTCGAAAGTGACGCTGCGTTCAAGCTCCTTCTCTATTTGCGTTATATCGCCTTTTAATTTTGCGTACATATCTAATAGTTTCATTCTTTCACCTATTCGGCAGAATTGTCTTCGTAGAACGCCAGCTGAACCTCATGGTCCAGCAGACCTAATTGTGTCGCATAACGGAAATACAGCGCCAGTCCCTCGCGCAGCTTCTGTCCGAAATCATATTGCAGACATGTAAAATAGTCCAGCCAATACGCGCGTTCGCCGCCAAGCTCCTCGCAGGCCTTGTCCACAAGCGGTGACAAGTCGGCAAGATTGTGGCGCTTAGTCGCAAGCATCGCCTGATGCAGCTCATGAATTTCTCGAGGAAAGGCAGCTGCCGCCTCCTTATGAACCGCCACAACCGCAAAGGTCATGCCAAGGCCCGTCCAGCGATGCCATAGCTCGCCAAGATCGATGATGTGCAGTTCTTCACTTCTCCACGAGGCATGAATAGCTGGGTCGCCAATGATAAGCGCCCCATCCGCGTTCTCAAGCATCTGATCAAGCATCGGTTCAGCAGCGATATATTCCGCATCAAGATCGTAATAAAGCTTCATCACAATTTTGAGCAAATTGACAGAAGTGGCTGAAGCGGATGTTACCGCAATTCGCTGTGGACGCACTTGCTCGATCGGCTGCTTAAGGAACAGCAGAACCGAATTAACCCGGCCCTCCGATCCTACGCACAGCTCCGGCAGCAGCAAATAGTCTTTGCTATTTAAGCCGTAAGCATAGGATGAGACAGCCGAAGCCTGAAGCTCTCCTTCGCGCAGCTTTCGGTTAAGCTCTGCGGGAATGCGGGAGCACAGCCCCAGCTCAGAAGCGTCAAGACGCTGATCAAGGCCGACAAAGAGCGGCCATGCATTTGCGTAATCAATTTCTCCAATCATTAGGGGCAAGCTGTCTTTAGTCAGCATCAGGCCCATCCCCCCATCTTGTAAACAAAGCATGCTCAATTCCCATGCAGTCTAATAATTTGCCAACCAGAAAATCAATCATGTCTTCCATCGATTGCGGCTTATAATAAAAGGCCGGCATAGCTGGAACGATCGTTACGCCCATTTTTGCAAGCTTCAGCATGTTTTCCAGATGAATCGCATGCAGAGGTGTCTCCCGAGGCAGCAGCAGCAGCTTGCGTCCTTCCTTCAGCATTACGTCTGCTGCCCTCGAGAGCAAATCATCGGATATGCCGTGAGCGATGGAAGCGAGCGTCCCCATGGAGCATGGCGCAACGACCATTCCCTGTACCCGGAAAGAGCCGCTGGCAATGGTTGCCCCAATATCTGAATTCGGATGCAAAACAAGCCGCTTCGCCTGTACTGCCTCTGCAAAATGCAGCTCGACAGCAGCTTGTCTGCGGCTCGTCATCCAGCCCAGCTCTTCCTTAAGCACTCGCCAGCCAGCCTCGGTCACCACGAGATGGACGTCAAAACCGGTTCTAAGCAGTTCCTCTGCCAGCCGAATGCCGTAGATGGAGCCGCTCGCCCCGGTAATGCCGACAACCCATCTGCCTGCCGCGCCAGCAGTTCCGCCCCCTACCATTTGTGCAATACCATCAAATCAACAATGGCAAACAAAAACAGAACGACGCTTAATGTGCCATTCATTCCGAAAAACGAAAGCTGAACGCGGGAAAGATCGTTTGGACGCACCAGCCAGTGCTGATAGAACAGCATAACGATGGCAAGCAGCGTTCCGAGCAAATAAACCCAGCTCAAATTTGTCAAAATAAATAGCGTAATAAAACCGACTGCCGTCACCATATGGAAACTGCGGGCAATCCACAGCGCCTTCGCTACGCCAAACCGGGCAGGAATGGAGTTTAGGCCTTCCTTGCGGTCAAACTCGTAATCCTGCGTTGCATAAACGATATCGAAACCGGCAATCCACAGCGCAATCGTCACATAGAAAACCCATGCTGCCGTGTTAAATCCGCCCGTAACAGCTACCCAGCCGCCAAGCGGCGACAGCCCGATCGTCAAACCGAGAAAAACATGGCACAACCAAGTGAAACGCTTCGTATAAGAGTAGAGCACCAGTAATACGACAGCAATTGGAAGCAGCTTCATCGCAAGCGGGGCCAGATTGGCCGCAGCAATGAACAATAGGACGAAAGATACAATCGTAAACAAAAGCACCTCCGCTGACTTCAGCAAGCCTGCCGGAATGGCGCGGTTGCTAGTGCGGGGGTTGCGCAGATCGATCGCCGCATCAATGAGTCGATTGAGGCACATCGCAGCGCTTCGCGCGCCAACCATGGCTAATGTAACCCAGCCGATTTCCGCCCAAGAAGGAAGACGCTGCTCCATAACAACAGCGCCCAGAATCGCTCCCATAAAGGCGAAGGGAAGCGCAAATATCGTATGCTCAAATTTAATCATTTCAAGAATAATGCGTATTTTGCGAATCATGTTGGCTTCTTCTCCTTTATGCCTATATGCAGCGCAGCAATGCCTCCAGTCAGCGGGTAGCCTTTTACCTGCTCGAGCCCTGCTTCTTCAAACAATGCGGACAGCTGCTTTAGGTCAGGAAAAAGCTTTAATGAGTCCGGCAGCCATTTGTATTCTTGGAATCGCTTGGCTACCAGCTTGCCGATCATTGGCAAAATCCGTTCAAAATATAAATAATATAAGGCCTTGAATGGCTGCCAGCCCGGCTTGGAAAGCTCCAAGCACACAACCTGTCCACCCGGCTTCACAACGCGGTGCATTTCCTTAAGCACCTGCAAATAATCGGGTACGTTGCGCAGGCCGAAGCCAATCGTTACATAATCAAACGAATTATCCTCATAAGGCAATTGCATCGCATTGCCCTGCACGAGCGTAATTTGCTTGTCAAGCGACAGCTGCTTCACTTTCTCGTGGCCGACATTCAGCATATTTTGGCTGAAATCAAGGCCACTGATTGCCCCGCTCTCGCTGGCCTGGGCTAGCGATATGGTCCAGTCACAGGTGCCGCAGCACAAGTCGAGCGCAGTCTGACCACGCTGTACATTCATTTTGCGCATGGTGAATTTCCGCCATGCCTTATGACGCCGAAAGCTTAGCAGGTCATTCATTAAATCATATTTGGGAGCAATGTTCTCAAATACAGCGTGCACATGCCCCTTGGAGTTTGCATCCATTCGTCTAAGGTCACCTCGTCTCGTTGAGAGCGGGAGCAAATCCCGCAATCTTGTAAAGCACTGCATCCGTAATATGCTGCAGCTCCTGAACCAGCTTGTCTGATTCCAGCTTGGCCGCAATCATCCGGACATCTTCCACAGCCTGCTGCAGCAGCGCAGCAAGCTTGGCATGAATATCATATTTGTTATAAAGGCCGCTAATGAAACCAGCCTCAATCTGCTGGCCTTCCAGCGTTTGCTGCTCTTCCAGCGTACCTACCTGCAGCGCATGCCAGTAAGCCCAGCTCTGGTGAAAACGTGCCGGCACCTTGCTGCGCGCAAGCTCCTCCAGCACAATCTCGCAGCGGCTTAAAGCGTGGAGCAGCTCCGTCCAATAAAGGGCCGCCGCACCTTCCAGCAAATCCTGAAAGGCAAGAAACAATCCGCTTTTCAGCTGCACCATGCTGCTCAAATAATCGTCAGCCTGCATGACAGCCTGCTGCATACGTAAATAAAGGGTTATTTTCAGCCCGTTGACTTCGCATACCGCCTGGCTGATCTTGGCTATCATTGCTATTTCGCCTGCTTGTGCGAGCAGTTGATAGAATCGGCCGCTGAAATAATCGCCAGCTAGCACCTTGAGCTGCCTTGAACGCATTTCGCGCTCCGAGCGGCTTCCATCCTCTACATCAATTTCATCATGCGTATCCAGCCCTAGCTGCAATAAAGACAGCACGAGCGCAAATAGCTCGGCCTTCTCGGCATAGGAGCGGGTTTCGCTAAGGAATGCTTGAAGCAGGTGCAGACGCGAATCGGGAAAAGCAGGAAGCTGCGTATGGTTTTGAATCATGTCATAATCGACGTACTTCTTCGCTAATTGTGGTACACGATACGGTTTCATGGGGTAAGCCTCCGAACAGAGAAGCAGATATTGCCGCTCAATAATCTAAACTATTATAGCACAACTTTATGTAAGACGCATATGAAGCTGCCCACAGGATTGGCATTTTTTCAAGCAGAAAGGCGGAGCAGCCCATTAACCTTTACTCCGCAGCAGGTCTAGTAGAATAAGTAGGCACCGGCCCATACCATTTCGTCCACTCCGATGTGTTGCTCAAGCGCAGCCTCTCCCGCCATATTTCATCATGCAGCGGATCAGCGCTGCCAAGCTCCCCAAGGCTTGCAAGCCAGCTGTCTGTGCGCCGAATATCCGCCGCAAGCAGCAGCTGTGATTTCACTGAGCTGTCTGCAAGCCCAGCTTGCCCTTCCCTTGCTTTGCCGGCATTGCTCGGCAAAGCGGCCTTATCTGCTGGCACAGCGTAGCGGATGAGCACCCGGTTCACATTTTCCATCTTCACAAAAGAAAGCCGCAGCAATTGCTCTACATCGCGAGTCCATTCGACTGGCAGCCCTTTTGCTGCGTTCACTTTAAACTCCACCGTAAGCAGTGAATTTTCCCACTCCACCCGTAAAATAGGCGTAGCCAGCTGCAAGCCAATCAGCATATCAACAAGATTGCTGTTCGTCAGCCTTGTTGCAGCAGGCCGAAATACAGCCACTTCCGTCCCCGTCTCGGATTTTCGCATATCCGGCAGCAGGGAAAGTCCCGCCATTACAGCAAGCACAAAAACCAGCGACAGCAAATAAGGCCTAGCCATACGCAATATTACCGCCCCTTTCAAGCGTAAACGGCTTTGCCATCTTTGTGGCAAAAGCTCGTTTCGCGAAGAAATATAAGCATTATGATGAGCGACATGCCTCATTCATTCTTATATTTCAAGCGTAAACGGCTTTGCCATCTTTGTGGCAAAAGCTCGTTTCGCGAAGAAATATAAGCATTATGATGAGCGACATGCCTCACTCATTCTTATATTTCAAGCGTAAACGGCTTTGCCATCTTTGTGGCAAAAGCTCGTTTCGCGAAGAAATATAAGCATTATGATGAGCGACATGCCTCACTCATTCTTATATTTCAAGCGTAAACGGCTTTGCCATCTTTGTGGCAAAAGCTCGTTTACGCCCTTTTATACCAAGTGTGTACGCACGAATATGTCCTCATACCCATTGTACAAACATTTGGTTCCGCCTATGCCTGGAGCGGCTGCTTCCGCCATAAAAAAACTCCCGCCCTGCATCAAGGCAGAAGGGAGCGGCAGGTCGCTATTGGTCGGTCTCTATTTGGCCATGCTTCGTCATGATGACCGCTTTTCCCCGCACCTTAATGGCTGAAGTATGGTCCGTGAATTGTACGATCAGCACTTCGTTGCGATCCAGCTTTTCGGTGTGATGAAACTTCGTATCTTGCCCGCGGGTCAGCCCGATAACCTGTACCCCTTGATCCTTCGCCTTAATGACGATAAAATCGCTGTTTGTCGGCTCCATTTTCCATCCCCCTTGTCTTTCCTCTCTGATAGACAGGTCGTTTATAAGTGTCACACTTATAAACGCTTATCTATTTAAAAAGCGCCCGAACGCTAACGTCCGGACGCCGATTTAACGAATGCTGCTGTTAGTTGGATACGAGATCCTTAAGCGATTTGCCTGGCTTGAAAGCCGGGATTTTGCTAGCCGGAATATCAATTTCCAAACCGGTTTGCGGATTGCGTCCTTTACGAGCTTGACGCTCGCGAACCTCGAAGTTGCCAAAGCCAACAAGTTGGACTTTGTCGCCGCCTTGAAGCGCATCAGAAATGGCATCAAATACAGCATCAACTGCTTTAGTCGCATCTTTCTTGGACAGATCGGATAATTCAGCAACCTTGTTGATCAAATCCGTTTTATTCATTCGTTTCACCTCCCTATTAGGCAAATGAAGAGTCATCTTATCCCTCTTATTAACGGAATTACCTAAAAATATACATGCCATAGTTTTCTATGCATTTACCAAACCTATAGTAATACAGCCGTTTAGCAATTTCAAGTATTTCAGCGTGTTTCAGCATTTTTTCACGATTCTCATTAAAATCAGCTAGCCATTTCGGCGTTTATTCAGATGAATGAACGTAACGGCGAGCGCCAAAACAAGCACGACACCTTTAATAATATCATTGGAATAATACTGCACCTTCATCATCGTCAAACCGTTCAATAGCACCCCGATCAGCAGCGCGCCAAAAAAAGTACCGATCACATTCGGCTTGCCCGCGCCAAACACGGAATAGCCTACAAATACGGCCGCTACGGCCTCCATCATCATAGGCGCTCCAGCGTCAATTTGCCCGGTTCCAACACGTGCGGCAAACAATACCCCGCCAATCGCAGCAAAGACCCCTGAAGCCACATAGGCGGCTGTACGAATGCGGCGAACGCGGATGCCGGACAAGCGGGCCGCTTCTTCATTGCCGCCTGTCGTTTGCATTTGACGTCCCCATTTGCTGTATTTGAAAAACAGATGGACGACTATAACAGCGATGACCATCAAAATAACAGGTACCGGAATTTGGCCGATTTTGCCTTGCCCCAGCCATAGGAACGAGCTGTTGAAAACGCCTGGCGCCGTCGAGCCGTCAGGCATCGGCATATTGTTGTAGATCGAGTAGCCCTTTGTATACGTTTTGTGAATGCCGGCAACAATGTACATCACAGCAAGCGTAGCGAGCAAATCCGGAATCCGGATGCGCACGATGAGCAGCGCGTTAAGCAGCCCTACCAAGACTCCGATCGCGATCGCCACGATAAGCACAACAATAAGCGGCTGCTCAAACCACACCATCATAGCGGCGGTTACAACCGTCGTCAGCGACACCGTCGAGCCTACCGACAAATCAAAGCCGTCTACCGTCAGCGAGAAGGTTACGCCAATCGCAACAAAGGTCACAATGGAAATCGAACGCAAAATATCAGAAAGATTGGCATAAGTGAAAAAATGCTCATCCCATAATGAGAAAAACAAAATGACAATTGCAATAACGATGAGCGAGCCATATTTAAATAAAAAGCTTGAAAACTTCTCCATTACACCGTTTCATCCTTTCCACCGCTGGCATATAGCATCAGCTTCTCCTGCGTCGCTTCACCGCGTCCAAACTGCTTGACGAGCTTCCCGTCGCACATGACCATAATCCGGTCGGCAATCCCGATTGCCTCGGCAAATTCACAGGTCAAATATACAATAGCTTTTCCTTGGGTTGCGAGCGTACCGATTATTTTGAAAATATCGCTTTTGGCGCCAATGTCTACACCTTTTGTCGGCTCATCAAACAAATATACGCTTGCGCCGGTAGGCAGCCATTTGCCAATGGACACCTTCTGCTGGTTCCCCCCGCTTAAATGCGCGACCTTCTGCTCCGGCGAGGAGGTTTTGACGCCAAGCCGCCCAATTACAGCTTCAGCATTATTCGTCTCGCGCTTCCCTGATAAAAAGCCGAGCTTGGATAGCACGCCCAAAATCGGCAAGCTGAGATTGTTTTTAACCGATTCCTCTACCAAAATTCCCTGCTTGCGGCGCTCCTCCGGCACAAGCACTAGCCCGCCTTTGAACGCATCCGCTGGCGAAGCCAGATTGACGGCTTGTCCATTTACGCTTACCGTACCGCCATCCGCTTTGTCTGCACCGAACAGCAGCCGGGAAAGCTCTGTTTTTCCCGCTCCTACAAGGCCGACTATCGCAACGATTTCACCGCTCTTCACATCAAAGCTGACATCCTTAACCTGATGTCCCCGCTGAATGCCGCTTACGTTCAGGAGCGGCTTCCCAATTGCCGCATCCAGCTTCGGATACTCCTCCTCGAACACTCTTCCGAGCATGGCGTGGACGACGTCCTGCATCGTCATGGCGGCAGCAGCCTCGGTAACGATCCTCTCTCCATCACGCATAACGGTTACACGATCGCAAATTTGGAATATTTCCGGCAAGCGGTGGGAAATGAATACGATGCCGATACCTTCTGACTTAAGCTGGGCTATAACACGGAATAACCGCTCCGCTTCTTCCAAACTTAAAGGGGCGGTCGGTTCATCAAAAATGACATATTTGGCTTTCTCGGTCAGCAAGCGCGCAATTAATACGAGCTGTTTCTCCGCAAGCGTCAGCTCTCCTGCCTTCCTCCGAACGGGAATACGCGCACCTAAACGAGCCAGAGTTTCCTCTGCCTCCTTCTCCAGCTTGCCCCAGTTCAGCCACGCCTTGCTTCCTTTCGCCGAAATGCGATCCAGCATGACATTCTCCACTACGCTAAGCTGTGCAACCAGTGCGGTATCAACCTCCTGATAAACACAATGGATGCCCAATGACTTGGCATCCCCTGGCGAACTGATATGAGCTTGCTGTCCATCGATTACAATGGTTCCTTCATCCTGGCTGTAGGCCCCTGATAAAATTTTCATCAGCGTGCTTTTGCCCGCGCCATTGGCGCCAAGCAGCGCATGGACCTCACCGCTTTGCAAGATAAAATCAACATTCCGGAGAGCGGGAATGCCGGAAAAAGCTTTCCGGATTCCCTTCATTTGCAATTGTTTGTTTGCACTCATCGTTTGCATCTCTCCATCCCTGCATGTGCCTATTGCTTAGGGCAAGCCCTTATTTCAAAGCTTCCAAATCTTTCATCCAATCCTCATAACCTTGTGTGCTGCTTCCCCAGCCTTCTACATGCTCGGAAAGTTGTGTAGTGCTGACTTTCTCTTCTGGCAGCGCATCACGGTGAACGTATACCGGCTCCAGAACGACTACCGGCTCATTTGCATCGCCTTTGAATTCTTTGTACAAAATACGAACTTGTACGCGGCCGATATCTTTAGGATCAACAGCTGCAGAAGCGACCCAAGGGCTCGTTTTGTCTTGAATCATTTGCAGATCCTCATCGCTCATATCGATGCCGTAAACTTTAATTTCTGTACGGCCAGCTTGCTGAATAGCACGGGAAGCGCCTTTTGCAAACTCATCCCAAGCCGCCCATACTGCTGTAATATCGCCTTTGTTCGGGTATTGGCGCAAAATGGCTTCCATCTGCGATTGCGTATCAAGCGCCGGGTTGTTGGCATTGCCAAAAGCGGCAATTTCTTTAATGTCAGGATATTTCTCTTGGAACTGTTTATAGGCCACTTGGCGGCGCTCCATTGGCGCAAAACCTGCTACCCATACTTTAACGATATTGCCTTTGCTGCCAGCATCTTTAGCGAGCTGCTCAAGCGTAATTTCAGCCATTTTCTGGTCATCCTGCTGCAATACAGGCACGCCATCCACTTTCACATCTGCATCGAATACGACAACAGAAATGCCTTGCTCCTTCGCTCTTTTAATTCCCGCTTCGAGTGCCGCAGCTTGTCCATGGTCAATCAAAATGCCGTCAAACCCTTGGTTGATTGCTGCATCAAGGTTAGAGGACATTTTCGCCAAATCATTGTCAGATGCGAAAACCGTTACTTCTCCGCCAAATTTTTGAGCTTGCTCCTTCACCCCTTCAACATATTGCGATGAAAAAGTTCCTGTATTAAATTGCATAACAAGCGCAAGTTTTTTACCCTTTAATGCTGCCAAATCGCTGCTTCCGCCAGCTGCATTGTCTGCTGTAGCTTCAGCTGATGCTGTCGGCGAGGCCGATGCTTCGCCTGCAGGCGCATTGTTTTTTGCCGCTCCGCAAGCCGATATTACCAGCAGTACCGCAGCTAGAAAAATTGTTAACGAAAGCTTACCCCATTGTTTCATGTTCTTTCCCTCTCCCCATCTCATGTCTCTATCATCAGTATATTGCTTCTTTGCAATCATATCATTTTATCCCACTATGTCAATCGGAATTTAGTATATTGTCGAAAAAAATCGTTTGACGCAACAATTGTCATTATAGTAACGCTTTTCAAAAATTGCAACCTCATTTTAATAGCTGCAATTGCCTGAGCACAAACCGCCGCAAATGCAGAAAAGCCGCTGCTTGAAAGCCCGTCAGGACTTTTCAGCAGCGGCTGTTTTCAACTATGTCCGAATGCTTTACAAAATTATGGCGATCAGGCCACCGGAACCCTCGTTAATAATCCGGCCCAGCGTTTCCTGAAGCTTGTAACGTGCGTTGTCCGGCATCATCGCAATTTTGCCCTGAATGCCTTCTCTTACGAGCGAATGCAGCGAGCGACCAAAAATGTCGGACTCCCAAATTTTGATGGGATCGCTCTCGAAATCCTGCATCAAATAACGTACGAGCTCTTCGGTCTGCTTCTCCGAGCCTATTATCGGCGCAAATTCCGATTCCACATCGACGCGGATCATATGGATAGACGGAGCTGTTGCTTTCAGCCTTACGCCGAATCTTGAGCCTTGGCGAATGAGCTCCGGCTCCTCGAGCGCCATCTCTGCAAGCGTCGGAGCTGCAATGCCGTAGCCCGTCGCCTTGACCATTTCCAGCGCCTCGGCAAATCGGTCATATTCCCGCTTCGCATGGGAAAATTCCTGCATTAGCTGCAGCAAATGATCTTTGCCGCGAATTTCTACGCCGACCACTTCCATCAAAATCCGGTCATACAGCTCATCCGGCGCATACAGGTCGATCTCGGCTACGCCCTGCCCCATGTTCATGCCGCTGAGTCCTGCCCGGGCGATAAAGTCGTAATCCATAAACTGCGCGACTACCCGGTCCACATCCCGCAAACGGCGAATATCCTTTACCGTATCGCGGACCGAGTTTTCATAGTTGCTGCGCAGCCAGTGATTTTCATTAAGTACCATTACCCAGCTTGGCAGATTCACATTAACTTCATGAACAGGGAACTCGTAAAGCACTTCGCGCAGTACCGAAATAACTTCCTCTTCCCCCATCGTTGCTACGCTGAGCGTAATGACCGGAATATCATATTTCGTTTGAAGCTCGGAGCGCAGCTGCAGCGCTTCCTCGCTGCGTGGACGCGTCGAGTTAATAATCAGCACAAACGGCTTGCCTACTTCCTTCAGCTCGCTGATGACCCGCTCCTCGGCCTCTACATAGGAGCTGCGCGGGATTTCTGCGATAGAACCATCAGTCGTTACGACTACGCCTAATGTAGAATGCTCCTGGATGACTTTGCGCGTGCCGATTTCCGCTGCTTCCTGGAAAGGAATCGGATCATCGAACCACGGCGTTGTAATCATCCGCGGCCCATTTTCATCCTCATAGCCTTTCGCCCCTTCTACCGCATAGCCGACGCAATCGACCAGCCGTATATTTACTTCCAGCCCTTCGGCTACTTTCAATTGCACCGCTTGGTTTGGCACAAATTTCGGCTCGGTTGTCATGATGGTTTTGCCCGCGGCGCTTTGCGGCAGCTCGTCTACGGCTCGTACACGATCAGCCTCACTCGTAATGTTAGGGAGCACCACCGTTTCCATGAACCGCTTGATGAACGTTGATTTGCCCGTCCGGACAGCCCCTACAACACCGAGGTAAATATCCCCACCGGTACGTTCGGCTATGTCCTTGAAAATGTCTACTTTCTCCACTGAATATCCCCTCCCAATTGATTTCCCGGTTCGCCGCCTTCCACCGGACAAGAGGGCAGGCCAGCGACGCAACTCGTACAGCTTTTAGGACTAGTAATATCCTATTGTTCCAGCTCTCCGATTATGACGATTGTTATGAAATCTTTTAAAGCTTATCTCACGTTCTTGCCCTTCCAAGATTGAGTTATATGAGAAATGCCGCTGCAGTATGCCAAAACAGCAAAAAATCCTCCAAACCGATTCTCGTGGAATCAAGCATGGAGGATGCCAAAATCATAGCCTATAAACATCAAATGATATGAGATTTACGATACCGCCTGCGGCTGCCCGTCCACCCAATTATAGACAGGAGCCTTTACTGGGACAAATACATCCCGCTCGACCAACAGCCTGCGCAGGTCGAAATCGGCTGCGAAGGACGTTTCGCCTTCCTTCTGGATCGCCTGCATGAGATCAGGGCCATAATCCGCGTAAATCTGGCCTTTCTCGTCCAGCATTGCCGCTATCGTCAAGCCTGAGTAGCTGCTGACAATCGCAGGCGCTTTTTTGCCAAGCAAATTGTAATCCACATAATAAAAGCCCGGGTAAGCCTCGTCGCCCTTCGGCAGCTTGCCCGCATTAGCAGTGGAATAGGCCTGCACCCAGCTCGAAATATCGTTAATCTGCTGATAAATGCGCAAATCCATCAATCGAACTTTAGGATCTGTTTCTTCATCCGTAATTAAAAAATAATAATTGCCGCCCTTCTCAAACGCCGCGGACGGAATGTCACCCAAATACCCTTTTCCTTGCAGCGGAACGAAATCAAGGATGAACTTCTCATATAGCGGCGTTTCAGGCGTGCTATTCTTAATTGGCAGTACACCCGTATCTGCCTTATACTCATCAATCGCGGCCTGTACATTGCGGACCGCCTCTTTCGGAGCGCCTTGATTTTGCGACAGGCGATCATTCGGATACATGCATCCGGTTAACGCCAGCAGCACGGCGGCAGTTGCCAGCAGCGCTGCCCTCCGCGCCCATAGCCCGCGGCTAACTGGATGCGCAAGCACGAAATTAAACATTTTTACGCTTCCCCCTATCTCTCCAGCCTTACCATAGCTTATCATCTTCCTCGGCCTGTTTTGCCAGCTGCCTAAGCACCGCTGCTCGCAGCGGGTCCATCGGAATTTCGGCCTGTACCTTGCCTTTCACGCGCGCCTGGCAAGACAGCCTTATGCCGTCTTCCATGCCTGCAAGCTTGCGCCGCTCCACATCACCGATCGGCATCAGCTCGCTGCCTGGCTTTACTTCCATTTTGCACATAAAGCAAGCGGCATTGCCATCGCAGCGCGTTCTTACCGCAATACCCGCTTGTCTTGCAGCGTCCAGCAGCGTTGTGCCAGGGCGCACCTTAATGGTTTTGCCAGCAGGCAGAAACGTCACCTCGGCGCTCATATCAGCTGCCCTACCCGCTGCTCCGCAATCCAGCGGCGCACTTCCGCTTTCAGCGCCGCACTGAGCTGATTGCAGCTTTCCAATTGCTCCAGCGCTGGTTTATGGCGGGCTTCATCCTCGCAATACGCTTCAATAATCAGCTCATAACGATCTGGACGGTCACGAAGCACATTAAACCATAGCTCATGGGCCAGTGGCACAACAGACACGGTCGCTGCGGGTGCAGAGCCGCCTCTGCCAACCTTTATATGCTCTGCGTAAGGCAGCAGCAGCGAACGCACCTGCGTCTCGTAGCAGCTGTCGTGTGCTCGCACAATAAATCCGCCTACAAGCTCAACGGGTACCCCTTCGATGAGATAGTGGCTCAGCCTGGAACGGTAAATACCCGTCTCATCCAATACAGGCATATCTGTGGAAAAAGGCTGCAGCAAGGCATGAAGACGAGCGACGTCAGCCTCATCGGTGTATAAATCCAAATCTCTAGGTTCGCTGTTCAGCGCCGCGCCTCTCAGCATAAGCCCTGCGCTGCCCCCAACGATCCAAGGAGCACCGCTTTCGGCTGTCAGCTGGGCAATGGAGGTTAGCGCTTGCTCAATTTGTCCTCTAATGCTCATCACTTGCACTTCCTTTATCAAAAATAATGGCGGCGCACTCTACTCCATCAACTCCAACTACCCGTTAAAGCAACAAATGACGAGGCGTATTACGGCCCAGGTGAAATATAAACTGATTATAAGGGTGAAACTTATAAATGCTTATATTTTAAAAATAAGGCTTGTTAACCGCTTTAATGGTCACATCAACCGACTTTACAATCGCTTGGCAAGCAAGGCGATAGCCTTCTTCAAACTCCTCCGGGTCCATACGATCCCATTCCTGATCCGTTATCCCCTCAAGCCCGCTAGCCCCTTCGATTACTTGACAGCGACAACGGGCGCAGGTGCCCCGCGTGCAAGAGAAAGCAAAGTCCACATTATGCTTCATGGCCAAATCCAGCAGCGACAGCCCGTCCTCCGCTTCTACAATCGCCGTTTTCGTTCTCCCCGTAAGCTCAATCATAAACGCAACCGTCCCCTTCTCTATCTGGATGTATGTATGCCCCTCTTCCAACCGTTAAATAATGGAAATAACTCCGCAAATAAAACCAATGACCAGCAAAACAAAAGCAATCAGCGATAAAATAAATTTGACGATCCCCTTCGTCTTAATCCGGGCAAATGTAATGATAACCGCCGAAATGGCCATTAAGCCGATGCCGATCAGCGAAACCCACATTTTCATCATAGCATCCATAGTCGACTCTTCTCCCACTCTTCACCAATGTAATAAATGCAACCCATATTATATCATTGACTGCAAAAAAGGACAAAAGGCGCAAAATTGCCGCTGCGGAATCGCTCCGCTGCAGCAAAGCTTTGCGCTTTTGCCCAAATATAAGGATTTGTTACTTCTTGATCATCATTTTGACAAGCGATTCCATGCTGCCCATATTCATGCCGGTCGCCTTAACGGCTTTGACAATATCGTTTATAGTCGATTCCGCAACAGGCACCTTCGCCATCTCTGCCACTTGCTTGATCAGCTTGCGTAGTTCGGCTTCGTTCTGCATTGTCGAATCCGTTACACCGCTGGCCAGCTTCTTGACCGAGTTTTCGGAAATATTTTTGCCCGTTTTTTTATTGATTGCGCCGAGCACGTCTTTTGAAATATTTTTTCCCATGCACTAACCTCCCATCGCAATCGCTTCAGCTCGTTGCTCTTAAGCTTCAGCTCCGATGGGATATCATATGAGCAAGGAAATCGTTTGGTGTAGGCGCCTGTCTTAGCCGATGCTTTCAATCTCATGGGTTTTTAACCGGCCCATAAGATGCTCAACGGCTGCTTTTGGCGAAAACTCCTCAAACAGCACCTTATACAATTGCGCGGTAATCGGCATTTCAACCTCATAGCGCTTCGCCAGCTCAAACGCAGCACGCGTCGTACGCACGCCTTCAACGACCATGCCCATCTTGGTGAGCACCTCGCCAAGCGGCGTACCATCCGCCAGCATATGCCCCGCACGCCAGTTGCGGCTGTGCTGGCTCGTACAAGTAACGACCAGATCGCCGACGCCGGCAAGCCCAGCGAAGGTGAGCGGATTGGCGCCCATGGCGGCGCCCAGGCGTCCAATCTCTGCAAGGCCTCGCGTCAGCAGCGCCGCTTTGGCGTTATCGCCGAAGCCGAGCCCGTCGGACAAGCCAGCACCGAGTGCGATAATATTTTTAATCGCGCCAGCTACTTCGACGCCCACGACATCCGGATTCGTATAGACGCGAAAATCAGAGCTCATGAAAGCATCCTGTGCTTGCTCGGCAGCTTTCATGTCCGCCGAAGCGACAACAACGGTTGTAGGCTGGCGTTTTATGACTTCCTCCGCATGGCTCGGGCCAGACAGCACCACAATTTGCTCAGTTGTACGGCCTAGCTCTTCGGAAAGCACCGTCGTCATCCGCTTCAGCGTATCGGCTTCAAAGCCTTTCGTCGCATGGACGCAAAGCGTCTTAGCTGCAAGAAAAGGAGCAGCCTGCTTCGCCACTTCCCGCATGGCGCCGGATGGAGCAACGAATAGGGCAAGCTCCGCTCCGCTGAGCGCTTCCTTCAAGTCGGTCGTTGCCTTAAGCCCTTCCGGAAGCGTTACGCCCGGCAAATATTTAGCATTCATGCGGCTTTCATTGATGCCGCTAGCCTGCTCCGCATTACGCGTCCACAACAGCACCTCATAGCCGTTGCGAGCCAAAACGGAAGCAAGCGCTGTTCCCCAGCTTCCCGCTACAAGCACCGCAGCGCGGCGCGCTTGTTCGGTCTTTGCTTTTGCCATATTGGACTCACATTCCTTTCTTTGCGCCAAGCTTGTTCTCCGTTCCCTTCAGCAGCTTCACAATATTCGCCTTGTGACGAACAAACGCGAAAACGCATAATACAAGGCTCGCGCAAAGCAGCGGCAAAGAGTAAGTAAGCAAAGCGATAAAGATCGGCGTCAATGCTGCGAACAGCAAGGAACCAAGCGATACGAAGCGCGTAATCGCAATAGCAAGTATAGCGACGATACCCGCAAGCAGCGCTGGCAAGAAAGCAAGCGTTGCAATGACGCCAACGGTTGTCGCGATGCCCTTGCCGCCTTTAAAACGAAACCAAATTGGCCAGTTATGGCCAATAATGGCTGCAAGGCCGCATAAAGCAGGCGTCCAGCTTGCCGCGTCGCCTCCGCTGAGCCACTCTCCCAACAGTACAGCTGCTACCCCTTTTGCAATATCCAGCAAAAAGACCGTAATACCCGGCCCTTTACCAAGCACGCGAATCGTATTCGTCGCCCCGGCATTGCCGCTGCCATGCTCGCGAATGTCAATGCCTTTGAGCCATTTCGCGATGACGATGCTGAATGAAACGGAACCTAATAAATAACTGATAATAACTGCAATGGCTGAGTACAGCACGCCTCTTCTCCCCTAATCCTCGTCTGACTTGCGACGTGTAAATAACCGTAGCGGCGTGCCTTCGAAATTAAACGCTGCCCGTATTTTATTTTCCAAATAACGCTCATATGAGAAATGCATCATCTCTGGCTCATTGACGAAAATGACAATCGTCGGCGGTTTTGTCGCCACTTGAGTCACATAGTTGATTTTGAGACGTTTGCCTTTGTCGGTCGGCGGCGGGTTGTAAGCAACCGCATCTCCAACAATATCATTCAGCAAATGCGTCTGAATGCGCAAAGCATGCTGCTCCGAAACGTGATTCACGACAGGCAGCAGCTTATGCAAACGGGACTTCGTAAGCGCGGATAAATAAACGATCGGCGCATACGACATAAACAGGAAGTGGTCGCGAATCGTCTGGGAGAAAGCTTGCATCGTTTTCTCGTCCTTCTCGACGACATCCCATTTGTTGACGACAAAAATAGACGCTTTGCCCGCTTCGTGCGCATAGCCTGCAATATGCTTGTCCTGCTCGATAATGCCTTCCTCGCCATTAATTAAGATGAGGGCAACGTCAGCGCGTTCAATCGCTTTCATCGCACGCATAACGCTGTATTTTTCCGTGGATTCGTACACTTTGCCGCGCTTGCGCATACCAGCCGTGTCGATCAGCACGTACTTCTGTCCATCGCGCTCGAAAGGCGTATCAATCGCATCGCGAGTTGTACCTGCTACATTGCTGACGATCACGCGTTCTTCGCCAAGCAGCGCATTTACAAGCGAGGATTTGCCTACGTTAGGACGTCCAATCAATGCAACGCGAATAACATCTTCCTCGTATTCAACATCTTCAATTTCTGGCAGCTTCGATACGGCAGCATCCAGCAAATCGCCAATGCCCATGCCGTGGGAGCCGGAAATGGCAATCGGTTCGCCAAAGCCTAAGCCATAAAACTCGTATACCTCGTCCATACGTCCCGCATTGTCCACCTTGTTAATTGCGAGTACGATAGGCTTGCGGGAGCGAAACAGCATTTGTCCCACTTCCTCATCCGAATGGGTGAGGCCCGCTTTCGCATCTGCCATAAAAATAATGACATCTGCCTCTTCAATTGCCAGCTCGGCTTGCATCCGAACCGATTTCATAATTTCATCTTCACCATCAATTTCAATGCCGCCTGTATCTACAATATTAAAGGCTATGCCATTCCATTCTCCGGTGCCGTACAGCCGATCCCTCGTAACCCCCGGCTTATCTTCTACAATTGCCAGCCTGTCGCCGACTATCCGATTAAATATGGTAGACTTACCCACATTCGGGCGCCCGACGATGGCGATAACAGGTCTTGCCATAGTTATCGATTCACTCCTTCAGTAATTCTCACGCTTACCATCATAGCAAAAAACAGCCGCCTTGGCTAACTTTTCATGTTAAAGGTGATTAACGAGGATAATGACGCCATTTTTTAGATTATGGGCATTGGCATTCAAAATCTTCTCCAGCAAAAAAGCTGTCTGCTCCAGTTCCTGTTCATTGTCTGCAAAAAAGATCGGTGCACCGCCTCCTGCGACATCCCGGTTGCTCGAAACTACTGCAACAATATTCGCCATGTTCAGCCCTCCTGCTTATTGACTTTCGCTTCTGTAGGCATGCGCACAGCCGATTCGAGAATCGGAACGCGTCCGATCACCTTGAGCGCCTTGCTCTTGTCCCTGTCCTGCGGAAGCATAAATACGGCAAGCCTGCCGTCCTTCATATCGAGCTTCGCCATTGGAATTAAGGCCGGTTCGCCATCATCCCGGTAAACGCCCAGCATCGTAGCCAAATCGTACAAAATCGCTTGGCGCTGGCCCAAATTGCCCATCGTAACCTTGCTGTTCGCGTTGAGTGGCGTCAATATAAAACCCATTCCGCGCTCGCGAATGATATCCTGATTTGACTTAAGCCCCACATTCATAATATAAATGTCGCCAACGAGCAGATCTGGCCCATCCACACGCACTTCCGCTGTTTCCGCCGAAATAATATGGGACAGCGTTTTGCCCGAACGAAAATGATGGACGATCAGCAGCGATATGCCTCCTGCCAGCAGGCCGACCCAAAGATTGACCATTACCGCAAAAAGGCTGGTAAGCAGCGAGGACATGATGACGAGGTAATTGCGCCCTTCAAACACCATAGCGATGCCCTCGATATAAGTCGCTCCGCGGCTGACGAGCTCCAAGCTGTCGATTTTCGTCAGCGTCTCGCGCTCCATTTTTCTGACATCCCGAAATTGCTGTGCTGCTAGTGATAAAAAGGTAATAGCCGTATAGTCTTTGCTATATAGAGCAGGAACGGCTACTGCACCGAGTGCCGCTGCGATAACGCCTAACGAAATATGGATAATTCGGCCATGAGGATAAGTCGGATATTGGCGATAATCGGTTTTTAGCATTAGCAGCCTCGCAATAATACCGAATGCCATTCCAAGCAATACGCCAAGCAAATGCTTATTGGCAATTAAATAATGGCTCATTTTGGGGAGCTCCCTCCTTTATTTCTCCAAGCCGCTTCCTCTCCCGCCACCTTGCTGTAAGAAGCTCGGAGCAAGTGGAAAGCTATACTGATGAGCCTCGCACAGGCAAAAGCGAGCCAAAAGCTGTCCCACCAAGCTAAGGAGCCAATGCGAGCCATGTAAGTGCCACTTGATAAAAGCCCATTCGCCAATTCGGCCATAGCAACCGCCAGCAGCAAAATACCAAATTGATGGCCCGGCTTCACTGAAAAAGCAGCTGCAAGCAATCCGCCTAGCAGCCCTCCATCCCAAGCAGGGTCAAGCCAAAAAAACACCGGATCAAGCCGGTAAAGCTTTTGGATGGCACCCAAAATAATACCAGTCAAGCAAGCACACAACAGCAGATAGCGCCTCGATTCTCCGTCCGCCCCTCTGCGAAACGACCAGCAAACAGCGGCTGCCACAATTATTATGCTCGCATAAATCTCAACGGCCGCCCCATAAATAGGTACAAGATAATGAAACGGCTGGGCAAATAGACATAAAACGGCAACGATTAGCCTTGAGCGCCCTGCTCCGACATATTCCGCCCAGCCAGTCGTCATTAATATGAATGCCATAATCATAATCCAGAACGACAAATATCCTTCGTTCACAGCCAAATCACCCCACGTGAAGCTATTATGCGCCAAAAAAAAGAGGCTATTCCTCATTATGAAACATAAGGAACAACCTTTTCTTTACCTTATTCACGTACTCCTTACAAATGTTTGCCTAACAATGCTCTAACCTGTACCAAAGAAGATGACAGCACCTTATCCATTTGCTTTTTGGATTTGAACTGAAACTCCTCCAGTCTCCGAAGCACGTTGGAGCGGATATAGTCTTTATCTGTCTGGTGCTGCTCCAGCAAACGCTCATAAATAGGCAAAAGCGCGGGATCTATTATCCCTGTCAGTGCCTGTAGAGCAATATGCTGTACTCGTACTTCTGAATCGTCGAGCCTCTGGATAAGTTCGCTTGCATACATCCCTTTTTTGCTAGATTGGCCTGCCTGGTAAACAGCATGAACTCGAATTTCCACATCCGGATAAGTGAAAAAAGGCAGCAGCATAGGCAGCATTTCAACTTCCGCCGCATGAAGAATGTAGCAGATGAACTGAAACGTTTCAGCATCTGCCACCGCTGGTAGCATGCTTATGAGCTCTTCATTAAATTGCTGATCCCCTTTGGGCATATACCAGTGAATAGCCTGGATGGCATGCAACCGATTTTCAGCACTGCTGCTCGTTAATTCTTCACGAATGAGCCTCTCGGCCTCGGCAAAATTTTTCTTGGCCAAAATTTGCAGACATAATTGGCGTACTTCGTTTGAAGAGCTTTCATATTGCGAGATCAGAAAAACAATCGTCTCAGCCGTTATATTTTTCAGCTTGAACATTCCGTTTAATGCCTCAAGCTTTACAGACTCATCTAATGTAGATTGATAGAGCTCGATGAGTTCCCGCTCATCTCCGCCACGCCGCATACCGAACCAGCTGGTTTCATAGCCAGCAATGATTTCATCGAGCCAACGCTCGTACCAGTCCAGAAAATTGGCTTCAAAGGTAACGAATGGTTTTTGGTAGTCGAGATCGATATAAACGACCTTCCCGTGATGCTCGCCTGTTATCATTAACATTGTCTCATACGTGCAGCCCTGCTCCCCAATGTTCAGCAAGCCTTGAAAAGCTTTCGCCTGCGCTTCTTCATACTGCTCGTCACTTATATTGCTATCATCATGCAGCGCAGGGTAATCAGCTTTCCATTGCTCCTTGGTCAATTCAGGACGTATAGTAGACGGCTTATCCAGTCGCTCAAGCTCAATGGACTGTTTTTCCCCTAGAGGGTGAAGACCGTAATAAGGCCCAGCTCCCCCATTGCCAATATTCGTCAAAAAAGCGGCATATTCCGCAGGCAAAGCAATGCCGTGTTTTTGCTCAAATTCGCGGAGCTCCTCTAATCCAAGCGGTTCATGCAAACGATATTGATGACTGTTAGCTCCAAATAGCTGATAGCTTGCATCCACCTTTGCCGCGTCCTTTAGCTTCCGCTTGATACGCTCTAATTGATTATGTATCGTCATTTTATTCCACCTTTTCGAGAAGGCTGCCAGGCTATATTCTGAAATGTTAAAATGCAAAAGGCCAAGCAGCTGCTTGGCCTTTTGCGCGAACATATATACGTCAATGCCCGCTGTAAAACGCAATAACGTATTATTTCAATTTATTCAGTTTGTCGCCGAAACGCTCAGCCAGCGAGTAGCTCATGCTTTGGCTGTTCAAGCTAACATTAGGATTGTTCAGTTCCTCTTGTTTAGGAGCGCGCTCGCGTTGTTGTCTTTCTGGCTTTTGCGGTTGCTCAGGAGCTTCTTCTGTTTCCTTGATGCTCAGGCTAACGCGTTTTTCAGCAGGGTTGAAGTCAAGAACTTTCGCTTGAACTTCTTGCCCTTCTTGCAATACCTCGAAAGGAGTCGCAATATGGCGGTGAGCGATTTGGGAAATGTGTACCAAACCTTCAACGCCTGGAGCAATTTCAACAAATGCGCCGAAAGTAACGAGGCGACGAACTGTACCTGTTACGATATCGCCAATGTTGAATTGGCTTCCAGCTGTTTCCCAAGGACCTGGTTGAGCAGCTTTCATGCTCAGGCTGATTTTACCAGCAGCCGGATCAACTTTAAGAACTTTAACCGTTACCGCTTGACCTTCAGCTACTACATCTTTAGGATGAGCAACGTGCTGCCATGAAAGCTCGGAAACGTGAACGAGACCATCAACGCCGCCGATATCAATGAATGCGCCAAATGGCGTCAAACGTTGAACAGTACCTTCAAGCTGCTGGCCTGGCTCAAGAGCCGCGATCAATTTTTGTTTGTTGCCTTCAAATTCTGCGTCCAATACTTCTTTCGCAGACAAAATGACTTTGCCGTTCTCTTGGTCGATTTCTTTCACTTTTACGCGAAGTGTGCGGCCTTTGTAGTCGCTGAAATCTTCTACAAAATGACGCTCAACCATCGAAGCCGGGATAAAGCCGCGTACGCCAACATCAGCGACAAGGCCGCCTTTTACAACGTCAGCTACGACAACTTCAAATACTTCGCCGCTCTCGAAACGAGCTTGCAGCGAATCCCATGCGCGCTCGCCATCTACGCTTTTCTTGGAAAGAACAAGCTTTTCTTTCTCGTCATCAATGCTGATAACTTTAAGCTCAACTTCTTGGCCTACTTGTACGGCATCGTTTGCATTATCCAATTGAACTGCGGACAGTTCGCGAATCGGGATAACACCGTCATATTTATATCCAAGGCTTACGTAAGCTTGGTTATCTTCGATTTTGACGATCGAACCTTTAACTGTATCCCCTTTTTTCAAGGATACGAAATTATCCATAGCCTCTTGATTTTCCGCTACTGCGGACTCTTGCACATTGGTTTCTTCTGACATTGAAATAACCTCCTCAATTCATCCAACAACTTTTCAACTTACAAATTTATTTAAATCCGCCAACGTTCTAAAGTGAAACATTAAGCAGCATTTAAAACAGCTATGTTTGTTTGTTCGCTGCAATAAGAGCGCGAACATCCTTCATTATCGCATCCGTCAGACGGTCCAGCTTATCCGGTGAAGAATCATCAATAAATGCGGTAAGATCAACCGGCTTGCCATAATAAACCGTTACTTTGCGAAACAAGGAATAATTACCCACAATTGCCACAGGTATAACAACCGCATTGCTGCGAAGCGCAATCATTGCCGCCCCCTTCTTCGCTTCCCCGCCTTGATTGCGGCGAGAGCCTTCCGGGAAAATACCCATTACATTGCCTTCCTTCAGCAGGGTAATCGCTGATTTGATCGCCTCTTTGCTTACGCCTCCGCGCTTAACTGGAAAAGCTCCAAATGCCCGAATGAGCGGTCCGAAAACCGGAATTTTAAACAATTCCGCTTTCGCCATATAATGGACTTTCCGTGGAACTTTGACACCGACCGTAGGCGGGTCAAAATTGCTGACGTGATTGGCGCATAAGATGACCGGCCCGTCAGCAGGTATATTCTCAAGCCCTTTGGCTTCAAGACGGAATAGGCATATATAAAGCACGCGGAGAAGAAATCGGAACAACAGGTATAACATAGTTTACTTCGCCCCCGCCAATTTGGTTCTGCTTAATTTGACAATAGCCTGAGCGACCTCTTCAATCGACATCGCCGTGCTGTCCAGCAGGATTGCGTCTTCAGCGCGGACGAGCGGTGAAATTTCCCGCTGTTCATCCAGTTGGTCACGCTGCGAAATTTCTTCTGCAAGCTGTTCCAGCGTCACCGGCTGCTTGCCGGCTAGCTCCTTGTACCTGCGAAGCGCACGCTCCTCAACGGATGCTGTTAAAAAAACCTTCAACTCAGCGTTCGGAAGCACATGGGAACCGATGTCCCTGCCATCCATTACAACACCTTTCTCCTCAGCCAGCCTGCGCTGCGCTGCGCCAAGAAATTGTCTGACCGCTTCATTCGCCGCATAATGAGACACATTCAGCGTCACATCGCGTGAACGGATTTGTTCGGTGACATTTTCCCCATTCAAAAATACAGTCTGTCCATTGTCGCCTGCCTGCAGCTTAATGTCCAGATGCGTCACATGGTCAGCAAGCTTGCCAGCTTCCTGCGGCTTAATGCCCGCCTGCTGCGAACTATAGGTCACGGCTCGATACATAGCACCTGTATCAATGTATACATATCCTAATTGTTCGGCAACTTTACGCGCTACTGTGCTTTTCCCTGCCCCAGCAGGTCCATCGATAGCAATGTTGATCCGCTCGCCGTCACCGTCTTGCTGCATCACTAAAAGTCAACCCCCCTTATGTCGAGATGGCTGGCTTGATACACCGTGACAGATGCGACGCTAACCTCTCAATAAAAAAGCAGGCTTTGCCTGCGGACGTGAAAATTATACCACACTATACGAGCGGATGCAAAAACACCCTCCACCTTGCTTTTAGGCATTTGAACGCATTATGAAGAAACCTGTCCTTGCAGACGGGTTCCTTCCATGCGCTCGGCTCCCGACAGCAAGTGTCTGACCGTGCTGCTTTGCAGCGCTGTTTGCGCAAGCAAACATGCGATAAGCAGCGCGGCAGCCACGATGCCGAGCCCTTTTCCTATTTTATCAAACGAAACTGAAAAAGACTGGCCAGAAGCTTGTCCCTCCTGCCGTTTCCGGCTTTGCCCAGACGCGCGAGCCATGCAATCATTCCCTTCTATCCCTGTTAAAGGATAGCATGCCTAGAGGGCGGCCCAGCTATTCAGCGGTTGCGGAATTCCAGCTGGCGCTCAAAGCAATAGCGAATAATCCGCTGGCGGTCTGAATCATTAATGCCGGCAAATTTAATCATCGCCTGATTGCGCCCCGTTTCAAGCTTTACGACCCGCACGATTTCCGCATTGAAGGATGCATGCTCTATGGACCCATTTTTATAAGGAACAAGCAGCCAGCACTCCAGCACCTGACCTTGGGAAATCGGCCATTTCCCATCGCAAATGAACGAGATTCCGCCGCCTCCAACATCATCTGTAAGCGCCACGAAGCGGACCTGATCCGGCGTTTTTACTGCGATTTCAAGCTCTGCAGCTACCCGCAGAAAATTGCGCCGCTGCACCTTTGTAATCTGGTCAAGGTCCGGCTTCCGAATTTTGACCAGCTTGACGACGTCTTCCCGGAAACCAAGAACGTGGGAATTAAAGAAATGCTTGATTCCGTCCTCCGATACAAAATAGACCGAAAGCTCGTCTCCCAAAAACATTCTTTTCATTCTGCCATTTTGGCTATTTATTGGGTTCTCAATCAAAAAACCTTCATCCAGCACCTCGGCAATACGCGCCTTGTACTCGATGGCAGCTTCTGCTTCATCAGAAGAAGCAATTTGGAAAAATAACATTTGATTAATTTTCGGCAACAAGTTGGCTCCCCCCTATAATGCTGTCATTATAACACGACATATAGAGAGGAGCCATATGGTTATTTACCGGAACTTGCCACTTTGTCAAGCGAAGACAGCACTTCAATCGATTCTTCCATACCGCTGTCTGCATTAATGTAAATGCGGTAATCGCTATCATTGATCCGGCCCGTATATTCATAGCACAGCACTTCATTGCCGTCATCATTTTTGATCAGCGCCATCTGCTCTTTGGACACTTTCATATCCGGGTTCAGCGCCTTGCGCGCGTCTGCTTTGGAGATGCCTGCCTTCGGCAGCGTCCGCTTATGATGCTCGAACACATATTCATTCGCTTGCAGCGCCGCTATATCTCCATTATCAAGCGCAACCTTGACCGTCAGCTTGTCTGGATAAATCAGTACATCGTCCTGGTTGCCGACGAAGCCGAACGTTCCTGCATTATCATAAGCGTCATAGCTGACCGCCTTCATGCCGTCAAAGCCATGCTCATTCAAAAACTTTTCAGCCGCAGACCGCGCCTGCTCAATATCCAGCTGCTTCTCTCCAATTTCACGGGGATCCATATAAGCGATCAGTTGGCCGCCCTTTTGCGAAAAATCCATATGGATCGTACTGCCCGACTTATGCTCGGACAACACTGCGGAATACGAGGCATATTCCGTGCCTTTGCCATTTTCAGCAACGCGAATTTCTTTGCCATCGCCTTTTTTGCCGGCAAACTTGGCAGCGCGCTGCTTAATTTCCTCTGGCGTAACAGCTTTACCGCTCAACATGCTGATTGGGCGCTTCTCGTACATGCTTGAAACCGAAGGACCCCAGTTAATTTCCGGATAGCTGCTTACCTTCTTATCGACACCTTTGAAGCCATCGACAATCGTCTGGTCGCCCTTGGCTTCCTTCGCAGCCAATGAAAGCTCAACGTCCATCCAGCGCAAATGATTCGAGAGCACTTTTTCCTGCATGCCCTGCAAATCTTTTGAAATATCCTTGGAGTTGGCGTACAGCGTTTTGAGGGTTTTGAATTCATCCTCAGACAGCGGCTGCTTCGTCAAATCGCGAACGGACGTTTTATAGGCAAAATTGGAAATGCGCGACAAAAACTCCTCCGCCTTGTCAAATGGAAGCATCGACAGCGGCAGCTGGCTAATTTCGTTCTGCGCCTCGCTTGTGAGCCGCCATACGTTAACGAGCCCTTTTCGGTGATACGCTTGCGAGGTGGAATTGACGGCTAACGTATTGCCAAGCTGCTGATGCAGCTTATCCACATGGTAAGTTAAATTATGGAACGCCCGTTGATACTGATTTTCCGCCTTCATCAATACAGCGTTTTTCTCCTGATGCTCCTGATAGCCCCAATAGAGCGAACCTACGAGCAAAATAGCCGCAATTGGGAACAGCACCGCGCTTATCCGTTTATAAACCATACAAAAAGCTCCTTTCTTGTGCAAACCTGGTGTTAGTTTGGTTTGCTGAAAGGAGCTTTATGCATTCAATTTGTTTAAAAACTATGTTCTTCAATATCAAGATCGTCGATGTTGTTGCAAATGCACTGCTTAAAACCAGTATCTACGCCGCTGCCTTCGCGCTTGCCCCGCAAAACGAACTTCTCGCCACACACATTGCAGCGAATGGTTACTTTCACTCTGACTGCTTCCATCCCTACCTCCAGCTTATCGAAAAATATTCTCTAGCTTTCAGTATGGACGGCTGCCTTACAATTTAACCTCTTCATCCCGCTTCAAAAAACGAAATGGCGATCGCGAGTTGGCCCGCTGCATTTTTCGGAGGCCAACGACCCATAACACTGCCATGAACGGAATGATGAACCAGATCCAGCTGGAACGCATCGTAATCATAATCCAGTCATAGCTGCCGTGCAGCATAATCGGCAGCAGAAACGATACGATAATATAATTTCTGCGTTTTTTGCCATTGCTCTCGAACTTCGCTTTGCCTACGTAATAGCCCATCATAATGCCGAAGAGGGCATGTCCCGATACGGGAAGCAGCGCCCTCATAACGAGCGAGCCGAACGACGCGGGAACCAGAAAGGCATACATCACATTTTCGAGCGTCGCAAATCCTAGCGATATGGAACCGGCGTACACGATGCCGTCGTAAGGTTCGTCAAACTCCGTATGATTGTAAATAAAATGATAAAGAACGAACCATTTCATAAATTCCTCTACGCCAGCCGATTGAATAAAAGAAAAAACGACTGGATTATCGCCCCACCAAAGCTGCAAGCCGCGCTGCACAACCATAATCGGCAGCACGATCAGCACGCCCAGCAAGAACATCCGGACGACCATATGAATAGGCTCCGTATCGTATTTGTCCTTTAAATATAAATAAGTCAGCAGTGCTATTCCTGGTGCCACAGCTGCTGTCAAGACAGAGATCCACATCATCGCCGTTCTTCACCCCCCCCATGCCGTGCCTGCTGCAACCACCCTCGATAGCGGAAGGCAGCCTATCTATTTCTACATCATCCCTGTAATAGCCCTCATTATTATGCATCCGTTCAGTGTAGACCAAGATTCTGTGTCCTACTGCCCAGCTAATCCTGCTTGTCCAACCAATCAGAGATGTCAAGTTCCTCTTTATTATACAACGCTACAGACACATCGGATATACCAATTATTATAATGGCAACACCTCGCGCCATTGCCGTTTCCCTAACTTTGGTGTCGACCAGCGCTTGTACGATTACATAAAAAGAAGAAGAGCACCAGCAGGCTTAACAGCTCCTGCAGATGCTCCGTTCATTGCGCCCTCTTCGCTTAAGCATTGCCTAGTTGAAAAAATGAGTGCATATTTCTTTCACAGCCTCGGAAGGCATGATTACTTTCCCGTATTCCTCCAGCATCGCATAAGTGACCGATGTGGCTTCGCCGTATTCTGCCAGCAGGGCAATAACGGCATTGTGGCGGGACGTTTCAATCAAAGCCGGTTCCAGCGCCAGTATATATTTATTATTGTAAGCATACAGGCGCCCATCTTCTGTCAGGGCAGCGGCTTGCAGCTGTCTGCAAACCTGTATAACATCCTCGAAATCCCGAAAGGAATACATGACGATATCGCTTTGCTCAAGCGTCACTTCCATTTCGTAAATTTCGTCATCTGCGTCATCATCATCGGACGTTCTCTCTTCCGAGCTTCCGTTCATTTTGCCGCGAGTGACAATCACGACCATACCTTGGGCCGGCAGGGCAAACACTTCGACCGCTAACGGTCCGCTGGCATCGAATCCAAGTTCACTGTATGCTTGATCCATCATTTCACTGAATAGTTCGTGCACCTTTGGAATTTCGCGCCACATGTCGTCCTTCTGGATCCCTCGTTCCAGCAGGTCGTCGAACGTCAGAAATATTTTTATCTTGTCCTGACTAAGTCGTTCGATCTTCATGACAGGATCCTCCTCTGCAGCATCTGTTGTAACAGCGTATGAAATTTATAAGAAGATGTGACCAAAATGGTCAAATCAAACTATGTAACTACTTTATCATGTTCAAACTCGGATTGCACCTAAAATAGGCAAAAAGAATCGTTCGAATCTGCACTTTTTCAGTGCCTCGTTCAAACGATTCCTTCCAGAAACTGTTGGTTAATGTGTCTTGTTCGACGATTCCGCCATGATCTCTTCGGCTTGCTGTTTCAGCTCTGGATCACTGTTCATCATTGCTTCAATCTGAACCCAGCCGTCTCCGAATTTTCCGGCGGTATCGTCTGTACGCTTTGGGCCCTTGTTTACAGCCTTTTTCGTCCAATCGTCATTCCACAAGGACATCGCCTTGTGGCCAATCGTTGAACAAGCGCTCGCCAGCACGCCAGCTGCAAGTGCAGCTGTACCTGGACGCTTGCGGGCAACATACAGAGCAGCGGCTGCCCCGGCAAGCCCTCCGAGAAGAAATCCTCTTAGCCTCATAGTAGGACAAAACCTCCTTGATTTAGGGCCCTAAAAAATCCCCAAACAATATTCGATTTCACCCTTTATTGTGGCTAGCCTCCTCTTATTTATCCTGCTTAATAAAGGAAATCCTGCGGCCTGCAAAACACAGCATGATTGATTATGCTACAATAATACCCATTGACAACTACAACATTAATGGAGGTTCATTATGTTTAAACGAATGACCGCATCGCTTGCTGTTCTTTTGGGAGCTGCATTGGTTGCTGCCGCTTGCAGCCAGCAAAGCGTTCCGTCTGGCAGCAATCTGCCGCAGGAAAGTGCTTCGGCACAGGAAAGCCAAGCAGCCGAGCAGCCGACTGCCGCTTCTCCTGCCCTTCAGCAAGAGGAGCCAACGCCATCAGAAGAAGCAACGCCGTCGCCAAGCAAGGCACCGGCTGCCAAGCTGTACAAAATGGACAGCGTATACCGTTTCAAACCGCTTGATAAAGAAACGACGGATAAAGTTGTGCTGCTGACCTTTGATGATGGCCCGCACAACAAGGAGGTGCTGACCAGCCTGCTTGATACGCTGGACAAGCATAAGGCTAAGGCGATCTTTTTCGTAAACGGCTACCGGGTTAAAGCGAACCCTGATTTGCTGACGCTCATTCATGAGCGCGGACAGACGATCGGCAACCACTCCTGGGACCACATCAATTTGAAAAAAGAATCCGCCGCCAAAGTAGAGCAGCAGGTTGCTGATGTTCAGGATAGCGTCATGAAGCTAACCGGCGAAGCGCCAACGTTTTTCCGGCCCCCTTATGGCTCCGGCAACGATAGCGTTAAAGAAATCGTCAAAAACCACGGCATGCTGTACATGACGTGGTCCAATGGTTCGCTTGATTGGGAACAGAAATCTCCCGGAGATCCTGACAAAGTTGTCGCGAGTGTGCTGGAACAGCTGCACCCGGGCGCCAACATTTTAATGCATGAGCTGGCCTGGACCGCTGAAGCGCTTGACAAGCTGCTGATGCAGCTTGAAGACAAGGGCTATGGCTTCATCGATCCGGCTGCAATTGATACGGGCCTCGCGAATTAGAAGCTTGGGACAGCCAAGTGCTCCGTTAGCTTAATTCGCATATTTCAATCCGTACCAGAACAGTCCTGCGACCAAACTCAAAAAGAGAAAAAACAATACATTATAATACCATCTCGTTACTTTGCTAGCGCCCGAAGGGAACTTTTTCCGTCTTGGGGGAAGGATCTCCCTTCCCTCTTCATCGATTCGGGGAGCTTCCGTTTTCTCGGGCGACGGCCCTTTGCGCGTGGCTTTCCCGAATTTTTGTACCCTGCTCATAATTGCCCTTTCGGTTCCCTCCTGAATCTGATAATAAAGCCCATAATCATATCTATCGCAAAGTGTGCAAGAATTGGGGCCCATAAGCTGCCGGTTTGTATATAAATCCATCCTAAGCCGTAGCTGATGGAAAACACAAGTCCAGTTGGAATCCAATGCTTTAAATACCGGACATGAATGGCTGCAAAGATGATGCTTGTCCAATATGGCCCGAAAGCGTGCTGCAAAGCGCCCCTGAAAAGCAGCTCCTCGCATACCGAGACAACGAACGACAATACGATAATATGCCAAATCGGGCGTTCACGGAAAATCCGGTCATTTACGCCGCCATCATCGGCTGCTTCATCAGGCACAAAGCGGGAAATGGACAAATCTACTATGAGTACAACCGCCGCTAATCCTAGTCCAAACCATACGACGGCAAGCTCTTTTGGAAAATGAAATAAATGAATTATGCTCTGACGCTGAAATAAAACCCATATCAAGCCGATAATAAAAGTAAGTGCTTGCGTCATGTACAAATTAATGAGCAGCATGCGATCGTCAAGCTCGTCAACGGTCACCTTGCGCACTCGAATTTTACGGATGTCGAATTTTTTCATAACTTCCCGCCCGTCCTGGAGGTTCGTATTTTTGATGTAAATTCACCTGTACGCACAGGCAGCAAAAGAGAGCAATAATGAATACATACATAAAAGGGAGTTTTGTTATGGAAAAGCAGCTAACCCGTTCCGCCATGTTTTACAGCATTGGTTTTATTTTTATGCTGGTTTGCGCAGTCGGCGCATTTTTCTATGGAGTACAGTACGGCAGTGAGCAAACTAAAACCAGCTACGAAATGAAACAGTTAAACAGTGAGGCTAAATCCAAGCCGACTCCGTATCAGCAGCAAGATCTTGTCTCCTACTATCATACTGTATTTCTGCCCTACCGTGAATTCCAAAACGAATGGTTCAATGCTTTGAAAAAACTGGAGCAGGATGATTCAGCCGATGGCAACGCCATATTTAAGGATTTGTCCAAGCTAGCCAAGAAAAAAGCAGGCGAGGTCGCTTCCTTCAATATGCAGCAATCGCCACTGCTCGGCGAAGCACAGACGAGTGTTATTAAAAGCCTTGAATTGTTTGAGCAAACGTCAAACAGAGCGGCGAACAAAGCGAAGACGCTCAATTCTGCGAAGCTCATCGCAGCCGTTAATGACGATTCCATTTACCAGGCAGCTGTGAAGCAATCCCTTTCCTCGCAGCAATCGTATTACAGCGCGATGATGAAATGGGCGGCTACCGTAAACAGCGACATTCCTAACGAATACAAGTTCCCGAATATTTTGGAAATCAGTAAATGGAACAAGCTGCCCCTTATTGTGAAAAACAAATTGATGGCTGACCATTTGTTGTCGCATAAGCAATTAACGAACTTCTATCCGCAGGATCTGGTTATCCGGATCGATGAATTTATTAAGACGGGGCAAGCAAGCAAAATGAAAATCCGCTCCATCGCTGCCATTGCTGAGCTGCTGATGAATACAGCCGCCGTACGCAATGGCGACTATAGCAGCGGCTTCGAGCAAATGTACAGCAAGGAAGTGCTGCCGCTGCTGCCTTTCTTCACTAATACCTCATCTTAAAAGACTGCTTGTGCTAGTCGTATTGAAACCCTTGAAGCAGGGCTATGGCCGCCATTCCTCCGGTTACATTGTGGAGGCTGCCATAGCCCTGCTTTTCTAAATATCCGCAAACATTAGCGCTGCGTACGCCATGTGCGCATACGATATAAAGCGGCTTGTCATCCGCTAATTGTCCCAAGTGATGAGGAATCGTATTCATCGGTATAAGCGTAGATTGCTCTAGATGATAATAGTCCCATTCAAACGACTCCCGAACGTCAATGACTTGCCCTGCCTCTATATTTCCTTTCTCCAAAAGCTGCAAAAAAACATCCGCTTCGATCTCTTCCCAATTATTCATGTCTCGTCTCTCCCCTTTATCTATTTAAGCAGGCAATGCATGAATCATATCAAAAAATTTCACATTTGATCAAGTTTGAGGATTGCAATTGTCCATGTTAATGCTTTAAAATGATAAAGGCTATCCTTTCTTTCATTCGACATGAATCGAGGAGCCGTTTGACTATATGAAACTCTCGCCTCGCATGCGCATGTGTGCAAGGGCGGTTTTTATTTTAGTATCACACCTGATGTAGCTTACGAAATGATTTTAACATTCGCAAAAATTTTAGGGGGCAATCTACTTATGTTTAAAGTGCTAGTATCCGATCCCATCAGCGATCTGGGCATCCAACAGCTTGTAGACGCGGAAGATATCATTGTCGATAAAAAACCAGGTTTAAGCGAGGACGAGCTCGTAGCCATTATTGGCGAATACGACGCTCTGCTCGTTCGCAGCCAAACGCGTGTAACAGCACGCATTATGGAAGCCGGCAAGCTTCTTAAAGTCGTTGGACGCGCAGGCGTTGGCGTAGACAACATCGATCTGGACGCTGCAACGCAGCGCGGAATTATCGTTATTAACGCTCCAGACGGCAATACGATTACAACTTGCGAGCATACTTTCGCCATGATGATGGCTGTAGCCCGCCATATTCCTCAAGCTTACATGAAAACGGTCAATGGCGTTTGGGATCGCAAATCCTTCCTTGGCGTAGAGCTTCGCAACAAAGTACTAGGCGTTCTTGGCATGGGCCGTATCGGCAGCGAAGTGGCCAAACGTGCGAAAGCTTTTGGAATGGACATTCTTGGCTATGATCCGTTTATGACGGAAGAGCGTGCTGAGAAGCTTGGCATCAAGCTTGCATCGGTTGAAGAAATTGTCCGCAATGCAGATTTCATGACGGTTCATACTCCGCTTACACCTGAGACTCATCATATGATTGGCAAAGACCAATTTGCTGTTATGAAGCCCGGCATGCGCATCGTGAACTGCGCTCGCGGCGGCATCATTGATGAAATTGCTCTGGTTGATGCGATCGATAATGGCATCGTTGCTGGAGCAGCGTTCGACGTATTTGAAGTTGAGCCTCCAGCTGAGGACCACCCGTTCCTGAAGCATCCGAAAATTATCGTAACGCCTCACCTTGGCGCATCGACAGTTGAAGCGCAAGAAAACGTTGCGATCGACGTTTCGGAGCAAGTGCTGCACATTTTGCGCGATGAGCCGTTCAGCAATGCGGTTAATATGCCGCCAATTCCGGCTGGCCTGCAAAGCAAGCTTCAACCGTATTTCATTCTTGGCGAGAAGCTGGGCAGCTTTATTTCCCAAATGACCGACGGTCCGGTACAAGAAATCGTTGTCGGTTACTCCGGTGATCTTGCAGAAGTAGATACTCAGCCACTGACTCGCTACGTTGTCAAAGGCATTCTGTCCCACCACCTTGGTACTGAGCAAGTGAATGTCGTCAACTCGATGCACCTTGCTAAAGAGCGCGATGTAAACATCGTCGTTCAAAAATCGCATATTTCAAAAGACTTTACAAATCTCGTAACCGTATCGCTGCGCACGAAGAAGGAAGATCGCACTGTTGCCGGAACGCTGCTTACTGGTTATGGCCCGCGTATCGTTCAAATTGACAATTTCCCTGTCGATGTTACGCCAGAAGGCAATCTAATCCTGATCTCGCATAACGATAAGCCTGGTATTATCGGCCGCGTAGGTACGTTGCTTGGAACGAATGACGTGAACATTGCAACGATGCAGGTTGGTCGTCAGCTAGAGGGCGGCTCCGCGATTATGGTATTGCGTGTTGACAAAGGAACGCCTAAAGAGGTTCTTGAGCAGCTAACGAACTTGACTGAGCTGAACACTGCAAAAGAAATCAAAATCTAATACGGACTTCTGTCCTTGCGAAAAACCCCGGAGTGGTCGTTGTTGACACTTCGGGGTTTTTGTTTGCCGCTGGGCTTGCTATATTCTGCACTATTCTCCCCTACTCCTGTTCCATGCTCTTTACCTGACAGCAGGCTGCTATACACCTTCTAATCGGCTTTTACAGCCATAGATGTCTTGGAGTGATAGTTATAGCTAAGGCTCCGATATCGACGAGATTGAGCGTCTCAGGCCCAATGACAACTCTATTCCATTTATTCAAATGTTTCACGAGCAACAAGATTTAATGCTTCTTTTCAACAAAAAATAGCGCTCCTAGCGGAGCGCCTTGACAGCTAATGCTTTGTTTCGACAGGCAGCAGCAGCGTAAAGGTTGTCCCTTTGCCGAGTATGCTGTCTACTTCTATTTGTCCATTATGCTGGGTGATGATGTTTTTGACGATCGCAAGACCGAGGCCTGTTCCTACAGAGGTGCCGCGCTTGCGCGATTTGTCTGCTTTGTAAAAGCGCTCAAAGATATACGGCAAGTCCTCGCTAGGAATGCCTTGTCCCTCGTCTTTAATTTGCATTTGGATATAATCGGTATGGTTAATCGTCATCGGGCTTGCTGCAATCGTCACAGATTTGCCAAGCGGCGTATGCCGCAGCGCATTATCGAGCAAATTCGTCAGCACCTGTTCCAGCCGGTCTTCATCCGCCCCAAGCAGCAGCAGCGGCAAATCAGGCAGCTCGGTCTTGAACATGACTTCCCGCTCCTTGGCAAATACCTGGAATTTGCGATGCACACGCCTGATTATTTGCTGCAAATCGAACTGCCGCAAATTCAGCTCCACATGCCCGGCTTCCATCCGCGCCATATCCAGAAAATCATTGACCAGCCTGCCCATGCGCAGCGATTCATCATAAATGACCTGCACAAGCTCCTTGCGCTCCTCTGGGGAAGCGACAATATCGTCTAGCAGCGCTTCGCTATAGCCTTGCATCATCGAAAGCGGCGTTCTAATCTCATGGGAAACATTTGCTACAAAGTCACGCCGCAGCTTCTCCAGCTTATGCTCCTCCGTCACGTTCCGAATGACCGCGACCGCTCCGCGGGCAACGCCATCCAGCATTAGTGGAGCCATAACGACCGACCACATGCTGTTGTGCACGTATACTTTATTTGTAACGTCGCGGCCTTCATCCATGACCTTCTCAAATATATCAAGCAGCGGCCCAGGAACCGAGCAATAAGGCTTCGTACTATCGTAGAAAGCATCTCCCCACTCCTGATCCAGATCAGCCCAGCGGTTTATTAGCAGATGCCCTGGCGGATTGGTCAAAATAATTTCGCCCTCAGCATCAAACGTAATAACGCCATCCCCCATGCTGCGCAATATGCTCGACAAATGTTCCTTCTCATGATTAAGATCATGAATCAGCTTGTCGACCTGCTCAGTCATATTGTTGAACGTATTCGCCAGTTCGCCAATTTCATCATTGGAGCGGATCTTCACCCGCATCTGATAATTTCCTTGCGAAATCGAATCCGCGGCTTCCTTCAGCTCAAGCAGCGGCTGCTGGATTTTACGCGATAGAAAAAAAGCAAAGAAGGTCGACATCAGAAAACCGATAACTGCTACGATGACGAACAGCAGCATCACTTCATGGCTGGCATCTTTTTCAAACAAATAACCGATATAGGGCACGAGAAATACGCCAAGCGTCAGAAGAACGACAGCCACGAGCAAAATAATCGTTACCCACAGCTTGCCAACGACGCTATGCCACAGCAGAAAAGGAGAGTACTTCCTCCAGTTCATTACTTTGGCACCTCAAGCTTGTAGCCGACGCCCCATACCGTCGTAATCATGGCAGCTGCGTCGCCCGACACTTTGTTCAGCTTCTCGCGCAGACGCTTGACATGCGTATCAACGGTGCGGAGATCACCGAAAAACTCATAATTCCATACATCCTTAAGCAATTCCTCACGGGAAAACACTTTATCCGGCGAAACAGCCAAATAATGCAGCAGCTCATATTCCTTTGGCGTCAAGCTCACTTCCTGGCCTGCCGCTGTTACGCGGTGGGCATCATGCTCTATGACCAAATGCGGGAATACGATATTGTTGCTGGAATTGACTTCCTTCGTCAAAAAAGCAGTAGCCGAGGAGCGGCGCAAGATCGCCTTCACCCGATAAATGACCTCGCGCGGGCTGAATGGCTTAACCACATAATCGTCAGCACCTACTTCAAATCCTTGCACGCGATTCATTTCCTCGCCTTTCGCCGTCAGCATAATGACAGGCGTCGCTTTCACTTGACGAAGACGGGAGCACATTTCCACGCCGTCAATTCCCGGGAGCATCACGTCGAGCAAAATCAGCGCATAGTCCGTAGCCGTAGCCATCTGTAGCGCAGATTCCCCATCTTCCGCTTCATCAATGACGTAGCCTTCCTTTTCCAAATACATTTTGAGCAAACGGCGAATCCGTTCTTCATCGTCAACAACCAAAATTCGGCTGGCGAAATTGGACATATTCATTAACCCCTTTCCCAATCGCGATTAATTCGTTCCCGCGTAAGAATGAAGGCCCGCTATTACCAGATTTACGCCAATGAGCGTAAACAAAATAACGACGAAGCCGATGACCGCGAGCCAAGAGGACCGCAGGCCCTGCCAACCGCGCGACAATCTGAAATGCAAATAAGCACTGTAGTAAAGCCAGGAAATAAGCGCCCAAACTTCCTTCGGGTCCCATCCCCAAAATCGGCCCCATGCAATATTGGCCCATATCATGGCAAAGATGAGCGCACCGAGCGTGAAAATTGGAAAGCCTATCGCAATGGCGCGATAGCTGATTTCATCCAGATCATCCGGGTCAACACCCTCCATGACTGGATGAATGACTGCGCCAAGCGGCTTGCGGAATACGAGGCGAAGCAAGCCATACAAAATTGTTCCGGCTATAATCGACCAAATAACCGTATTGAGCTTGCGGCCGGCATTAACGCCGTTCATCCATGATGGTGCCTCAAGCTTCGTATCCGTCATGCCGAGGAAGCTGTCAGCATGGACGACCTGGCTGTTATAAGGCTTCACAATTGGAGGCAGCGTATAATCAACCGTTTCGACTTTAGACGACTCAATCCCTTTAGAGTCGATTGTCGACAGCTCTTGCGAGAACTGTGCTTCATAACCAGCGGAGCGGAAACCAAATACCGCAACGAGAAAACCAATAATAATAATAATCGTATATAGCGAAAATTCGACCCAAAAACGCGATCTCCGCGCTTCCTTCGTCTCGCTTTTAAAATCAACAACCCGCAGCAAATACATAAGCCCTGCAGCAAAACCGACGGCAAAAAAGGCTTCGCCGAGCGCAGCTGTCGTGACATGCACTTTAAGCCAAATCGAGTTAAGCGCTGGAATAAGCGGCTGAACCTCTTGTGGAAAAACCGAAGCATAGGCCACAATAATAACCGTTAGCGGCAGGGAGAACATGCCCAGCAGCGCCTTACGATAAATCGCATATATGATCGTAAAAGCAATCATAATCGCCATGCCGAGGAAGGTCATAAATTCGTACATATTACTCGTTGGAATTTGACCGCTTCCTGCCCATCGTGTGAAGAAGAAGGTCAGATGGGCGGCAAGCCCCAAGCTTGAGGTTATAAACGCGATGCGTCCCCAGCGCTTCTCATGCTGAAACGGATCGCGGTTGCTCCACTTTTTCCCCGCAATCGCAATGACATAAAATAAAAAGGCAAAGCAATACAGAAAAAAAGCGGCTATAAAAGCATCACTGCTCAAATCAACTAAACTCACGCGTTATTCCCTCCGTTATCTAGCGACTTTGGATCTACGGCCACGCCAATTTTTTGAAGCGCGCCCGCCACATCCGCCCGCATGCCGTACCAGTTTTTATTCGTGTGTGCGCCAAGCGACAGCTGGCCATCGTCAATGCGCAGCCAAATTCTGCGATGCTGCCAATAGGAGCCCATCAATAGGCCAATCATTGAAATAGCTGCGCCGACCCAGACGAAGTTCAACGCCTTGTCCACACGAACGTTAAGCGAAGTAGAAGCTTCTGAGAAGTTGACATTTTGCATTCCGTCGACCTTAATCTCAAACTTGCTTGCTAAAGCGCCATTAATTTGATCTTGCCCAAACTTCTCCTTGTCCTTCTGCATCGGGAAATACATGTAAGGCTGCCCCGCTTCAGGCAGTCCCGGCCCGGTAATCAGAAAGACGAATGCTGGCGCATTCGGCTCACGTCCAAGCGTCGTCGGTTCGCCGTTCTCGCCAACTGCAAAATCCATGTAATTGGCGATCAGCCGCATCTTGTAAGGACCCAGCTCATAATTTAGCTCCGCATCCTTCATCATCAGCTCAAACGGCCCGTATTTCTCGCCGGTCTCTTTGTTGATCAGCATCGGCTTGACGCTGATCAGCTTGGGCGTCAGGTCGAAGTCAAACTGATAAAGCTTCAAGCCCTTATACTTCAGCGGGCTGTTGACGATAATATCATGTTTGGCTACTTCCTCCAGCACCGGCGTCTCGCCAGCCTCGCAGCCGCTTGTACACGTATAAAGGACAGCCGCCGTTTCATAGAGCTTCGCCCTAGCTTGTCCCTTCAGCTCTGGCGGAAGCTCGTCATCCGTATAAAAATCAACGGTAAACTTTTCATTTTTGACAAAATAGTTGGTGCCTTCAATCGGTACGGTCGCGCCGTCAGCAACGGAAATATAACTGTCCATTTGCCAGCCTGGCAAGCTGCGGGCGAGTATCGAGAGCAGAAACAAAATAAGGCCGATATGATTAATATAAGGCCCCCATCTACTAAATCGGTTTTTCTCCGCCAGCAGCGCTGAACCGTCCATATGAACGCGGTAGCGCTTCCGCTTTAGCTGAGCTGCAAACTGCTCCACCCATGCTTCGGCAGGCTCGTCCACTTTTGCGGAATAAACCGTCTTCTGCCGATTGATGAACTGGAGATGCTTGCGAATTTGCTGCTTGCTCAGTGCCCGATATAGCGGCAATATCCGGTCCAGGCTGCAAATGACGAGCGACGTTCCGATCATTACAAGCAGCGTAATGAACCACCAGGACTCATACGTGTGCGACAACCCCAGCATATGATAAATTTTCCCTGGGGTGCCGTATGTACTTTCATAATAAGCGGCAATATCAAAATTGTTAATAAACGTGTTTTCCTGCGGGTAAATCGTTCCGAGAGAAGCGCCGAGAAACGTCAGTACGATCAAATAAATCGCAATTTTGACGGAAGAAAAAAAACTCCAAATCCGGTCGATCGGATTTTGGTTTTTTTTCTGCGACCGCCGGGCAATGCCGTCATAACGCATTTCCAGCGGCTCACTTTGCTGCTGGTCCTCCATAAGCGGCTTGCCGCAGCTTTCGCACAGCACAGTTCCAACCGCGTTCTGATGCCCGCATTCACACTTGGTGTTATGTATAGATAACACGGAAGAAACCTCCTAATACGTTAACAGCTTCTCGATACGCTCATCGATGTATTCCTCTGTCATTCCGCCAACTGTAATATCCATAATGGTGCCATCCGGCTTAACGAAAAAAGTAGTCGGATACGACCTTAGTCCGTACTTCCGCTCCGTCTTCCGGTCAACATCGCGCAATATCGGATAGTTCAGCTCAAACTGGCGGACGAAATTGTTGACGGTGAGTGTATCCTCACTCAAATTAATAGCCAGAATTTCGAGGCCATCGTTTTGCCATTTGGCAAATTGACGTTCGAATTCCGGCATTTCCTTCACGCATGGCGGGCAGAACGTTCCCCAGAAATTAACGACGATCGCTTTGCCCTTATAATCGGACAACTGGTGCACGTTGCCCTGCAAATCTACAAGCTTAAACTCCGGCGGTGTGCCGCCCACCTTCGGAATGCCCCCGCTTTCGCCCGAAGCAAACAAGGTTGTTCCAATCGCATACCCTCCGATAATAAGCACGGCTGACAATATGACGATTTGCATAATTTTGCGTGACGATTTCATAGGGCTTTCATCACCTGCATTTCGGTTAGTGTGTCAACATAGTTAGTTCCATTATAACGAAAAGCTGGCGGCAATTGCCGCTGCCGCCGTCTACTTTTTATGAACTTTATGTGACTTGCGAGCAGCTTCGCGCAGCTCCTTCACTTCTACAGGCGTCAGATGGCGGAATTGCCCCCTTGCCAAATTATGCAAGCCCAGCTCGCCGAACTTCACCCTTCTCAAGCGAACGACAGGATGGTTAATCGCTTCGAACATCCGTCTAACCTGGCGATTGCGGCCTTCATAAATGGTAATACGGACAGTCGATGTATTCTCTTCCGTATTAACATCCTGGTACTCAACCTCAGCAGGAGCGGTCATGCCGTCTTCAAGCTTAACGCCCTTCTTCAATTGATCCAGCAGCGTTCCGTGAGGCACGCCTTTTACTGTCGCATAATAGGTTTTCGGTACATGATGGCTCGGATGCGTTAGAAGATTGGCGAACTCGCCGTCATTCGTCAGCAGCAGCAGCCCTTCCGTATCATAGTCCAAGCGGCCTACCGGATACACGCGCTCTCTGATGCCTGGCAAATAGTCAGAGACGATTTTGCGGCCTTGCGGATCGCTCGCACTCGTAATAACGCCCTTTGGCTTATTCAGCATCACATACACTTTTTTCTCATTTCGGATCGGCTTGCCATTCACGAGAATGACATCAACAGCAGGGTCTGCTTTCACACCAAGCTCGGTCACTTTCTCGCCATTGACTTCAACCACTCCGGCCAAAATCATTTCCTCGCATTTTCTTCGGGATGCGATGCCCGCTTGCGCTAATATTTTCTGTAAACGTTCCAATACTTTCACCTCAAACTTTATCATAACGATATGAGGCGCAAAGCACAAGCACTGTTAACCGAATATGTACATGCAAATGAAAATTGCCGCCAAAAAACCGATTAGATCGGAAAACAAGCCCACTTTAAGCGCATATTTCGTTTTTCGAATGCCGATAGCGCCAAAATAAACGGTCAGCACATAAAGCGTCGTATCCGTGCTTCCTTGAATGGTAGACGCAATCCGGCCAATCATCGAATCCGGTCCATAGGTTTGAATCAGGTCTGCGGTAAAAGCAAGCGACCCTGCACCCGTCAACGGCCTGAGTACCGCTAGCGGCAATACCTCGCTCGGTATGCTGAGCCAATCGAACAACGGACGAACGGCGCCAATCATAAAATCCATCGCGCCAGAAGCGCGAAACATGCTGATTGCGACCATCATCCCGACGAGATGGGGAATAATTGCAATGGCCGTACCGAAGCCGTCCTTAGCTCCTTCTGTAAAGGTCTCATAGACGGGCACTTTGCGAAAAGCCGCATAAAGCGGAATAAATACGATAATAGCGGGTATCAACCATGCCGATGCTCTTGTAAAAGCGTCAAGCAACGCCGCCACCTCCCCCCGAAGCTGCCGCAGCTCCTGGCTTGGATGAAGGAGCAATATGCTGGGATGGGCCTTTAATTATAGGCGGCTTTTGCCTGCTGCGGTACCAGCGATCAGCTGCAATCGCTGCGGTGGTGGCAATAAACGTTGCGGCGAGCGTCGTGCCGACGATTTCCGCCGGATTCGCGGAGCCGTAATTCATGCGTATCGCAATTAATGTCGTAGGAATAAGCGTAATGCTGGACGTATTTAGCGCGAGCAGCGTGCACATGGCCGGAGTGGCTACGGCCGGATCCGGGCTCAGCTTCTGCAGCTCCTGCATGGCCTTAATGCCCATAGGCGTTGCTGCGTTGCCTAGTCCGAAGAGATTGGCACTGAGGTTGCTCATAATATAGCCCAGTGCCGGATGGTTTTTGGGCACATCGGGAAATAGAAAGCGGACGACGGGACCGAGCAGCTGTGCCATTTTTTTCAACAGCCCGGCATCCTCCGCTATTCGCATCATGCCTAACCAAAACACCATAATGCTGATCAACCCAAAGCTGATCGTCACGCCGGCCTGCGCTCCTGTGAACGCGGCTCCGGCTACTGCATCGATTTTGCCATTAAAAGCACCGACGACGACGCTGATGACAATTAAAAACAGCCAAATAAAATTAACCATGCTTCCCGCCTCCCCAAGCAGTCAAGCGTAAACGGCGGCTTTCATCTCAATCACGAAGCAGCCGTTTCAGATTCAATTTAAAGTGGTATACCGCAGACGTATATCAACTAAACAACGCCCGAATGGCTTCGCCAGCCGCCGCCAAATAACTTTCTTTCCTTAGCCCATCGTTGAAAAAAGCATCCGCTTCGGCCTTTTTGCGCTCCGGAAGCGCCAGTCTGCTGCTGCCCGTATTATAGATTGGTACAGCTCCTATTTTCGCCCCGTTCATATACCACTCCAGCGTTCCTCTTTCGCCTAATGCATAACGCGTCGTTGCCGCATTTACTACGACAAGCCGCGAAGTCAGCTGGCCTTTTTCCTCCTCCGTTAAGGGGTAGCTGAAGCTTTGCCCTACAGCGTAAGGATAGCCGGCAAGCGCCTGCCCTCTACCCGCGATTTGGGCTAGCGGATAATGCTCGAAGCCCCAATCAAGCATATGGCGATGATCAGCCCAATCGTCTCCATCGCTAAGAGTGACAGCTGCCAGCTGCTGACCATCACGGGTAGCAGAGCTGACAAGGCAGCGCAGCGCCTGCTTGGTGTAGCCGGTTTTAACACCGTCTGCTCCCTCATACATTTGGAGCATTTTATTTTTGTTCACCCATTTGTACTGCCACTGCTCATGCGGGTTTGGAACCTGCTTGACCGGTGTGCTGACAATTTTGGCAAACACGGGATTGCGCAGCGCATAAGCTGCCAGCTTGGCAAGATCGTTAGCGGAGGAATAATGTCCTTCCTCATCAAGGCCATGCGGGTTTTTAAATTGGGAGTTATTCATTCCCAGAAAAGCAGCTTTTTCATTCATCAGCACGACGAAGCCCTCCTCTGAACCGCCGACATGCTCGGCAATTGCGGTTGCTGCATCATTTCCCGAGCGCAGCATGAGGCCATAGAGCATGTCCTGCAATTTCATTTCTTCATTAAGCTGCAAATAAATCGAGGACCCTTCCTTGCCTACCGCACGCTTGCCCGTCTTGACGGTGCCTGACAGGTTGCCATGCTCTATCGCTACGATTGCGGTCATAATTTTGGTTAAGCTGGCTATAAGCATCGGCTTGTCTCCGTCCTCGCTGTAGAGCAATCTGCCCGAGGTGACATCAATCAGCGCCGACGCTGATGCATGTGTGCTCAGCGGTTCTGGTTCAGCCGCGTAGCCTGGCGCTGGCAGGCTTGTCCCTGTCAAGCAGAACGCCAAACCTAACAAAAGCAATATCCGAGCTATTTTCACAATGCTAATCATTCTTCGCGGCCCCTTTCCTGTGTGTAAGTCTGATAAACAAGGAAGGACTTTCCCACAGACTTTTAAACGCCTTGTACACTATATGCTTGTCTCGGAAAAATAAGACTGTAAAGTGCAGCCGGCTTACGCCCTAGCTAACGCTCCAGTACCTAATGAGCGAAGCAATATTACAATATCTATATAGGCTTAACTTTTAAATTTTATACTTTAAACGAAAAACTGCCCTTGCGGGCAGCTCTGGCCTTAAATAATGGTTGAGTCGGTTGTGCTCATATAGCCTGAATTCATATTGGTGCCAGTTAATTGGCTTGCGCCGCTGGACGAGCTTCGTATCATCGATTGCACCTTGTCAAATACATACGGTGTCGAATCAATAATCCGCTCCAGCAGATGCGTGTTGTTGTCGAGCGGCACGATTTTGACGCCTTGGGTGCCGACAACGAGGAAGGCAATTGGCGTGATGGATACGCCGCCGCCGCTTCCCCCGCCAAAAGGAGTTGCTACAGTAGCTTTGTGACTGTCATCGGAGCTGCTGGACGAATCCGAGCTGTCGCCGCTGAACCGCATATCGCTGCCGCCTGCAACAAATCCAAATCCGACCTTGCTGATCGGCATAATAATGCTGCCATCTGGCGTTTGCACAGGGTCGCCAACAATCGTATTGACGTCGACCATTTCTTTAATATTTTCCATTGCTGTCTGCATAAGGCCTTGTATTGGATGCTCTTGCACAACATCTCCTCCTAATTGTCCAAATCAATTTAACGCAGGCTACGCTAATAATGTTTCCCGCGGCCGTGCATTGTATGTAATTAAAAAAAAGCAAAACCATGCCCCTTTTGAAGGAGATGGTTTTGCTTGCCCATGAAATATTTTAAATCGCTCATCCATTATTTAAACAATATATGGTGCCACACGTGAATGCCGTGCGAGCCTTTTTTGAGTCTCAGCAGCAAAGCCAGCCACGATCTCACCGCATGGAACATGCTGAGCTTAGCCGTACAATGCCATTCCGTTTGAAAATAAGTTCCTTGGTACACTGGCTGCACCTGGAGCACCGGATCGGCTTTAAGCAGCACGAATTGTGAGATGACGCCCAGCATCGTCGTTTTAATCGACCATACTGCCCCTGTCGTCATGGCCGTCCACATCGCGTCTCCAACCCCAACCGTTGTCGACCATTTCCATTCGGTCAATTGCACCTTTTTTAGCAGTTGCTTGACCCAGCCTCGCAAATTATCGGTTACTTCCAGCGCGTGCTTCAGTTTTTCTATAAACCGCTGTACATTTTCGGCGTCAATTTTCCCCTGATGCTCTTTGGAATGCTGGACGCCCGCACGGTTGGTACTAATTTGCTCATGCAGCCGAATCGTCGCCCCCTGCAATTTCATCTGCGGGATCTTCACCTTATAGTGCAGCAGCCCGTACAGTCCTACGATTCGCACATCGATATGGTCAAGCTCGCCTTTCCTAGTTAGCTTTCCATATACACGCACCGGCGAAGCAAGGGCCAGCAGCAATAAGAACAAAAAAAAGAGACCTGCCGCCGTCATCAAGCCGTAAAGGTTTCCGGGCATTTTGCTTCCTCCGTTTTCCTATTATGGATTGAATATAGTATGACCCGGCGGTCAAATCTCATTCTCTGCAAGCCTGATTAATTCGGCGGAATCTCGTCAATCGTCATTTGCCGCTCGCCGATGCGTTCAAACAGCATTTGCGTCTGTTCTTCAAGGGCGTCTTCTACATCGATGTGCTTCGGCTCTGGCAAAGCTTTAATGCTCGACAAGCCAAAATAATCGAGAAACGCTTTGGTCGTGCCGTACAAAATAGGACGTCCTATTGCTTCCGCACGGCCCACCTCTTCAATTAAATCTTTAGAAACGAGCGACTGAATCGCTCTATCGGTTTTGACACCGCGAATTTCCTCAATATCAATTCGGGTAATCGGCTGGCGGTAAGCAACGATCGATAACGTCTCCAGCGCTGCTTGAGACAGCTGCGAACGTGTTGGCGTATAGGCCATCCGCTCAAAATAAGCTGCGTGATCAGGATGCGTTGTCAACCGATAAGCACCAGCAACCTCCGTTACCTGAACGCCCCGCTCCTCACGCGCCAAATCCCGGTGCAGCTCATACACCAAATCGGCAGCAAGCTCGGCATCAAACTGCATAATATCCGCAATTTGCCGCTTCGTCAGTCCTTCATCTCCCGCCATGAACAGCAGGCCCTCAATAATCGACTTCAACTTCTGATAATCCACTGCCTTCTGCATCCCCTCTCCAATGAATGACAATATCATCAAACAGCTGATGCTGAAAACAACGAATATGCTTCATCTTCATCAACTCCAAAATCGCCAAAAAGGTTACGACGATTTCATGCTTATCCATATTTTCACGAATCAGCTTTGAAAACTGCACCGTTTCATACTGCCGCAGCACCTCAACTATGTCGCGAATCCGATCCTTTACGGAAATTTCGTCCCGCTGCACGGTCGCCACAAATTGGCGCCTCGCTGCCTTTTTGAGCGCACGCTGAAAAGCCGCTACCAGATCAGACACATGCAGGCCCTCAAGCGGGTTAATGTCCTGCTCCTGCAAAAAAGGGGTCATGTCCTCGGGCTCACGCGAAAAAACGAGGCTCCGCTGCGTTTCCTTCTCGCGCAGCTGCTCGGCAATTTGCTTGAATTTGCGGTATTCCACGAGCTTCTGAATGAGCTCATCACGAGGATCAAGGCCATCATCCGGCCAGTCCTCATATTCTTCCTCAAACACGGGCGGCTTCGGCAGCAGCTGCCTGCTCTTGATGGCCAGCAGCGTAGCTGCCATCACCAAAAACTCGCTGGTTACCTCAAGCTCCATCTCCGTCATTGCATTCAAATAGTCCATATACTGATCTGTAATCTCATTGATCGATACCTCATGAATATCAATTTCTGCTTTATCAATCAAATGCAGCAGCAAATCCAGAGGCCCTTCGAAAGATTCCAGCTTGTAAAGCACTGACACTGCCATTTCCTCCCGACTAATCTACCAAGCGTAAACGACCTAAGCCGTCCTCTGGCGGCAAAGCTACCGTTTCGCAATGGAATATAAGCCTATTATAAGCGTGAAACTTATAATTTCTTATATTTCGATAAAATCGCTGCGCCACCCGTAAGCGTAAACAGCTGCTGCCAGCACACACTAGCGGCATCCACTCGTTACGCTTTAAAAATAGAAAGGCCTCTTCTCAGAGGCCCATCTCGCGAGCTGCAAGCCTTAAGCTTAATTATGCAGCAATTTTGTCAAATTAGCCATCTCTATTGCACTAGCAGCTGCTTCATACCCTTTATTTCCAGCTTTTGTTCCTGCGCGTTCAATCGCTTGCTCGATGGAATCAACCGTCAATACGCCAAAAATCGTCGGTACGCCCGTTTTCAAGCCAACAGCCGCTACCCCTTTGGCCGCCTCATTGCACACATAATCAAAATGCGGCGTTGATCCTCGAATAACAGCGCCAAGCGTAATAACCGCATCGTATTTGCCGCTCTCTGCCATTTTTTGCGCGATAAGCGGAATTTCAAAAGCTCCTGGCACCCAAGCAACCTCAACCTCATTATCCAAAGCGCCATGGCGTTTAAATGCATCAAGCGCTCCGCTCAGCAGCTTGCCGGCAATAAATTCGTTAAACCTTCCAACAACGATTCCGTAACGCAAACCTTCCGATACTAAATGTCCCTCATATACATGCGGCATAAATAAATTCCTCCCAAATGGTTTTTATAATTTTTTTATATTACTGTTGTTCCTGGTTTTGATCCTGAAAATCAAACAGATGGCCCAGCTTCGCCTGCTTCGTCCGCAAATAACGGTCATTGTCCTTATTCGCTTCCATTTGAATCGGCACACGCTCGGTAACTTCAAGGCCATAGCCTTCCAGCCCTTTAATCTTGCGCGGGTTGTTGGTGAGCAAGCGCATTTTGCGAATGCCGAGATCGCGCAAAATTTGTGCTCCAATACCGTAGTCCCGCAAGTCCGGCGCAAACCCAAGCTGCAAGTTGGCATCGACCGTATCCAGCCCTTGCTCCTGAAGCACATAAGCTTTCAGCTTGTTGATCAGACCGATTCCGCGTCCTTCCTGGCGCATATAGAGCAGCACGCCATTGCCCGCTTCCTCAATCTGCGTCAGCGCTGCCGCAAGCTGCGGCCCGCAATCACAACGATGCGAATGGAACACATCGCCCGTCAAGCATTCCGAGTGCACGCGCACAAGCAGCGGAGTTTCTGGATCAATCTCGCCTTTGACAAAAGCGACATGCTCCTTGCCATCTACTTCATTCGTAAAACCAATGGCTTTGAAATCGCCGAAATCCGTTGGCATATTAACCTCAACGACACGCTCGACGAGCTTCTCCTTCGCATTGCGGTATATAATCAGCTCTTGGATTGTAATAAGCTTGAGATCATGCTCATGCTTAAACGCCACGAGATCCGGCAATCTTGCCATCGTGCCATCTTCATTAATGACCTCGCAGATGACCGCTGCCGGCTCCGAGCCGCACATCAGGGCCAGATCGATACCCGCCTCTGTGTGGCCTGCCCGTCTTAGCACGCCGCCATCTTTCGCAATTAGCGGAAAAATGTGGCCCGGCTTGCGGAAATCAGCCGCCTTCGTATTCGGGTCAATAAGCGACTTGACCGTCTCGGAGCGCTCATGCGCGGAGATGCCGGTCGTTGTGGAAATATGGTCAACGGAAACGGTAAACGCCGTTCCATGAAAATCCGTGTTACGCGCTACCATCGGCGGCAGCTCCAATTGCTCCGCCCGCTCTGCGGTAATCGGAACGCACACAAGCCCCCGCGCCTTTGTAATCATAAAATTGATGACTTCAGGCGTCGCCATGGAGGCCAGCGCAATGAGGTCGCCCTCATTTTCCCGATCCTCATCATCTACAACGATAACGGGCTTGCCAAGCAGCAAATCCTCAAGCGCTTCCTCAATCGTATTGAACAAAGATTTCTCTAAAGGCTGATCCTGCTGTCCCATAAAGCTTCCCTCCCTGATCATTCACCACTTCAACTAGCATTTATCCGTTATTACATAAATCCATTTTCACTAAGAAAAGCAGCACTCAGCTTTGCTCCGCCAGCCTTGCCGGCTTTGCTGCCGGACGCCGCTCCAGCCTCGCGTGCTGGCTTGAAATGCAGCAAATGCTCCACATATTTGCCAATCATATCGCATTCGATATTAACCGAATCGCCTATGCGCTTATCCAGTAATGCCGTTTCTCCCAGCGTATGCGGGATGACCGATACTGAGAAGCCTGAATCATTCGTCCCGACAACCGTCAAGCTGATGCCATCAATGGCGATCGAACCTTTAGGAATGACATATTTAAGCGTTGCCGCATCATGGAGCTTTATGCTGAATATGACAGCATTGGCATCGGTTTCCCTTTTGGCAATGGTTCCTGTACCGTCAATATGCCCCTGAACCATATGACCGCCGAAGCGCCCTCCTGCCAGCATCGCCCGCTCCAGATTGACCTGCTCGCCGGGCTTCAGCTGGTGAAGATTGGAGCGCCGGTACGTTTCTGGCATCACATCGGCATCAAAGGTGCTGCCCGTAAAGGAGATGACTGTCAGACATACGCCGTTTACCGCAATGCTGTCACCAAGTGCTACGCCTTCTAGGACGCGGGAAGCACCAATCGTTACTACCATCGCCTCGCCCTGCTTGACCACCCGCTTCAGCTTGCCGACTTCTTCAATCAGACCTGTAAACACGGCCAGCCCTCCTCTCTAAACATCGCGGTAGGCAGGGTAGCCGCTAATGCAAATATCAGCCCCCGCTTGTTCCACCTGCATACGCTCCAGCTCAATCGCCTGTGCCATTTTCTCAAAACCTTCAAAATCAAAGGTGCCGGGAGCGGCTGCCCCGCCGATAATTTTAGGCGCCATATAAAGCATGATTTTGTCGATGAGTCCGGCTGTCAGCATCGCGCCATTAAGCTTGCCGCCGCCTTCCAGCAAAATCGAACCGATTTCCAGCTCGCCAAGCTTTCTCATTGCTTGCGGCAAATCTACCTGCTTGCCAGTGCCTGCCCGAATGAGCTCAACGCCGGCTGCCAGCAGCTCCTGCGCCTTGGCTTCATCCGCCTGCTCAGTTGCAATGACGATCGTCCTTGCTGTCCGATCCGTCACTACACGCGCGGTGAGCGGCAGCTTGAGGCTGCTGTCGATGACTATACGCACCGGATGCAGCGCCGGTACGTCCGCTCTCGTCGTCAGCTGGGGATCATCGGCAAGCACGGTGCCGATACCGACCATGATGCCCATATGCTGATGGCGCAGCGTGTGCACCTGCTCCCTTGCCGCACTGCCCGTTACCCATCTGCTGTCTCCGGTGCGGGAAGCGATTTTGCCGTCGAGCGTGCTCGCTGTCTTAAGGGTGACAAACGGCAGCTTCGTCGTAATGTATTTGTTGAATTTCTCATTCATTTGGTTGGAGCGTTCTCCTAGTAGGCCCACTTCAACCTCAATGCCGCATTCCTTCAGCCGTTCAAGGCCACGCCCAGCTACCTGCGGATTCGGATCGGTTGTAGCCACGACTACCCGTGCGACCTTGGCATCAATGAGCCTTTCGCAGCAAGGAGGCGTCTTGCCAAAATGGCTGCAAGGCTCCAGCGTCACATAAGCGGTGGCGCCTTCCGCTTCCTCTCCCGCCATTTGCAGCGCATGCACCTCGGCATGCCCGGTTCCCCGCTTGAGATGCGTGCCGAGGCCGATAATCCGGCCATCCTTTACTACGACGCAGCCGACGACGGGATTAATATCCGTCTGCCCAGCCGCTTTCTCTGCCATATCCAGTGCCAAGCTCATATAATAACTGTCATTCAAAATATCCATGAACGCAAAAAACCTCCATTAGCAACATAGCCAACGGAGATGAGAGTATATCTTAGAGACCCGCTTTCAAGTACACAAATAATCGATTTTAACAGACCTAATTGCCCAGCAAAAAAAAGTGCAAGCAAATAAGCATGAAATCACGCCTTGAAAGTGTCTCCTTCTCCCATCCAGACTGTACTGTCGGTCCCGGAATTGCACCAGGTCAGCCGTATATAAACCGCTCATGCGTTCACACGCTCTGAATGGAATGTACACGGGTCACGGACTGACAGGCAGCATATCTGTCGCTTCAACGTTCAAAGCGCTTAGACAGCCTCCTGATCACCGCCGGTTGGGAATTTCACCCGACCCCGAAGGAAAGCCACTGTATTATTTTTATTAAATACTCGTTACTTACTTTTAAAATGTAACTCTGATGAAATGTTACCACCGCAAAATTGAAAAAGCAAGAAATTTCGATACTGATTCTCAGCTTAACAGCCAGGCTGTCCCTTTTTTATAAAAAAACCGCTTGTTTTCCGACGAATCGAAAAAACAAGCGGCCTTTCCGCAACGATTAAACCGTTACGATTTCAACTTTTTCCATTTTTTCGCCTTGGCGGAACGTGTCAACATGCTCCATGCCTTTAGCGACTTTGCCAAATACAGTGTGTCCGCCATCCAAATGCGGCTGTGGAGCATAGCCGATGTAGAATTGGCTTCCGCCTGTGTTGCGTCCAGCATGCGCCATTGCAAGCGTACCGCGCTCATGCTTGTTCGGGTTGATCTCACAGTTGATGGTGTAGCCAGGTCCGCCAGTGCCGTTGCCTGTAGGGCAGCCGCCTTGAGCAACGAAGCCCGGGATTACACGGTGGAAAGTCAAACCATTATAAAAACCATCGTTTGCAAGCTTCTCGAAGTTTGCAACTGTGTTAGGCGCATCTTGATCAAAAAGGTCAATAATAACCTCTGCTCCGTTTGCCATTGTAATTTTCGCTTGTTTTGCCATCTATTAAACATCTACCTTTCTATATCCGAATAAGACTACGTTACCAAATTTAACCCTTATTTCGCAAGGGCTGTTTTGCGAAGTCTTGCCGGAAGCAAGTCATTGCCGACAATATTGTCCAAAGATTCACGCTGAACGACGAGATCAGACGCGCCATCTTTGACAAATACGACAGCTGGACGGCGGAAACGGTTGTAGTTGCTCGCCATCGAATAATTATAAGCGCCTGTGCAAAATACTGCAAGCAGATCGCCGCTGTTTGCTTTCGGCAATTCCAGATCAATAATGAGCTTGTCGCCGCTTTCGCAAGCTTTGCCCGCTACGGTCACAGTCTCTTCATTCGCTTCGTTCGCACGATTTGCAAGCACCGCTTCATAAACGGATTGATAAAGCGCCGGACGCGGGTTATCCATCATGCCGCCGTCTACAGCGATATATTTGCGCACGCCTGGAATTTCTTTGCTCGTTCCAACGGTATAAAGCGTTGTGCCTGCGTCGCCAACCATGCTGCGGCCTGGCTCAACCCAAATTTCAGGTAGCGGGAAATCCGCTGCTGTAAAGCTGGAAATAAGCGTATCCGTAATCGCTGCCACGTATTGAGCAACTGGAAGCGGGGAATCTCCGTCAACATAACGGATGCCGAAGCCGCCGCCAAGGTTGATAACTTGGAACGTCAAGCCAAGGTCTTGGCGAATTTCAATCGCAAACGCCGACATTTTCTCAACAGCCATCTTGAAGCCGTCTACTTCAAAAATTTGCGAGCCGATGTGGGAATGAACGCCAAGCACATCCAGATTGGACAGCTCCATCGCTTCTTTAATCGCCTGCTTAGCCGCGCCATTCGTCAAGTCGAAGCCGAACTTGGAATCCTGTTGGCCTGTGGAAATATAGTCATGCGTATGCGCCTCAACACCCGGCGTAATCCGCAGCAAAATTTTAACTGTCAAGCCTTTGTCCTTCGCCAGCGCATTAAGCACTTTAAGCTCAATAGAATTGTCTACTACGAAGCAGCCGATGCCTGCATCAAGCGCCATGTTGATTTCATCCGGCGATTTATTGTTGCCGTGAAAGTGGATGCGCGCTGCCGGGAAGCCCGCTTTCAGCGCCGTATGAAGCTCACCGTCGGAAACGACGTCAAGCGACAGGTTTTCCTGCTCGGCAAGCGCACACATAGCCATTGTGCTGAATGCTTTGCTTGCATAGGCCACTTGGAATTGCAGGCCGGATTTTTGAAAAGCAGTCACATATTCATTCGCACGCTTACGCACAAGCGCCTCATCGACAATATATAGCGGCGTACCATATTCTTTCGCCAGCTCCGTTACATCGCAGCCGCCGATTTCCAAATGCCCCTGGGCATTAACTTTGCTCGTTCCATGCAAGTACATTGTTATTATTCCTCCATACGTGAATAGATTCGATTTGCACCAATAGCAACAGTATATCGCAATCTATCCGCAAGCGTAATGGATAATTTAACATGTCATTTGCATTTTTTCCGATTTCACTCCGTTTCAGGCATTTTATCGAGCTGCTGCGGCCGCAGCAGATTGGGCCGCTTGCGATTTTGCAGCACGGGCGTCCGGAAAATAATATTCATCATCGCCCTGAAGTCGAACGGGATGAACGGCCACATGTAAGGGCGGTTGAATGAACGCTCCATGCACAAAAACAGCAAGATGACCGTCGTTCCAACGATGAAGCCCGGCACCTGCAAGGAAGCTACCAGCGTAATGAGCACAAGTCTGACAATGCGGTTCGCCAAGCCCAGCTCATAGCTTGGCGTCGCAAACATGCCAATAGCCGCAACCGACATGTACAAAATAACCTCATTGACGAAAATGCCTGTCTGGACCGCAATATCGCCAATGAGGATAGCCGATACGAGCGACATTGCCGTTGCCAGCGAAGTCGGCGTATGCACGGAGGCAAGGCGCAGCAGATCAACGCCGACCTCCGCCAGCAAAAACTGCACGAGCAGCGGCAGCTTGCCGGTTTTCGAAGGCCCGAGAAATTCCAGCGCCTGCGGCTTAAGCTCAGGATGGATAACGAACAGCAGCCAGAGCGGCAGCAGGAACAGCGAGGCGAATATGCCGATAAACCGTACCCAGCGCAAATAGGTACCGATAAACGGCGTCTGGCGATTTTCCTCGGCATGCTGCATAAGATCGAAATACGTTGTCGGCAAAATCATGACGCTCGGCGACGTATCCACGAAGACGACAACGGCTCCTTCTAGCAAATGAGAAGCAACTACGTCTGGACGCTCAGAGTAACGAACAAGCGGGAACGGGCTCCAGCCCCGTTTAACGGTTGCCTCCTCCAGCTGCTTGTCGGCAAGCGGAATGCCGTCAACCTTGACCATCGAAATTTTTTCCTTAATGGATTTAAGCAATTCCTTATCTACCAAATCATCAATATAGGCGATACATACATCCGTCTGCGTCCGCTCGCCGATCTGCACCAGCTCATATCTGAGCTGCGGATCACGCAGCCTCCGTCTGACAAGCGATATATTCATCATCAACGTTTCGACGAAACCGTCGCGGCTGCCTCTGACAACCCGCTCCAGGCTCGGCTCGTCTGGCGAGCGGGCAGGGAAGTTTTTGGCGTCGATGAGCAGCGCCGTCGCTTCCTTGTCGATGAACAGCGCCGTTCCCCCCGAGAGAATGCCGGTCAGCAGCTTGTTCCAATCCTGCTCAGACTTAACCTGGGATGCTGGCACATACATATCGAGAAAGGCGTGCAGCGCATCGGAGGACAAATCATCCGGCTGCAAATAGGTCAGCCGCTTAAGCACCTCTGTTTGCAGCGTATCCTTCGCCAAACCGTTCATAAACACGAAGGCGACCCGCCGCTCGCCGAAGGTCATTTCCCGAACGACAACATCGAAGCTGGTGCCGTAGCCAAGCTCATTTTTCAGCCGCTCCAGCACATCATCCAAATCAGAAGGTATTCGTTCCTCGCGGCCATCCTGCCCTTGCTTGCTGCTCTGCCCTTTGCCATGCGACTTCCCTCGTCCCTGCGTTTTAGAACGGGCATGCAGCGGCTGGCCGTCGCCATGCTGCCCTTCCTCCTTATTTTGCTGCTGGTCGTATCTACTCTCCTCGCGCCGCTCCTGATGCTCCCCTCCAACAAGCTGCTTGGCGTGAATGTACTCCTTCACCTGCCGCCAGCCTCGTTTTCTTTTCCCGGATGAATGGATGTCCACATCTGTATCGGTGCTCCGCTCATTTCCCAGCTTCATCATGTCAGGAATACTAGCGTGCTTGTAATCTTGCCCCTGGTCATTATGCTGCTCCTGATCCTTGTCCATCTTCTTCCTTCACCTCACTCAGTTCTCCAGCATAGCCATCCTAGTTCCCAGCCATTTTCCTACCATTGATACCAAAGCCAGTCCAGCAGCGATCCCAATGTTTTGCCAAGCACCATCGCCATCACAAGGCCAACTAAATAGTCCGACAAATGGATGCGTTTGGCGAGGATGGGGAAGACGTTCAGCACCTCCGTAAGCGCCGCCGCAAGCAAGCCGACGAAAATGCCGTTCAGCAGCCCGGCAGCCATTTGTGATGTAATGCCTGCAAGCGAAAGCTTCCAATCGAAAAAATCTGCGAATGTCCAATAGACCGCCCCGCTTATAACGGCCGTCTCAAACCAAATGGAGAGGCTGTAGGCATAAGCGATTTGTGCAAGCCGCGGAATAAGATCCAGCACCGTTAGCAGCGCCACCAGTCCGCTGCCTACTGCAAGCCCTCCCGATAAGCCCAGCATGACAATAAATGCATGAATCGGCCAATCAAGCATCGTCCTCACTCCGAGCGGTTTGGCGATCATTTTTTTTGCGCATCTCGTCGGCGATGACGTAGGCGTTCACATTTTCCTGGTAGGTGAACAGCTCTACCTCAAGTGGGTTCGGCTCTTCATTGAACCTTTTTCGGAACAGATGGTTGAAAAACAGCACCATGCCCAGCCCGATGCCGAAGGAATATGGAATTTGAAACCACAGCGGATGCTCGTTATGCTCTCCGGTAATCAGCTCGACGATCCGAATATGGACCTCCTTCATGCTGACGTCGGTATGGAAGTTCATAATTGCCAGACCCGCGCCGAAAAACAACAGCAGCCACGAAAAAATAAGCAGCGGAATTCGCGGCTTGGGCGGCTTGTCCGCAATCATGACCAGCACCTGCGGATCGCCGTAGGCTTCAATAGACAAGCCTGGCTCAAGCTCGCGCAGCCGGCTGACGATTTGCAGCAAATCGATGACGACGCGGTTGCCGTCTGGCTTGCTGTGACGATATAGAACGAGCTGGCCCAATCGGCGTTCCTGCTCTTCGGACTCGCCAAGCAGCCTCGCCGCCTGCCCGAGCGTCACTTCCTTCTCAGGACGTATCCCAATCCGCTTTCGCAAACGCAAATAGAGAGGCTGCCGCTGCATCGTATCCATCCGTCATCAGTCCTTTATCTGTACTTTGGGTTCGTTTCCCTTTTAGTATGAGAAAAACAGGAATCAGATAGTCACGCTGCAGCAGGTAAAAACAAGAAAAAAAAGATCAAACCGCCTACAAGGCGATTTGATCTTTGATGGACTGCAATATTTTTTTCTCCAGACGCGACACCTGTACTTGTGATATGCCTAGACGACTCGCGACTTCTGATTGCGTCTTGTCCCGGTAATAACGCAAATACACGATAAGCCGTTCCCGCTCGCTAAGGCCTTCGATAGCTTCGGTAAGCGCAAGCTTGTCGAACCAGCGCTCCTGCGAATCATCGGCAATTTGATCCATCAGCGTAATGGGATCGCCGTCATTTTCAAATACCGTCTCATGAATCGAGGTTGGCGGCTTATTCGCTTCCTGCGCAAATACGACATCCTCCGGCGTAATGCCGAGCCGTTCCGCTACTTCGCTAATAGTCGGCAGCCGTCCCAGCACCTTGGAAAGCTCATCTTTCATTTTGCGCACCTTATTCGCCGTTTCCTTGAGCGAGCGGCTAACTTTAAGCGTACCGTCATCTCGCAAAAACCGCTGGATTTCACCGATAATCATCGGCACGGCATAGGTGGAAAATTTAACATCATAGGAAAGGTCGAATTTGTCAACCGACTTGAGCAGGCCAATACAGCCGATCTGAAACAGATCGTCAGGCTCATAGCCCCGGTTGATGAACCGCTGAACTACTGACCATACTAAACGAATATTGCATCCTACAAGCGTGTCCCTTGCCAACGTGTCGCCAGACTGGCTTAACGCAATAAGCCGCTTTACTTCCGCATCATCCAAATACGGCTGAGCCGTTTGTTTCAACCCGGAATCCATGAGGTTCAACCCCTATGCGCTAGTTGTATAGCGCTTTTTTCGATTCAATTCGTTTCAGCATGCTGACGCGGGTACCGCCGCCAAGCTCGCTGACAACCTCGAATCGGTCCATAAAATTTTCCATGATCGTAAAACCCATGCCAGAGCGCTCAAGCTCCGGCTTGGAAGTGTAAAGCGGCTGGCGAGCCAAGTCCAAATCTTCAATACCGCGTCCGTGGTCAATAACCGTCAAGGAGATCGTTTCTCCTTCAATATAACCCTCTATCGTCACTTTACCGGCTGCGTCGCTATCATAGCCGTGTATAATCGCATTGGTTACCGCTTCCGAGATTGCTGTCTTTAAATCATTCAGCTCCCCAAGCGTCGGATCGAGCTGGGAGACGAAGGCTGACACCGCTACGCGGGCAAAAGCCTCGTTCTCTGAGCGGGCGCTGAAGGTTAATGTCATTTCATTACGTCCGTTCACGATACCACCTCCAGACTTGAAATCGCCATCCGTTCATTATCATGAATCTCCAAAATTTTAAACAAGCCCGACATTTCAAAAAGCCGGTGAACGCTTGGACTAACGGCGCAGACAACCATTTTCCCGCCTCTTGCCTTCACCTGCTTATACCTGCCCAGAATGACGCCTAGCCCCGAGCTGTCCATGAATTGCAAATCCTTCAAGCTGAGAATGATGTGGTCGCTGCTTCCTCGTAAAATCGCATCCTCCATCTTGACCTTGACGACGTCGGCTGTATGATGATCCAGCTCTCCGCGCAGACGTACAATAAGCACATTGCGATAATGCTCCAGTTCAGCTTGCAAATTCATAATTGCTGTTCATCTCCTTTAAGCTGTGCATTTGGATAGAACTAGCATTTCTCCAGCGGGGCATGCGTTTCCTGCACGGCGACAAAACTAGAAGCAGAGCCCTAAGAGGTGACAAAATATTCAGCTTTGGCTCGCTATTTTCTGGCAAAACGCACGGAATGAATCCAGATAAACGCTGTTCAATCCGGTTTAACCCGGATTAAGCGAACAATCCGCCAAACGAACGCTTCAGCATTTTCCACCAGCCAGCCCGTTCAATCGTCTGCGGCGCATCAACGGGGAATTCCTTCAGCAGCTTGTCTCCCTGATAGACGAGAAGCTTGCCGATTGGCGCGCCGATCGCAACAGGCGCTTTAAGCGAGCCGTCGATTTTCAGCTCATAGCGGATATCGCTCGTGTTTGCCCCTTTTTTGAGCAGCACGCTGTATGCATGGGGAGCGACCAGCTCAAGCTCGGACACCACGCCCTTCTCCACATGCACCCTGCCCATGGCATCGCCCTCTTTAAAAATCGGATGCGTCATATATTGGGCAAACGCATAATCAAACATTTGCGACACTTCCGTATTGCGTGTCTTCGTATTCGGCTCGCCCATTACGACTGCAATGATGCGAAGCCCATCCCGTCTTGCCGTCGCCGACAAGCAAAACTTGGCTTCATTCGTAAATCCGGTTTTTAAGCCGTCTGCACCGCTATAGAACCGCACAAGCTTATTCGTGTTGACGAGCCAAAATGGCTTCTCTGACGTTTTACGCAAATAATCCTGATACATTCCTGTGTATTTCGTAATATTCGTATGCTTGAGCAGCTCGCGCGACATAACCGCAATGTCATGTGCCGACGAATAATGATCCTTTGAAGGCAGGCCGTTGCAATTGGCAAAATGGGTTTCCTTCAGCCCGAGCTGCTTCGCTTTCTCATTCATCATCGCCACGAATTGCTCCTCGGTGCCGCCAAGCTTCTCAGCCATCGCAACAGAAGCATCATTGCCAGAGGCTAGAGCAATTCCTTTAATCATGTCGTCAACGCTCATTTCCTCGCCGGGCTCCAGAAAAATTTGCGAGCCGCCCATGGAAGACGCATATTCGCTCGTCTGCACCTTGTCGGTCAGCTTGAGCTTGCCGTCAGCCAGCGCCTCCATAATAAGCAGCATCGTCATAATTTTGGTGATGCTTGCCGGAGGCAGCTGATCATGGCTGTTTTTCTCGTAAATAATCGTTCCACTGTCCGCATCCATAAGAATGGCAGAACGGGCCGATGGCGCCAAATGAGGCTCCGCGCTTCCGGACTGCTCCGCTACCGGCAGCGATGGGATGAGCGGTGTCTCAGCCGCTTCTGCCGCGAATACAGCGGTTGGCAAAGAGACAGCTAGCGCAAGGATGCATAAGCATAGTTTATTCCGTAGTTTTTTCAAGAACAGATTCCCTCCTATGAAGCTGCGGCATGCCCGTACTCCGCAAAATGTTCGGTTCACGGGAATTCGCCGCAATTCGGCTATATTTAAATATAAGAATTTATAAGTTTTACACTTATAAATGGGCTTATATTTCACCCGCGAAACGGAAGCTTTGCCGCCAAAGGACGGCTTCAGCCGTTTACGCTTGTCTTCCACAGTTTCGCCTGTTTTTATGTAAATTATTCCAAAACGCTTATATTCGCAAAAAAAACCGCCCTCGCAAAAGCTTTCGCTTCCTGCAAGAACGGTTTTTGAATTTTTTCACGTCATTACCTATTACCTGTTAATTAAATCTAATTACCCCTTTTTATTGCGACAGTCGCCTTCGCTAAGCATCATATGGCAGATCTCAACCTATGTTTCATGCCACTTGCTCTGTTTATTTATGGCTGGAAACGGTCCGTCGCTCTTCCTGCGCACGCACGATTAAAACGTCTAGCGATTGGCTTAGCCGCAGTACCTCTCGGTGAAGAAAAGTTTGTTTGATAAGCGCCGTCTCAACCATTTTATCGCGCAACTTCTCCATCTCCAAGAGCAATTGCTTGTCCATTTAACTCCACTCCATTTTTCTATAATTACGGACATTATACGACGATGGCGTTTTAAAATACTGTCACAATGAGTCGAGCCAATTGTTACAATTGTGTTACAAGTTTGCGGACAAAATAACACCAATTTCTAGCTTATTTAAACTGCTTAAGCAGTAAACTGTTCTTTAAATGAGCGGAACCAAACCTTTTACAAGGTCTAAAAATTGAGATTTCACGCGCTCTGCCGTCTCCATAACCTCTTCGTGGTTAAGCGGTTGATCCAAAATCCCCGCAGCCATATTCGTAATACAAGAAATGCCAAGAACTTCAATTCCCGCATGTCTTGCGGTAATCACTTCCGCAACGGTCGACATTCCGACAGCATCTGCCCCCAAAACGCGCAGCATGCGAATTTCCGCAGGCGTTTCATACGTCGGTCCGAGCAGTCCAGCGTAAACTCCCTCAGCTAGTGCAAGCCCTTGGCTTGCCGCAAGTTCACGGGCAATACCGCGCAGACGTTTGCTGTAAGCCTCCGACATATCAGGGAAACGAACGCCCAGCTCGTTATCATTAGGGCCAATGAGCGGGTTTTTGCCTGTCATGTTCAGGTGGTCAGAAATCAGCATCAGGTTGCCCGATTCAAACGCAAGGTTGACGCCGCCAGCCGCATTCGTCACAAGCAGCGTTGATACGCCAAGCGCCTTCATTACGCGCACCGGAAATGCCGTCAGCTCTGGGCCGTAGCCTTCATACATATGAAAGCGGCCTCGCATCAATAGTACCGGACGGCCGGACAAGGTGCCCATAAGCAGCTCTCCTGCATGTCCTTCCACTGTGGATACCGGGAAATGCGGAATATCGTGGTACGCAATCGTCACTGGATTTTCCAAATGATCGCCTAAAACTCCAAGACCGGAGCCCATAATCAGGCCAACCTCTGGTTTCAAGTCCGTACGCCCGGCAATGTAGGATGCCGCTTCTTTAATTTGTGCTGCTGTAATTACGTTCATAGGGATAGCCTCCAAGTCGTTAGTTCATTCATTCGTTCGTTCATTCGTTCATTCGTTCATTCGTTCATTCGTTGATCAGTTGCTTTAGTTGAATCAATTAAGCTTCAAGCAATTCGAGAAAGCTTGTGCCGTTCGGCGGAGCCTTTACGTTGAAGTTGTCCGCAATCGTCGCTCCTAAATCGGAGAAGGTTGCTCGCGACGCTAGCTGTCCAGGCTGCTTGAATGCTGGGCTATAAAGCAGCAGCGGCACATATTCCCGCGTATGGTCCGTACCCGGATGAACGGGATCATTGCCGTGATCTGCGGTAATGACCAGCAAATCGCGCGGTCCAATCGTTTGCGTAAGCTCAGGCAAAGCGCGGTCAAACTCTTCTAGTGCGGCGGCGTAGCCTTCTGGGTCTCTGCGATGTCCGTACAAGGAATCGAAATCAACGAGATTCGTAAACAGCAATCCCTTAAAAGGCTCCTTCAAAGCAGCTATCGTACGGGCAATGCCATCCGCGTTGCTCTTCGTGGGCGTAGAAGCATTAATGCCCTCTCCATCAAAAATATCATTGATTTTCCCGATGGAAATCGTGTCGAGTCCGCCATCCTGCAGGGCATTAAGCACCGTAGGCTCCGGCGGCTTGACTGCATAATCATGGCGGTTAGGCGTACGCTTGAACGCGCCCGGCTCCCCTTCATAGGGTCTGGCGATAACGCGGCCTACCGTATAACGCTCATCCATCGTCAGCTCACGCGCAATTTCGCACGCGCGGTATAGTTCGTCTAGCGGGATGATGCCTTCATGCGCTGCAATTTGAAAAACGCTGTCAGCAGAAGTGTAGACGATCCATGCTCCCGTCTCCATTTGCTCAGCGCCCAGCTCGTCCAAAATTTCCGTACCGCTTGCCGGCTTATTGCCGATGACCTTGCGTCCTGTGCGCTCCTCGAATATAGCGATCAGCTCATCCGGAAACCCGTCTGGAAACGTCTGAAAAGGGACCGTCAGCTTCAGCCCCATCAGCTCCCAATGCCCGGTCATCGTATCTTTGCCAACTGATACCTCCTGCATTTTCCCATAGTAAGCGCCAGACTGTCCATCTGCCGGCTTCCAATCGCCGAGCGGCGCAATACGGTCAAGACCAAGCTGGCGCAAATTTGGCAGGCTTGTCCCCTTTACTCTTTCTACGATATGCCCAAGCGTATGCGAGCCAACGTCGCCGAAAGCCTCCGCATCCGGCTGTTCGCCAATTCCAACGCTATCAAGCACAATAACGGCAATACGATCAAATTTACTCATGTAGTCCCAACCTTTCTGATATGATATCTGGTGAAAAACAAGGTGTATATGTGAAAGGTTTGACTTTCCACCAACATTCGGTGCGCATCCGCACTGCCTGACCTAGTCTTAAGCAGCCGCTGACTTCGCTATTTTTCAAGCGCGTGGATGCGCGCTGTTGTATACGTCTTTCATTTTCACCTTTGTCAGCTTGGAATATTTCTGGGTTGTAGCAACGTCGGCGTGGCCTAGCAGCGCTTGTACGGTACGCACATCAGCACCGTTCTCCAGCAAATGGGCAGCGAACGAATGGCGCAGCGTATGCGGCGTAATATCCGCTTCAATGCCGGCCTCTTTTGCATACTTTTTGACTGTCTTCCAGAAGCCCTGCCGCGTCATCCGCGTCCCCAAATGGTTCAAAAAGAGCGCGTCCTCCTGCTTGCCGTGCCGCTGCAGCCCGACTCGCCCATGCTCCAAATAATCTTCCAGCGCTTCCGCAGCTTTTCTTCCAAATGGAACAATACGCTCCTTCCGGTTGCTGCCTACACACTGAATAAAGCCGAGCTGCCGGTTGACGCTTGGCACATCCAGCGAAATCAGCTCCGACACGCGCATGCCTGTCGCATACAGCAGCTCCAGCATCGCCTTGTCCCGCTTTCCTGCAGTCGTCACGCATTGCGGCGTATCCAGCAGCAGACTTGTATGCTCCATCGATAAAATTTGCGGCGGCTTCGTTTCCTGTTTCGGCGATTCAATATAGATGGATGGATCGCGATCAATGAAACCTTCAACCAGCAAATAATGAAAGAAAGCGCGTATCGACACGATGTGCCGCGATAAAGTAGATGCCTTGCGCCCATCCTCCTTTAATTGCAGCAAATAATGCGCCAAATGATGCTTTTGTACAGCCGATGCTGACTCGATATTCTGGCTTTCCATATAATCCAGTAGAAACAGCAAATCCCGCCCGTACGACTCCAATGTATTTTTCGACAAGGAGCGTTCCACGCTTAAAAAACGAATAAATGAGTTCACCAAAGATTTCATCCTGTTTCCTTTCATGCTTCCAGCCTTTGCACGCTATTAAAGCGTACTTCGGTATTTCCACACCAAGGATCATAAATCCTGCTTGGCGAGCTTTTTATCCTGCCCAGCTATTCGCCGTACCAATAGAAAAAGCGCAGCCTATCCGCTATATTACCATTATCCCACTCATATGTACTATGCCAAATGGCCTTAACGGCCTCGCCTTGCGGAACTTCATAAGGATTGCTTGGCGACACGACATCAACGAGCCAATCATAGCCGCCAGTGGCGATGATAAACAAACCGATGAACAGCAGCATAAATACGAAGCGGCTGAACCATTTGCGCGCAGACAATACCATTTGCCTCTCGCCCCTCTCTATATATGCGAGCAGGATTGTCCCGCCCATTTTACCATATGACGAGAGAGGGGCTTATATGCTCATGCCAGCAGGGTTTGAATCGGTGTAAATGGCAAATCCAGTGCCGCCGCTACCTGCTCATAGGTTAATTTGCCGCTATGCGTATTGACGCCTTTCTGCAGAGGCTCGCTGAGCTTTATCGCCGCCAGCCCGTCATTTGCGAGCAGCAGCGCGTAAGGCATGGTGACATTCGTCAGCGCAAAGGTCGAGGTGCGCGGCACAGCACCCGGAATGTTCGCTACCGCATAATGGATAACGCCATGTTTGACGTAAACGGGGTCCTTATGCGTAGTAGCCCGGTCAACCGTTGCAATGGAGCCGCCCTGGTCAACGGCGACATCGACGATGACTGCTCCTTTTTTCATCGTTTTGACCATTTCCTCCGTCACCAGATGCGGCGCCTTCGCACCCGGAATCAGCACAGCGCCAATGAGCAAATCCGCCTTCGCCACCGCCTCGGCAATATGATACGTGCTCGACATTACGGTCTGAATGCGGCCGCCAAAAATATCATCCAAGTAACGCATTCGATCAAGACTGCGCTCAAGCAGCACGACAGTTGCTCCCATGCCAAGCGCAACCTTCGCGGCATTCGTACCGACGATGCCGCCCCCGATAATGACGACCTCCCCCGGTGCTACCCCAGGCACACCGCCCAGGAGAACGCCTCTGCCGCCGTTAAACGCCTCCAGAAACTGGGCGCCAACTTGCACTGCCATACGTCCTGCAACCTCGCTCATTGGCGTCAGCAGCGGCAGACTGCCATTTTGAAGCTGAATCGTTTCATAAGCTATTGCAGTAACCTCGCTGTCCATTAAAGCTTTCGCCAGCTCCGGCGCAGCCGCAAGATGCAAATAGGTGAACAAAAGCTGCCCTTTGCGGAAAAATCCATATTCCTCTGGGAGAGGCTCCTTTACTTTCATAATCATTTCTGCGCGTTCCCATACTCCAGCAGCCGAGTCTACGATTACGGCACCCTCGCTTGCATAATCGCCGTCCTGAAAGCCGCTGCCATCTCCTGCCCCTGTCTGCACTAGCACTTGATGTCCCGCTGCTCTAAGCATGGTGACGCCTGCTGGCGTCAATGCTACCCGGTATTCACTCGTTTTTATTTCTTTGGGAACGCCAATGATCATGAAAAAACCTCCTAAAGAAAATAATGGGGATATAGCCATATTGTACGTCAAAGGCTTGTCCTAAGCGATACAATTTCCAACTGCTGCAAAAAATATGTACTTGGGGACGAATACCCAGTCCACACCTCCCCCTCCTCCATACACTACACAAGTAGTCTCATGTCTGCCTAATACATGGAGGAGGAGCCCATCATGCCTCGATTAGATAACCTGATCGCTTCCTGTTCTGCCTATAAACCTTCTAAACATACAGAACGCCAGCTCATCAGCTTTACCACGCACAGCTCCTATAAACGCTGCTTGCGCCTGCTAGAATCGCGCGGCATTCATCCATTCAAAACGATGCCAGGCTGCAAAATGATCGGTTTTCTGCTTGACCGGCGCAGCTCGTGGAAACATATTATCCGCCATCCTGAGGTTAAGCTAATGGAGCGGGATGTAAAAATCCGCAAGCATGATACCGCTCCCCAAATGGCAACCCGCACCATAAAACCAAATCTCCCCATTATAAAAACGACCGTAGACGCCAATAAGGTGCCTTGGAATATTAAAAGAGTACAGGCGCCGCTTGCTTGGAAGCGCACACTTGGCAAACCTGTCAAGCTTGCCATTATTGATACCGGCATTGCCAAGCATCCCGATCTGCGCATATCGGGCGGTGTCAATACGATGGGCGGCACAAGCTATTACGATGATAATGGCCATGGCACTCATGTTGCCGGCATTGCGGCAGGCAGAGGCTTAACAGGACTGTATGGCGTAGCTCCCAATATAAAGCTGTATGCCGTGAAGGCATTGGACCTTTACGGCTCGGGCTACGTGTCCGACATTGTAGATGCCATTGAATGGTGCATTCGCAACAAAATGAATGTCATTAATATGAGCTTTGGCATCGTCAGCGGCCAGCATAGCGATTTGCTGCGCCAAGCGATCAAGCGTGCAGCGAAGCAGGGCATCGTCATTACTGCCTCAGCTGGCAATGAGGGGCCAAATACGACGACGATCGACGAGCCAGCTTCCTTTCCGGAGACGATTGCAGTCGCCGCTTCCAATCGGCTCAACCAGATCGCCGACTACAGCAATCGGGGAATGGGCATTGATGTTGCCGCGCCGGGAACAGAAATCGTCTCTACTTGGCTGAATGGCAAATATGCCATCATGTCAGGAACGAGCATGTCGTCTCCCCATGTGGCTGGCGGTGCTGCTTTATTGCTGTCCGTAAGGCCAAAGCTAGGCTCTGCCCGTGTATCGACTATTCTTCGCAAGTGGTCTGTACCGTTAAAAGGCTATTTGCCCACTGTGCAAGGCTCCGGCCTGCTGCGGCTCGGACGCATTCGCAATGTGAGCTCCTAATCCAGAGAGCCGCACTATACTCGAACCCCAACGTCTTTCCTCATATGTAACGCCAAAACGGCTTCGCCGTCCAGAAACACTGGGCAGCAAAGCCGTTTATGATTCGTCTTTTTTCGCATTCGCATTCTTCTCATTGCATTTACGACAAATGCCCTGGAAGTCCAATCGATGGTCGAGAACCGAAAAACCATATTCCTCTTCCAATCGTTCCTCAAGTGGCAGCAGCCAATCGTCCTTGATCTCATCCATCGATCCGCATTGCACGCAAATAAGATGATGATGATGATGCTTGCTGCTGTCCGTTCTCAGATCGTATCTGGCAACCCCGTCGCCAAAATTAAGCTTCTCCACTACATGCATTTCGCTTAATAGCTCAAGTGTCCGATACACCGTTGCAAGGCCAATTTCTGGCGCCTTGTCCTTCACAAGCATGAACACATCTTCGGCGCTCAAGTGATCTTCCTCATTCTCAAGCAATACACGTACTGTTGCTTCACGCTGCGGGGTTAATTTGTAGCCCTGCGACTGCAACTGTTGTTTAATCTTATCAATCCGGGCTTCCATGATTTCCCCCCTACCACACATGTCTGCGCCAACATCAGAAAACGTTTGCTTTCATTATAGAGTCAAACCCTTGTGAAAGTCAAACATTTTGGCGTGGATTGGGCATCAGATTGCCGCGGCGGAAGCGTCTAAAATCGGTGCTGCCCAGCTCATTAACAGCGGAGAGACGTAAGCTTCAAGCAAAGCGGCACCGATTAAAACCATCAGCATCATCATCGCTGTCGTCGTAAAGCTCAGCATTTGCGGGGCAAGTGTGCCGTTTTGCCGCATCAGCCTATTTTTCACCACATACATCGAAAAAGACAGCGCCGAAGCGCTCGCCATCAAAATGGCCGGCACAATAATTAAATTAGGCGGCGCAATCGAGACGAGCGAAAACAGCACGCCCTTCCATGAATATTGTGTAATGAGCGTACCGAGCGCAAAGCCGACAAGCACGCCTTTTAGAAAATCCATAGCTAGCACCAGCGGTATGCCGACTACGGTAATGCCGAGGAACCACAGCACCAGCAGCCATTTTCCATGAAAAAAAACGCGCTCCCAAAATGTCGCCGCGCTATCCGCAGCCGCCCCGCCATGCATAAGCTGTACATACTGGCTCATATCCGAAGCCAAATCCTGCTGCTGCTCAAAGGTGAGCGCATTTACCATCAACCCGCCAAAAATGACGCCCACGACAAACAGCACGCCCACAAACACATACAGCGTCAGCTGGCTCCCTGCGGGCCCCTTCCCCATTCGCGAACGCATAGCCTTCCCCCTCTTGTCCCATGTGATAAAGTGTATGTTCCTTTAAGCACACCTATGACGGGAGGGAAGGAGCTTATACGCTTCCTCTTTCTAAATGGGCAGCTTGCCTGTCAGCAAATACAGCTTCCACACGTAGACGGCCATAATCGTCTTGGCATCACTGATGCGGCCTTCGGAGATATAAGCTTCTGCTTCCTCTAGCGTAATCGCCATCACTTCCAGAAACTCATCCTCATCCGTCTGCTGCTTGCCAGAAACGACCTGATCCGTGAAATAAACATACAGCTTCTCATCCGCAAAGCCTGGCGACGTATAAAAAGCGCTCACAAGCTGCAGCGTATCCGCTTTGTAGCCTGTCTCCTCTTCCAACTCGCGCCTCGCCGCCTCGAGCGGATCCTCGCCAGCATCCAGCTTGCCTGCCGGCAGCTCAATCTGAAATTTCTCCAGCGGCTTGCGGTACTGCTCAACGACGAGCAGCTTGCCATTTAGTAGAGCGATGACAGCCGCTGCTCCCGGATGCTTGACGATTTCCCTTGTCGCCGTACTGCCGTCCGGCAAGGCGACCGTATCTACCTGCAGCGAAATGATTCTGCCAGAAAAAATCGGTTCGGTATGGGTTGTTTCTTCTTTCCAGCGATTAATTCCCTCATTCATGAATGAATATTCCCCTTTGCGTGTAAGAATAAAGTAACGTGCATAACTTGTCCGATATCCGCATACCTATCCTTATCCAAATATTTTTGATAGTGAAGGAGCTGGATAACGATGAAAACCTATACAAGCGTCAGCCATCTTCGCCTTGTCGGCAAAGCATGGGAAATTCGCCATCAACTGCGCCTCATGTCCTGCAAGGCAGCAAGCGGAGCTTCTGAGCCGTTAGCAAGCTTTTTGACGCGAACTAGCTCTTAAATAGTGGGCCATAAATCATAAAAGCGCCAGCAGACTGCCGCCGTAATACATGGAAAACAAGCGATACGTCCGGGAAAATGCTCTTTTCCTGACCTATCGCTTGTTTGGTTTCTCTACTGCTATGCTGCAGGGCCTATTAAGCTTTAGCTGCCTGCTTCATAATCTCAACGACCAATTCCGTCGTTTTGACTAGATCGGCTACTTTAATTTGTTCCTGCGTCGTATGAATATGCTCGTAGCCAACAGCCAGGTTAACCGTCGGCACGCCGAGGCCATTAAACACATTGGCATCGCTGCCGCCGCCGGAGTGGAAGGTTTTTGGCGTCAATCCGATCGCTTTAATCGCCGTTTGGGCAAGCTGCACAACAGCATCGCTCTCATCGTACGAATAAGACGGGTAAATGACCTCGCTGCTGAACACGCCTTTAGCGCCAAACTCTGCTGCTGCACTTTCTACCGCTTCGCGCATAGCATCCAGCTGGGCATCCAGCTTATGCTGCACAATACTGCGCGCTTCCGCATTCAGCTTCACATAATCAACGACGATATTCGTTGCGCCTCCGCCTTCAAAAGAGCCAATATTCGCTGTCGTTTCCTTATCGATGCGGCCGAGCGGCATTCTTGCAATCGCTTTTCCCGCCACTTGGATCGCACTGATTCCCGCTTCCGGGTTAACGCCAGCATGAGCCGACTTGCCGTGAAACTCAATCGTGACTCTCGCCTGTGTTGGCGCAGCAACCGCAATTTCGCCTACTGAGCCATTTGAATCGAGCGCGTAGCCGAATTTCGCCTTTAGCTTGGACGCATCCAGCGCGCGAGCTCCGAGCAGTCCCGACTCCTCGCCTACGGTAATGACAAACTGGATAGGGCCATGCGGAATCGATTGTTCCTTAAGCACACGGATTGCCTCAAACATCGCGGCAAGACCCGCTTTATCGTCCGCTCCAAGAATGGTAGTGCCATCGCTGCGTATGTACCCATCTGCATCAATTTGCGGTTTAATGCCTACACCAGGCGTTACCGTATCCATATGGGAAGTAAAAAAGATAGTCGGAGCATTTTCTACACCGGAAGCTTCCAGAAACGCAAATAGATTACCTGCGCCATGACCTGTTTTGGCTGCCGCATCATCCTCTTCCAGCGATAGTCCCAGCTCTCCGAATTTCTTCTTAAGCTCAACGCTTATAAGCTGCTCATGCTTCGTTTCACTATCAATTTTCACCAATTGTACAAATTCATCTACTAACCGCTGCTCATTAATCATTAACGTTTCCTCCGTTCGTCATTTTCGACTATAATAGGGCTTATAGAAATGTTTAGAAAGGAGATCTGCCTTGTGAATCCTTCCAAGTATGTTCGAATTGTAGCCATCGTGGTTATTGCTGCCATGCTGTTATCCAGCTTGGTTGCCGGCATCGGCATGCTGTTCTCTTATTAGAACAGCATCCTGCGCAAAACCAAATACTTCGCAGAAATGCGGCAGCAGCTGCTGCGCCGCTTCACTTACCGACAGCTCGCGGCCCGTCAGCGTATTAAATGAAGTGACGCCGAACTGTTCGATGCCGCACGGCACAATGCCGCTAAAGCCACTCTCCGCAATGCCCGCCTCTATATTCAGCGCAAATCCATGACTCGTCACAAATCCGCCGCGCTTTCGCGCCCGATTAAATTTCACACCGATTGCCGCAATTTTCTCATCCCCTACCCACACGCCGGTGTACTCGGGCTTCCTGCCTGATTCAATGCCATAATCTTTCAGCCAATTAATGATGACCTGCTCGACGTTGCGCAAATAAGCATGCAGATCGAGACCTACCGCATCCAAATACAGCAGCGGATATCCGACAAGCTGGCCAGGCCCATGATAAGTAATATCCCCACCGCGGTCGATTTCAAATACAGAAATGCCCCGCTCCGCAAGCTCCTCCTCATCCAGCAGCAAATGCTCGGGATGGCGGTCTGAGCCAAGCGTATAGGTCGGCGGATGTTGAAGAAGGAGAAGCGTCTCCGGACGCTCCTCCTGATCAACTTGCTTCACCATCGATTTTTGCAGCTCCCATGCCTCCGCATAGCCAAGCATGGAAATATAACGGGCTTCAAGCGGTTTCTTCCCATAAGGTACATGAGCAGAGTCAGTCATAGCGGCGTCCCTCATTTCTAATACAATTTCGTATCGTTGTTGAAGCTCTCCAGATTTTCCTTCACCTTCTGCATAAAACGACCGCAAATAATGCCGTCCAAAATGCGGTGATCCAGCGACAAGCAGAGGTTTGCCATCGAGCGAATCGCGAGCATGTCATTAATGACAACCGGACGCTTCACAATCGATTCAAACGTCATAATGGCTGCTTGTGGATAGTTAATGATCGGATGTGTAATGATTGAGCCGAAGGAGCCCGTATTGTTCACGGTAAACGTACCGCCCTGCATGTCAGCCAGCGTTAAGCGCCCTTCGCGCCCACGGCGAGCCAAGTCGTCGATTTCTTTCGCAAGTCCCGCGATTGTTTTGTGATCAGCGTTTTTAATGACGGGAGTCGCAACCGATTCCTCGGTACCTACCGCAAGCGAAATATTAATGTCGCGCTTCACGATGATTTTATCGACCGCCCACATGGAGTTCATAATCGGGAATTCCTTGATCGCATTTACGACTGCTTTCAATACGAAAGCGAGATAGGTCAAATTAATGCCCTCGCGCTTCATAAATTCATCTTTCACCTTGTTGCGCAGCACGACGAGATTCGTAACATCAACCTCAATCATCATCCATCCATGCGGAATTTCGGTGACGCTCTGTTTCATATTACGTGCGATTGCGCCGCGAATCGGCGTAACCTCAATATAATCTTCGCCTCGTCCAGGCACCCCTGAAACAGGAGAATCATATTGCTGAATCGTTGGCAGGCGCGGCGTTTCGGTCAAATGCAAGCCAGTTGAACGAACTTGCTCAACACTTGGCTCCCGGCCGACTTGCGGGCTCGCTTTGCTCGCAGAGCTGCCTGCTGCTCCGCCCGATTCGACGAAGGTAAGCACGTCTTTACGGGTAATACGACCGCCAAGACCAGTCCCCGGAACATCGCTCAAACGAATATTATGCTCGGCTGCCAGCCTCTGAACAGCTGGAGAGAAGCGATTGCGCATCGACATGTCTCCTTCCGCCTCCTGAGCACCGCCTTGCTGAGCTGTAGACAAGCCCGCGCCTTGCGCTGCTTCACTATAAACCGATGGCGCCCCGCCAGTAGCCTGCATTTCTGCTGCGCCTTCCGTTTCGATTAGGCATACCGGCGTCCCAACTGGAACCGTTTCACCGTTGCCAACCAAAATTTTAACCATCGTACCCGATACCGTAGAAGGCAGCTCCGCGCTAACCTTGTCCGTAATGAGCTCACAAATGGGCTCATACATGTCAATGTGGTCGCCAGGCTGCTTAAGCCACTTATCGATCGTTGCCGATACGAGCGATTCCGCCAGCTGCGGAATAACAATCTCCGTCACCGATTTCATCAATTATCCATCTCCCTAAAGGCTTGTGCTGCGTGGACTGGCTTTCGTCCAAATTAATGCATTGCAGCGAAATGACTGCTTCGTGCAAGCTTTAATACAAAGCCAAATTGCGCATAGCCTCTTTCACTTTTTCTTTATTCAGCAGGAAAAACTTCTCGCCAGGCGGATTAATAGGCATCGCTGGAGCGTCCGGCCCGCATAAACGCATAATAGGAGCGTCCAGCTCATACAACAGCTGCTCCGCAATAATAGCCGACACTTCGGCGCCAACGCCGCCCGTCTTATTATCCTCGTGAATGATTAACACCTTGCCTGTCTTGCGAACAGACTCCAAAATAGCCTCTTGATCAAGCGGCTGCAGCGTGCGCAAATCAAGTATATGAGTGCTGATGCCTTCCTGGGCAAGCTCCTGCGCTGCCTGTTCAACGAACAGCAGCGGCATGCTGTAGCTGATGACGGTAATATCGTCGCCTTCACGCAATACATTAGCTTTGCCAATCGGCACAATATAATCGTCTTCCGGTACTTCGCCGGTAATCAGCTTGTAGCATTTTTTATTTTCAAAAAAGAGAACCGGGTCCGGGTCGCGTACAGCGGCCTTTAACAGCCCTTTCGCATCGTAAGCCCGGTAGGGCGCTACAATTTTCAAGCCGGGCGTCCCGAAAAATACCGATTCCGGACACTGGGAATGATACAGCCCGCCAAAAACCCCGCCGCCAATTGGGGCGCGAATAACGATCGGACAGCTCCAGTCATTGTTCGAGCGGTAACGGATTTTAGCCGCCTCGCTTATGATTTGATTCGTTGCGGGAAACATGAAATCCGAATACTGCATTTCTGCAATGGGCTTCATCCCGTACATAGCTGCACCAATAGCTACACCGGCAATTGCCGATTCCGCTAGGGGTGTATCCATTACGCGCTGCTCTCCGAACTGGTCAATTAAACCTTTCGTCGTTGTAAAAACGCCGCCCTTGACGCCAACATCCTCGCCAAGCACGAACACGTCTTCATCGCGCTCCAGCTCTTCCTTCATGCCAAGCCTAATCGCTTCAATATATTCAATAACAGCCACTAAATGTCGCCTCCTTGCCCAGCATCTCCTGCATACACATGGTCAAGCACCGATTCTGGCGTTGGGAATGCTGCCTTGTCGCCGTATTCAGTCGCTTCGTCGATTTGCTTCTTAATGCCCGCAAGCAGCTCGGCATCCTTCTCCTCGGTAAGGAGTCCACAGTCGATCAAATACTGTCTATATTTCGGCAGTCCATCCTTAGCCCGGTTCTCATCGACCTCTTCCTTCGTCCGATAAGCAAGATCATTATCCGAAGTCGAATGCGGAGACAAACGATAGACCATCGCCTCAATAAGCGTCGGCCCCTCGCCAGCAATCGCGCGCTCGCGCGCCTCCTTCACGGTGCGGAACACTTCCAGCGCATCATTGCCATCCACTTGCACGCCAGGGAAGCCATAACCAAGCGCCCGATCCGCAACGCGGCCTGCAAGCTGCTTGTGAACGGGAACAGAGATTGCATATTGATTATTTTCACACATAAAAATGACCGGAAGCTTATGAACGCCTGCAAAATTGCAGCCTTCATGGAAATCGCCCTGATTGCTCGAACCTTCTCCAAAGGTTACGAAGCTTACGAGCTTCTGCTTCTTCATCTTTGCAGCGAGCGCAATGCCTACAGCATGCGGAACCTGGGTCGTTACAGGACTTGAGCCTGTGACAATACGCAGTCTTTTGCTGCCAAAATGCCCTGGCATCTGCCTGCCGCCGCTATTGGGATCTTCCGCTTTCGCAAACACGGACAGCATCAGCTCTTTCACCGTCATTCCGACGGACAATACAAAACCGTAATCCCGATAATAAGGCAAGTAATAATCGACTGTGCGATCAAGAGCAAATGCCGCAGCAACCTGTGCCACCTCTTGACCCACACCCGATACGTGGAAGTTGATTTTTCCTGCCCGCTGCAGCAGCAAATTGCGCTCATCAAACTTGCGCGCCAGCTGCATCATGGCATACATTTCGACAGCCTGCTCATCCGTTAAGCCAACTGCGGCATGACGGGATTGCTGCTCAATTGAACCGGATTTCCCCATGAGAATTCGGCCTCCTTTAAAAATGCAAGAGTGTTTAAGCTACGCGCTTATACTCGGCTTCTATTTAACCGCGAAACGTGCTTTTGCCGCCAAAGTACGAGGGCAACCGTCTACGCCTGACTACAATTAAAACCAGGTACTAATACTTGATATTACCCATTATAACCTCTTTTTGCGGAAAAAGAAAACCCATGCTTTTAGCAAGCATGGGCAGCTGCTACATCGCAGTCGCCTTTCCGTCTATCGCCAGCATCGCCTCGCCCAGCGCTTCAGACAGCGTTGGATGCGGGTGAATCAATTGCCCGACCTCCCAAGGCGTTGCATTGAGAAATCCAGCAAGCGCAGCTTCCGAAATAAGATCGGTCGCATGCGGGCCTATCATATGGACGCCCAAAATGTCGCCCGTTGTACGGTCGGCTATCACTTTCACGAAGCCATCGGCATCTCCAAGCACGAGTGCTTTAGCAATCGCTTGAAACGGGATTTTACTCGTCTTAATGTCATGGCCTTTCGTTCTCGCCCCATCCTCCGTCAATCCGTAGGAGGCAATTTCCGGACGCGAGTATACACAGCGGGTTATGAGATGAGGCTCTATCGCCGCATGACCCTGTCCGCCCATATGCTCCACAGCCGCAATTCCTTCATGCGCTGCTGCGTGCGCAAGCTGGACTCCGCCGATGCAATCGCCGATCGCATAAATATGCGGCTCATTCGTCTGGCCAAATTCATTGATTTGAATAAAGCCGTCCTTCGTGCGAATATCGGTATTTTCAAGCCCGATTCCTTCCACATTTGCTTGACGGCCTACGGCCAGCAGCAGCTTGCTTGCACTTAGCAGCACATCGCCATCCGCAGTCGTAGCCGGAATTGAGACCTCCCCGTCTCCCACACTTAGCTCAGTCGTGCTGAGCTGCACGCTTGTAAGTACACGAACGCCGCGGCGCTTGAGCAATCGCGTAAGCTCAGCCGACACCTCGGCATCCTCGCCAGGAAGCAGCCTTGCTCCCGCTTCAACGAGCGTCACCTGCACGCCAAAGTCCTGCATCATCGATGCCCATTCCACGCCAATTACACCGCCGCCAACGATCAGAATCGAAGCCGGAAGCTCTTCTAGTGCAAGCGCGTCATCGCTTGTGAGAATATATTCGCTATCTGGCGTTAGGCCAGGCAAAGAACGCGGTCTGGAGCCTGTTGCAATAATCAGGTTTTTGGAAACGACCTGCTCCATTTCTCCATCTGCCAGCTCAACAGCAAGCGATCCGCTGCGAGGCGAGAAAATCGAAGGCCCGATGACGCGGCCTCTGCCTTTAATGACTTGAATGCTATGTTTTTTCATTAAATACTGCAGCCCTTTATGAAGCTGTTCCACCGTCTGCTCCTTGCGGCTTTGCACTTTATCGAATTGCAGCGAGATCGCTCCGTCAGCTATTTCAATGCCATAGGCATCAGACTCCAGCAAGGTGGCGTATACTTCTGCGCTTCTAAGCAGCGATTTGCTAGGAATACAACCTTTATGCAGGCAAGTTCCGCCAAGGTTGTCCGCTTCGACGATCGCTACGCTTTTCCCCATTTGGGCCGCGCGGATTGCCGCCGTATAACCTCCCGGGCCGCCGCCCAGCACAGCTACATCTACTTCTATCGCCATCTATTTTAACCTCCACCTGTATTTCCATATGTATGCTATCAAATGATGTCCTTGATTAGTTCACCATTTCCGCTATATTTAAGAGCGTCGTTGTTTGCATCATTAGTATTGTAACCTTTTTAGCAGCGGTTTTCATCGTAAACTTTTCGGAAATAGACACTTTTCCCTGAAAAGGGTATCATAATAGCACAAGCCTATCTCACTATTATTAAGGAGTTATTCGATTATGAAGCTAGTTACAGCAAGGCTGATTGCTATTTTGCTGCTCGTCATTCCTGGCATACTTGCCTGCATTGGATTTTTGAAAATGAAAAATGCTGTCTACGACTATTTTGTATCCTTCGGCTACGATGACATTCAGCCTAACTTTGAATGGCTGCCCTTCCTGCTGGGCCTGCTGATGTTCGCCATTGGTGTCGGCTTTATCGGCGGCTGGACTTTTTTTCGCGACCGCAAGCGCAACTATGTCGCTTCCCGTTTCCGTCCAAAGCGTCCAAAGCCGCCAAAGCCAACCGCTTAGTCGCATAAACGCTGCAATCATTGCTCCCTTGCATCAAATCAAGCTCCTGCCGGAACGCCACATTTCATCTAGTGGCCCGTGGGAGCTTTTTTTGCAGAGTATAGCGATCATCCACCCTATACTGTTTAAACCTTGACGAGCTTATAGCTGTATTGTAAAAATCTATAATAAATTTTCGTTTTTCCATCATATATATTATTTTCGTTTCCATTATTTCCGATATAACCATTAGGCAATCATCATAATCAATAAAAGGGGGTGCTTTCCATTTCTGCAATATCGTCTGCCTCATCAGCATCACGGTCAAAATCCGCTTCAACTGCTTCATCGCGAGAAACCACATCCGCTTCGCCTCGCGAAAAAGAAGTTCAGGCACTCATGAAGCAAAAAGCAAGATTAAACGAAGAAATGCAATCCGTCAAAACGAATGATAAGCTAGACACGAAGCTGAAAATGGAACGCGTTAAAGCATTAACCGCTTCTATTTCCCAAATTGACGCACAAATTTCACAGATTCGTGCGGAGGAAATTCAGGAAAAAACTAAAATTGGCGCCTCTAAGGACGACCAGCCTAAAAAAAGCACTTCGGACAATCCTGAGAAAAATATGGACCAGGCTGTTAAAAACAGCATGACCTATGATCATCTCGGCAAGCTCGCCGGCGTTCGCGAAAAACTGCAAGGCTCCAACGTCACAATGGAAAGCGGCATTCGTTTTGACCGCATGGTCATTGAATCGAATCCGCACAACGACGCTGGAAAATCCGCTATGCTGGAAAACGCCGAGCAAACCGTATTCAAGCTGAAACGGGAAATGATGGCCAAAACCACTCGCCAAATCCATGCCGTGGATCAAAAAATGAAAGAGCTGGTTGACGATTTGGGAACAACGGATGACAGCTCTTCAGTCAATGAGACGGAAACGGTTGGCGGCAAAGTGATCGCAAGCTCGGCCGCAAATCATGACAAGGTACGGGAACGCAACAATAGGCAAACAGAGGAAGAAACCCAAGCTTCCGCTCACAAAGCAAACGTACCGCCATCTGCAGCTGCGCAATCCATCGATATTCGGGTATAACGATTGAACAGCTTTTACGTCCATGAGGTTAATGGATAATCCCGCTCCTTTACTGGTTCGCTGCAACCAATAGAGGAGCGGTTTTTTATTGTAGCACTTCCTTAGAAAGAAGGATGATGTCCACTATGTTCTAGACTTCGATTTGTTGCGCTTTGCTTTTCCACATTGGATAGCGCGGTACATTCCCGGAATACAAAGTGCCTACATCCCAAACATTGATTCGAATCCAGGTGGATTAAGGCACAGCCGATCGCTTCACCAGTATGATTAAAAAAGTGATGAGCCCCGATCCGCTCATATAAACCTGTTTTTTTCAGCACTTGCAACGGCTGCGGCTGGACCCCTGTCAGCAGTACGATTCCTCCAAGCTTCTGGAACGAATTGACTATAGTAATCAGATTGGCTGCTCCTGTCGTATCCATAATGGGCACTTTCCCAAAACGCAGCAGCAAAATGGTACACCTCTGTTGAACCGTATCCCTTATATCCTGTTCAAACTTATTCACCGCCCCAAAAAACAAAGGTCCGTCAATCGTATATATACTGATTTGAGGACAATCATGACCTTCGTATACCATATTTGCTCTGACTTTTTTATGTTTATGGTTAGGATCTGGCAGCACCTTCTCGACCGTTAAGGATTGGCTCATACGTTTCACAAAGAAAAGCAGAGCCATCAGCAACCCCACTTCAACTGCCGTTGTCAGATTCGTAAATACGGTGAGAATAAAAGTGATGGCAAGCAAAAGGGAATCACTCGTTTTCGTTTTTAAAATATGCATAAAAGCGCTTCGTTCACTCATGTTCCACGCAACTACCATTAAGATTGGAGCCATGCTAGCAAGCGGGATATCGGACGCATAGGGCGCAAACAGTATTAGCACCAGCAAAACGACGAAGCCATGAACGATGCCCGAAATCGGTGAAACTGCTCCGCTTTTAATATTAGCAGCTGTGCGTGCAATGGCTCCCGTTGCCGGTATGCCCCCAAAAAACGGTGTTATCATATTGGCAATTCCCTGCCCAATAAGCTCGCGATTGCTGTTGTGCCGATTGCCAGTCATGCCGTCGGCTACTACAGCGGACAGCAGCGATTCAATCCCTCCCAACATAGCAATAATAAAAGCAGGCTTAAGCAAATTCACTATTCGCTCCCACGTCATGTCAGGTATATGAAAAGCAGGCAGCGTGCTCGGAATCGTTCCATAAGCAGAACCTATCGTTGCCACCTCCCCGTTGAAAAACAAAGCTGCAACGACACTCGAAACAACGAGCCCCAGCAATGACCCAGGCAACTTAGGCATAAATCTCGGAGCCAGCAAAATAATTATTAAACAAATTCCGGCCGTCAGCAGACTGTAGCTATTTACAGTCGAAGCATGATACCCGATTTCTTTCATATTGGACAAAAAATCCTCATGCTTTTCGATCCCCTTCAAACCCAAAAAGCTAGCCAATTGTCCACTGAAGATGATGACGGCAATGCCGGCGGTAAACCCAATTGTAACAGGCCGAGGTATGAAGGCAATCAATGAGCCTAGCTTAAAAAGGCCCATAGCAACAAGCATAATGCCGGCCAGGAAACCGGCAATCAATAAATTTTCGTACCCATATTGCAGCACAATAGCGAACAGAATAGGAATAAAAGCACCCGTAGGTCCACCAATCTGAAATTTTGAACCTCCGAAAGTCGAGATAAGAATGCCCGCTATTACGGTCGTATATAGTCCATATTCAGGCCTGACGCCTGAAGCAATAGCAAACGCCATTCCGAGTGGAATGGCGATAATACCGACAATGAGACCCGAGACCATATCCTTGCGAAGCGCAGATAAATGATATCCATCAAATCTACCTCTCCCCTTCATTTCTCATAACCTTCTTTTCTTCATATATTTGATTATTTGAATATAAAGAAAAGATACTCCTGTACTCCCTTTATGTCAAACGCACGAATCAGTCAAGGAGGCGAATAAGTCGTTATAAAAAGCAAAAAAACAAGGTTTTCCTAATTGATGCTCACGGATTCCCTTGTTTTTTAAATTATGGTTCTTTACGAATATTTTCCAGCAAGGAAATAGCGTCGACAAGATGATTGTCAAAAATCTGTTTCGTTACCGACAATAAATCCTTAATTAATGGATCACGCAAGGAGTAAATGACCGAGGTGCCTTCTTTCACGCTGTGGACAACGTTTTTGTTGCGTAATACAGCCAGTTGCTGCGATACGGCGGAACCTTCTGATCCTAAAATGCTTTGCAGCTCATTTACGTTCTTTTCCCCTTCGCTTAACACTTCAAGGATGCGAATTCTCATCGGATGAGCCAAAGCTTTATAAAAATCGGCTTTAAACTGTTGAATGTGCTGATTCATAAACTGCTCCTTAATCGTAAACTTTTGAATATATGAATATCATAGCATACATCCAGAAATGATTGATAATGAACTGTAGGCTTGTTGATTATTTTCATGACGCGTATAATACTTAATATATTCATACTTTTGAATATTTGATTTTAAAATGATTCACAGGAGAGGAAAGGATTCGAATGCCCGGCTTTACCATTCAACAACCATCTAGAGAAAATTCGCTAATCCTTGATGAAGGACTACAAAAAATAAGCAAGCAAGTGGTCATTGACCTTGGAATGGCCTCCCTGCAAGCGATAGGTTCTGACCATATTTGCAAAGTTTGCATTTCAAATAGCGGTTCCTGCTGCAGCGGCTGCCGACATCTTTCAGATCGGGTTGGATGCCAGCGCCGCAATACAAGCTGTACCGCATGGTTATGTGGGTTTATTAAATATGTCCTTTATGAAACGGGCTATTTGCAGCAGTGGAACGATTTTTGGGAGCAAGTGCCTGGACAGGACTTCCGCGTAGATTACACGCCAGACTCATTTTCCATTCATCATTGTTTAAAGCTTCCAAACATGCGAAGCTTAAGCGAAGCGCTTGCTGCCGATTTGCAGGAATTGGCCCAAACCCATATCGCGATCGGTTTTATTTTAACACTTAGAGAGAAGCTGGATAAAAATATAGATCAATTCATGTTTTATCATGATGAACCGGCCAAACAAGCACGTATTAGAAAAAGAATCGAATTTCTATCTCTCCCGTTTGAACGCTTCCACCTCGCCTTGCCTGATTTTATGGAGCGGTGCAGCGATTGGCCTGATGGACAAGATAACTTATCTGTGCTAAGTGAGAAAATCTAACTTTGAAAGAGAGACGGTCAATCAGAATCCCAGATTCTCTAATTAATAATGTTCGATTTTAACTATCCAGCTTGTCAATCAACCCCAATCATAATCGATCAATTTATTAAATTTGCCCGTCTCAGAATCTCGTTCATAAGCAGAAAACGGTTCGTCATCTACAAATGCTAAAAAAGAATCGTCGATATTAAGCGCCGCTCCAAGTGATACAATTTGGTAATTTTCCAGATTCCCATTGTATCCTTCAGGTTCATGGCCGCTAAAAAAGATCCAGCCTAAATGATTTTCTTCATTCGGCTCATCTTTCAGCATGAGATTGAAGCTTCTCTTTTCTAGAGCATCTCGGGTCATTACAATTTTTGTATCCATATAATAATTCCATTTGCTCGCTTCTGGATCTTCCAGTTTCGTATCGCATATATGCTCATAAGTAAATTGAATTTCTTGTCCATAGCTTAGTTCAGTTATGTAAGACGGTATATTTCTGAGCAAGCCCTTAAAGTTGTCCTCATTTCGCTCCACAATTTCAACCCACATTCTTTCGCCAATAAATTGCTCGTGCTCCTCATCGGACAAAAAGATCAATTTCACTAACTCCCCGACCTCTAATCCCTTTAACACTTGAGGGCTAGGCAAATAAAAAGTATACGGCGCTTCTGTGTTACGAGCATACACGCTGTCCAGCGTCCAAGTCATAATTACATCTCCTTTGGTTCATTCGTAGTATTTAGCAGCCTTTAGATTGGAAGCGATAAGCTGCCAGGATGCATTCCAATAACAAGCCCTAATGAGTCAAATGCATTTGGCTTTAATCTCTTGAGTCATCTAGCTCTAACTAACCTTATGCTTAAAATACACTTTGTCTGAAATTATATCGATGACCACTCTATTGGGTACGCTTTATAGATTGTTATATTGAGGAAGCTCAAAATCTGCTAATCCTTCGTATAACTCTTTCTGAAGCGAATACTTACGCGCAAGGCCATACGGTATCGTGTAATCCCCAAACATGCTCTCCAATACTATGTCATAATCAATGCGTTCCGCTTCGTCTCTTCTCCACGAAATAGATACGCCTTCATTTTCTCCGCCAGCCACATCATTGATGAGCGCGTTTACGGTTATCTCGTATACCTCTGGATTCTCAAAGAGAAACTTAGAGTATTCGATTAATGACCCGCCAGCTTTCTTTACGAAGTCCTTTTCATCCGTAAATATTCCAGGATTAACAGTGATTTCTATGTATTCACCTTTCTCATCATAACTAGACACGAATTTGCGGAAAGTCTCGTCCTTAACCGGAATTGCGAATGGAGCCCCTACATTGCCCTCTAGTGCCTGTCTTACATTATCCTCTGTTACTTCAGCGGTTGCCCAGTCGAAAGGAGTAGCTGTTGGACTAGGTGAAGGTGTCGGCTCTAATGACGGATTGGGCGAGGTAATCATGATAGATTTAGGTGATGGACTTTCGCTCGCCTTCGGAAGGGCCGTTTCTTTCGTGCATGCCGTTAAAAGCGCGGTACCGATGAGAATCCCGAACATTGCTACGTTACTCTTTTTCATTGCTTAATCCCCCAGCGATTTCCTTTTTTAGCTAATACGTATACTATCGGTATATGTAACGGGATCTTGAATATAAAACGGCCACATTACGGAATAAGCTCCGTAAGTGACCGCGATGCTGTGTAGCTATTATTGTGTTTTATTGTGAAATATATGTCTACGTGTACTATCCGGAATTAATCGGGTTTACCGCAACCTATGCGTAAAAGTTTATCGGAACGATGAAGCGGGTCCAGCCGCAAATTCACCGTTTTGCAAACAATTAAAGAGCGTAAATCCAGTAACGACGCGCTTTTAAGACACCTTATGCTCAATCCGCAGCTTGTCTGCAACCATCGCAATAAATTCGCTATTCGTTGGTTTCGACTTGCTGATATTGATGGTATAGCCAAATAGGTGGCTGATGCTGTCGATGTTGCCGCGCGTCCAGGCGACTTCAATAGCATGGCGAATTGCCCGTTCGACGCGGGATGGTGTCGTTTTGAATTTTTCGGCGATTGCTGGATATAACGTTTTTGTAATCGCTATTGAGCTGTCAAAATGTTCGAATGAGTAGTACAAATCCAAATGTTTATCGGGTTTTCTAGGGAAAATTTATAGCCCATTTATCCCTACTCAAACCTTACTTCAAGACTCAGATAGTGTCAACCCGATAAATATCTGTTCTTACTATTTACAGCTGAATTATGAACTGAACTACTATAGCTCTTTTCCCAAACTCTCTTCCGTCAACTCAACCATTGTTTTCAGTTAAGCAAGTGTGTGTTAATTTTTCAGTCTTATGTCGGGTAGCAATCTATCAAGATAATCTCTATGCGTATCCGCTAGAAAGGGTATTATATCGTTTTCTAAATCCAAAAAACTATACCACTCACCCATCAAAACATAATTTTCATTTCCCAACCTTTCCTCAAAAACATCAAGATAGCTTTTATTTGAATCTTTACAATACTTCAGTAATAGTTCCAACTCAATAATTGATAAAATTTGCGGTCTATATTGAAAAAATTCAATATCTTTTGAATTATTTTTCTTTAAATTCGGAGAAATATTATTTTCATAGTACCAATCCGAATTAGCAGAAATGATTTGTTTATAGGTTATCACTGATGCAATAATTTTCTTGTGCTTACTCTCCCCTATCAAGCTTGTGAAAGTACCGTTATTAATCATTTCTACAACTGAATACAACTGCTCAAATCCAGTACTTATTTTCCTTGTAGAGTTATCTTGCTTCATAGCGTTCTCTGATGAAATATAAGCGCTAAACTCCACTCCTTTAGATTCTATAAGATATATATAATCTTCAAATACAATCATAAAATCACATACTTTTTTACTAGTGTGTTGGCGGAGTTGGCTCTCTCTAAAAACTTTTGATTTAGGAATAAAATTCAATAACAATTTTTCAATGTATCTCTCAAAACTTTCTCCAAATTCAACTCCAAAGTCACTAGGAAGTTCCTTCTTACAAATGTCGAAAATACCTTCAGTAATCTTTCTCATAAATAGTTCTTTATGTATAACAAGGTACTCTATATCATTCAGTTGAAGCATTGGCTTTTCAACAAATACCCCTTGAAGATACGTATCATATAACTCTGAGTTTGATTGCCCAACCTTCTTTTCAACTTGTTCATTATAGTTTTTAACTTCTATAGGTGATATAGAATTAATTTTAAAAAAATAATCAATAACACTATCAGGAACAATCTTCGTCTCCAAGCTAAAATAGTAAAGTGGAGAAATAATTTGTGGTTTATGCACAGAAATATAAGCCTGCACCGCAACTCCTGCAAGTAACCATTCATCGAAAGACATTCCATATTTCTCTTTAAAAAAAGTCTCGCTTTTAGGGTAATTACCTAAATTAAACAATGTTATCATGCGACCCAACGAGTTAGAACCATGACCCCACTGCAAAAAAAATTGTTGCCTAAACATATTTATTAAGAATGGTGTTACACCATCATCCTTTTCCAAGAAGTACATAGCAACTGGATCAAAATATTGGCGATAATGATTTAGTATCTTTTGAAGTTTGTTTTTGCTAAGTTCCTGGTTTCGATTGGTACGATGATAAATACAGTTTGACTGAATTGAGTGTAACAAAAAATGAGGTGGATACCGTCCAAATTGTTCACTCTTATTAAAAACATCATTAAGAATATTGGATACGAATACTGCATAATCATGAGGCTGATAGTTTTTGAGTAATGATTCAAGTATTTCACGGAATCGATCAGCTTTATGTTTCATACTAAAGTCAACTTCCAATGTAATCACACCATTCTCTAATTATTTTAAATTACGTTGTTCTCAGAAAAACAGAACATTAACTCTAAATCAAATTAGCTTTGAATCACCTCATTTTTGTAGAGATTAATACCTGTTTTATAGTAGTCTGCTTTAGCTTAAGCCTTGTTGAATTTCTCATATAACTTTCTGTATGCACGTTTCGTATAAAATACTCATTGAATAATCATTTCACTATTTGTCTCATTCCATGATTCAAAAATAATGCGCGACTCTGTTTCAGTTCTGTCCCTTACTCCCTGAATATCATCTCGTTTGAAATCGTCAATCTTGGCTACCAAGTCACTTCTGTCTAACAACTTCACATGTTTAATTCCAGCTAACGTTTCACATGGCTCAGTAAACTTGGCAAATGCTATGACTATCGCTTTTTTGGCTCTGTAGTACCTCATGCAAGAGAAAACCTCTTGAATCGCGCTGATACCCACTGGATCAATATATCGTATCGCCTGTACCACATTCCTTATTCCCTCACGATCAGTAACAACAATATCTGCTCCAAAATCTCTAGCCCCTGATGTTTCCATATTAATTCTATCATTATAATACAATCAGATTCTATATACCCCATTTACTTAATAACACAGAATACGCAATTTTACTTGATATAGTGAAATCCATCATTTATTCTAAAATAGAGTCATTGAAATCTATAATCATACAAGCATCATCCAACTCTTCATTACCCCATACTTCTACCTTCTGTTGAAAGTAAACACTGTTCTGGAAATCAGCATCAGTAACAATTAATTTCCCTTCATAATCCTTGACCCTCTCCGAAAAACAAAAAGCACCACTAAATCAAGGACAGTTCTTGCCCAAGAATTAGCGATGCTTTCGCGTAAAAATATTATTTCCTAGACAGTACCATCCAAGCTTTCATGTCAGCAATAGTCTGTTAAAATAAAAATCTCAATTTGGATAAATACCTATACAGCCCTATTAATCAAAACGCTGATTAATCCATACCAGTGATTAGCATCCTCTATTGCCTTCTCAGCTTTTTTATCTTTTTTAGATATTTCTTTCTTTTCATTTAGAAAATTAACAGTAACATATGGTCTTTTGGTATCATCAACTATTAATTTCATATATATTCTCTTTACGCTGTCGCTGGAAGTTGTCTTCGTTCCTGAAACCCCACCAATTACTGCACCAACACCACCAGCTATCAGCCCTCCGATTACTGCACCACCTAATTGACTACCTCTAGAGGTCTTAGTGATTTGCACTTCATCTTCAATCATTTCCACCTCTAGGACATCTGAAAGCGAAAACTCTCTGATTTCATAATCTATAAAATAGAGACGTTCTTTCAATTCATCCACTACAACAGCAAAATCATCGTATTCAGCTACATATTTCTGCATGTTGGTTATTCCGTTAGCAGTTATTATTTCATCTAGAGCTTTATCTTTTTGTTTCTTGACTCTATCTTTAGCTTTTGTATCTATTACTAATCCTGACCCTGCCATAATAATGAAAACTAATAGCGCTAAAACTCCCCACCAAAATTGAAGCTTGTACCACAGATAAATCGTTAAGAGTAGTGGTATCCAACATGTGAATAATGATAATTTTTGAACTAAAGGAGCTTTCGAAAACTCTTCTGATAGAATTGCATTTTCATCTACACTAAGTAGACTTTTCTTGTTTTCCATGTCTCTGATCTCCATCGTTATTTAGAATAACATCAAATAGCTTTCACAATCTTTCTTGCAAACATACAGTTTAGTAATCAATCATATTGACTCTAAACTTACCGTCATATTCATCATTTTTAACAATAAAATTAGCTTTTTTATAAACAGATTCCCCTAAACCGTTTGTTACAGTCACATCATAAAGTAACGTAACTTTATCGTAGGTTTCAGTCAGGGATTGCATTATCATCTCTTGATCATCCTCTGATATTACTTCAAAACTTTTAAAATCTTTCTTCATACTCTCTTTCCACTCATCAAATGACTGATAATCATCTTTGTGGAACTTATCATAAGTACCCTCATTGATAATTAATTGTTCAGGTGCTTTCGACGTGTAAATCACACGTAAGAATTTGTAATCAAGTACATTTATAAAATCATCAACGTCATATTCTTTAAAATCTGATGTAGAATCCCCATTTTTAATTGCGGAAAGATATTTGTTTACAGCAACTTTAGCCTGTCCATCAATGGAAATGAAATTGTTGAAGATGAAATATACAATCGCTATAAAAAACAAGACTGTAGCAACAGCAATTATTGATTTTAGAGTTTTTGATGACTTGTTTCTTTGAATTGCATTAGATGTCTTTAATGGATTTACAGCCAAGTCTTGTTTGTTGTCTACTACCTCTTCTAACTCTTTTCCACATAAACCGCAATAAATCACTTCCTGTTCATATCGCTTATCACAACTAACACAATGCTTCATTTCCAACCTCCAAGTAATAGAAAATGTTTGTTACTACTTAGGTACCTATATAGAACATTTTGAGAGAAATCGACATCTGAGCTACTTTATATTGATTTCAATCTTGCAACGCCATACCATAACTATGTGTTGTTTACGAGTTCGTAGGGCTTGTAACACAATATATAGCATTCTTCAATTACTACCTGAAAACTTTTCTTTGAATAGCTCTTTTGATATCTTCTGCAAACATCATATTTGGAATCCTAACTTGCAAAACGGTATCTCCAAATGGTTCTCTATTTATAATAATATGCAGAATATATTTCATCTTACTTGAGAAAATCCCTTTCTTTTCAACTTTCACAGAAAAGTCGATTTCTGCAATTGAGCAGTATTCTCTAACATAGGCTACATTATTTAAATTAACTGATACTTCACCTTCATAAAATAAAATCTCACAAGTCTTATACTTTAAGTCACGATTAGGAGGATCAAATTCCCTATCGTCATATAGCCCTAAATATTCTCCATACACCTTATAAAGAAGATTTCCTTTATCTGAGTATGACTGTTGTTCAAATTTGTATTCATTACTCACATTACTCTGGGATAGTTCGTTAGAAGTTGTCTTTTTCTTATTCAAAGTTTCCTGATAGCTGATACCTGTTCCTGGCATGCTTGCAGTGACTCTTGTTTTGCCGTCAGCTCCATGACTAACACGCAATCCTTTGACTCCAGCACTAATCCCTAGCCCTTTTTTACCAGCATTTAATTTAACTCCTCCACCAAGGTTTATGCTTTTCCTGAAACGAAAAAATCCCATTTTAAATTCCCCCTAATATGTAATAGATGATTAACATGTCAATAATTATACAACATAATGACTAATATAAATATCATTTAAAATCAATTTTAACCATTTTAGACTTATGTCCTCCTATCAAATTTTTGTCTACACTTTACTTAAGAGGTGTGGCTAATGGAGGATTCTTTAATTAAGATAGGAAAAAGAGTCAGGGAAATACGTAAAGCAAAAGGATATTCCCAAACGTCCCTTGGCGAAAAATGTGGTTTTGCATTTTCATATATTGGTGGCATTGAACGTGCTGAGAATAATATCTCTATAAAGAGCTTAGAAAAAATTGCTGATGCACTGGACGTCGAATTATATGAATTTTTTTTAGACCATAGGGATACAAAAAAATTGGTTAATAATAGAGAAAATTTAAAAGATATCATAGAATTACTATTAACACTTGATGATAAACAGCTAAAAAAGTCTATTATTATACTTAACACAATATTTAAGCCTTAAAAAATCGCTTTGGAGTAGCATCCAAAGCGATTTTTTTATGTGTTATTTGATTCAACAAATTCACTAAATCCACCACGGCAAATTCATGAAGAAGCATTTAAGTAGATACAAACAAATATTGGTTCATGAATTCGCCGTGATGAGATCAAAAAAGTTTCTTAAATATTTTTCTTATATTAAAGCTTCTGATTTGATTAAATTGATAGAAATTGAGTTAGAAAACTTCGATAAATAACTAAGTTATTTCAGATGAACTTAAATAGTCTACTATGATGCTTCAGTTGATAGTCTAACTAGTGTATGACTTCATTTCTTCTAAATAGAAATAATAACTGACTATAAAACATGCTATATTTAACAGACATTAAATAAAATAAATATAATTATGGATTACTTAGAAAAAATAATTGAAAATAGCTATTGGTTTTTGTGAATAAAAATATTATTATTGATTTGCAACAAGTCGAAATTAATTCCCTTGGGAATATTGAGGTGATATGATGACTGATTCGCAGCAAAGCAAAGATACAAGAAATGCTAACTTCGAAAATTTTATAGAGGAACACAAAGATGCAATCAGAGAACACGCTGATTCACAATCTAAAACTTTCAAGCAAGACGATGAGTGGGCTGGAGAGCATGAGTGGGACGAGATGTACAAAAAGCTAAAAAAAGGGGCTAATGAATCGTGAGTATAGACTATTTTGAAATTCTAAAGCGATTTCCAGTGAAATCACCTAGAAGACAGTATGTTGAGATGTTTAAAATTGATGCTACAAGGTTCGAAGATTTAAAGCAACTTGCAGAAATATATAAAGTCGATTCTGCTTTTGTATGTGAGTGTCTTGAAGAACCTGAAGTTTTTGATATAGACGGCAAACTATTATTAATAAAGCTTAAGGAAAGTATGGATAAAAACTTGAAGGATATTTTACTCGATGTACCACAACACCTCTCAGAACGGTATAACAAAACAGAGTATAATTCTTTTATTAAAAACGATTCTTCCTTAGCTTTTCTAGGCAGAAGTTTTCCAGAAAGTGTTCCAAAATTTCTTCTGCATCTTATTACGAAGGTAAAATTAAAATTTTCACTTACTGATGAACAAGCCAACAAAACCATTCATTTTTATTTCAATAAATTATTGACTCGCAAAGATTTCCGCATGGCTTTATTGGAAACAACAGATAAAGTCACGATAAACGACTATACACATACATACGAAGAGGTTATCAATAGCTTCATTAACATAAATAAAAATAAACTAAAAACATCAGAAAGTAGAGTCTTTCCCGAAAAAATAACTCTTTATCAAATGTCATATCTATCCTATTTACTAAAAAAATCCACAATTCATTTAAGGGTAGATATAAATCAATTAGCTAAATGGGAAGCTCAAAAGCTTATTAGCAGCTTAGTAGATGGTACTCCATTGCCTGAAGAACTAAAATCACTCCTTGATGAGCGCCAAAAATTAGATTGAAAAATAATTTCACGTTGATTCGTGCTGCTGTTGTGCTTCCCCCTACACAGAGTTCCAATTAGATTCTATTGCCGAAAACCACCCCCTACTATCTATGTCTATATTCCCAAACAAAAACCCTCTCTCTGGAGGGCTTTTGACGTGTATTGTATTTCTTTACAATCTTAGATGCGTTATCATGATACGCTCTCTTGTTGCTTGGCAAATATGACCTACAAACCCCAGCGCAGCTCCTGTACATACTGAACACTTGTAAAGGTTTATAATTCATCTGTTGTGCATGCTTTTGAAATTCAATTTACTCTTCAATTCAACATGCATATAAATCCACTCAAAGGATTAATTATACAGGACAAATTGATTAAATACTCGCTCTAAGCAGCCTATGTCGGAAAACCCGAATTTTGCGACAATAAATTTTGCTATATTCCACAAATTAGTAGTGCATCATTATGCAATAAAAAACACTATCCGTTTCGCGGGTTTATTGTGTCGATATCCCCTTGATTCTTACGGATAACTAAAATTGTCGCGTTTTCAGTAAGCTCTTTATTATGTGTTATATCTTTAGAATCTATATCACCATAAATAATCGCTTTATAATAATTTATTTTACACAAGACTACTGTATCTTTTCACGTAATGCTTCTTGTAATTTCACATTTTTAAACACACCATTGCTAAGACTTTCGGGATCAATAAATTTATATTCTGCTTTGAAAGTAAATTCATTAATATTAATTGGAATACTTATAAAACCCCCATTATATGTATCAATAATTGCATAAGTAATATCACCTGCTTCATACACCCAATATTCTTTCATATTTAACACACTATCTTTCCCAAAGTTATAGGCTGTATTATATGAAGATAAAATAACGCCAAGAAAAATAATCAAAGACATAAACTTCAATATAGTTGGAAGGTCTTTTGATTCAATTAATCTTTTTGAAAATATCTTCTTAATTATGAATTTATCTATTAGAACAAAAAGTAAAAAGACAATCCCAATATAAATAATAAATGCAGTTGCTACTAAAACGAGAATCGTAGTAATCGGTATATTGGGTCTGATAAGTGTGAGTATATTAAGTTCAATTAACTTGTCTGGAATATGAAAATAAGACTTGTAACCAGCTTCATAACGATATGCCACAACATAGAAGAATATAGTAAATAGCGCTATTACTGTGGTTGTATTAATCGCAATATTTTTAAAACTTATTTTATAATCATTAGTTCCTTCTTCCATTACGCACCCCTTATTTTTCAGTTTATCTTTTAAGTTCAGAACTAAAGTTATTACTCCGAATAATACAGCTCTTTATCAGAGCTGTATTAAATATTTCTATTCTTTCAATATGGATTCCAAAGAAATAACGATGTACATTTTATTTGATCTGTTAAAAATATATTAAATTAGGTATTTTATAAAATATATATTAGGGTTGAATTAGTTCATATTTTTCCCACGCTTTTTGCAAAATTACCCATCTGAAACTTTTTCTTCATGCGCAATTGCTAGAATATGATGAGCTGCTGATTTATTTTAAGCAACAACGTTTATACTTCAATCCGCTACCACAAAAACAAAGTTCATTTCTACCCTTTTTTCTGGTACTTACTAGTACATTTTCTCTAGGAACTTTTCTGGCATCAGCGATAAGTCCTCCTAAATATTCTCTTTTTTTCTTTTCCGTATCATCTATTTGTTTCTGTTCCATGAGTCTTGCACTTTTTTGCATTCTTACTGATATTGCTGCTACCTCATTCAAATGTATAAGGAATTGATCTTTATCAAAAACATTATCTTTCATATGTTCAATTGCTATCCTATCTAAATTAATAACAGTAAAATTTGCACAATCTATTTCTTTTCTTTCTCCTTGATGATCCGACACATCTTTCATCACATCCAATACTTCTTTGTGGTACTCCATAGGAACACAACTTAAACCTGCCACTGCAAGCCCAGAACCCCAATCTACCCAATCAGTAGCCTTATACTCTGATACTACAGAAGAAGATGCATCAAATTCTTCTGCACCAAAGCCTTGTATGAGTTCCTTAGGTATTTTACGACCGTTTGGATTCTGTACAAAAGCTACGGGAACTTGTCTAGTTAACATCTGAAATGCATGTGTCACATCATTTAAAAATTCTCTGCCATGAATTGATCGTCTGAACTGATGTAAATGTCTCACAATAAATACACCATCTATTAGTTCGAAGCTAGACTTGTCCCAAAACGTATTTTCAGTTAATAATCCATTAGCTGGGTTTAATAATGCTGCAATAACCTCATTAGCGTGATCATCCCATACTATAAAAAGAAAACGGAAATCATCTTGATATGCTTCCGACCTAGTATATACTTTGTATTTGTCCTCTGCGCTTACCAAGAAATCCTTGACAGTCAATACTTTCGACTTCAGAGGATTTTCCTTTGACAAAAGTTCTCTCTCTTGCAAGTGGGAAGTTAGTTGATACCTACTTTTACGGTCATGCATATATGTCATAATATCTGTTGCTTTCACTTCTATTGCGTAATTACGGCCAAACGCCTTTGACCTAAACTCTGGATTTTTTCCATTTTTTATTGAATGTGGCTCTGACTCAATGTATTTATTTCCGTTTTGTTTATCAGCTATTTTTACCGCTTGAGAAAAGACCAAAATCTCAGCTAAATTTGAATAAATCTGTGACCAAGATTCAGTTTCTCCGATCCTATTAATCATTTTTAAGGAATAGTCAGGCACTACTTTTTCAATGGCGGCAAGTGTGTCGCAAAGCATGCTGACAAATGGATTTATCGCTGGAAGGTATCTATTTTCCACTAGATGATATTCATGCACTTGAAACTTAAGTGGATGGGATTCTGGAATTTTGTCTTTCAGAATTTCAAAAATTTGACTTGAATTCAATGTATATATCTCCTCACTAAAAATCTAAATATCATTTTAATAGCTAGTGGACTGACACAAGTTGGATTTTGTCATAGAATCCTCCACGTTCATCCACAGTAAAGCCTTTATACCTTGTGAAGCTGTAGACTACTTCAAGCAGATCAGCAAGTTCCTCCAACTGCTGGTTAACGTCCGTTGCTTCGAGGAATTCCATAAGTTCTTCTTGCATCTTTGTCTTTAATGAAATCCCATACTCAGCATCATTAAGTACCCTCAAAGTGCATTGCTTGCCGCTTGCTTCGATGATCTGCGGAATCTTATCACGTACCAGATTATTGTAGTTCTTTAAACTATAACCACTCATACCATATTTTTAGACTTGACACGCAATCTAAAACTTTCGGAAAAGGTTACTCTCGATAGCCAATTCGAGTTCTGAAACATGTTTGTCAAGCTCGCCTTGTTCCTTCATAAGTTGAAGCATTGCCCTACTCATATCTTCAAGTCGCTGAATCATTCCCTCATTCGGTATGACATTAGACTTACTGCTGTTACATGACTAGTGTGCCAATACTAGGTTCCACACGTCATCCGAATAGAGATACGACCATGGGATAACATGATCGATTGCAGAAGTTTCGTTCCCAATCTTTTCTCCAGAAACAAACCTGTTCTAAGTTTTCGGCATCTAAGTACGTTGAGAACTTTCCAAGCGGTTTTCGGGGTACCTGATCATTATCTACTATTCGTCCTATTTTCGACATTACGTCATAAAGACGCATTTTATAGTAACCATTCCCCTGTATTTAAATTAACAAATTTCGATAGTGTTATATCAGATTTAAATTCATTTCCATATTCACCTGCTCTGGTTTGGTTATCCAATTTAAATGATATATTGTATAAGCTTCCGTTCTTCTTTCTCCTAATAAGATCATTTTCTATAAAGTACATTATAATTTTTTTATGCGTGTCGATATTATCATAGTTTAAATAAAAACAAGCAACACCTTTTTCATCATCGCTATGTTTAGATACACTAACAATATTCGCTTTAACAGCATCCTCACACATTTTCGCAACAAACTTTTTATCTATAAAAAAATACATCCATTTTCCACACTTGTCCGTATCAAGTCGAGCTTCATCATCACCAAGATAGTAAACCCATCCAAGCACTCTTTCTATTTTCATAAATCATACCCCCGATGTTGTTACTTACAAGTATAATTCCCCACAATCAAATTGTTGTTCCAGAGGGAAAGTACGACATCCATTTGGTAGTTATGGGACTTTTCTACTCCATTCATAACCTCTCTCCATAGTCCAAGCTTATCATCTACCAACTCAGGCTTGTCTCTCAGAATCTGCACAGCCTTAACAGCGTAATTCTTGTTCTTCTGTGACGTACTTCTCTCTGCATAACTTCCTGGTTTAATACCTTGTACCAATCCTTCTTCACATAATCCGAGAAAAGCATTTTTCGGACACCCTTTACGTTGAGCCCAAGTCCCTTCACCAAATGCTTCCGCTGCTGCTTTTTTCCATGCAATCAGAGGATGTACCTCTTCTCCACTCAACATAGAGTGGACTGCATTAACTGCCACCACACCATATCTATTCATCGACATTTATCTCCTAAATTTATTAATATTCGCAAGCACCTTCCACCAACTTAAAGAAGTAGTTATAATTACTCATATACATCCTAACATATACCAATTGAGTAGAGGTAGATGTATGGGCAAGAAGACCTGAAAAATCGCCAACATTCGTAGATATTATATTGCAACTTGTTTTTGGCTTTGCCTTTTTGCTTGCCTTCAACATCACCTTCAGCAAGTATGGCAAATTAATCGGTGGGACATGGCTAAATATCCTCCTAATATTCATAATCGTTGTGTTTGTGGCTAGTTTCGGCTTTCGCATTTACTAAATTGCAAGAGAAGCTAAAGAAAGCCATCAACCACGAGATCAATATGAGCGGGGCGATGTTCGAGCGTTACCTATAGCAGTATTTCAAACTTTAGGGATAGAACGTGATGTTTACAGGAGGTAAGAGTGATTATAATGCAAACAATATTCTGTCATGAGTAACGAAGAAGGTAGTCATTCAGAAAAAAACATTGGAAGAAGAGCATGGGATATGAAGCTATTCAGAAAGCATACACGAGTAAGGATGTATATGGTTACCAAGAGGTATGGGTAATCACAAGCAGTGGCTACACTGAGCAAGCACGTGACGTTAAACTGTGGGACAGAGATGTTCTGATCGAGCAGATGGCGAATGTTAATGCAGCACAGACTATCTCTGTTAAGGAACCAGAACAGGCTGATGAAAATGCTACTGCACCGCTTCCTACTACACGTACACAAGACGATGACTTATTCGTTTGTGCAAGATGCGGGAAGCCCGTAACGAACAAAATTAAGGACTTCTGTCTATCGAATCCAAGACGATTTAGTGGTCGCATATACTGCTATGATCATCAACGCTTGAAGAATTAAAGGAGGTTTTGTATGGATTCTCTTCTCCTAGATGTCGAACAGATCAAGAATATACTTATTGCTAGGGCTACCAACGGACCCTTCGACAATCTGGAGTATCGTGATCTCAGAGATAAACTAATTAAAACCGAGCGAATTAGAACCCTTCTACCACGCTTTATTATAACCTGTAGGGGTCTGACTGAATTTTGGGGGCATATAACTGACGTCTCACCTACTTACAAAGGACGTAAAGAATATCTTGCAAAACAGTTTGAATCGTTACTTGAATATCTAGAGGTCGATGAATCTTCACCAGCAGATAGTATCATTACTGATTCATTGAATGGCAAGCTTGATGCCACCTACATTCAGGAAGCATGGTCAAAGGCACTCGAAAGACGTGAAACTGACCCTGAGGGTGCAATTACAATGGCTCGCACCCTACTAGAAAGTACGTGCAAATTCATTATGGTTAAAGAAGAAATCAAATATGAAGAAAAGTGGGAGATGCCACAGTTATACAAAGGTGTTCAGTCAGCCCTAAATCTCGCTCCAGATAACCATACTGAGGAAATTTTCAAGCAAATTCTAGGTGGCTGCTCTACTGTCATTCATGGTTTAGGCTCTGTTCGTAATAAATTGGGTGATGCTCATGGACGTAAGCCGAAGACAATAAAACCATCCAAGCGTCATGCACAACTTACGGTAAACCTTGCAGGTGCGATGGCTGATTTTTTGTTTGCTACATGGGAAGAAAAAAGTGAAAAACACATTAAATAAGGAAAGGTGGAACAACTATGAATTCCGAAGTAGAGTACAGCTTACTGACGTGCGACTGTGGGTGTAATTTTGAGGTTAAGGCATTCATTTTACCTGGTTTTAAGGATAACGAGGACATAAATTGTCCAAGTTGCAATCAATATGTAAATACGATTCGAGCAGATAATGGATATGAGACGAGGATTCTTTCTGAGGAAGAAATGTTTGATATTTTAGTAAGTATAAAACTCCGTCAGGCTGAATTCAAGCATATTGACGGAATCCCATGTATTCTCTGTCAATCGACCACAACTAGTTTCATTTTATCTCTTGAAGATATGGATGCTGATTCCATAGCATGCTGTGAAAGTTGCTATGAAAGCAGTGATTTCAACAATGAGAAGAATCGTTTTTTCGTTTTAGAAGAAGAGTAAGGAAAACTAGCTATCATGTCCTTACATAAAACTCAGATTTTATAGATAGTACATTCACATCCTCCGTTAAGGATTTGATGGGAATGTGCTTATTTTGTTTGTGTTTAGCACAACCAAAACGATAACAATCAGTAAATCTGACGGTATATTTAATAACAAACCGTCTGCTGAAGAGTTTGAAGTATTTTTAAAATATCCTCTATAAAATAGATACTTTGAAAAAAGTCCATCTTATAGGGGATATTACGGATGAAATGAATATAAAAGAATGCGAAACATTAACTACAATCATTATCGAGGGCAATAAAATTATAAAAAGCTGTCGCCTGTAAAATACAGACAGCAGCTTCATCAAGTTGCCTAGATTTTTTCAAAATGTCCTTTACAAAGGGGTACATTTTAATGTAAGGGCTGGTTTTAATCACAAGTCAATAAGCGCACTATTTCTTAATGCCTAACGAAACTAGATCAATTTCTCTAAGCGTATCCCATGTAACGTCAACCACCTTACCATTCTTCACAGTGAATCCCACAAGATCATAAGATTTCTTTGTAGGATAATGTTCAACGAAGGAAGTTCGTTCAAGGTCAGGCTTATAACGTGTTACAAGGCTATTTATTATATTTTCAATATTGTTTGTCACGCTTGCTTCATTAACAAGCTGCGATATCACAATTACTATTTTATCAGAGCTGTTGATGATGTCTATGCCGCATTCTGCATCTTGATTATTTATTCCAGTATACTGATGTGTTTTTATTCCCATCCGACTGACCACCTTTTCAATATTATACATGTTATAATTAATATGAAATTATCAATATTTAGCAAAGGGGAAATTAGTATGTCGTTAGCAGAGAAGATGTCGTTAGTAAAAGAAACAGAGGAGTTAAAGAAGCAGATTTCTGAAATATCAATACGTGTAAGTGAAACAATAAGTCAAATGATAAGAGATTTGCGTTCAAGTGCATCCACTGAGTTTAAAGCATTTTTTGAAAAAGCTGGATTTAATGTAGTTGAAAGCAAGGAAGATAAAATTCAAGAGCAATCAAAGGTTCCATATTCTGCCGACACGCTTACGGCGGTATATATGACGCTAGAATACAAACTTGAAATTATTGATGAAAATGCGCCATTTATGGGTGCAGCATCAGGAATGATGGATTTGATGCTTAGTAATGGGAAAAAAATTGCAATAAGTATTGATGTAAACGAAAAACGAGATAACTTTTCGTCACGTTCTGAACCACAAGATGAGATCGGAAAACTAAAGGTTTTATTGCAACGTGAAAAAGACAGCTTAGAAAGATTTAAGCTACGCGAAAGTAACCTTCCTCATTTAAAACCTGTGTATTGGACAGTTGCAAACAGGAAAAGCTATAGCTCCTTCAAGGAATTGTTAGAAGAGTATGCTAACTAAACAGAAAAGCACCTGTCTTTGTAGGAGCAGGTGCTTTATTTTTTGTTATCTAATTAATCCTATAAGGTATCTTCATCATAATCGTTATCGTAATATTCGTCGCTTTCATGCAAATAGTCACTAAGATTATTGAGAAGGTATTGTTCCAGCAGCTGACACTCTGATTCGCTCATGGCATCGATTTTGCCCATTCTTTCAGCAGTGTCTTCGTCATTTTCGCCAGTGTTGTAACTCTCTGAACACGTTAGAGTATCTTTGCTATTTCCTGCGTAATGTATTAAGTCAAAATCTTCCGCATTATGATGTTTCATTCTTACTACAAACGCCATAGACCTTAAATCCATTGTGTCAAAAACTGCTCTAAAATTTCATTAATCGTTTTCATTGGCAAAACCTCCGAAATATGATTTATGTTAGCCTATAAATATATCATTAATTAATATAAATGTCAATGAAGGTTACTAGAGTCATCTTATTCTTTGTCTTGAAAAAATAGCTCATCTGGCAAACTTTCAACAAACTTGATTTCATATTCATTTAATGCAATTCGAAACGCTTATGAGAAGCAGTAACAACTAAAATTATTTGTATTTGGGTGTTAGTTAGTCCTTTTATGGGACAGCATTACTTACAACAAGAAAAAATTCGATTAAAATGGAACGTTTCAGATTTTTGTTATTTTGTGAGAAGTGATCTAAATTCATCTGAAGTAAGTTTTGTATTCAAAGTCAAAGGAGATGTTCTCCCTTGTAGATAATCTAATATAGAATAATTACTGAAACACAGCAACACAATATATCAAGCGAAATCACCATACTACAAACGATAATAGAAAATTAGTGTCAAAACAAGAGTGCCACTTGTGGCACGATAGGAGCGAAGCGACAGGGTCTTAGAGGGGAGCGTAAGCGAAAAACCTACCCACTAGCCCCGCTGGGTTTATAGGTAAGTTTTCTTCTTTCTTAAGTTCTTTGGTTTATACTGTATAGAATAGCATCAATTTTGATCAAATATTAAACTTCAACAGTTATAAAACAACGTCAAATATGACTAGGAATTATACTTTACAAAATAAAATTTCGTCAGATTTGCTCTGAATCTATACTTATATATTTGATCTACTACCTACCGAATTAGCTGTCTTCGCAAGATGAAGATAATCGCTTCACTGGTTATATAGTCGTTCATTTACCAACATTTTTTCTCCTGATTAGATTTGTCGCAACGTACACTCTTAAGCTTGCCCCTGAAATAAACAGTATCTTTCTATTGTGAATTTTAGAGTAAATTCATAACATCAGTCCTTCGAATCAGTAATTGGAAAGCTAGCATTAAGCTACCTTCAACTATTATTTAACAACTAGAACGGCTAATGATCATCTTCTAGCTTAGCTCTTTTGTATTCTATTACTTCATCTAATATATCAGCAAAGTCATCTGCCTGTTCTCTTTTTGCTTGTCTCCCTGCTATCTCATCTTTTTCCATTTGTGAACTTTTTAATTTCATTAACTCAGATAAAACCTTGGATCATAGCCTTTATTACGATGGCTGCTCATTTGATGTTGTTTTTCTTGCCAATCTTTATTAGCATTTATTTTCTTCATGTACTTCTCGCCTTCCATTACGACAGTAGCGTATAAATCAGGTCTTGCATTCTTAAAGCTATTGAAACGTGCATCCAAGTGCATTTTTGTGCTTTTGTATTTCGTCGTATTCCAAATCCAATATTCTTTATTGCCAAGGTAATCTTTCTTACCTGTTTTATATACATTTGTGTTTTCACATCTTGGATCTATAGCATCCAATTGAGCAACCTCCGCATGAACGTCAAAATTGTGCTGCTTTATCAAGGAATATTCATTTTGCTTCTCTTCTTGCTTACGTTCTTGGCGTTCTTCGTCACACACCACAGAATATAGATTTGTTTCACGTTTTGGTTTGCCACAAGCGTCTATGTACATTTCACCGCGTTGTTTATCAACTAAATTCAATTCATCAAGTTCCTTGACTAGATTAATCTGAGTCAGTTTAGATATCCCCATTGCCTTTTGCCACTCACTACCTGAAATACGGTATTTGCCCTCATTCTCTTGACCACGCATCATGCGCCATTCGGCGTAAATTAACCCTCTAAAATGTCTAGCATTCCATTTACATGAGTCAAACATCTCTTGTGTAACTTTGAGATAACCTGTGTGCTTAAAATTTTCGCTTTCTACAACAGACATTACTTGCGGACTATCCAAGTCTACCATTGAAATATTAAGCAACGTATCATACTCAAATGATTGTTCATCAAACATAATCTTGAACCATCCTTTTTCATGCAATACTAATAATAGACGCTTGATTTCTTTTCTGTTATCACTTTCCTTCTTCTTGATAGAGAATTGCTTACTAAGAGTGACAACAGTCGTCTCAAAACTTCCCCACGTCCAATAATTTTGCGTCATTTTACCTAAAATAAAATATAAAATGAAAGCATTTTCATCTTTTTGCACAATAAATAACTCTTTGTGCCCGTATGCATTCATTTTCATTGGGAACCCAACATATTTTTCCTGCTTTTTCTCTGGCTCTTTATACATAACTTCCACTTCTCCTATTAATTTAACACTGAATCCTTAAACCTTGATGATTATCAATTCTTTCAATAATCTACAAACGAAATAGGCTACCTATAATTTATTGGTAACCTATTTCACTTTTCAAAAACAGGTGATTTAGACTTTTGAATGCTACTGTCCTTTAGAACGTCATAAGTGACATTTTCCAGAATGGGATTGTGCCTTCGCTTGGATCTGTTTTAGCCAGGCATCTTTTCTCCTCACACTGTTTATGCAGAAGTCCCATTCTATAATCTTTGGCCTATACCTGTCACTGAGTACAATTAATACCTAAAAAATATCTTACCCTTTGAAGATTAAATTGAAAGTGGCAACTAAGTAGTAACAGCAATTTTTACGCGAATGTAGCTGTTACTCCTGTAACCTTTCCTTTAAACTCCCAATTTCCTAGTGCTGTCGTAGTTGTTCCATCCGATTCTAAAAATGATGTGTCATGTACGTCTAAGTACACCTTTCCACCTCCACCGTTATAGACTCTAAACCATCGTTCATTACTAAACCATAGTTCCAAATCTCCAAAAGATTGCCCAGCAGCCCCAACTTCCGATAGTTGCAAATATCCTGAACTGTCATTATATTCTCTATAAATTCGATTTACCTTCAGATCCTCTACATCAATATATTGCGATCTAATTTTACCTGCATTAATCTGATTAGCTGACACAGTGCCTGTATAAACACCATTCGCATCAATATACGTCATCTTAGGCGAATTAGTCATCACTCCACCCAACTGAGCTGCATTAGGCTGTTCTGTTACCTGAGTCCACGAAATCCTTGCTTCAGGAGCCATAAATACGTTTTTGCCAACATACAGTGTTTCCAGCGATGAAGATTTAAACTTTCCATCCCCTGTAAGTACGCTTGCTCCATTGACCTTTAAATCTCTAGCGTTAACAACACCATCAATAAATAGGTTCCCTGTATTTACATCGTAAAACAGCATGTCAGTCCATGTTGGCGCTGATAATGTTCCAGCATTCTTTTGGAACTTGAAACCCTCTGTAGCATTCAACATTGTTCTGATTGTGGAATCCGACTTCATAACATACAGACCATTCTCTGAGTCGATTGTAACGCCGTTGTAAGGCTTCATTAGCTGCACTAGCTCACTTTTTTATAAGCAGGATCAAGCTGATTCGCTGGAATCCCTCCTGTGACGGTTAGCTTATCACCTTGGATGGTTACACCATTGCCATCCACCGTAAATGTTCTCTGACCATTTACGTCTGATGCATCGATTTCAAGGTTCGTACCAGCAAGAAGTTTTCCGAATACTCTTTCACCGATGATCATATTTTTAGTACAAAGATCAAGATAGAGTTGCGCTGTCAAAATCTTTATATCCTGTTTTTCCAATATCGTTGACTGTAATAATTTCTTGCATTCGCTTTTGGTTAACTGATAAATAACCAGTTTACCACCAACCCCTTCAAAGGAAATATCATTATATACATTTTGATATACCTCTTCGATACTTTGTCCTTGTAAAAGATATTGTTCAGCTTTGTCAGCGCTCTCCTCCGTTTTGATTCCTGCTGCCCAAATAGCAGTACCATTCGTATGTTCCATCTTACGATCTTCAATTCTGAAGTTATCTGATGAAGAAATGCTATACAAATGAGAACAACCCTCTTGAACCACGCCTACCAATACTTCTAGTGAAATAGCTGTATCGTCTAAGCAAACTTCTTTTACAATTAGACTTAAATTTGATACGCTTTTATCTTTTTGGCTAAGGAAAATGTCCATGATTTGATAAGCATATTTCATGTTACCTGAACAAAAGATGATCATATCATCCACTTCCCAAAGTTTCGCACCTGATTCATCTATGCGATAAATCTGCCCATTAATTGTTGTTGAAATAGCTGAATCAGAACCCATAATAATGGTTCGTCCTGTTTGTATAACTAAGCATGCACTCATGACTGTTTTCTCCCCTGATGTGAATCAATATAATTTTTGTATTTCTCTTCGTTCTCTTTAGACAAATTATATCTGCCATTCTCATAGTGGCTAACCGTAGCAAGATGGCAATCTAAAAGGTCTGATAATTCCCTTAATCTGATGTACTTCATAATGCGTTTAATTCTGTAATCCTCTCTTGACTCTCTTTCCATTCTGTAAACCTCCAATATTATTTTCATAAAAATGCAAAAAAAGGAGCGAGGAGTTTCCTCCCCGCTTTAACTTCCTATTCAAATAAATTATTCGACGGAACATCTTCTTCACTAAAATTAGTATAGCATACTTATTTTATATTGTAAAATATTTGATTTTCCCTTATTTTTATTGGGTTTGTTAATGATATACGCTTAAAATTGAGTTTTTTATAGAAAATTTTTTTCGAAAAATATACCGAAAACCTGACATCGCTAGTATTACTTCATATTATAAATGAATCCTCCAGTTCAAAAGGACTTGAGCAAACAATCCATCTTCATTCTCATTAGGCATAGAGCTAGCACCTGTAGCTCATATGGGCAACAAAGAAGTTTTAATGCCGTTTATTATAGAAGATGTACCACTAACATTAACCAAGCTACAGTAGCAGAGTTCAAAAGAAGATTATTACAATATATGGTGCTATAAATCGTATAAAAGAGCCTATCAGGTGAAACAACTGATAAGGCTCTTTTGATGTTAGTCCATGTACTGAACGATAATCCATAAAGCCTATGGGCATTTAACAAACAGACTACGGCAGCAAGTTCAAAATCACAAGATGGACGAGCTACTGGAGACGTTCAAAATCGATCGATCACCCTATGATTCCCGACCTAGATTGTAAGATAAAATGCTTTTCTCAAGCTGTGTATCTAACAGTTCGGTGCGACAATCAATTTCTGCCATATATAGCGTTGTCATAACTTCCTCAACAGTCTCCAAATTCAGAACGCTAGTACCTCGTTTATGAACTAGCATCAACAATTCTGAAATTATTTCTTGATATGTCTTTAGTTCAAAACACAATTCATCCTCGCGGCATACGAGTTGTTCGTATTTCTCGAAGTCTTCGCTCATTTTACGCCCTCCCTGCTCAAAGGAGGTCAACAACAATTCTCTTTCTGCTCTCAGACACTCAATTTCGGCTTGTATAGCTTGCCTACGTTCTGGACAAGCTTTTCCTATGTGTTCCAAAGCAAGCCTAAAGTGCGCCCTAGCGAGTTCTACGAGCCTTTGAGCAGTAACATCATCTTCAATAGCCGTCCAAACACTCTTCTTTGTTGTCATGGCTTAGACCTCCAAGAATGCAAGTGGACTATGTTTCTGATACTTTCGCCCGATTTCTTCATCTGTAAAGTCCAAATAAGCCTTCTGAGTTACCTCAACTGATGAATGTCCGAGAATGCGGCACAGACTAAACCAATCACCGTTATTCAGAATGTAGTACTTAGCGAAGTTATTCCTCAGTTGGTGAGGATGGATGGACACCCCTACCTGTTCTCCTGCCTGACGCAATGCTCTCTCATAATTGCGGACTTCAAGCTGCGTTCCTCTGGTCGTTGGAAACAAGAATGGGCTTTCTGAATATCTATCTTTGTACTTCATCCATTGCTTCATGTCATTAGCCAGTTTGAATGAGAAATATACATACCGTTCCTGCTTATTCTTTGGGTTCGTGATTAATATGCTCTTATGAGCGAAATCGAAATGTTCTGGGAATAGTGAAAGGCATTCACCAATACGCATTCCCGTATCCAGCAACAGCTTCGTAATAATGTAGTTCCTGTAACCGTGGAAGGTTGATGAATCAAACTGTTTCAATACCCGCTTGATTTCATCAGGAGTCAGAATCTTCTTCATCTTCCTTTCAGGCTTCAGGTTTTTAATGCTGTCTACGGGATTTTTGGGAATTTCCCTCTCAGCATGATATAGATAGTTGAAGAACACTTTTATGTTTCGGACGTAGTTAGCAATGGTTGTCGTCGATATGTCTTTCTTATAATCGCTCCTGTTGTCAGGATGGTTGATGTTCTTGCTTTCTTCTTTATTGACAACTGTGTATTTTCCCCGCTCCCGCAAATACTTGATGTATTGGCGAATATGTCCTGATTGAACTTTCTTCACATCTTCAATATCAAAGCTCTGCTTCAAGAACAACGTAAACAGCTTAAGGGTTTGTTCATAAGATGCCAACGTTTTACGGGAAAGATTCTTCGAACTGCAATAAAGCATAAAATTGTCGATGTGAAATTCCATGTTTGTCATAAGAAATACCACTCCTTTATAGGGTTGTTGGAAACCCAATAAACAAGTGGTATTAGTTAGCTTACTTTCGATATTTATCGGCTCAAAATACCCTATTTCGGATATTTATAGCCATAATTGCAATAGCTCTTGACACGCTCTACCCCGCTCCCAGCCTACGTTCAGCTAACCTTATGCTCAATCCGCAGCTTGTCTGCAACCATCGCGATAAATTCGCTATTGGTCGGCTTGGACTTGCTGATATTGATGGTATAGCCAAATAGGTGGCTGATGCTGTCGATGTTGCCACGCGTCCAGGCGACTTCAATAGCATGGCGAATTGCCCGTTCGACGCGGGATGGTGTCGTTTTGAATTTTTCGGCGATTGCTGGATATAACGTTTTTGTAATCGCACCCAAAATTTCGATATTGTTATACACCATTGTGATGGCTTCGCGCAAATACTGGTAGCCTTTAATATGAGCAGGCACACCAATTTCATGAATGATGCTTGTAATATTGGCATCTAGATTTTTGCCCTTGGCAAGCGGAACAACATTCGATTTTACTGTTGATGAACTCGAATTGTAAGAAGATGATGCCGAGTACGAAGAATTCCCGAACAGCTGGCGAATCCGGTTAGCCAAAATATCCATATCAAATGGCTTAAGAATATAATAAGAAGCACCCAATTGAACTGCTTTTTGTGTAATATTTTCTTGACCGAAGGCGGTCAACATAATGATTTTAGGCATTGGCGAGATGTTCATTTCCCGCAAACGCTCCAAAACGCCTAGTCCGTCCAAATGAGGCATAATAATATCAAGAATGAGTACATCCGGTATTTTACGGGATTCTTCCAAGTGCCTCAGCACTTCTTCACCGTTATACGCTACACCGCTCACATTCATATCACTTTGATCGGATATGTATTCCGATAACAAATTAGTAAATTCTCTGTTGTCATCTGCCAACAATACATCAATTTTTTGCAAGATATTATCCTCCCTCAAATGATAATCCAATTTTCACTCTTGAACCTTCCCCTAGTTGTCTTGAGTAACATTTTCGACACGCTGATATAAATTCCTTCTGTCGAAAATTATTTTTCTTTATTTTTTTTCTCAATACCGTTATACTGATTATTTATTTACAATTAGCGCTTTGTTTCGCTGAGTTTCGACAAAAGAAGGTGTCCGACAAAAGTAAAACAACCGCCTGCAGCGTATTCGCTCCCTGCCGCTGGCGGTTGTTTTTATGCTGCTGTTTGACTGCCTTGCTGCAATGTAGATTTTAATAACACCCCTGCATCTTGAAGCATCCATTCAATGAAACATCCATAACCCGATGTAGGGTCATTTACGAACACATGGGTCACCGCTCCAACCAGCTTGCCATTTTGAATGATGGGGCTGCCCGACATACCTTGTACAATGCCACCTGTTTTATCAAGCAGGCGCTTGTCCGTTATTTTGATAACCATTCCTTTAGTTGCCGGACTGTTCTGCTTCATAACATGAGCAATTTCAATATCAAATTTCTCAACCTTTTGACCATTTACTACGGTATAAATTTGAGCAGGGCCTTCAGCTACCTCCTCAGCAAAAGCAACCGGCATAGCACTGCTGTTATAGCTGTGGGTAGGATTTTCATTCATTTTGCCAAAAATACCAAATGGAGTGTTTCGTTCCACATTGCCCAGCACTTTACTTTCCTTCACAAAATGGGCCCTTTTTTCGCCTGGCTCGCCATTTTGGCTTTTATTAATTGACGTTACGCTGGATTGAAGAATTTGGCCATCACCAACTTCAATAGCTGTTTGCGTGTCCATATCTGTTATGACATGTCCAAGCGCGCCGTAAACGCCCTGATCAGGGGCATAAAACGTCAGCGTGCCTACACCGGCAGCAGAGTCGCGAATATAAAGCCCTAGCCGCCACGTTCGATCCTCAGCATCATAAGAAGGATTCAAAACGGTTTTACCTAAATGGCCGCCACGCTTATATACAATATCAAGCGCTTTCCTATTGTTGCCTGCATGATCAACGAGCTCTGCAACTTTCCTAACTTCGGAAACCTTCTGGCCATTAATCTTGACGATTAAATCGCCTAGACGCAATCCTGCGAGTTCACCTGGAGATTGCTTACTGCCATTCTGACTAGTCACTTGATGATGACCGACGACTAAAATTCCGGCTGACTTCACCTTGACCCCAATGGTTTGACCACCGGGAATGACCTTTAAATCAGGAACAACGTTGACTTTCACCGTCTTGAAAGGAATTTTACCGAATAATTTCACTTTCATCCTCGTCTCGCCGCTTTGCTGCGAATGTAAGGATAGCGGTTCGTTCAAATTGACTGATAAAGACCGGGTCGATGAGCCATTCACTTGAAGCATACGCGGGTCCACCGTAACTTGAGCATGAACAGGAACTCCATATTGTAATCGTTTCGATTGGCCAGTGAACAAACGCAGTTCATTCGGGATTGAGGCTAAGTGCTGAAACGGTGTGGAGAAGCCTACCATGCAAATCAAAATCACGAGAACCAGACCGAACCATCTCTTCCTCTTGCTGGAGTTCAATGATTTCACGCTCCCTGTAATTCCATCGCATGACGATAAAGGATTAATCGCCATTGGCGTACCTTTAAGTTACCCCGCCCCCACCGTTTTATGACCACAAAAAACTTCCCTTAATGCCCTCCATTAGGCTCCTTTCTGCCGCAATGCCAAATCAAGCATTTCTTGTGCATGATGTCTCGTCTTCTCGGTCACTTCAACCCCGCCCAACATGCGGGCTAGCTCCTCAATTCGGGTATTGCTCATAATTTCTTTAATGGAGGTCGCTGTACGTTGATTAACGACTTGCTTGCGAATTTCATAATGGTGATCAGCCATACAAGCAACTTGCGGTAAATGCGTGATCGAAAAAATTTGGCAGCGACGCGATAGTTGGGAAAGCTTCTCCGCAATCGATTGAGCTGCACGTCCGCTAACCCCTGTATCCACCTCGTCAAATACGAGTACTGGAATTTGGTCATGCTCAGCAAATATCGCTTTCAGAGCCAGCATAACGCGCGACATCTCGCCGCCTGATGCGATTTTATTCAATGGCTTAAGCGGCTCCCCAGGGTTCGGAGCCAGCATAAACACCGCTTCGTCACAGCCATTGCTATTAAGCACAACAGCGGCTTCCTTTTGATCGTGCTGCTTGATTCTGTCCATTTGTACAGAAAAAATCGTGTTAGGCATTTGCAGTTGACGAAGCTCGCGCTCAATGGACTCAGCCAAACGTGTAGATGCATGATTGCGCAGCTTCGAAAGCTCCTCAGCAAGTTCAAGTGCTGATTTATACAATGTTGCTTCGCTATTACGCAGTTTTTCTAAATAGTCGTCGCGGTTTTCGATCTTGTCGCGTTCCACGACAATGCTTTTATAATAAACGAGAATATCCTCAATGCTCTCGCCATATTTGCGTTTCAAACCATGAATGAGATCGAGACGATCTTCGATAGTCGCAAGCTGCTCCGGATCTGATTCAATGGTATCTCTGTAATCTCTAAGTTGAAAAGCGGCATCCTCGGCTTGATAATAGGCCGATTGGAGCTGTTCCAGCAATGGCCCGACAATAGCGGGATCATACGTCTGAATATCCGAAAGCTTAATAATCGCTTTGTTTAAAGCATCCAAGCCAGCATCGCCATACAATGAAGAATAGGCTTCGGTTACATTGTCCATCCGTTTGCTGGCGAATTGCAGCTTGCGTTTCTCTTCAGCCAAGCTTTCATCTTCTCCAACCTTCAGCTGGGCATTTGAAATTTCTTCGATTTGAAAACGGTACAAGTCCAGCATTTGCACATTATGCCGTGCTGAATCTTCAAGCTCGCGCAGCGCCGCTCTTGCCTGCTGCAGCTCCTTATATACCGCTTTATAAGTCTGCTTGCGCTCAATGAGCAGGTCACCTGCGAACATGTCAAGCCATTCCAAATGCCTCTCTGTACGCAGTAAAGATTGATGCTCATGCTGACCATGAATATTAACTAAGCATTCTCCAATTTCACGAAGCATCGTCATAGTAACCAGCTGTCCATTCACTCGGCTGCTGCTTTTGCCTTGGGAAGTGAGCTCACGACGAATGACGAGCATCTCGTCATGTGATGCCTCTACCCCTAGTCTCTCCAGCACATGCCATACGGGATGCATCCGCGGCAAATCAAACATCGCATCCATTTCCGCCTTCTGACAGCCATACCTGACCATATCTGCGGAGCCCCGTCCTCCAACAATTAAGCTAAGCGCGTCAATAATGATGGATTTACCCGCTCCCGTCTCCCCCGTCAAAACATGAAAGCCATGGTGGAACGAAACCGTCACCTGCTCAACTACAGCTAAATTTCGAATGGACAGCTCTCGCAACATAAACTGATGCCTCCTAAAATTGGTGTGTTAGTTCAACAGCTCCAGCAACCTTTCTACAACCTCATTGCTTTGAGCCTTCGTGCGGCAAATGATCAAAATCGTATCATCTCCGCAAATGGTTCCCATTACTTCCTGCCACTCCATATTGTCCAGCAGCGCGCAGATCGTATTGGCTGTGCCCGGCAAACACTTCATTACGACAAGATTGTCTGTGAAATCGATGTTCACGAAGTGATCGAGCAGTGCCCGCTTGAGCTTGTGAATCGGATTGATCCGTTGTTTCTCCTGCGGCAACGAATATCTGTATCGGCCATCCTCTGCTGGAACTTTAATGAGCATTAGCTCTTTAATATCACGTGATACTGTAGCTTGCGTTACCTGCAATCCGGTATTGCGAAGCGCTTCAACTAACTCCTCCTGCGTCTCCACAACCTGATTCGTAATTATTTCCTTGATTTTAAATTGACGTATCCCTTTCATAAATAAAGCGCCTCCCAAACATGCTATTCTACAACTGAAAAACAACTTTTCTAATGGAGCGTTCCTTCACATTAATAAACAGGATGCCCTGGCATTTCGGCAGCAACAACGCGTATACAAGCAGCCTGTCTCTTATTCCGCTTCCCGTCCAATCCATCGGCATACGATCCCTTGCAGTCTTCACGATGTATAACTCTCCGTCAAGTTCTGCAATATAATCAATATACAAGCGGCTGTCCAGTTCTTGGCCATCCAGATCAATCTGAATGGGAATTCGGTGTTTGCCTGAGACGACATGATAGCCACTCTGTTCAAGAAACAAAATGTTCTCATCATTCGGATCGAGCGGGACACCTTTACCAAGCTTCAAGCGGTTGAAGGAGGCTGGCTCATGAAGCCAGCGATGAAACAATCGAAACAACCACAGGATTAACAAGGCTGAGGCAACTAGCATAATTAACCAGTCACCGTATTTGTCCATATGCAACCCTCCATCCAAAACATCCATATATGTAATGGTTCGAGATGGAAGGTGCATATTCCTGTCAATGTTTATAAAGCGAACGCATGTTTGGTTGAGTCCAGTGTATCAAAAAAGACCCAACTCTGTAAAGCAAAAAATAGGGGAACACCCGATCGCCTTAGCGATGCAGGCATTCCCCTCGCAGCTTGCTACTGTTTTTCAGCGGAAAAGGTGCTGCTCGCCTGCTTGACGAGCTCCATAATTGCCGCATCATCGGGAACCTGCTGATTAGGCTGGTTGTCCCAAATCCAGTAAGCCAAAAACTCAATATTGCCTTCTCCGCCTGTAATAGGAGAAAAGGAAAGATCACGCAGCGTATAACCCATCTCAGCAGCCGCCAGCGTTACATGGCTCAGCACCTCTGCATGCACCTTCGAATCTCTTATAACACCTGATTTCCCTACTTTATCGCGCCCTGCCTCAAATTGCGGCTTGATCAACGCCATCACGCCTGAGCCCGGATCAATCAATCCTGCTAATGCAGGCAAAATGAGCTTCAATGAGATGAACGAAACATCAATGGTAGCAAAAGTAGGCTTGGGCCCCAGCAGCTCCTCAGGCTTCATATAACGGAAGTTAACACGCTCCATAACGTTCACGCGTGGGTCTTGGCGAAGCGACCAGTCCAGCTGATTATAGCCGACGTCAATGGCATAGACGTATTGAGCTCCATTTTGCAAAGCACAATCTGTAAAGCCGCCTGTTGAAGCACCAATGTCCAGCATCGTACGCCCAACGAGATCCAGCTCAAAGGCGCGAATTGCCTTCTCCAGCTTTAAGCCCCCACGACTGACATAGGCATGAATAGCCCCTTTTACTTTAATATCCGCCGTGCGGGCAACTTTCATTCCGCTCTTGTCTATCGGTTCGTTATCCACCAGAACAAGGCCTGCCATTAGCGCTTTCTTCGCCTTTTCCCTGCTTTCATAAAAACCGCGCTCGACGAGCAGCACATCTATTCGTTCTTTAGGTGTCGTCATTCTTTTACCTAGCCTTCTAATGCTGTCCGGTTACACGCATTTTACTGCGAGGATGCATGTTTTTAAGCTCAGCTGCTATCCGTTCGCCTGTCAGGCCAACTTCAGCGCGCTGTTCTTTAATGGAACCATGTTCGATAAACTGGTCCGGAATACCAACGATACGAATCGGCAAACCATAAATGCCGCGCAGCGAATAAAATTCAAGAATCGCACTGCCCAAGCCGCCAAGCTCCGCGCCTTCTTCCAGGACGATGATGTTTTTACCTTCATTAGCAAGTGACAGAAGCATTTTCTCATCCATCGGCTTAATAAAACGGGCGTTTACAATGCGGACATTCATGCCGTCGCGCTTCAGCAGATCCGCTGCTTCTTCCGCTACTTGAAGCATCGGGCCAATAGCAATAATAACGGCTGAATCGCCTTCGCGAACCGTCTCCCATGAGCCTATAGGCAGCGGCAGAAGTTCAGCATCAATCGTTACGCCGAGTCCATTGATCCGCGGATAACGGACTGCAATCGGGCCATCATTATAATCAACCGCCGTCTTCATCATCCGGCGAAGCTCATTTTCATCCTTAGGCATCATTAAGACCAGATTCGGCACATGGCGCAGGAAGGGAATATCATACACGCCATGATGGGTTTCTCCATCGGGACCTACAAAGCCTGCACGGTCGATAGCAAAAATAACGTTCAGGTTCTGCCGGCAAATATCATGCACAACCTGGTCATAAGCCCTTTGCAGGAAGGTGGAATAAACGGCAAATACCGGCTTCATTCCTTCGATTGCAAGTGCCGCAGACATCGTCGCCGCATGCTGCTCGGCAATACCTACATCGATCATGCGGCCGGGAAAACGCGCTGCGAATTCCATTAATCCCGATCCACCCGGCATAGCAGGTGTAACCGCAATGATACGTTTATCCTTCTCTGCGAGCTCAATTAGCACATCGCCAAACACTTGCGTATACATAGGCGAGCCTACGGCCTTAACGACCTGGCCCGATTCGATTTTGTAGGGGGAGATGCCATGCCATTTATGGGAATCTGCTTCAGCAGGAGAGTAGCCTTTCCCTTTCACCGTCACGACATGCACAAGAACAGGACCTGGAACGGAATCAGCCTGACGGAAAATATCAAGCAGCTGCTCCATATCATGCCCGTCAACCGGTCCTAAATAAGTAAGACCGAATTGTTCGAAAAGAATGCCCGTTACGAGCAAATATTTCAGGCTGTCTTTAAACTTTTCTGCCGTCTTGGCCAGCTTGCCGCCGACAGCAGGAATTTTGTTCAAGAAATGCTGCAGCTCTTCCTTCGCTTTCTGGTAATGGCGGTCGGAGCGAATTTTGCCCAAATATTGATGCATCGCGCCGACATTTGGCGCAATAGACATCTCATTGTCGTTCAGCACGACAATCATTTTCTTCTTTTCATGGCCGATGTGATTAAGCGCCTCGAAGGCCATTCCGCCAGTCAAGGCTCCGTCGCCAATGACAGCTACGACGCGATTGTCTTCGCCTTTAAAATCTCGCGCCATCGCCATGCCGATTGCTGCAGACAGCGATGTGCTGCTATGTCCGGCTTCCCACACATCGTGCTCGCTTTCGTCGCGTTTCACAAACCCGCACATGCCTTTATATTGACGCAACGAATCAAAGCGATCCATGCGCCCTGTTAAAATTTTATGGACATAAGATTGATGGCCTACATCAAATACAAATTTGTCATTCGGGCTGTCAAATAAATAATGCAGAACGAGCGTTAGCTCCACAACTCCCAGATTGGAAGCAAGGTGACCACCCGTAACGGAAAGCTTCTCAATGAGAAACTGGCGCACTTCGCTTGCAAGCTGCTCCAGCTCTTTCTTGGATAACCCTTTTAAATCCTGAGGCCCGTTTATATGTTCAAGCAGCACAGTACTTCCTCGCTTTCGCGAACAGCAGCCTTCACTGTTCAATAGACGTCAAAATATTTAAACTATTATAACATAGGCATTGTTTTTTTCCCAATCCCCAAGGCATTAGAGCGAATTAATGATCCCTCTGCACCAGATAATCGGCGATTTGCAGCAGTCTGTCCGGTGCTGCAAGTCCTGCTTCAAGCACAGCCGACTTCGCGTCCTGCGTCAAACGCTCTACTTGAGCCTTGCTCTCCTCAAGTCCCATCAGAAAGGGATAGGTTACTTTTTGTTGCTCGACATCGCTGTTCGTCTTCTTGCCAAGCTTGCTCTCATCGCCAATCAAATCTAGAATGTCATCTTGAATTTGAAAAGCCAGCCCAATATTGCGGCCATATTGCTCGAGCAGCTTGATTTGCTCTTCTGTAGCACCGCCAATACGTGCGCCAGCTGTAACAGAGAACACAACCAAATCTCCGGTTTTGTGCAAATGAATATATTCAAGCTCTGCAAGCGACGTGATGCCCTGCTCACCCAGCATATCTGCTACTTGCCCGCCTACCATGCCTCTGGCTCCAGCGAGCATTGCCAAATCCTCCACGATATCGAGTGCAACCTGTGCACTGACACCGCCAGCTTTTGCCGCTTTAGGAATTAAATGAAACGCATGGGTCAGCAGCGCGTCACCAGCCAAAATCGCCATCGCCTCTCCGTACACCTTATGATTCGTGAGCTTGCCGCGCCGATAATCATCATCATCCATCGCTGGCAAATCATCATGGATTAAGGAGTACGTATGTATGCATTCAATTGCGCATGCAACAGGCAAAGCTTTGCTAACCGTATCTTCATTGCCGCTAATTGCCTCAGCCACTGCAAGCACAAGAGCGGGCCGCAAGCGTTTTCCACCTGCTTCAAGGGAATACATCATGGATTCACGGAGCTTATCCGGAACCTGCCACTGCGCAGGCAGCACTTCGGTCAGTGCTTGCTCTACGATGGCGGCGCATTGCGCCAAATAGGATTTTACCAAAACCGTATCGCTCAAGCGTTATTCTCCTTTGTCTTCGCTCGGTGGAGCAAACGTTTTTTTCTGAAAGCCCTGTTCTGTCTCAATAAGTGTCTCGATCTTCTGCTCCACCTGCTCCAGCTTTCCACTGCACAGCTTCGACAGACGCATGCCCTCTTGAAATAAATCAATCGCTGTTTCCAGCGGAACATCGCCGTTTTCCAGCTTTTCTACAATCGTGTCAAGCTGCTCCATTGCCTGTTCAAAACTAAGCTCGGCTGCTTCCTTTTTTGCCACTGCTGCTCTCTCCTTCCAACGACGATACTTCGCAGGTCATCTGCCCATCGGCTAGTTTAACCTTTACGGTATCCCCTGCCTTCACATCTGCTACTGACTTGACCAAGCGCTGCTCCGACTCTTCATAAACTAACCCGTATCCTCTCGCCATTACCTTCAGCGGACTAAGCGCATCAAGCTGGCGTATGGAGCTATGAAGCTTAAGCTGCTTCTCCTGCAGCGTTTGCTGGATAATCTGTTCCAGCCGTTTCGAAGTTCCTCTGAGCCTGCTTGCCGCAAACTGCACGCGCTGCCCTGGATGATGCCCGGCAAGCGTCGCTTGCAAACGCTCCAGCCTGCTTCGCCCGCGGTGTGCTGCATTTTGCGTCCGCTGGCGCAAGCGCTCCTCCAGCAGATCAAGACGCTGCGCCTGCTCCAGCAAATATTTGCGAGGATAAAGGAAAAATGGCGAACGGCGCACACGGGCGAGCTGCTCCTTGCGGCTGCGAATGAGCTGGCGCAGCGACTGCTCCAATTGCTGGCGCTGCCTGCTTAAATGCTTCTCCAGCTCGGCTGCATGCGGTACAGCCAGCTCAGCCGCTGCCGTAGGCGTCGCCGCCCGCAAGTCTGCAACGAAATCAGCAATCGTGTAATCGGTCTCATGGCCGACGGCGCTAATGATTGGAATAGCGGATGCCGCTATGCTGCGTGCTACCTGCTCTTCATTAAACGCCCAAAGCTCCTCAAGCGAGCCGCCGCCGCGCCCTACAATTAATACGTCGATTTCTCCAAAACGGTTCATTGCTTCTATCGCATGTGAAATGGAAGGTGCTGCTTGCGCCCCTTGCACTAATACCGGATAAACATAAATACGCGCAGCAGGATAGCGGCGCTGCAGTGTAATCATCATATCGCGGACTGCTGCCCCTGTTGGCGAAGTAATGAGTCCGATCGCCCCAGGAAAGCGTGGGATCGGGCGTTTGCGCTCAGCGGCAAACAGCCCTTCTTCCTCCAGCTTGCTCTTGAGCTGCTCGAAAGCGAGGTACAAGCTCCCAATACCATCTGGCTGCATTGCAGAAACATAAAATTGATAGTTGCCATCCCGCTCATAGACAGAAATGTTTCCGCGCGCCATCACTTTAGCACCTTCACGAGGAATAAAAGGCAGCCGCTGGTTATGCGAGGCAAACATGACGCATTTCAACCGACTGTCTTTATCCTTAAGTGTAAAATACATATGGCCGCTGGAATGATGCGTAAAATTAGAAATCTCTCCGCGCAGCCATACATCGCCAAGCACAGCGTCCGAGTCCATTTTCATCCGGATATATCGGTTAATGTCCTTTATCGAATAAACCCGCGGCTGTTCTTTCATCGCCTTACTCTCCGATTCCGTTTGCGCGTTTGGCTGCCTTAATTGTGTTCTGGATCAGCATCGTAATCGTCATCGGGCCAACGCCGCCAGGTACTGGCGTAATATAACCAGCTGTTTCCAGGCAATCCTCGTAATCCACATCGCCCGCCAGCTTGCCATCAGGCAGACGGTTAATGCCAACATCAATAACGACTGCTCCTGGCTTCACAAACCTGCTGTCAATCGCTTTCGCTTTGCCAATCGCTACGACAAGAATGTCCGCCTGCTTTGCGATCTCTTCCATGTTGGCTGTTTTGGAATGGCAAATCGTCACCGTAGCATGCTCTCTAAGCAGCAGCATTGCGACAGGCTTTCCGACAATATTGCTTCTTCCAATGACAACGGCATGCTTGCCTGCAATATTAACGCCGCTGCGTTTAATCAGTTCAATAACGCCCGCTGGCGTACATGGCAGCAAGCTGTCATCGCCTATTACCAGATTACCCACACTTTCCGGATGGAAGCCGTCTACATCCTTTTCCACGCGAATCGCGTCGATAACGGCTTTCTCGTTAATATGTTTAGGCAGCGGCAGCTGCACCAAAATACCGTTAATATTATCCTGAACATTTAGCTTGGCGATCAGCGCCAAAACTTCCTCTTCCGATGCCGATTCGGCCAAACGGTGAACCTCGGAATATAACCCCAGCTGCTGGCAGGCTTTTTCCTTGGAACCGACGTATACTTTAGAAGCAGGATCATCTCCAACCAATACAACTGCAAGACCCGGAACAACACCCTTTTCTTTAAGCGAAGCCGTATCTGCCCCAATTTCCTCACGAATAAGATCCGAAATCTGTTTGCCTAAAATGATATGTGCGCTCATAATGTGTCGCTCCCCTTCTTGCCGACCGGCCTTCTGTGCCGGCGGTTTCCTAGTTTGTATGATCAGGCTCGGCTTTCAGTTGCTCAAGTCCGCTAATCAGCTTGCCTAACACGCCATTTACGAACTTGCCAGACTCTTCCGTGCCAAAATGCTTAGCGAGTTCAATTGCTTCATTTATAACCGCTTTCGGCGGTACATCGTTGCTGAATACCATCTCAAAACAAGCCAGACGCAAAACCTGGCGGTCTACCCGAGACAGACGGTCTACCTGCCAGCCGGTCAAATGATCCTGCAGCATGTCGTCAATCGCCGCTTTGCGCTCCGCGACGCCCATCACAAGCTGTCTTACAAAATCATCATCCGTGTTGCCAATATCCCCTGGCTCCGCGCCGATCTCATTGGCAGAATGCGCCTCTTCAAGAAGCATGTCTACCGCTTCATCAGCCGTAACTTCATTCATTTCCATCTGGTACAAACTTGATACTGCAATTTCTCTCGCTAATCTACGTTTCATGGGACCTCCAAAGCAGTTGCACTGCTTACTGAAATTTATTATTGCTAGCGTAAACGGCTGAAGCCGTCCTTTAGCGGCAAAGCTTCCGTTTCGCGGTAAAATAGAAGCCCATTATAAGCATTTCACTTATAAAGTCTTAGAACTTCAAAAAAACCTATGATCTCCTCCCTGCCTCGAACAACCGGCAATCCGGCTTCCGGAGAACGGAGGAGACCACAGGATTATCTAAACGGGCGAAATCTTTCCATTAATACGCTCCACACTTGCTGCCATCGAGCGGCCGGATCCTGCCGCAAGTCTTTCTTCTTGCCTATCCAATATCCAATTGAGATGAGCAGCATAAAAACCAGCATATCCCAAAAACCTGCAAACAAATACACGAAGCCAAAAAAGAGTCCTGCTGCTGCGCCAATTGTCCGCTTTCCGTAATGAACCCAAAATTCCCTCCACATCCGCTAGCCCACCTCTATTCCACGCGACTCTTGTACATGCCTGTCTGAATGACATTCGCCACAAATACCGTCACATTTGAAACTGGTATCCCTGTAATATCCTCAATATGGCTTTTGACAGCAAGCTGAATCTCTTCCGTGAGCGTTGGGATTGAGCTTTCTCCATCAACAAACACGCGAAGCACAATGTCAAGGCCAGAGTCGGAAGTACGAATGCGCGCACGCAAATCTTTAACCCCGCGACGCTTGGAAGCTGCTTTGAGGGCTAGATTTTCAATCGTTTCAATGGAAATGCGAATGTCGCCAAAATCTGTCCGTTGATCAATTGAAGGCGGAGCTGCAGAACCTCGATGCAAGGAAACAATAAAAAATCTCAAGCTGAGCAAAAATAATACGATCCCAGCAATCATAACGGAAATCTGGATCGATGGCTGCTCAAACATACGGTCTAAAGCCGTAAGAAGCGCACGCTTCGAAATCCAATTAAAGCCAATACATGCGATCATAATGGAAGCGGCACCGATTACGATGCTATAAATAAACAATAGCAGCTTGTCCACAATTCTAAACAATGCAAATGCCTCCTCCGGGCAGACCGAATGAAAACCCCCTTGCGCCGAGCGGCATGCCGATCACGAGGGGGTTATAGTCAATTCTCTTCCATGCAGTTATTACTTGACGCGCAGCAGTTGGTCTTCCTCTACCGGCTTCTCAGCAGCTTTGAAATGAACATCGTGAATATGTACGTTCACTTCAATAACATGAAGACCTGTCATCGTTTCAATCGAACGTTTCACATTACGCTGAATTTCCGAAGCGATTTCTGGAATGCGGTTGCCATATTCCACAATAATGGATACATCAATCGCCGCCTCACGCTGTCCAACATCAACTTTAACGCCTTTAGACAAATTTTTACGGCCAAGCATCTCTGCGATTCCGCCTGCGAAACCGCCGCTCATGCCAGCTACACCAGGCACCTCAACTGTAGCCAGTCCAGCAATGACTTCAATAACCTCGGGTGCGATTTGAATAACGCCAATGTCCGTTTTCTCATACTCCGTTGCTGTTGTACTCATGATAGCTTTACACCTCCCTAAAGTTGCGCGTCCCGCCCTGCATCGGACGGGTAAAGCTTCCGCATCTTATTTCTATACTATATCATTCGCCATGAAATATGACAAACCATTACAGATTGTCCCCAGCTTTTGCCGCAGCCTGCTCTGGATGGAAAACATCATATTCCTCGAGGAACTTGATATCAAAATTTCCTTCAATAAACTTTGGATGCTCCAACAGTTTTTGATGGAAAGGAATCGTTGTTTTTATGCCTTCAATCGCGAATTCAGACAAAGCTCGCTTCATGCGGGCAATCGCTTCCTCACGCGTTCTTCCCCAAACGATCAGCTTGGCAATCATGGAGTCGTAATGCGGCGAAATCGTATAACCCGGATAAACCGCGCTGTCGACCCGCACGCCTGTACCGCCTGGCGCCAGATAGAACGGAATGTGTCCAGGAGACGGCATAAAATTGCGCTCGGAATCCTCGGCGTTAATCCGGCATTCTATCGACCATCCATTAATCGCAAGATCTTCCTGCTTAAAGGAAAGAGGATTGCCTTCCGCTACGGAAATCATCTCTTTTATCAGATCGACATTCGTTATCATCTCTGTAACGGGATGTTCAACCTGAATCCGAGTATTCATTTCCATAAAATAAAACTGGCCGTCTGGACCAAGCAAAAATTCAAGCGTACCTGCGCCTGAATATTGAACGGAAAGCGCTGCGCGAACAGCCGCTTGTCCCATCGCTTCACGAAGCTCAGGAGACAAAACCGGACAAGGCGCTTCTTCGACCAATTTTTGGCGACGACGCTGAACCGAGCAATCGCGTTCAAAAAGATGCACAGCGTTGCCATGCTTGTCCGCCATAATTTGAACTTCGACGTGCTTCATGCCTGTCAAATATTTTTCTAAATAGACGCCTGCATTGCCGAAAGATTTCTGTGCTTCCTGCTGCGCTGTCGTAATTTGCGAAACGAGCATTTCCTCGCTGTCAGCAATACGGATGCCTTTGCCGCCGCCGCCTGCTGTCGCTTTAATAATAACGGGATAGCCGATTTGACGTGCAACTTCAACCGCTTCTTCCATGGTATCAATGATGCCTTCAGAGCCTGGAATAACGGGAACGTTCGCCTGCTGCATCGTTTGCTTGGCTACCGCCTTGTCGCCCATTTTGCTAATCGCCTCAGGCGAAGGCCCGATAAACGTAATGTTGCACGATTCGCAAAGCTCCGCGAAATTCGCATTTTCAGCAAGGAAGCCATAGCCTGGGTGAATCGCATCGCATTCCGTTATGGTAGCAACGCTCATCAGGTTCGTTAAATTCAAATAGCTGTCCTTCGACAAAGTAGGCCCGATGCAATAAGCTTCATCTGCAAGGCGCACATGGAGCGAATCGCGATCCGCCTCCGAATAAACGGCTACGCTTGTAATGCCCAGTTCGCGACATGCGCGAATAATACGCACGGCGATTTCGCCGCGGTTGGCAATAAGAATTTTTTGGAAATTCACATTGTTACTCCTTTCAAATGGCTAGTTCTCCCAGAAGGAGCAATGCTGTTATTCCGGCTTCACCAGAAATAGCGGCTGCCCGTATTCCACCAATTGGCCATTCGTTACAAGCACTTCGACGATTTCGCCGCGCACTTCCGCTTCCAGCTCGTTCATTAGCTTCATCGCTTCCAATATGCAAACGACGCTTTTCTCGGATACGCGATCCCCTGGCTTGACGAATACCGCAGCATCAGGGCTTGGCGAGCTGTAAAACGTACCAACCATCGGGGAAGTGATTTGGTGCAAATTCTCACTTGCAGCGCGCGCTGCAGGCGTCTCAGACGCTGTAGACTGCGAAGCTGGCTCAATAGCAGGCGCCTGTGTGTAAACGGGAGCAGGCTGCTGTGAATATGTATGCGTTAGCGGGGCTGCTTGCACATTGACGACTTCCGTTTTCCCGGGCTTGCGAATTAGCAGGCGAGTCCCTTCGTTTTCGATTTCCAGCTCATGAACGGAGGTTTGATCGACCAGCTTGATCAATTCTTTAATCTCGCTCAATTTGAACATGAATGTTTCACTCCTTAAAGTTTTGCGGTAGCAAAACCGCTTCGTAAGCATCCACTTAGTTTTGCGGTAGCAAAACCGCTTCGTAAGCTTTCGCCTAGTTTTGCGGCAGCAAAACCGCATAGTAGCTTAGCTTGCATTGTTCACTTTTATTAATGGGCACAATAACGTTTAACATTATATCATAAACGCTGAGGAACACGAATTATTTTTTACAAATGCATAAAATAACCCTTAAACAGCTGCCTGTTCCCTTCGTGAAAATCGTTCTAAGCACTCTATAGCTTCAGTCGCTGCATTGAACATAATGGACGAAACAGGCAAAAATTGAACCGCGCATCATTAAAAAACGCAGTCCAGGCCATAAAAACAATGCCTGAACTGCGCTCTTTTTTGATCATTTTGATCAATTGGAAAATAAAGAAGGAAACTGCCGGATAATTCCGTTCGTCATGACATCTGCCATTCCCATTGCCTGCGCTTCGATGGGATCGCCCAGGGCGACGTTTTGCTCATAGTTTTTAGCAAGTCGTGCCGCTACTTCGCCGGTAAGCAGCCTAAGATGCTCATCGAGCATCCTCTTCCATTCCTCTTTGGACCAATAAGGATTAATTTGGCCAAGGAAGTCGGCAATGGCTTCTGCATTCATATACCAGCGTTTTTGTGCATCCGCTGCCGCTGCGTTATCGCCAGCCTGGAGAGCCTTGACGAGTTCAGCTGCAATGACAAGATGCTCCCTCAGCAGTTCGGCAAACCTTGCCGCAATCACCTTGCCATACAAAGGTTCAAGCGCCGCTGCAAAGTCTGTAGGGTTCCTTAGCAGCCTAGCGGTCGTTGCTTGTTCATCACCAAGACGATCAACGATGCTGTTCACCGTCAATCTTGTCCAGTACACATGCTGTACCCACAATGTCCGCAGTTTGCGGTTCAATTCCATGCTGGATGATGTCCAGCATACAGGATGAAGCGATTTGGCCATTTGATGGGGATGGGCAGGATAATAGCGATACATAATGTGTCGTTAGCTCCTTTTTACTTTTTTACATTATATAGGCGCAGGGCGAGTGCCGTGCATGATGGGGCATAAGAAAAATCCCGGAAGTGCCAGCTTAACTGACGTCCGGGATTTTCTGCTCTGGCAACGATTAATTAAGGTACAAATTGCACCGATACCTGATCTGCATTGATTTCCATTTTTTTCATAACGAGATCCACAATATCAGCTGCTTGATTTTTCTCCAGCTTCTCGCTCGCTACGACGACTTTATAAACGTTGTTTTCTTCATCTACGATGGCGGATTCATAGTTTTGCATCAGCTGCTCTTCAAGCTCTGTCAGCTTTACATTTTTTTCTTCAAGCATGGACAGCTGTTTTGCCGCTTCAGTGGATTTTTCTTTATCTACCTGCGTATTTGCGATATCTGCCATCAGCTTATCAAGCTCCTCATTGTTTTCCTGCGTCCGCTTCTCCTGAATATCGGCGAATACGCTCGTTGCGGCCCCCCCTTGCTCATACTGCTCCAGCACCTCTTTGTCCGTTTTGCTCACTCCATTGCCCGCTCCTTGCTGGACCTCATCCACAACGATGCCGCTGCCCGCAGCCTCAGTCGCTCCCTGACCCACCGTCTGCTCTAGCTGCGTGTTGTCTGTCAGCAAATCTGGCGAGCTTGCATCCTGCGTAAACAAGTAATAGGCGGACAGCACCACCATCAAGCTGAGCATCGATACGAGCCAAATCGTTTGTCTTTTCGTGTTCATGTGAACACCCTCCTCAAAATGGTATAAAAGCATAAAAGCTAATCTACTGCTTCCTTGGTGCTACAGAAATACGGGATGCTGCGACATTCACGCCTTTTTCGACCGCATCTATAATTAAACGCCTGACGGTTACGTTTTCCGCACCTTTGGCTACGATAAGGACACCGCGAATGCGCGGATTGATCGTCTTTTTAATAATCGGCTTCTGATCGCCAGACACCTCGACGAGCACGACCTCGCCATCCTTGTTAATCGCCGTAATATGCCGTTTGCCCCCGTTTTTGTCATTCTCGTCTGTAACCGACTGCGTCTCCTTCTCGTTGCGTTCAACGACGATTTCCTCTGTTGAATCAATGGTGACCAGAACATCCACCTCGCCAACACCGACGATTTTCTCCAAAATTTCCTTCAGCCTCGCCTCCAGCGGCTGCTCCACCGCTTCGAATGAGGCCCCTTCATGCGAGCCTGGGCTGGTCCAGGCTGTGTCATCTACTGACTGCAGATTTTGCCCCTGCCCCTGTACGGAAGGCTCAACCTCGTTATAGGTGAGAAAAGAATTAATCAGCATCAGCAGCGCTCCAACACAGCCGATAATGAGCAGGAGGCGCAGCATTTTTACTCGCTTCGGTCCCCCAGGGCCTCCGCCCGCCATCGCTTCCAGCTTCTCCAGCCACTTCGCCACCTGTCATTATCGCTCCTTTCGCCTCACTTTTCTCCGCGAATGCTTGCCGGCTGGCGAATAATGATGGCCTCGGGAGATAAACCCCAGCCCTCGGCGAGCACAGCTCTCGTCTGCTTGTCAAGCTCTGCATTCACAGGCTGCCATAACGGTTCATCCGCAGCACTCTGCGCTTCTGATGAAGGATTCGGCCCAGTCTCCAGCAGCTCAGGCACCATAACCTCAACGCTCACTGGTTCCACTGCTTCGACCTGTACATCCTGTGTTGAATTCGCATCCGCATTTGCAGGAGATCCTCTCGGCGAGGCTGCCTCTTCTTGAGGAAGCATCTGGGGAAACGTCACTGTCACCGTATCCATATCGACCATCTCAACATCCCCTTCCTTGATCCATTTTAGTTTGACTTCAACCGAGCTTGCCGCCTGGCCCGTATAGCGAACGATTGCGGTTTCCATCGCTTTGGAAAGCGTACTGCCGGTCAGGCTAGCCGCCTGCTGCTGCTGCTTGCGTTTAAGCTCCTCCGCCTGACGCTGAATGTCGGCAAGCGTTGGCATTTTCACCTGCCGCTGCGCCGTGCTCATCTCCCATTGCTGGATGCCCGCGCTCAGTCCCGCCGTTACGTCGCCTTGCAGCAGGCGAAGCAATGGAGACAGCAGCGTAAGCAGTACAAGAAGGCCGATAACAAGCCTGGCGTAGCGCAGCATCGCCTTGTTGGGCAGCAGCAGCTCGGTGCATACAGCGAGCATTATGACAGCGATAATGTCACGCAGCCACTCGCCCAGCCAAGCCACCATGCGATTCGCCCCCTTTTTTCAAAGCATCCCGTTTACCGCACCATCATTGCTGCATTTCCTGCTGTCAGCACGATCGTGACCGCCAGGAAAAACATTAAGCTGACGGCAGCCAGCGCAGCAAACACATAGATCAGCGTCTTGCCAATCGTTTGCAGGCAGGCCACAATCGGTGAATCTCCCAGCGGCTGCATGACGGCGGCGCATACATTGTAAATTAGCGCTAGCGTCAGAATTTTGATTGCGGGAAAAGCACTGATAAACAGCAGCATAATGACGCCAGCGAGCCCGATTGCATTTTTCGCCAGCATGGAAGCCGATATGACAGTATCCGCAGCATCCGAAAACATGCGCCCGACGACAGGAACAAAATTGCCTGTGACGAACTTGGCTGTTCGCATCGTTACACCGTCGGTCACCGCTCCCGTCGCCCCCTGCACAGAGACGACACCGAGGAAAATCGTAACCAGCGCGCCTAAAATGGTAATGCTGATGCTGCGCAGCAGATTGGCAAGCTGGGTCACCTTGAAACGCTCGGTCATGGCGCTGACGATATGCAAAATGGCCGAGAAAAACAACAGCGGAAAAACAAGCGTATAAACAAGCGTGCCTACAACATGAATCATAAAAATAATGAGCGGGTGCAGCACCGACACCGTCATGACATTGCCCATCGACGCAAGGAGCGCGAGCAGCAGCGGAAGCATCGCCAGCATGAATTGGATCATGCTTTCTATCGCTTCCTTCGCATAGCCGATTGCTACATTAAAGCTGTTGACCGTGATGATAAGGATGACCATGAAGGTAATGGAATAAGCTACCTTGCTGACCGCATTGCGCTCGAAGGCGTTTTGCAGCGTTTCCAGCATCATGCTGAATACGGTAAGCGTGACGATTGTAACCAGCAGCTTGCCATTGTAGAGCACCTCGTGCAGAAAATAAGACAGCAGCCCTTTCAGCACCGTTTCCAGCTTGAGCCCTTCTCCGCCCGGCAGCAGCATTTGGGCAAAGCTCGGCAGCTTCTGCTCCGGGAAAAATCCGCCATATTCGTTTTTGAGCTCGTTCCAGTATTTCTCCACCGCATCCGTATCCATATCGTTCAGACCGCTGCCGGTCAGCTGCCCGAGTGCGGCTTGCGCCTGAGCCTGCTGTGTTTGCTGCTGCAAGGACTGCGATTGCTGGCTTTGCGGAGTCTGCTGCGACTGATGGGCTTGTGGAGAAGTCGTTGGCTGTGAAGCTGGCTGCTGATAATAAGCCTGTTCCGACTGCCAAGCTGACGCTGACACACCTTGCGCTGCGGCCTCTGAGCTTGGCACAAGCAGCAAAAAGTACAAGACAGCGGCTAACAGCGTAAACCAAACGGCGTTTGACGGATAGGAGCTGCCCGCAAGCTTTATCCTCAACTGGCTCCTCCTCCTGTCGGGAGCAGGTTGATGACCGTTTCGATAATGACGCTGATGATCGGCACCGCCATGACGAGAATTAATATTTTGCCAGCGAATTCGATTTTCGACGCAATGCTTTCCTGTCCGGCATCCCGGACAATTTGAGCGCCAAATTCAGCGATATAGGCGATGCCGATTATTTTCAGCACCGTCTTCAGATAAATAGAAGGGATGCCGGAGCGATTCGCCAAATCAGTAAGCACCGCGATAACGGAATCGATTTTGCCAAGCAGGAACAGAAAAATAAAGAGGCCCGTAAATGCCGCAAGCAGGAAAGCGAACAGCGGCTTTTGCTCTCGAACGACAAGGATGAGGACTGTTGCAATCAGCCCAAGACCGACGATTTGAATGATTTCCACTTCGCTTCACCTACTTGCGGCTTCTCTTCAAGCTAGCTACTGGAACAGAAAAATCGTTTTAATTTCTTGAAACAGCTCGTTTAACATACGCACGACCATAAACAGCACTACAACAAAGCCGATTAATGTCACCCAATGCGCCATATCTTCCTTCCCCATCTGCTTAAGCACCGTATGAATCATCGCAATGATAATTCCGATACCGGCTATTTGGAAAATGGCGCTCACATCCATATTCATTTCTGCGGCACCCCATTAAACCATCAAAATAACGAGCAGCACGGCGATTAAAACGCCGAGGCTTTTCCACATCGTCTCATACCTCGCCTGATCTTCCCGCGCCGAATCTTCCTCCGCCTTCAGTTGAATGAGCGCCAGTTTCAAATGCTTAAGCTGGTCCTCACGGTCGCTAATACCGAGCGTTGAGCCAAGACGGATCAACACCGCCTGCTCGCTCGCCCGCATGGCCGTCGTTCCCCAAACCTCGCGCACCGCCCGCTCCCAGCTTTCTGGAAACGAAAGCCCTTCATCGCTTGCAAGCCCTTCTGCAGCCAGCATCAGCATCCGGTTTAGTGGAGCCGGAACAAAAGCTGCTGTTCGAGTCAGCGCCTCCGGCAGCGGGGTATGCCCGTAGCCAATTTCCGTTTCAAGCCTTTGTAGCGCGTGAGCAGTGTGGCGAAGCTGGCGGGGCCTAGCGGCAAAACGCGCCGCCTGCTGAAAGCCAAGCATCGTTCCGGCGAACAAAATCAGCAGCGCGCCAAGCAGCTTCAGCACATGGCATCGCCCCGCATCAGCCCGGAAAATAGCGGCGCAGCATCTTCGGCTAAACGCGGTACTGCTGCTGTTGGCTCGCGCGCCGCCCAGCCTCTTACGCAAGCTTCTGTCGTAAGCACCCGGTGCATAATGCCCGAAGGCGTTCGGCGCAGCTCGACAATAAGGGAGAAAGCCCCTTCCTCTAGCAGTGAGCGCAATACAGGCCGCCCTCTCGCATCCTCAGCATCATACGCATGGGCTGTCGCTATGACGCTGACTCCGGCATGGCTGGCTTCCCGAATCGCCTCGCCATCCTCGGGCCGTCCAATTTCATCAGCAATAATGACATCGGGCGACATCGAGCGCAGCAGCATCATCATCCCTTCCGCCTTGGGACAAGCATCCATGACGTCGGAGCGCGGGCCAATATCAAAGGTTGGGATACCGCGGACACAGGCGGCTATTTCCGAGCGCTCGTCCACGATTGCCACTTTTCTGCCCGGCCAGCTGGCAGCATCCCCGCCTCCCCATAACCCGTAGCTGACGGATCTTGCAATGTCGCGAACGAGCGTCGTCTTGCCCTGCTGAGGAGGGGCCAGCAGCAGTGTGGAGCGGATCGTTTTCCGTGATCGGTCCAGCAGCTTCGGCATGAGCGGGGTCGCTGAGCCGGGAACCTCCCGGGCAATCCGAATATTAAAGGCGCCTATTTCACGAATGCCGCGGACGCTGCCGTTATCGAGAACGGTACGCCCTGCAAGTCCAACCCGATGACCGCCTGCTACTGTAATGAAGCCCCGCCGGAGCTCCTCTTCCATGGCATACAAGGAGTAGTTGGTCATCCGCTCCAGCAGCTTGCGGCAAAGGTCAGCAGTAGGCTTGTACGCTCCGCCTGCTTGGGTTAAGAGCGTGCCATCGTTTGCAGCGAAACGCGATTGGCCTGCCATGCCAATTTCCAGCGGGCGCCCTTCGCGAATCCGTATCTCTTCCAGCTGCTCCTGAACCTGCGCAGGGAGCCGTTCCAATATCGCTTTCAGCTCTAGCGGCAGCAAATGCGTAATACGGCTAAGCATGCGTTCATCACTCCCGGATGTTTGTCCTTAGTCCTCTTATATGTATGCTTGGCCAGTTAAAATATGTCCAACTGGAACGAAATTGCTAGATTAGAATTTATTTAACTAGGAGCAGACCGCTTCTTATTAAAGGCCTTCGTTATCGGGTACTGCACCGATTCTCGTTATTTTTTCAAAATACCAATCATTAGACATAGAATACCGGCTGCTACCCAAGCAAATTTGCTATAGGACAGCTTATCTGCGAGCCCTACCAAACCAATCGTCGTCGTCGCAATCAAAATCAGCGGCCCTACTAACGCCAAAGAGGAATTGACGAGAAGCGCCTTGTCGATCTGATTGAGTTTAAGCATAATAATAGCTGCGCAAATTTCGATGGTTCCCGAGGCAAAGCGCAAGGATGCCATTGCCAGCACGATTTTATTCAGCATAAAAATCCACCTCCACCCTTGTCCAGCCGACCTGTTTCTAGCTTATGCAGCAGACTACTGCATTCATGACCGCTGCACTTGGGACACATGCCCAGAAGAAGGTGCATATATTGCAGGCATAAGGCTATGAGAAGCTAAGGCAAAGAAAGGCGGATAACGACATGCAAGTTGAGGTCATATCAAGCGTGAATGAAGCCAGCCAGGCGCGCTTTCATCATAAAACAGCCATTGTTGTCGATGTTTTGCGGGCTGGCAGCACGATTGTGACGGCGCTTGCGGCCGGGGCCGAGGCCATCATTCCGGTAGAAACAGTTATGGAGGCCAAAGCAGCGCAGCAGCAGGGGGATTTACTAGGGGGGGAACGGTTTTGCCGCAAAATATCCGGCTTTGACCTTGGCAATTCGCCTGATGAATATGAAACGACTACGGTTCGCAACCGACGTATTATTTTGACCACAACGAACGGAACGCGCGCGCTGCAAAAATCCGCCCGTGCCGATTACGTATTGACAGCCGCGCTAATGAACGCCGCTGCCTGCGCCCATGCGGCGCTCGCGCTGCGGCGCGATGTCGTCATTTTATGCGCAGGCTATAATGATGCTTTCGCTGCCGAGGATGGCTATGGCGCCGGACTGCTGCTTGAGCGTATGATGCAGGCAGGCATAAACGCTTTGGAACTGGACGACTTCGCAATCGCTATGCTCGGCTTCTACCGCAGCCGCAGTTCTGCTGCGCTCGATACACTCGCCTCCGGATCCACTGGCAAGCGGCTGCTCAAGCTTGGGCTCCAGCGGGATATTGAAGCATGCGCAGCCGTCGATATTTATAAAGACGTTCCCGTACTCCAAGGAGAGAAGCTCGTGCTGTTGACGCGCTGAATCGCTTATAAAAATAAAAGCAGCAGATTAAGGCGAATAATCACGCCCTAGCCTGCTGCTAGTCTCGCTTTAGGCTGCTACTCCAGCACAAGCGCATTATTGAGAAATTTATTTTTCATTATTTTGCGATTGATCCGTTCGATCGTTGACTCATCTTTAGGGACTGGTGCGAATCGATAGAGCAATAACCATCTTAGGCACGCAATGGCTTCAAACCTTTGAACTTCTTCTTTATCAAAATCACTTTGAGCTAAATATGCATTTTGGAATACCGCGGCTAATGGTTCCCCCTTGTATAAATAAATTAAAAAACTCGTCCAGGCAAAATCATACCTGACATCCCCTAATTGCCCATTGGTCCAGTCAATGATCGTGTATTTCCCTTGATTTTCTACTACGTTGCCTAAATTAAAGTCACCGTGGATAAACTTATTTTGCTGCATATTTGAACCATTAATTAGCTCTGTTAATTCCGCTTCAATGTCTTGATGCTCTTCGATTTGCGGGTAAAAATAATGGATAAAATCGTATTTCCTATGAAGCAGGGGATCTAATTCCTGGACGGATACTTTATGGATGTCCAACAATAATTGAGCCAACTGCTCAACTTGCTGATTCGTTATTTGGGAGAGCGGGCTGCCATCATAGCTGGTTAACAGCGCCTTATGGCCGTAAGCGGTGTGTCCCCATCCATATGCTGCCGAAGCAGAAATGCCTATGTTCCAAAGCGCTTGCAGCAGGACGTATTGAAATTGAACATCTGGATCGGAATCCTTGTCCCATATTTTTAAAACAAAGCTGTCCGTAACGGACGAATATTTCCACACATGGGCCTCCAGTCCAGCCGGCATGCTGCTGCAGGCGAGTTCTTGTTTCAGCAACTCATTCATGAAGCTCGTGCTCTCAGCCCAAACTATTTCATTTAAGAACGCCACATTGGAACCCCTTCCATTTTGATTAATCATATCTAATTGTACTTAATCTTACCACTCTGCACATCTCCATATATGCAAAAAAAGGCAAAGAGCGTTTGCTCCTTTGCCTTTTTGATTTCTCTTACATGTTTCTTACATTAAAACAAGCCGTCTAACGACGGTCCTGCGGCCCGCCAACGAAAGCTTGCTCAGCTGTATCCAAACCGTATGCCGTATGCAGCGCACGCACCACTTCTTGCAGCGGCTCAGCATCAATGACGCAGGAAAGTCTGATTTCAGAAGTGCTGACCATCTTAATGCTGATGCCAAGACCTGAAATCGCTGCGAACATCGTTGCAGCAACGCCTGGATTGCTGACCATGCCAGCACCGACGATTGAAACTTTAACCAGGTTTTCTTCAGAAGTCACTTTGTTGTACGGAAGCTCTCCGTGCAGATTTTCAATGACTGCAACCGCTTTGTCTTTATCATCGAGCGAAAGCGTGAAGGAGAAGTCGGCTGTGCCGTCCTGTACGCCGCTTTGCACAATAATGTCTACATCCACGCCATTATTTGCAAGTGCGCCAAATACTGTCGCGAGCACGCCTGGCAAATCTGGAACGCCCAGAATGCTAATTCTAGCTACATTTTTATCGAATGCAATACCGCGAACGACAGCGCCTTGTTCCATCGTTACTTCCTCCTTTACACTTGTACCTTCGTTGTAGGTAAAGCTTGAACGAACGACCAGCTTTACATTGTAATGCTTTGCGTATTCAACCGCACGCGGATGAAGCACAGCAGCTCCCAGATGGGCAAGCTCCAGCATTTCATCATACGAAATTTCATCAAGCTTGCGAGCGCATTTGACAACGCGCGGATCGGTCGAATAAATGCCATCCACATCGGTGTAAATTTCGCACACATCCGCTTTAACCGCAGCTGCCAGTGCTACTGCTGTCGTGTCGGAGCCGCCACGTCCCAGCGTCGTAATGTCGCCTTCCTCGGACATCCCTTGAAAACCGGCTACGATAACAATATGGCCCGCATCCAGCTCCTTGATCATGCGCTCAGTACGAATATCTGTAATTTTCGCCTTGCTGTGTACAGCATCCGTACGGATTCCCGCTTGCCAGCCTGTCAACGAAACAGCGTGGTGTCCCAGCTGGTGAATCGTCATCGACAAAAGCGCTACCGATATTTGCTCGCCTGTCGTAAGCAGCATATCCATTTCGCGCGCTGGCGGATTAGGATTAAGCAGCTTCGATTGGTCGATCAGATCATCCGTTGTATCCCCCATTGCAGATACGACAACAACAACGCGGTTTCCCGCCTGCCTATTTTCAATAATTCGTTTTGCTACCCGTTGCATCCGCTCCGGCGTTCCCACCGAGCTTCCGCCAAACTTCATCACTATCAACGACAAAGCTGACTCACTCCCAACCTTGACATATACATGCAAGTCAATATTATAGCACAACCATCGTGCATCTGGGTATATCCCATCACAAAAATACAAGCAACCTTCACAGCTTCAGCCTGCTATTTGGAAACGTCGGTGCCAAAATATTTTGTTGAAATTTCCAAATATGTACCGTCTTTTTTCATATCCGCAAGCGCCCGATTGACGGCGATAACAAGCTCATCATGCCCTTTCGTAAACAAAGCGCCGCTTGCCGTTGCCTCCGACATTTCATCGACAATTTTGAGCGGCGCCTCCGGGTCGCGATGCAATAATTCTAAATACGTTAACCCATCATTAACCGTGGCATCCACGTCACCGGACAGCAGCAAAGAAATCGCTTCATCAAAGCCTTTGGACGGCACAATTTCCGCACCATACCGCTGTGCAATATCAAGCAAATTGCTTGTCAGCGATTGTGCCGCCTTTTTCCCTTTCAAGTCAGAAAGCTTCTTAATATCCGTGTTATCCTGTTTCACAATGAGCACAATATGGGAGTAAATATAAGGATCGGAAAAATAATATTGCTCCAGCCGATCGTCCCGAATACTGACTTGATTAAAAACAACATCAAACTTCCCCGCATCAAGTCCCGCAAATATATCAGCCCATGGCGTTTCAATAAATTCAGGCTCCACGCCAATACGCTTGCTAATTTCTGCAGCTATCTCTACATCGAATCCGACAAGCTTGCCGTTTTCGTCATGATAAGTAAAAGGCGCATACGTTCCTTCCGTTCCTATACGCAGCTTCCCGCTTGCTTGAACAGCCTTCAGAGAGTTTTGCCCACCAGCTGCCGCTTCCCCCGAACTTGCAGCTGGCTGATTCGTTGCATGCGGCTCAGGTCCCGTACCACAGGCCACCAGCAAAAACCAACAGGCTGCCAGCAGAAAAACAAAGCTTTTTCTTGCCATTCACTCTACTCCTCTACGTCATCGCTAGCTGCATGAGCTTAACTATTATATTGAATGTTACAATAGTAAGCCTTTGTACATCAATGCTTTTTGCGATAAAAATGAGAAGTTCGTGTGAAGTTTAACCCATTTGAAAAGCTCCTTTGATTTCTTCAAGCTTAATAACAATTTCTGCAATCGATCGTTGTTCTTCCAAAAAGCTGCTTACGGACCCATATTTCATCGCTAGATCTATGGCACTTTGAATATTATTCTGAATAGAGTGAAGCATTAACGTTTGCATTGTATAATCCTTGCTCATCTCAAACGCAACCAGCCCTAATTCGTAATTAAAATCTAGATTGACTTCTCCAATTTGAAATAGCGTATTCTGTAGCATGTAAGGAGCTTCCTTTTCCAATACATAATTAGATATTACGTAATCGAACATTTTAAGAAAGTCTGCCTTCAAACCATGCCCAGTTGAACCGAATGGACCATCTGTATTAAGATCCTTTTTATTAATTCGATTAAAAATACAATTGTCTATATGGCCAACTAACGCTTCCTTGCGTTCTATTGGCTCAAGAGCATCATCTTCCCCATGATAGGAAATGATTTTTGCTTTGTTTTCAAAGTTGCTATAAAGGATTCTCAAATCATATAGTTCAGGGAAAATAACTACTTTTCTGGCCAAAAAGGTGAACTCGACACCGTTGATCTCGCGCCCGTAATCCAAGTAGGCAGGATATATATAAGCGGAGTTATCGATAATGGCCGAAAACAAAAGAGGAGCAAATCGGTTACATAAATAGGCTAGATATGCCCCATGCGAATGACCATAAGCAACAATTTTTCTTTCGTTAAATGACAGATCGTTATCCTTTAATATGGCGATAACCATAAGTACAGCAGTGATATTATCCAGAGCCTGCATGATTGACATGTCATTAAAATAATCTAATGTTTCTTCTTTCTGCTCTGATTGCATATACTCCCAGCCAAAATAATCACATTGTATACATACGAAATTGTACTGGTCTGGAAATTTATCACGCATCTTTTTGTACACATTAGAATTGGCATGCCCCCCATAACCAGAAATAAAAAGAAGCAAACCTGTCTCCGCATTAACACCATTTTCTGGTTCACTAAAATATAAATTCATATTTCTAGAACTATGATTATATACATTTCGATGTGCCGCGATATCAACGACATAATGCTTCGCCATTCTTTCCCTTCTCCTTCGCTCTCGATTTTCATTTTTGGCTGCCGCTCTAGTGATAAATAGTTAGGAAAACTGCTTGATAATATTGTAAGCAAAAAAAAGCTGCTCCAAGGGTCAATTGCACCCTTGAAGCAGCTCATTGCCATCTCCTATGCGCGGGAGATGTACTTTCCTTCGCGAGTATCGATCAACAGCACATCGTCCTCATTAATGAACAATGGAACTTGTACGTTGTGTCCCGTTTGAAGCTTTGCATTTTTAGTTGCGCCGGTTGCCGTGTTGCCTTTAATGCCTGGCTCCGTCTCAATAACTTTCAGCTCAACGCTGTTCGGCATTTGGATACCGATAATTTCGCCTTGGTAGCTGGAGATGTTGACCGTCATGTTCTCGATCAGGAAGTTGATTTCCCATTCCAGCTGCGATTCGTTCAGTTCGAACTGGTCATACGTTTCGTTGTCCATGAACGTGTACTCGGAACCGGAGTTGTACAAGTATTGTACAGCACGGTTTTCGATGATCGCACGAGCTAGCGATTCGCCTGCACGGAATGTTTTCTCAACAACGTTGCCGTTGCGGAGGTTTTTCAGCTTGGAGCGCACGAATGCCGCGCCTTTGCCTGGCTTAACGTGCTGGAAATCGGTTACGGAAAAAATGTCTCCGTCTACTTCAATTGTCAATCCTGTTTTAAAATCATTTACTGAAATCACTGCTGATTACCTCCTGGGATTAGAAAAATAGCAAGCTTGATCGTGCTCGTTTACCGCTGTTACCACAACTTAGCCTAAAGTAAGAAACGCTTTAGTCGATGCGGTTAATATTTTAATACCGGTGTCCGTAATTACGATGTCATCCTCGATCCGTACTCCGCCGAAACCGGGGAGATAGATGCCAGGCTCAACCGTTACCGTCATACCGGGGGTTAAAATCGTTTCGCTAAGCTTGGACAAACGCGGAGCCTCGTGCACTTCCATGCCGAGTCCGTGTCCGGTGCCGTGACCGAACTTGTCGCCATAGCCATATTTCGTGATGACATCACGCGTCAAAGCATCCGCCTCACGTCCAGTCATGCCCGGACGGATATGAGCAAGCGCATTCAGCTGTGCCTCCAGCACAATGTCATAAATTTCGCGATGCTTGTCCGTTGGCGTACCAACGACAACCGTACGCGTAATATCAGAGCAATATCCTTTCAGATAAGCGCCGAAATCCAGCTTCACGAATTCATTGTTGCCGATAACCCGCTCGCTAGCTTTGCCATGCGGCAAGGCTGAGCGCTCTCCGGACGCTACGATCGTCTCGAACGAAGAGGAATGAGCACCATGGCTGCGCATGAAAATTTCCATCTCCAGCGCGATATCGCTTTCCTTCACGCCAGGCTGCAGCAGCTTCTGGATATGCGTAAATGTCGCATCCGCTAGATCAGCAGCCTCCTGCATCACTTGCAGCTCCGACTCGTCCTTGATCATCCGCAGGCCTTCAACAAGCCCCGCTACTGGATGAAGGGCAATGCCGCCAAGCACAGCTGTCCAATCAGCGAATTCGCCGTAAACAACGTGCTCCTGCTCAAAGCCCAGCTTGCTGATTTTTCTCGCTTTCAACAGCTCTTTCACCGTTTCCATCGCTTTAGGCGCATGTTCAACGATTTCATAGCCGATCGCCTGCTCAGGAGCCTGCGTCATATAGCGGAAATCGGTCAGCAAAATGCTGTCGCTTAACGTAATGAGGACCATACCAGAGGAGCCTGTAAATCCGCTTATATAACGGCGATTGTATTCGCTGTTAATAAGAATAGCTTCCAGACCCAGCTCCGTAAGGGCGCTGCGCAAGCGATTCACTCTTTCCTTTGACATTTATGTTCATCCCCTTTCCGTTTTTTAAGTCATCTTCAGCTTACGAGCAAGTGCCGCAAGGCCAAGCTCATAGCTCTGTGGACCGAAGCCGGCAATTTGCCCGACCGCTACAGGTGCAATAACCGACACGTGACGGAATGCCTCGCGCGTATGTATGTTGGACAAATGCACTTCAACTACAGGAAGAGCTACCGTACTTAAAGCATCGCGCAGCGCATAGCTGTAATGCGTAAGCGCTCCGGGATTAATAAGTATGCCATCCTCTGCGCCATAAGCGCTATGTATCCGATCAATAAGCGCGCCCTCATGGTTGGATTGGAAAAAATCCAGCTGTACATTCAGACCCTTCGCCTGCTCCAGCAAGTTAGCCTCAATATCAGCAAGCGTAGCCGATCCATAAATTCCTGGCTCACGAACACCAAGCATATTCAGATTCGGGCCATTAAGCACCAGAATTTTGAGCATTTGCACACCTCCCTAACGGACAAATCAATGCTAAAGACAAAGATCAATTGCCATTTTACCACATATGCCCGCCGCTTGAGAAGGGACAACTATTCAGCTTGCTTGTACAGGCTCTCGGGACGCCTCGTCTGTAAATTCAAAAGCAATGGTGTAGCCGATAAAAACACCCCATAGCAAAAAGACACATAGTTCGGCGCTAAGCGTATTCCAGCCTGTTTTCCACACCGTCCGAGTCACATGCAGCATCGGCCCTACAGCAAGAAAAACGATCGCCCACCAGGCGAGCCCATAGAGCACACCAGGCCATGGACCTTTGAGCTTGCGGAACAGCAGGCCGTATAGCAGTGCAGCCATTATTGAAAAAACAATGTAGCAGCCAATGCCTACTACTATGCCCCAGCCCGACTTCAAAAAGGAGGAGCGAAAAAACGGGTCCGCCATTATGCCTGGCAGCTCCATTGTAAATTTCATTTCATAAAAAAACCAGCGCAATATGCCCCAAATCAAGCCGGCAAAAAAGCCCGTCGATAAGCAATACGTCCAAATATTCGTATGATGCTTGCCTTCATATGGATTGCCGCCTTTTCCGGCGGTCCGTTTGTTTTGTTTATTTTCTGCCATCGTTTCCTTCGCCTCCAGCTTGTGATCACCTGTCGCCTTCTAGATAAAAGAAGCCATGATTTAGTATGTGAAAAAAAGCATAGAAGTAACCGCCTCTGTTGGCAGCTGTTTCTGGTTTGCCCAAGCAGCTCAAACGTTGGCAATTGCCGCACCGATCAAGTACAATAGAACTATTCGCAAGAAAATGAAAAAAATGATTCGTCACCTGATCGGGACGATACACTTTTAAGGAAGGTGACCAACACTTGTCGCAAAAGCCAAAAAGCATCTATGGAGGACAAGCTGTCATTGAAGGCGTCATGTTCGCAGGAAGCCATGTCAATGTTACAGCTGTTCGCCGAAAAAATGACGAAATCATCTTTTATGAGGTTCCGCGGACGACGAAGCGCTGGATCCAGCAACTGAAGAAAATTCCGATTGTGCGCGGTGTTGTCGGCATAATAGATTCCAGCGCCAAAGGCTCGCAGCATCTGAACTTTTCTATGGAAAATTACGCGGAGGATGAGGCGAAGGAAGAAGCCGCCAAAAATCCCGAAGCACAGCCGAAGCCTGAGAAGGAGCAAAAATCCGGCTTCAGCCTCAGCATGATTGTCGGTGTTGCCGTGGCAGGCGTGCTGTCGTTTATTTTCGGCAAGCTGATTTTCACCGCAGCTCCCGCTGCGCTGGAAGAACTATTGTTCAGCAATGTATTTGAGAGCAAAGTCGGTCATAACCTATTAGAAGGACTTATCAAAATCATTTTATTGCTTGCTTATTTATATTTGATGTCGCTTACGCCGATTATCAAAAGACTGTTTCAATATCATGGCGCCGAGCATAAAGTAATTAGCGCCTATGAAGCTGGCGAGAAGCTTACGATCAGCAATGTGCAAAAATACAGCCGCCTGCACTATCGCTGCGGCAGCAGCTTTATTATTTTTACCGTCATTGTCGGCGTTATTATTTATTCGCTGCCTTTCTTCACTTGGGATTCCATCTGGGAAAGAATTTACATTCGCATTTTGCTGCTCCCTATCGTTCTCGGCATTTCTTATGAGGTGCTGCGCATTACAAATGCCATGCGCGACATTCCCGTGCTGCGCTATCTCGGCTACCCGGGCCTGTGGCTGCAATTGCTGACAACGAAAGAACCGAAGGACGACCAGGTTGCCGTATCCATCGCTTCCTTCAACCGGATGCGCGAGCTTGATCAACAAATGACCAATATTAAAGCGTAAGGGCGGAATGATTATGGCAAACAGGCCTAAAAAATGGAGCGTGCCGGCAATTATTATTATGTCTTTGCTTGGCATCGGAGTTATTTATGGCGTTTTGACCGATATGCGTTCATTCCTTATCCCGATAATCGTATTCGGCCTCATTTATGTGCTTTACAAGTTCCCGCCTGACCGCTGGAGAGGCCGTTCCGGCTCTGCTTCGCCTCAGGTGCGCCCTGGCAACCGCTCACAGCCTGCCAAACGCCCGAAATCGCAGCGTACGCCGTTCCGTGTTATCGAAGGCGGCAAGGAAGATGATGATCTGCCGAAGTATCATTAAGCCACTGTAGCCCGCGATAACAGCTGGCCCACCGCACAAAAAAAGAGCGTGACCTCGATTTCTTGGAGGTCACGCTCTTTTTGCGTGTAATTGCACATCATGCTGCGTTTCACTTCATATTTGCATGATCACTCATTATCGAGCTCGGCGCGAACCGCTTTAAGGTCGTCCAATCGGGAAGGATCACGTTCGAAAAATGCGACGAGCGTCTCGATGCAGGTAATCGAATCCCAGCTTAAATGATGCTCAATGCCTTCAACATCCTGATAAATATTCTCATCTTGGACGCCGATAATGGCCAGAAATGATTCCAGCAGATGGTGGCGCTCCACAAGCCGTTTGCCCATCTTCTTCCCTTTTGTCGTTAATACAAGACCACGGTATTTCTCATAAATTAAATAGTTATCTTTATCGAGCTTTTGAATCATCTTCGTCACTGACGAAGGGTGAACCTCCAGCCCTTCCGCAATATCCGACACTCTCGCGTAACCTTTTTCGTCTATGAGCTTATAAATTCGTTCCAAGTAGTCTTCCATGCTCGGTGTCGGCATTGAAGAACCCCCTAACCCAACTTCTTTCACCTTGTTTCCTCGGCGTTACTCTAGTATCATACACTGTTTTGAAACCTGTCTGCAACCTTAAGGACAATCCCGGCCGCGCAATAATTAATGGCATTAGCGATAACGGCATTTCTTGAAATATAAGAATTTATAAGTTTCACATTTATCATTAGGCTTATATTTCTCGGACTGAAACGCGCTGCGCCGCCAGAGGAAGGCTTTCGGCCGTTTCACCTTGCAATTCCCAGTTTGAAGCCCGCTGACTTGTCGCACATTATAACTTAAGCTTCTTCTTTGAAGCAACAAAGCACAGGAGGTGCCGCTCATGGCTTCCACTATAGAGGAGCGTCCAAAAACAGCGCTGAAGAGCTTATCCTTCGTTCCCGAGCTCGTCTATTTTGAACCGGATGCGCTTAATTATCCGAAAGGCAAGCGCATTTATGACTGGGTGCAAAAGGAAGGCATTCCTTTCCGCATGACCAGCTCACATAACCGGATTACCAATTTGCCCGGTGAAACCGAGCTTGAGAAATATCGAATTGCCAAACGTACGCTCGTTGTAGGTCTTCGCAAAACGCTAACTTTCGATACGTCCAAGCCATCCGCAGAATATGCCATTCCTATTGCCACTGGCTGCATGGCACATTGCCATTATTGCTATTTGCAGACGACGCTTGGCGCCAAGCCTTATATTCGCGTCTATGTCAACATCGATGAAATTATCGGCGCTGCCAAGCAATACATCGACGAGCGGGCACCGGAAATAACCCGCTTCGAAGCCGCTTGTACGTCCGATCCTGTCGGGCTGGAGCCCATTACGGGCAGCCTGCGCGAGCTGATTGAATTTATGGCGGAGCAGCCGCTAGGCAGACTGCGCTTCGTGACGAAATTCCATCATGTCGACTCTTTGCTGGATGTTAAGCATAATGGCCATACCCGCATTCGCTTCAGCGTCAACAGCAAATATGTGATCAAAAATTTCGAGCCGGCCACCTCCCGCTTCGAGCAGCGAATTGAAGCAGCAGCCAAAGTAGCTAAAGCCGGTTATCCGCTCGGCTTTATCATTGCGCCGATTATCTGGCATGAGGGCTGGGAGGAAGGCTACGCCGAGCTGCTCGCATCGCTTGCAGCGGCGCTGCCTGAAGAGGCCAAGCAAGCCGATCTAACTTTTGAGCTTATCCAGCACCGTTTTACGAAAACAGCGAAAAACGTGATCGAGCGCCGCTATCCGCGTACGAAGCTGGAAATGGACATTGAGAAGCGCAAATACAAATGGGGCCGCTGGGGACAAGGAAAATATGTCTACCCTACAGAACAAGCAGATGCGCTCCGATTGTTTATATCAGAGCGCATCTTTGAACATTTTCCACAAGCAAAAATTGAATATTTCACTTAAAACTTCAGCCAATCCGGCGTAATGAGGTTAAGCCACGACGTAATTTGCGTCATTTGATCGGTGAAGAGCATAATGCCGAGCACAATCATAATCGCTCCGCCGACCTTCATCACCGTATTCGTATATTTCAGCAGCCATCTCGCTGAGCCTAGGAAAAAAGCCAATACGAAAAACGGAATGGCAAAGCCTAAAGCATAAGCCGTAGTCAGCTTAAACCAGGTATTCGGCTCGGATGCCGCCAAAGCCAGAATCGCCGTTAAGGCAGGTCCTGTGCAAGGCGACCACCCGGCCGAAAAACCGATGCCAAAAATAAAGGAGCCTAAATAGCCGGTTTTTTTCGAAGGATCAAACGGCAGCTTGCGCGTCTTCATCAGCAATTGCGGCTGAAAAACGCCGAGCAGAAACAGCCCCATCAGCACAATTAATATTGCCGATAATTTGCGGATAAGCGGCTCGTATTCGCTGAACGTTTCCGCGAACACATTTGTGCCGTAGCCAAGCGTGTAATACACCGTACAGAAGCCGATAATGAAAAACAGCGTATGCAGCATCGTGCGAGAGCGCATTTGCTTGCTCGTATGCTCATTATTTTTGAGATCGCTGACGGAAATGCCGGTTATGTAAGATAAATAAGATGGATACAAGGGCAAGCAGCATGGGGAGATGAAGGAGGCAAAGCCAGCCCCGAGTGCGAGCCAAATATTAAGATCGTTCACCGTACAGCACCTCGATTTTGATTAACTCCCTGTTCTTATTCCCCGCTTGAACAGCAAGAGGCCCAGCAAAATAACAATGAGCAGAAGCACGATCGTGCCGCCCGGAGCCAAATTCCAAACCCCTGCAATCATCAAGCCGCAAATAACGGCAATTTCACCAATAATGACGACGGTAATAATGCTCTGCCGAAAGCTGCGCGCAATAATAAGACTGCAAGCCGCTGGAATCGTCAGCAGTGCAGACACTAGCAGCGCTCCAACAATTTTGATGGAAGCACTAATGACAAGCGCGGTTAGCACGCTAATCATAACATTATAAAAACGGACGGGCAACCCGCTCACCGCTGCTGCATCCTCATCAAAAGTGAGCAAAAACAGCTCCTTCACCTGCAGCCTGATGGCTACAAGAACGATAACCGTTACTACGGCAATCGTAATTAAATCGATGTTGCTCAACGTATAAATGCTGCCAAACAAATAGCCTGTAACATTGACATTAAAGCCCTTGCCCATCGTGAACAAAATCGAAGCCAGCGCAACGCCGCCAGACATAATAATCGCAATGGACAGTTCGGCATAGGATTTATAAGCTTTCCTCAGCTTTTCAATCGCAAACGAAGCTGCAACAGCGAACAGCAGGCCTACTGCAACCGGATATACCCCAATTAAGAAACCAAGCGCAACGCCCGCAATGGATACATGCGACAGCGTATCGCCGATCATGGACAAACGGCGCAGCACGAGAAAAATGCCCATTAGCGGCGCTGTCACTCCGATAAGCACGCCGCCAATCAGCGCCCTTTGAAAAAATTCGCTAGTAACGATCTCCAACCTGAACAACCTCTTCTCTGCTATCCATTTCCTGACGAAGCCCGCGCAGGCTGTGAGTCAGATCATCTTGCGCACAATTTTGCAAATCATGCGAATGCTTTTTGTAAAACTTCAGCTTGCCGCTTTGCGCTGCCTGATGCAGCCCCAAATAAGTACGGATCATCTCCATATCATGGGACACCATGAGGAAGGTGATATTGTGATGCTGATGCATATGCTTGATCATATGGAAAAAGCTTTCCTGCGTCTCAGCATCGATCCCCACGGTAGGCTCATCCAAAATAAGCAGCGACGGATTGTTAATAAGCGCCCGCGCCAAGAAAGCACGCTGCTGCTGGCCGCCGGACAGCTGGCCGATCCGCTTATCCGCCAAATCCTCGATTTTCATCGCATGCAGGGCGTCATCTGCCTTTAAGTGATCGCTCTTCGTAATACGGCGAAACAGCTTATTGCGGCCGTAAAGGCCCGATAGCACCACTTCGCGAACCGTCGCTGGAAAAAGGGGATTAAACGCATTTTTTTGCGGCACATAACCGATTTTTTCCCATGCCTTAAACTGGCCTACCGGCTCGCCGAACAAACGAATGACGCCGCTCTCCGGCTTTAGCAAGCCGACAATCATTTTGAGCAGCGTTGTTTTTCCCGCGCCATTCGAGCCAATCAGCCCGATAAAATCACGCTCGCGAACGCTCAAATTAAGTCCGGTAATGACGCGCTGCTGCTGGTAGGAGAAGGTAACGCCCTCCAGCGATATAATATCCTGATGGCAGTCTCCTGCCGGGCTGGAAAGCAAGTCCGCTTCTGGCAGCCTCTCTGTCACTTGTTGCATCCTGTCAACCTCCCTTGCTTTTTACTATATTGCTATACTTCCCTGATTATATCATTTATAAAGCGCCGTTTACCTAGAGGCTGCCACGAAATAAAATGCCGTTAATTTCCTCGCAGCTCCTTATTGCAGTGCTTTCAGAAGATTTTGCAAATTCGCTTCCATCAGCGTAATGTAGGTATCGCCATTTTTCTCCTGCTCTGGCGTCAGTCCTTCTACTGGGTTCAGCATCAAGGTGTCTACCTTCGCTTCGCTCGCGAGCGTATCCGCAAGTGCCGGAGATACAAGCTCCTCGAAGAAAATATAGCGAATGCCTTGTTCCTTCACAAATTTGGCGATGTTCAGCAAATCCTGCGCTCTAGGCTCAGCATCAGCCGATAATCCCATTATTGCCGTTTGCGTCAAGCCATAGTCGCGGGCTAAATAACCAAACGCCTGATGGGATACTACGATATCCTTCATCGTCGTTTTGGACAGCTCCTGCTCGAACTTCGCATCGAGTGCTGCAAGCTTGCTGTGCAGCGCTTCGTAGTTCGCCTCATATTCGGTTTTGTGGGCACTGTCCACTTGAATGAGGCTATTTTTCACATTTTCAGCCATAATGATTGCCGATTTGGGGCTGACCCAAGTATGCGGATCGACATCGAGAGCGTGCTCATGATCATGCTCGTCAGCAGCTGCACCGTCTGCCTCGTCGCTATGCTCTTCATGATCCGCATGCTCCTCTGCCGTTTCTGCGCTGTGATCATGCTCATGCTCTTCCTCTGAATTGCCTTGAATCAGTTCGATACCTTTGCTCATTTCGGCCGTAATAATCGTCTGATCGTTAGGCAATCCTTTCAGAAAGCTGTCCGTCCAGCCTTCCAGCCCTGCACCATTGTACAGAAACAGCTGCGCTTTGGAAGCGGTGCTGAGATCCTGGCTTTTCGGCGTCCAATCATGCGGCTCCACTCCTGCCGGGATGAGGTTGACGACATTGACATATTCACCGCCAATTTCGGAAGCGAAATAATAGAGAGGATAAAAACTAGTTACGACATTCGTCTTGCCTTCTACGATAGAAGACTTCGAATTGCTGCCGCATGCGGACAGCACAAGAACAACCGACAACAATAAAGCGGCCATAGCCGTTATTTTCTTGCTTGAAAATACCTTTTTCATTTCGCAAATGCTCCATTTCTGTGAAAACCGTTTTCTTTTAAAATATAAGAATTTATAAGTTTTACAATTATCATTAGGCTTATATTTCTCGTAGTGAAACGCGCTCTTAAGCCAAAGGACGGCGACAGCCGTTTCAACTTGCTAATCGTTATGATTACGTTCAGATTATACGAGTGCTTGGCATCACTGTCAACTGCTATTCGCATGTTCCCAGTCTCTTCTAAGCAGATTGCTAAGCGAGTATGGCAGTTGTGTGTCTATTCCGCTTCCGCTTCATTCGTATGATAAAAAGAGAACCGAAGCGGAATAGCTCCGCCCGGTTCTCTCTTATGCTGCTTGCTTTACTGCAATTCCTTTTATTTCACAACAGCGCCATTTGGCATATCGTCCGGCACCGTCGCCAGCGTAAGCTGGTCGCCGTGCGACGCAGCCAGAATCATCCCCTGCGACAATTCTCCCCGCAGCTTCACCGGCTTCAGGTTCGTCACGCAAATCACCTTGCGGCCGACAATCGACTCCGGCGTATAAAATTTCGCAATGCCCGAAACGACCTGGCGCTGCTCATAACCGAGATCGAGCTGCAGCTTCAGCAGCTTGTCGGCTTTCTTCACAGGCTCGGCAGCAATGACTTGCGCCACTCGCAGCTCTACCTTGGCGAAATCGTCGATGCCGATTTCTTCCTTGCTTTCTACCGGAGCCGCATCTGCTGCGGCTCCTTCCGCTCCAGCGCCAGCCGCTTGCTGCGCGGCTTCCGGCTGAGCTTCCGCTTTGGCAACGCCGCCGCCCATCTCGGCTGCGATAAAAGCAACCTCATCCGCCGTCTCCAGGCGCGGGAACAGCGGACTGTCCTTCTGCACCCGCGTGCCTGCCGGCAGCTGCCCGAATGTGCGCATGCTCTCCCATGACGTCAGCTCGCCCGGCTCAATGCCGAGCTGCTTCCACAGCTCGCGCGGCGCATGCGTCAGGAACGGCTGGAGCATAATCGATGTGATGCGCAGCGCTTCCGCCAAATGCTGCATGACCGCAGCCAGCTCCGCGCGCTTGCCTTCATCCTTCGCCAGCGTCCACGGCTGCGTCTCATCAATATATTTGTTCGTCCGGCTGACGAACTGCCAGATCGCTGCGAGCGCTACGGAAAACTCCATGTTTTCCATAGCAGCCTCTACAGAAGCAATCGTATCCTGCGCCAGCGCTTCAAGCGAAGCGTCGAATGGCGTAATTTGACCGGCATAAACTGGAATCTCGCCGTCAAAATATTTATCAATCATCGCAACGGTACGGTTAAGCAAATTGCCGAGGTCGTTGGCAAGATCAAAGTTAATGCGCTCGACGAAGTTTTCCGGCGTAAACGTGCCATCGGCGCCGAAAGGCACCTCGCGCAGCAAATAATAGCGGACAGCATCGAGGCCATAACGGTCGATCAGCATAACCGGGTCCACAACATTGCCCTTGGATTTCGACATTTTGCCGTCCTTCATGAGCAGCCAGCCATGGGCAAATACTTTTTTCGGAATCGGAAGATTGAGTGCCATGAGCATAATCGGCCAATAAATCGTATGGAAACGAACGATTTCCTTGCCCACGAGATGGACATCCGCCGGCCAGAAGCGCTCATATTTAGCCGCAGCCTCGGGATCATCGCTGCCATAGCCAAGCGCCGTAATATAGTTGGACAATGCATCAATCCACACATAGATGACATGCTTCGCATCGCCTGGCACTTTAACGCCCCAATCGAACGTCGTACGCGATACGGCTAGATCCTCCAAGCCCGGCTTGATGAAATTGTTGATCATTTCGTTTTTGCGTGATTCCGGCTGAATAAAATGAGGGTTGTCCTCATATAGCTTAAGCAGGCGGTCTGCATATTTGCTCATCCGGAAAAAATAGCTCTCTTCCTTTACGAGCTCGACCGGGCGTCCGCAATCCGGACAATTGCCGTTTTCAAGCTGGCGCTCCAGGAAAAAGGATTCACACGGCGTACAGTACCAGCCTTCATATGTGCCCTTATAAATATCGTCTTGCTTCAGCAGCTGGTCAAAAATTTTCTCAACGACCTTCTTATGGCGCTCCTCCGTCGTGCGAATAAAATCATCATTGGAAATTTCCAGCTTCGCCCACAAGCTTTTTATGCCGACAACGATATCATCAACGAATTGCTGAGGCGTCTTGCCTTGCTCCTGTGCTTTGCGCTCGATTTTCTGCCCATGCTCATCGGTTCCAGTCAGGAACCAGACGTCGTAGCCGCGCAGCCGCTTGTATCTTGCCATCGCGTCGCCCGCCACCGTCGTATACGCATGCCCAATATGCAGCTTGTCGCTCGGATAATAAATCGGCGTAGTCAAATAAAATGTTTTGTTGTCATTCGCCATTTCAGCAGCCTCCCAAATTTTCATTCTAAAAACACATAAAAACGCAAAAAACTCCCGTCCATCATGGGACGAGAGTATAAAACTCACGTGGTACCACCCAAATTCCCCTTGCATCTTCTCCTGATTCGCAGAAAAAAGCGCAATGGCTTCGTGTGCCGCCGATTGAAGGCGGACAATACCGTTAACGCCGGTCAAACGCTGCTCTCTTACCCGCTTCCGCCTAGTCAAACCTAGGGCAGCGCGCTGCTCAAAAGCAGATCCTCCAGGACCATCTTCCAACTTTGCCCGTACCGGCTCGCACCTTATTGCCCGGCTCTCTGCAACGCAGCTTCCATTGTACTTATCCATTCATCAGACTCATATATGACAAAATATACCGAACAGCCAGCCCTTCTGTCAAGTAGGCTGATCGCCCTCGCTCTGCTTCCCGCCCTTTACGGGAGGAACCGGATCGTAGCCTCCAGCGTGAAACGGGTGACAGCGGCTAATCCGCCGCGCTGCAAGCCATGAGCCCCTGAGCACGCCGTGCTTCTCAATAGCCTCCAGCGCATAGGCGGAGCATGTTGGAGCAAAGCGGCAGGAGGGCGGCAAATGCGGTGAAATCGCTTTGCGGTAAAAATGAATCGGCGCCTGAGCGACACGTCTGGCAACAGGTCTTTTTTCCATTAGCTTTGCGCTGCTGCTTCTTCCTGATCACAGTCTTTACAATAACCGAACACTTCAAACTTGTGCTTAACGATTCGGAAATCAGCGGGCGCAGTCGTCTGTTCCATTGGGCAGCATAAAATCGGGTACGTTTTGCCGCAGTTCAGACAAATCATATGGTGGTGGTGGTCATGCTCGCGGCAATGCAGCTTGAACTTGACGCCCTCCTCGAACACTACCTGCTCCAGCACGCCCAGCTCCTCCATGACACGCAAGTTGCGGTATACGGTATCAAAGCTAAGCCCGGAATAAGACTTTCCCATGTATTCATAAACGTCCTTAGGGGCCAAGTAGCCTGGCGATTCTGCGAATAGCTTGGCCAGCGTCTTGCGCTGGTCGGTAATGCGCAGTCCTTGGCTCGACATGATTCTCACAATATCTTCAATGGTATGCGTATGTGCATGTGTACTCATGCGACAAACCTCCTGCCTTTGAAATCTCTTTCTCCCATAATGCCGAAAAAAAAGACTCTCGTCAATGAGAGCCTTCCTGCCGCTGCTTTTTTAACCGTTCAACCGCATATTAATAAGGAAGCTCGCGACCATGGCCACAAACAAAATCAGGCTGATAATCCCAAACGTCAGTCGTATTTTGTGCGCCTTGCGAAGCTTGTCCTCGTTGCCTGTTTCCAGCTTGGCAAGCGTATAAGAGCGCTGCATAAAAAGAAATAAAATTAATGAAGTGACAAAAAACATATTGATGATAAACCATACCGCTGTCCAAAACATATCGACGCCTCCTCTAACCGCAAATTCCCTCAGCTACAGGAACCATCGATTTAATATCCACATAAATACAACGAAGCTGACAACTGCCCCACCGATGCATATCCAACCGGAACGGAACCGCTGCCCGAACATACGTAAAATGCCAAAGCTCAGCAATCCGAAAATGAGCAGCAAAAAAACGACGCCCAAAATAAATAACGCTGGCGATACATTGCTGACATCTACTAAACTCACGCGATACACTCCCCCATAATATTTCTATCTAGCATTATAAGGGATTTGCCCTGCATAAAGCCAGTGCTAACGATAGGTGTGCCGCCACTTTCCTGCCATAAGTAACGAATTTGTCACGATTGCTTGAACTTGTTGACTGAATGCCATTGCAAATGGCGGGACTTGACTGCAGTTAATCTTCAGAATAACTTCAGAATTACCTTATTAAAATCTAAAGCTTTATAAAGTAAGCTAGAAGCAGCGTCTACAAATATGAAAGCTAAAGGAGATAGATGCATGAAAATGACCATTTTAGTAGCTGAGGATGAACAGGAAATTCGCGACGTCCTTCACATTTATTTGCGGAACGAAGGCTATCTTGTGCGGGAAGCAACGGACGGGACGCAGGCTTTAAAAATGGTTCAGCAGGAAAACATTGATCTGATTATTCTCGATATTATGATGCCTCATTTGGATGGCATTCAGGCTTGCCTCAAAATCCGCGAAATATCGAATGTTCCTATCATTATGCTCTCTGCTAAAGGGGAGGATTTAGATAAAATTATGGGTCTTTCCACAGGCGCAGATGATTATGTAACGAAACCATTTAACCCTCTTGAGCTGATCGCCCGGGTAAAAGCCCAAATCAGGCGGCAGCATTTCTCTTCCAGCAACCCCGCCATTAATGACTCTGAAATAGCTATGGATGATTTGGTCATTAATCGCGACCAGCATAGCGTTGTCGTGCGCGGCGATGAAAAATCGTTAACCCCTATTGAATTTTCTATTCTGGAATTGCTAGCGATGCACCGGGGGCACGTTTTTAACGTCGATAAAATCTATCAAAGCGTCTGGAAGGAGCATACCGCGTTTTATTCGGAAAATACAGTGATGGTTCATATACGCAACATCCGCGAGAAAATCGAGGTCAATCCTAGAGAGCCGCAATATATTAAGACGGTCTGGGGAGTGGGATACAAAATTGAAAAATAAGCTATGGGCTTATTTATTCGGTAAAAAAAGCATTCGCGTCCAGATGCTTTGGGCTTTTATTTTCAGCCTGATACTAGCTACTTTATTCAGCACGATCTATTCCATGCAGCGACCCCAATCAGGTTTTATTTATAAATTTTTGCCTTTAGGCATTTTCGTGCTCTCTTTTTGGTTCAGCTTCATATTAATGACCCGCCGTACGATCCGTTATTTCAAGACCATTACCGATGGCCTCAAAGCAATGTCCTTCGGGAATTTAAACTACCGGATTCCGTTATCCAGCCAAGATGAATTAGGGCATGTAGCACAAAATATCAATGATATGGCGGAACAACTGCAAAGCAAGCTGGAGCGGGAGCGACAGCTGGAAAAATCGAAAATGGAACTGATCACCTCCGTTTCGCATGATTTGCGAACACCGCTGACCAGCATTATCGGCTATCTGGATTTATTGAAAACCCACTCCTTCCAAGATGTTCAGGAGCAAGAAAGGTATATCGACAATGCGTATAACAAAACCCAGCAGTTGAAAAAGCTCATTGACGATTTATTCGAATATACGCGGCTGAGCGACCCGGATGTCCATTTATCTTTTCAGGAAATCGATTTCAACAGATTATTGGCGCAGCTTGTTACTGAATTTGAGCCTGTAGCTCAGGAACAGAACATTATCATAAAAAAAGCGTTGCCTGCTGTACCTGTCATAGCTCTTATGGATACTGGAAAAATGGTCAGAGCGATCGACAATTTATTAATGAATGCCTTGAAATTTTCCGTGAAGCCCGGAGAAATCACCGTACAGCTTTTTGTTCAAGAAGGACGAATTACTTTAAGTATTGAAAATATGGGCCAACCGATAACGAAGGAGCAGGAGGAGCAGTTGTTTGAACGATTTTATAAAATGCAGCCCTCCCGCAACCATGCCCAGATGCCTGCCGGCTTTGGCCTTGGCCTATCGATTGCTAAACATATCGTCGAGCTGCACAATGGACGGATCTGGCTTAACCATGATCAGGGGCATTATGCGTTTTGCGCCGAGTTTAAGCACCCGCAGCAGCAGCTTTAAGCTCCCAGCTTGCTCTTCATGATGTCTCTTCTATTACTGCACCTCCTTTTTACGGCAAACATATACAAATGCGGGAGGCATGTTTAAGGGCACGAATGTAATTTTCTCAATTTCAAAGTGCTTTTTAAGCTGCGATCTCATCTGCAAGGAATATTGAAAAGCAATGAATAGACCGTCATCTTTAAGGGATACGAGAATTTGCTCTATCAGCTTGTCTCGCAGCATTTGCGGGAAATTGGTAAATGGCAGTCCGCTAATAATGCAGTCCAACTGCTTGACCGCTTCCATATGCAGCGAGGCTTGGAGATAGCTGCTGTCTTCATAGCTTGAAAATTCGGGATAATGCTCCTGCAATTGTTCACGCATATAAGGATCTTTTTCAAAAAGGATAACCTTAGTCGCTTTCTTTTTGGCTGCCTGAATGTATTTGGTTATCGCACCAGTACCAGCTCCCAACTCCGCAATACTCGTTGCTTTGTTCCAGGGAACTGACTCCAGCATTTTTTTCGCGAGAAATTTGGAGCTTGGCGTTACGCTGCCGATTTGTCTGGGCGAACGCAAAAATTTAGTTAGAAAAAGCAGTTTTTCCTGTTTCCAACTGTTTACATTTATCACTATCGTATCCCCCTTTATTTCACTGTCCTTATGCTATCCAAAAAATCTGAATATAAAGTGAGGGGGAAACTAAAGGAATTCTGAAGATTCTGAATGAATACGGTGGCAGCGAAGATTATGGCGGAATCCCTCCCCCGACATGCCCCTGACTCAATGGACGTTTAAAATATGTGTCAGCATGAAGCGCAGCGTATAGTCATTCCCTAGCTAAGGCGGTATACTTTTTTTCAGAGGTGACTGTATGTTAGACCGCCACATCGGAGGATGACTTATGAATACAATTATGATTGTCGAAGACGAGGACGCCATCTCCCGGGTGCTCGCAGCCTATATACGCAAGGCGGGATTTGATTGCCGCATCTATCGCAACGGACGGGAAGCCATTGAAGCTTTTGATGCGGCAGCTCCTACGCTCGTTATTCTCGATGTTATGCTGCCGGGCATGAATGGCTGGGAAGTGTTGAACCATATTCGCTACAAAAGCGCTTGTCCCGTCATTATGCTGACAGCTAGAAGCGATGTTAGCGACCGGATTCTTGGGCTTAACGAAGGGGCGGATGATTATATGACGAAGCCGTTTGAGCCAGAAGAGGTTGTTGCCCGCATTCATGCGGTGCTCAGACGGCCGCCCCGATCACTTGTCAGCTCGGAGCAGGTTACGTTTGGGAGCATTCGCATCGATTTTAAATCACACACCGTTTATTTGAACGGCGCCAGCCTTTCGATTACTCCCCGTGATCTGTCGCTGCTCATGTTCCTTGCTGAGCATCCGAACCAGATTTTTTACCGCGAGCAGTTAATCGATAAAGTATGGGGCATGGATTATGAGGGCAGTGATCGTGCGGTAGATCTGGCCATCAAGCGTTTGCGCAAGCTGCTGCTGCATTGGCCGCCAGAAGAAGGAGAAATCCGCACCCTGCGGGGGACGGGGTATATGCTGTATGCCAACACCCAATAATCGCCGCCAAACGCTGCTCAGCCGCTGGACTTTTCGCTATGTGCTCACCTTATTCATAGGGCTGCTTATCATTGGTTTGGTATCGATTTTCTGGATTCGCCAGGAGACGCTGCATGAGCGGAAGCAAAATCTCAAAGCCTTTGCACAGGTCGCCTCGCAGTATGTCAGCCAAGAAAGTGGACAAATCGTCATTCCGGGCCATTTCTATGAATGGATCGACCGCACCCAGCGCCGCTACTCGCTGCCGGGACAATTTTCATTGCGCGTATTTGATCATAACGGGACCGCTATTTTTATTAAACAGGGTCCCAGAGACAGAGATGCTGCTCCACCGCTCCCTCCACTTTCGGGTGAGTTGAATGTCACCCTATCAGATGATCAATATACGCTGACCACGCCAATATGGGGCAAAAACAAAGAGGAGCCCATCGGATCGGTTGCCATTTCTTACGACTACAAGGAGTTAGTCCATGTTAATCAGAATTACGGCCTCATCGGTTCACTGCTGCTTGGCTCAGGCTTGCTGGGCTGGCTTATCATCTACTTTCTGTCGCGAAATTTAAGAAGGCCGATTAAGCAGCTTGCTGAAGCGCTGAATCAGATGGAGGCTGGCAATTATCAGGTAGTCGTACCTAACCCTGTGAAGGAAAAGGAAATACACGACCTGCTGGTGTCGTTCCAGACGATGGCTGCGCGCCTGGGCACATTGGAAGAGCTGCGGACGGAGCTGCTTGCCGGCGTGACCCATGAGCTGAAAACACCGATTTCCTCCATTCATGGCCTGATTCATGCCGTTCGCGATCAAGTGGTTGCGGAGGAGGAAGCAGAGGAATTTCTGGAAATTTCCTTGCAGCAGACACGCAGGCTTCAGCATATGGTCACTGATCTGCTTGATTTCAATGCCTTCGCTTCCGGCAAAATCAGCGTCCGCCAGGACACGCTTGATCTCGGCAAGCTAGTTGGCGAAATTGTATACCAATGGGGACTGCTGGATCCTGTAGAGGGGCTCGAGCTATCAGCCGATATTCCAAACGGTGCTTTCCTGGCTGTCGGAGATGCCAGCCGCATTCAGCAAATTATTGTGAATTTGCTGAACAATAGCAGGCAAGCGCTGCAAGGCCAAGGCTTCATTCATGTCTCCCTTTCGCAATTTCCAGCTGGCAGCTATGAAATAATCGTGCAGGATAACGGTCCAGGCATATCGGAAGAGGAGCAAAAAAATATTTTCGAGCGATACTTTCGCGGTGAGCGTAAAAAGCTTGCTGTCGGCGGCCTCGGCCTCGGTCTGACCTACAGCCGAATGCTTGCCATTGCCATGGGCGGCCAGCTGAATTTGAAGCACAGCACACCGCAGGGAACGACGTTTCAGCTACTACTCCCTAAGCAGCCGTAGCCATTCGTTAGGCCGTTTCGGGGCGTCCAGCCATTTAGGAGACTAGCCATCTTAGCGTCTGCCAATTAATTAGGGTCAGCCAGCATCTGGCTGGCACTTTTCTTTGCAATCGTATGGCTACTTAAGTAAGTATTAAATAGCCCACGCCTAGGGCGTGTATGCAAACATGAACGAGCTAAATCCAAGCCGAATTTAGTCTCAAACGTATTGCCTCTACTGCGGGAAATGCCATCCCTCATGGATATGTATTAAAACATAAGGACCGAAAGGTAGCTTTATGTGCTTTAGGTACTTCATTTCTTATGCGCTGCTTTTCAGGGGTTTACCCCCTCGCTGCACAATGATCGACTTGGCGGACACAGAGGCGGCTATTTCAATAGAATCACGGGTTTTGGCACAGGATTCGGACTCAGGAGACGCTAATGTGCTGCCAGAAGCCATTTTGAGGGGATGATGTGGGCAATAGCGGATTTCCTGTCCGCAAAAGGTCCGAAACCGGATTAAAAGCCACAATAGCGGAACCTCAGTCCTTCAGAAAAGAGTTGAGCGTCCCCAGGCTGCGTTTTCTACACTTTAGTGTTTTCAGCATTAGTTTTTCAGCATTAGTGTACTCCGCAATAATGTTTAAACCACAATGGCATGCTTCGCTTCCGTAAATCTTTAATCGTCAGATGAGTCAGATGAGAGTGTCCTCGAATAAGCGCTACACAAGGCGCTGCAACACGGCTCCGGTTTGCAAATACGCCTATCTGGCAACTGAAATGGATTTAATTATTTTGGTTTTTTTCTCCCCATTCACATAGCTGTTCCAAAACGGGTAATAGCGTTTCCGCTTTATCGGTAAGACTGTATTCGACTTTAGGCGGAACCTGAGGATACTCTTTCCGATTCACCAAACCGTCCGCTTCCAATTCTTTAAGGTGTGAACTCAATGTTTTATAAGTAATCGTTCCTATCTGTCTTTTCAGATCATTAAAGCGAACCGGCTGGTTTTCTGCCAGAAGATAAATGATAACCATTTTCCATTTACCACCAATAACTGACACTGTATAACCAAAAGGTGTATCTTGAATATTTTTAACTTTCCCTCTATATTCAGCCATACTCATATTCACACTATCCTTTCGGGTAGTACCTATCCATAAAGTGCGTACTACGTTTTAATTTACGTTCAGTTTATACTAGCCTTACTTTGACGTAAAGGAGAACAAAACATGACTAATAAAACAATACGCCTGTTAATGCCACAATGGCAAGGCGGCGACAACCCTAACTATTCTTTTGGAGCCGAACTGCTCGCTTGGCTAGCTCCGGACAATGATCAACCCCTTATTCATGTGCCCGTGCAGGCATATAATGGCACTCCGCTTGAAAACGAGAACGGTATAAAAGGGAGACAACAGCTGCTTGAACAATTAGAGGCTGCTCAGCATATCATTAATGCTCATAAGCCAGATCGCATTATCATGTTTGGTGGCGACTGCTTAGTCGAACAAGCCCCATTTGCCTATTTGAACGAACGCTACGGCGGGGAATTAGGCTTAATTTGGATCGATGCTCATAGTGATCTAGTTAGATATGTGGGCTATGATAACGGACATACTTTGCCGCTTGGGAATTTGTTGGGAGAAGGGGATGAGGAGTTCGCCAAACATGTGAAAATCCCTCTAAAGCCTGAAAATGTCTTTATTGCGGGATTAGCAGCTCCAACAGAGCAGGAGTTTGAAGTAATTTCAGAAGCATTTCAAAGACTAGGAATAGCCCCTGTCGAATCAGACACCGAAATGATTCAAAGACTAGGTATTAAAACCGCAGGCACCGCTGAGCTATTAAGCAGCACGGAATCTATAAAGAAGTGGATTAAAGAAAGCGGCATTAAGCACTTAGCGATACATCTCGATTTAGATGTGCTTGATCCCAAAGCATTTCGTTCTTTATTGTTCGCGAATCCAGAAGCCCCTTATCCTTATTCTCCTGCGGGAACGATGCAAATGCCTCAACTTCTACAGCTAATTAAACAACTATCTGAAGAAACAGATGTAGTTGGATTAGGCATAACGGAACATTTGCCGTGGGATGCGATTAACTTGAAAAATCTGCTCGGAGAGATTCCTATTTTTAATCAGTAGAGTCTTCATCGGTAATTATAATAGAACACTATTCTGCTTAATCATAAAATACACTTTCGCGCTTTAAGTTTGCGAGGGTGTATTTTTATGTGGCCGCACATGCAAAAATCATGATTGGTTGGCGTTTCCATCCCCCATTCTCTCTCAACATCTTCCTGACACATAGCTATATTAATCTAAGTCCAGAACAACATCCCCCCATTTGAGAGGAGCTTCCCCCTATGAAAGCCAAAAAAACGATCGTCACCCTGCTGATCCTGCTTGCGGTGAGTGCAGGTGCCGTTCAATTGACCACGGCCAACGGCAGTAATGCCAACCCCGACAATAAGACGAATGAGGCAACAACTCCAGCCCAAGTCCATAAGCAGAAAAAACCGGACAAACATCCCCCCTCCTCCCCGGTTTCTGAAAAAGCTAAGCCATCCGCTCATGCCGGGTCTGGATCGGGAACGGGCATCAGCACAACCGATCAGAACGGTTATACCATCTCGATCGAAGGCGGTTTTGACACCGATTCTGTGGATCATGGCCGACCCGTTGTACTCATAGCTGCCGCGCTTGGCGTATCTACCGAAGTATTCCGTGAAGCTTTCAGCGGTGTAACACCTGCGGGCACCGAAAGCGGCGGCCCTACCTCTGAGCAGGCACAATCCAATAAAGCCGCTCTGCTCAAGGTGCTTGCTCCCTATGGCATTACCAACGACCGTCTGGATGAGGTATCGAACTACTACCGCTATAACGGCAGCAAGGGCGAGTTATGGACGCATACGGCGGCGACCGCTACAACCCTATTAACGAACGGCAAAGTGACCGGAATCAAAATCACAAATGCAGGTGCAGGCTATTCCTCCGCTCCTACGATAACCATCACTGGACCAACGGGCACCTTCTCCGCCACCACTACCGTTTCCTATACAACGGATTTCAAGACAAACGGCAGTCTTACTGCAATTAAGTTAAATTAAAAAAGCAAAAAAAGCTGCTATCGGTACCATACCGATAGCAGCTTTTCTGCTGAAACTTATTATCGTATCCCTAGGATCCACACATGAATCTTCAACGATTGAATTTGCAATCGTCTAGTTACCCTGCCCTTTTGTCAACAACAATTGAGCTTCTTCGGGCAAGCTCTGCAGTATTCTGAGGACATTTCGTAATAAAAGCAGCAGGTTTGACGAATAGAGGCCAACATTTCTCCGGCCCTGCCTGCCTTGGCCGATTTTGCAAACTTCGCAAGCGGGTTGCGGCGTTCTCCAAATAGGGCCGCTGGTGCAGTTTCTGTCAAAAACTTAAAGTCGTCATGAAGACGCTGTATAACAGATGGTTCGCCCTCTGCTTCCTCCAAACCCTCCTCATATAGCGGAGCCACACGGACAAATGCATTTTCCCACAAAATCGCCAGCGGAACTTTGCCAGCTGCAGATAAAGAACGAAATAAAGGTGAAAGATGCTCCGCAAATAGCTGACGCAGCATCTGCTCCCGCCATTCGAGCCGCTTTCCCGCCTCTGGCTCAGAAATCTCCAGTCCATCAATGCTCAAATTAGGAAACTTGGAGCCGCTTACCTTACTTTCACTTTCATCAGGCGAAGCCAGTCGGCAGTTATTTAACGTTAACAGCAAGCTCTTGTTATATACCGTCATCGCATACAAAACAGGTGCAACGTATAGAAAAGCATAGCGCTTCGCAAGCATGGATGCTGCTACTCTTCTCGTTGGCGCGCCTATTTCACTTGCTAGTCGATCCAGATAGGACTTACATTTCTCTAGGTCTAGCAAGTCTTGGGCTGCAATGGAAAGAGCAGCAGGCGGTTCCTCTTTCTCAGGCGCAAACTTGAAGCTGGCTTCAAGCTCTTTCCACTGTGCAGGTGAAAGATTAACCGGCATATTATCGCGTTCCAAGGAAAATTTCTGCAGTTCTATCCACAATCATATTAATCGCGATCGGCCCATAATAAGCAATCCAAATGTTCGAATCTACTTCATATACTTGATTATTTTTCACCGCTTCAACACTTTTCCAAGTTTCAGTCTGCTGGAACTCCTCAACGACCTCCTTGAACATGTCATCATGTACGAGGAAATAATGGTCTGCCCCTACTTCTGGAAAAGCTTCAAACGAAATTTGATAAGCCGTATCCTTCTCATCGAGCACCTGCTGTGGAGCAGACAAACCTAGATCGTTATATAAAATGTCCCCTGTGCGATGGCTCGGCGTATGAATCCGTATGACTTCATCACGTGGACGAATGAGCGCAACGTTCTGGTCTCCAAGCTTGGCCTTAAGCTCTTCCTTCAGCTTGACTGTTTTCTCGTTATAAGCTTCCAGAACAGCACTCGCTTCTTCCGATTTTCCTGTAATTTTACCGAAGGTCGTTAAGGTATCGCGCCAATTTTCATCAAAATCGAGCATGATGGTAGGTGCTATTTTAGACAAGCTATCATATACTTTTTCTTGAAACTCTGTACAAATGATTAAATCCGGCTCCATGGCAGCAATAGCTTCCAAATTCGGCTCATCCCTCGTACCAAGCAATTTAACATCCGTCAGCTTCTCGGATAAATACTCAGGGAAATCGGTTTTATCTGCCGCAGCTTTCACACTGCCCGCCGGCTGCTCGCTTAACGTCACCAGTTGGTCCACAAATTTAGTATCAAGCACCGCAATTTTCGTAGGATGCTGCTCCAGCGTTATTTCACCCTTTGCATGTTTAATAACGACCGGATATGCTTGTTGTGCCGTTTGCGCAGCGTTTGTATTGGTTGAAACGGCACTCGTTGGGCTTGCTCCCCCTGTATTGTTCCCTGAACTATTGCCTGGCGCAGTTGCACATGCACTCAGCAACAAGATTAAGCTCAACATCAAACTGACCGCTAAAATAGACCCCTTGCTCCTATTCATTCCTAAAACTCCCCCGCTAATATGTTGATAATGATTATCACGCTCATTATTATAGGAGAGATTAGGACGGGAGCCAATGGAATATCCCGACACATAGGATGAACTTATGCGACGGTTTTGCCTAAAATAAAGCGGGGAAACACCGCAAAACTTCTTAAAAGCCCGGCTAAAATAATAACTGTCTCCGTAACCTACCGATTCGGCGATCGCCTTTAGCGGTAAATTCGTATTCAATAACATCGCTTGCGCATGGTCCATACGGATTCGGATTAAATATTCAAGCGGCCCAATACTCAGCTTCGCCTTAAATAAGCGCTGCAGCTGCCTTTCGCTGCAATGAAGGGTACTTGCTATATCCTGAAGGCTGATGGGCTCCGCATAACGCTCCTCCATAAACCGAATCGTCTGGCTAACGTAGTTTGGCTGGGCCATCGGCGCTCCCTCATGCGCATGGAGCTGCAGCAGGAGGTCGTACACCAATTGGTGAAAAATAGCTCGCACATGGAATTTCTCCAATTGGGCATCCAGCAGCCAATAGGTGTGCATTTGCTCTATTTTCGCAAGGACACCGAGGGGATAGTTAGGAGCAAAGCCATATTGCATTTGGAAAGGATTATTGTCCCTATACACATTGAGCAGCTCTTTGCGGCTGGGCACAGCGAGAACGGCTTTATAAAAAATCATATAATAATCGAATGGCTCAGCGACCTGGTTAATGTCGATCGTTGCGCCTTTCCCAGCGTGGCACACATAACAGCGATCGACGATATGCTCGGTACCGTCAATGAGGACTCTTGCCTCTCCAGCAACAGCTACCAAGAAGGCGCTCGCCGGCAAACGGAAGCCTTGCACACGGTCATCCAATCGCAGCATAGACCGACGAACATCAAGCACCCGTATAGCCGCATGATTCCATAAGGGCAATTGTTCCTGCAACTTCATTATGTTCACCTTCCATGTCTATTTACCGCATCTATATACCACAGCTTCTTACCACTGCCAACTCTTTCATTATAGTAAGAATCATTCTCATTTTCAAAGAGTTTTTAAGCTGCCGCCAGCGTATTAGCTGCATAAGCAGAGGCTAATAGCTGGCGTGGAACCACGCGTAAATGGCTGGCGCCGTCCTCTGGCGGCAAAATTACCGTTTTGAGGGTGGAATATAGAGAAAGAATGAAAAAAATCATATCCTATCCTATATAAAAAAAACACCCATTTCGGATAAACATAATCCTAAATAGGTGGCAATAATAAAGCTGATTATTCTATATCGGCTGTCTGAAAATAAGATAATGCGGCACAATGAGCTGAAGCGCAGCATCGACACCGTAAGCGGAGCAGCGGCAGGGTTACAGGCTGTCAATAAAATTCACATAAGCCAATGCGTTTGTTTCTAGTTTGCTTGCAGACGTTTCCACGGCTGCACCAGGTTCATTTTCACCCGGCTCCGCTTCTATACCATAAAAAGCAAAATAGGAGCGATAATCAGCACTGCAATACAGGAAGGAAATTTCAAAAGGAGCCAATACTTGTGCAAGTGTGTAGCGATATTTCCCCTCTTCCCGATAATTCTCTTCTGTTGCTCCAGCGGATACCGCTAATGCCACTTTGCGATTTTTTAAATTGTCCCCACCTTTAGAACCGAAGGCCCATCCATAGGCTAAAACTTCATCCAACCATTTTTTAAGCAGAGGCGGACAATTAAACCAATAAATAGGGAACTGAAACACCAGATTGCCATGTGCTTCAACCAACTGTTGTTCTTTCGCCACGTCGATGTTTCCATCAGGGTAAGCCTTATGCAATTCATGTATCGTATATTTTTCCGGATATTTAGCAAGCTCTTCTATCCATCGCTTATTGATGACCGATGCTTCTATGCTGGGATGCGTGACAATAACGAGTGTTTTCAATGAATGATCCTCCTAAAATGTGATTGGCCTCTTGAGTATAAAGCGCAAACTGCGATTAGGTAAGTACGCACTTTAAGTACAGCTACTTACCTCAAGGTGAGTGTCAATCAGTCATCACACATAGGCAGTTGGCTAGGAGCCGCTTATATTGCCGCATGTGCTTTCCGCAGCTCATCCTGCAATTTGGCAATAGGTACATGAGCTGGCTCAACCCCAGTCAATACCGCTAAAGCTGCCGCTGTTCCAGCTGCCTGTCCGGTTGCCATACAGCTCGGGGTCAGGCGAGTTGTTGCGAGCGCCTCGTGTGAAGTCGAGATGCACCTTCCCGCCGCGAGCAAATTGGGCACATTATGGGAGAGCAGACAGCGAAGCGGAATGTCATAAGCGCCATCACCGGAAATAAAAGCAGCGGTTACCCCTTTTCCGGTTGGATCGTGGATATCAATGGGGTAGCCACTGCGTGCTATAACATCGCTGTGCTTTCTCCCCTCTATCACATCTTCCTTCGTGAGTGAATAATGGCCAACAATTCGCCGCGATTCCCTTATGCCGATTTGCGGAGCAACCGCTGAGATGGAAGCCCGCTCAAAACCGGGTACATCGCGCTGCAGAAACTCCGCCATCATCAACACCTGCCGTCGCCCCTCCTGTTCAGCAAATGTCAAATCCTCAACACTAGTCGCATCCAGCCCCTGCACCCGTGTACAGTTAATCAGCACCTCATCCTCGGCTGGCCCCGTAAAAAACAGAATCTGATCACGGTTAATGGGCAAATTGGCCTTCTTCCATTGCGAATAGAATCCGCTCACACCAGTCAGCGGCAGACCCGGCAGCTCTGAAAAAGGGGTTTTTTGATAAAAATCCTCCGGGTGGGCCATCATATATTGCTTTACTTTATCCAAACTAACACCGCGCATCCTGAACTTCATCGTCATCGGTTGTGCCTGTTGATCCAGGGTACGCCCATGAAGCGTTTCTGCCCCGGATAGGTAAGCCACGTCCGCATCACCGCTTGTATCCACAAATACTTTGGCACACACTTCCGTTCTGCCAGACTTATGGGTTACATGTACGGCCTCAATAACGCCTTCCCTCACCCCAACCTCGTCCACCATACTATGAAGCAGCAATTTGACGCCAGCCTCGCGCAGCATATCTGCCGCAATGACCTGATAAATTTCCGGATGATAAGGCGTCAGCGTATGAACGAAACCGACCGTATCCCTGAGATGGCCAGGCGAGCCTCCGCGAGCCTGCAGCCGATCTACAATTTCCTGTGCGATGCCTTTAATGACCTGCTCGCCGCTGCTCGTATGGAATGTCATCCATGGATAGACCATTGCTGCCGTAGACATGCCGCCAACAAAGCCATATCGTTCAATCAGCACGGTTCTCACACCTTGCCGGCCTGCAGCAATGGACGCGGCTATTCCTGCCGGCCCCCCGCCAACAACGACAACATCTGCCTCTATTTTGTTCTTCATTTCATCCTCCCTTTCGAAGCTGCATTTATTCCTTCAAGCCCGTCATGGCCACCCCTTCAATAAAACGCCGCTGGGCCAGAAAAAATACGATTAACAGCGGTACCGTTGCCATTACGGTCGCACTCATTAAATAATGCCAGGATGTGCCGACCTCATCCGTAAATAGCGACAGGCCTAGCGGAAGGGTCATCAAATGACGCGAATTAATGAAAATAAGCGGGTCAAAAAACTCATTCCATACCGTTACGAATGTGAAAATCGTCAACGTCGCCAGTCCAGGCTTGGCAATTGGCAGCATAATTTGTGCATAAATCCGAAATCGGCTACAGCCGTCTATCATCGCTGCCTCTTCCAGCTCCGTCGGCACCGTAATGAAAAACTGCCGCATCACAAAAATTCCGAACACTCCACCTGCCCCAAAGATCGGCAGCAGGATAAGCGGCACATGCGTATCAATCCAATTAAGCTCACGCATGAACAGAAACATCGGAATCGCCGTTACCTCATGAGGAATCATCATCGCGCTGAGCAAAATCAAAAACACGATATTTCGGCCCTTGAACGGTATTTTTGCAAACGCATAGCCGGCCAATGAGGCAAAAAAAACGGTGCCTAGCACAACTACAAACGCAATATATACACTGTTGAAATAAAAGCGGTGGAACGGGATGAGCTGGAAGACATCGACATAGTTTTGCAGCCGGAACGCAGGCGGGATCAGCTTCGGCGGATAGGTGAAGATGTCCTGCGGCTCCTTGAAGGAGGTAGACAGCATCCATAAAAATGGCACGAGCATAATAAGCGAAATGAAGCTTAAAATGCTATAAACGCCCAGCAGCGCAAGCGGCCTGCTAAAGCCTGCATTAGGTGTCGCTTTCATTGAACACCCACCTTTTTCTGAGCTGCCATTGTAGCAGAGTTAACACAAGCACCACGAAGAACAGCACGAACGCCAGTGCTGATGCATATCCCATCTGAAACAATTTGAATGCTTTTTCCCAAATATAATACACCAGCACCTTCGTACTGCTGCTAGGCCCGCCTTGCGTCATGACATAAATTTGGCCAAATACCTTCAGAGAACCGATAATGGTCATAACGACGGTCAGAAATATAGTAGGCGTTATCATTGGCAGCGTTACATTAAAAAAGCTTTTGCCCTTGCCCGCACCATCTAGCATTGCGGCTTCATACAAGGAGCGTGGAACCTGCTGCATGGCAGCAATAAAAAGCACCATGTTCAAGCCTACATTTTTCAAAACGCTAGTTACAATAACCGATGGCATGGCCAGCTTCTCGTCGTACAACCACGCCGGCCCTCTAATATCGAGCAGCAGCAAAACCTGATTGATAAGCCCCGAATCCGTTGCGAACATATATTTCCAGACAATCGACCATACGATAAGAGAAGTCATGACGGGTACAAATATCGCTGTTCGGTACAGCCCAATCCCCTTGAAGCTTTTGGATAAAAGCAGCGCCAGCAGCAGAGCCAGCACAATATTAAA